>NZ_LMPN02000024.1:0-362150 GCF_001423865.2 Brevibacillus sp. Leaf182 | reverse complement strand
GAGTGTCTTTTTTATTTCCTGTCTACTTGACAGGGGTCAGTTCAATCTGGGGTTTCTTTGCTTTTTATGATCGTCTTTATTTATTCATGACTTTCTCATTAATGCCGTTGCTGACTCCGGCGCTTTCCATTTTCACTTGGCGGCGCTTGGCGATGATTTTCTTCACCCATAGCCCGACCAAGATGAGCGGCACAACGGTGAGAAAGATATAGAGAGAAACGTTATGGACCATATTTTCTGCCATTTTACCGTAAAAATAAAACAAAAAGCCGACTGCGTAAAATTTGACTGCCCGTCCAATTGCCGCGTACCCAATCAATTTCCACAACGGGAATTTCAAGCAACCCGACATGATTGTAAACACTTTAAACGGAATGGGGGTAAACGAACCGATGAAGATCGCAACTTCGCCTTTCTTTTGGAACATCGCTGTGGCAGAATCAATCCATTCCTTCTTGAGGAGTTTGTACAGAACGGATTTGCCTAGTACTTTACCAATAAAATAACCGACGGGTGTTCCTAACAGACAAGCGATGTAGCCTACCGTTGCAATCCACAAGGCCTGCGAAGGATCAACGAGGCTGAGTGGTACTTGAAGAAAGAAGGCAGGAACGGGAAAGATGACTGCGTCTGCAAAAGAATGGATGAACATTCCCAAATAGCCGTATTCCATTAAGAAATCTAAAATGTTCTGAAACATCTATTTCTCCTTTGTCATTCTATCGTTAACTGCCAGTCATCAACTTAATCGAGTCGGATCGTACCAGGTTTTTACGCTTTATTGGAATGCTCAGCATCACACCGAGTAAGCCCAACAAATTATATGTGTATAGATGCGATTCTACTTCAAACTGGCCGACTATGGAACGAATTTTTTTGGATTGGGATTCACTTACTATATAACGATATACCGCAATCGATGCATTTTGAAACAATACCAGCGAAGCATCGGGGGAAATCATGTTTCTGTATCTGATAATACGATGTAGATCGTTTTCTGGTTACTCAACATTTTGGAACCAATAGTTCCATTATCGAGATTTCGTTGTTGTCCAATAACGCACTCTCGTCGGATTTTATCTACGACGTAAGGCGGATAAGTTATCGGTGCATGCGGCGTAACACATCCATCAACACCTCAATCCCTTGCTCAATCACTGCTTCCTTGGCATAGGACACATTCAGCTTCAACATATTTTCTTGCGGAAAGCCCATCAAGTAATTTTTGTCCGTAGCATCCACAAGGATCGAGCGTTTTTTGAGCTGGCCGATAACAGCAGAGACCGGGGTGGAATCGTTCAAAACAATGTGCGTATGAATCCCCGGATACGCAAAGGACTGAAAGCTGAACAGATTCTCTTCATTCGCCGCAAAATGGTTCAAGGACGCCATCAGCAGGTTGGAACGCCGTTGATAGGAAGTGCGTATTTTTTGCTTGTGACGCTCGAACATTCCACTTTTTAGGTAAATTTCCAATGCAGCTTGTGAGAGCATGGAGCTGTCGATATCCATGAGTCGCTTGTGCTGGTTGAAGGAATCCTTAAGCGCGTCAGGTATAACGGCTACACCCAAACGCAGCCCGGGAAAAATAATTTTGGAATAGCTTTTTAAATAGATGGTGCGAGAAAAGCGATCATAGGTAAAGAGGGGATCGGCTTTGCTGTCATGCTCAAGGTCTGCCATGTAATCGTCTTCTACAATATAGACGTCATACTGTTGGGCAAGCTCCACAATGCGCTGTTTATCCTTTCGACTGTACGTCGTACCGAGCGGACTATGATAGCGAGGCATCGTATAGAAAAACTTGATCTCTTTCGTTCTGAAAATAGACTCCAGCTCTTCTAAATCGATTCCTTGGGCAGTGCGCTTGATCCCGACGACAGGATGCTTGCGTACTTGCAAACTTTCAATGAAAAGGTGGTAGCTGGGCTGCTCAATCAGAATCGTTTCTTTGCCATTTGGAAAAGGAAGACTGCACAGCAAGGATAGAGCTTGTTGGACACCGGAGGTAATGAAAATATTACCCGGGTCCGTAAAAACCTGATGGTTCCCAAGCAGCTTGGCGATGACGGCAATGAGCGATGGCAAGCCTTGTGTAGTTCCATATATGAAAAGATCGTTTTTATAGGTTTCAATCGCTTTATTGATGCAGTGTTGAAAGTCGACATAAGGAAAAAGGTCAGGATCGGGAGCAGAGGTCGCAAAATCGATCATGGACGTATCTGCGGGTTGTATCTTCTTTTGTTTTTTCACGACGTAGTAACCGCTTCGGTCGACTGAGTAGATGAGGTGACGCTTTTCGAGCTCATCCAAAGTGCGGATGACAGTGCTCTTGCTGCATTGGTAGCGAGATGCGAGCTCCCGAATGGAGGGAAGCCGGTCTCCGTCTCGATAGGAGAGGCTTTCAATCAATGTTTCGAGTTCATTTTGAAGCTGCAAATATTTGTGCATCCAAAACATTCCCTTACTGCCGGATTTGTATCGGTACAGTTACTCCTTTTTTGCATTGTAGCACGATTAATCCCCCATTACTATTAACCTAAGACGGCCGTCTGTAAAAAGTCCCCAGTAGGAGAGATACATACGATGAAAGACCAACAAAAAGCGATTCTTGCGGCATTACTGAATGCAGGGATTACCGGCTTGTCGTTTTTGTTTCTGAAAATGGCACTGGCTGTAACCAACCCGGTTGATACTTTGGCACACCGTTTTACCGTGGCATTTATCGCTGCATCCATACCGATCGTGTTTGGGTGGATCAAGCTGTCCATCAAACCAAAAGACATGCTCACGATTATACCGCTCGCCATGCTGTACCCCGTGCTGTTCTTTACCCTTCAGGCGTTTGGACTGGTGTATACCACTTCATCTGAAGCAGGGATTATTCAAGCAACCGTTCCGATTTTTACTATGATCATGGCGGCATTCTTTTTGGGAGAGTCTTCTACGTGGCTGCAAAAGCTGTCCACGCTTTTATCCGTAGGAGGTGTCGTGTACATTTTTGCAATGAAGGGGCTGGGTGTAAGCGCAGGGTCAGGGAGTAGTATCGGTACCATTCTCATCCTGTTATCCGCGTTTTCTTTAGCGGGGTATAGTGTTCTGGCGAGGAAAATGACTAAGTCCTTTCATTATATAGACATGACATATATGGTGGCGTTGCTCGGATTTTTGTTTTTTAATGGCTGGTCAGTCATTCGCCATAGTGCAGAGGGAACCTTGTCGACGTATTTTGCCCCTTTCGCCAGCTCGGCGTTTATCATCTCGATTGTATTTTTGGGGATACTGTCTTCGCTCATGACGTCTTTTATGACCAACTTTGCCTTGTCCAAGATGGAAGCTTCCAAACTTAGCGTGTTTAACAATTTGTCTACATTGGTTACCATCGTGGCAGGCGTCATCTTTTTGCAGGAACAACTGGCATACTACCATCTTATTGGTGCGGTGATGATTATTATCGGGGTGATTGGGACGAATTTCCTAGGGGCAAGATCCAAAAACCAGAATCGCACGCCTCAACCGAAATCCACTTCTGTATGAGAAAATAAAAGGAATACGCAACAGAGCGAATGTTTATACATTGGCTCTGTTTGTTTTTGTGAAGGAATCGCTCTTACTTGCTGGCCGCAAAAAAATCATTCCAGACTTGGTGAAACTGTTTACAAATCGTATCATACACGATATAGTTACCTAGATTGTGAGTATAATGACATATGGTGAGATGACGGAATGAAAAAAATTATACATCTGGATTCGATTGAAAAGAGATTTGCAGATACTGTCGTCGTCCCCTCTTTTTCTCTCTCCATTGAAGAAGGGGAGTTTTTGACGTTACTCGGCCCCAGTGGCTGCGGGAAAACGACACTGCTGCGAATGATTGCTGGCTTTGAGCAGCCAACGACTGGGGAAATTTTCCTGGAAGACAAGCCACTTAAGGCTGTGCCACCGTATCAGCGCGATATGAACATGGTGTTCCAGCAATATGCTTTGTTTCCACACATGACCGTGGAGCAAAACATCCTGTTTGGTTTGAAAATGAAAAAAGTGAACGCAACTGAACAACAAAAGCGTTTGGAGGAAGTACTTCAGTACGTCCAACTGACAGAATTGCGGAAGCGCACGCCTAAGCAACTGTCTGGCGGACAACAGCAACGCGTAGCAATCGCACGGGCAATCATTAACAACCCACGCGTTCTGCTTCTGGACGAGCCTCTAGGTGCTTTGGACTATCAATTGCGAAAAAGCTTGCAGCTCGAACTGAAAAACTTGCAGAAAAACTTAGGGATAACGTTCATTTACGTCACCCATGACCAAGAAGAAGCGATGGCGATGTCCGATCGCATCGCGGTTATGAACAAGGGACGAATTGAACAGATTGCTTCTCCAGCAGAGATTTACAACTCCCCGCAAACCCTGTTTGTGGCTACCTTTATTGGGGAAAACAACATTTTCCGGGAAAACGGAACGAATACAGCCGTACGTCCTGAAAAGATCAAGTTGTACCCGGTTGACTCGGACAAGGACAAGCACAAGAAGCTGGGCACTATTGCTGACGCGGTATTCCTCGGCAATTTGCGCAAGGTATTTATCCGCCTCGAGGGGCAGGATATGACCGTAATGGCACACCAGTACGCAGGTGACGGTCTGGACTGGCAGGTGGGAGATCAAGTGGCCATTGGCTGGGCACAGACGGACGAGGTGATTCTTCCTTGTTAAACAAGAAGCCGGTAAAACTGCTCGCGCTTCCCGCCCTTTTGTGGATGGGTGCGCTTTTCGTCCTGCCTATGCTTATGATCGCCATATTGTCTTTCCTCAAAAGAGGCACGTACGGGCAAGTTGTCTATGAGTTTACGCTGAACAATTACATCCGTATTTTCGATCCGCTGTATGGTCAAATTTTTGGGGATACGCTGGTCGTGGCGGTTCTAACAACGGTATTTTCGATCTTGTGCGGCTATCCGTTAGCGTATTACATTTCACGGCTGGAAAAATCGACGCAGCAAATATGGCTTTTGCTCGTGATGATTCCGTTTTGGATCAACTTCTTGGTCCGATCTTATGCTTGGGTAATCATCCTGCGTTCGCAAGGTGTAATTAATACATTCCTGCAATCGCTGGGCATTATTTCGGAGCCGCTGCCGCTTTTGTACAATTCGGGTTCTGTCCTGCTCGGGATGGTGTACACACTCTTGCCGTTCATGGTACTGCCGATTTATGTGTCGCTGGAGCAGATGGATCGTCGTAAGCTGGAAGCAGCGTATGACCTGGGCGCAACCCCTTGGAAAGCTTTCTGGCATGTGACTCTGCCGATGACCAAGACAGGTGTCGTCACTGGCTCGATCCTCGTATTTGTTTCATCGATCGGGATGTTCGTCGTTCCGGATGTCATGGGAGGAGCGAAATCGGCTCTGATCGGAAACGTCATTCAAAATCAATTTTTGTCTGCGCGTGACTGGCCGTTTGGTTCTGCCTTGTCCATCGTGCTGATGCTATTGTCCATGCTGTTGATTCTTCTTTATTTCCGCGCTACCAAAGCGAGCGAGACAAAGGAGGGATCAGCATGAAAACATTACGTCGAAACGCACTATCTGGATACTCGTGGCTGATGCTGGTCTTTTTGTATCTGCCAATCTTGATCCTTGTCCTTTATTCGTTCAATGATTCACGGATCAACGCTACGTGGACTGGTTTTACGTGGAAGTGGTACGTTTCTTTGTTTGAAAACAGGCAGGTCATGCAAGCGCTGATGAACAGCTTGACGATTGGGGTTATCAGCAGCGTTATTGCAACGGTTTTGGGTACGGCTGCCGCGTTGGCGGTCAAGCATTATTCGATTCGTTGGAGCAATATCTTCAACGGGCTGATGTACTTGCCGATCGTCATCCCGGAGATCATGATGGGGTTAGCTTTGCTCGTGCTGTTTAGCCAGGTACAGATGGAGCTGGGGAAAGTGACCCTGATCCTGGCTCACGTTACGTTTAGCATGCCGTATGTGATGGTCATTATCTCTGGCCGTTTGGCTGATATGGGCAAAGAACTGGAAGAAGCATCTCAAGATTTGGGAGCAACTCCATGGGAGACATTGCGCTATGTGACGCTGCCTCTGATCATGCCAGGGATTATCGCAGGCTTCCTGATGGCGTTTACCCTGTCGCTGGACGATTTCATTATTTCGTTCTTCGTGGCTGGTCCGAATTCGACCACATTGCCACTCTATATTTACGGGTTGGTCAAACGAGGCGTCTCGCCAGAAGTGAATGCACTCTCGACACTTTTGATCGTGAGTACAGTCCTGTTGGTTGTGGTAGCCGAGATTTTCCGCCGCAAAGATTCGAAAAATAATCAATCCATCCTTTAGATACATCATGGAGATTTCATAAAAGCAATCCTATAACTGATTTGGAGGTTGAGAGGAAAAAATGAAACGTTTCAAGTCCTTGATGATCGGCGCTTTGACCGCCGTACTTGCGGTGACTGCTGTAGGCTGCTCATCGTCATCTGAGCAAGAGCAACAAGTATTGAATATTTATAGCTGGGCAGACAACTTTGACCCAGACGTCATCAAAGATTTTGAGCAAAAATTCAACGTCAAGGTTAACTATGATGTATACGGCAGCAACGAAGAAATGCTGGCAAAAATTCAAGCGGGTGCATCCGGCTACGACCTGATTCAACCTTCCGACTACATGGTAGGCACTATGATTCAGTTGGGCCTCCTGGAAGAGTTGAACAAAGCCAACATTCCGAACATGGGCAATATCGTGTCTACGTTCAAGACACCTCCTTTTGACAAAGAAAACAAGTATTCACTCGTATATACATGGGGAATTACCGGGATCGCTTACAACAAGAAATATGTAAAAGAAACCCCGACAAGCTGGAACGATCTGTGGAATGAAGCTTACAAGGGCCGTGTCATCATGCTGAACGACCCGCGTGAGGTTATGGGAATGGCACTGATCAAGAACGGCTTCTCCAATAGCACGACGAACACAGAGGAACTGGAAAAGTCCTTTGCTGATTTGAAAAAGGTAGTACCGAATGTTGTTGCCTTTGATACAGACAACATCAAGCAAAAGATGATTGCGGAAGAAGCATGGATTGGAACGGTTTGGTCCGGAGACGCCGCTTTCATTCACGCACAAAATCCAGATGTGGAGTACGTCATTCCGAAAGAGGGCGCAACGATCTGGGCAGACACGCTGGCAATTCCAAAAGGCGCTAAGAACAAGGAAATGGCTGAGAAGTTCATCAACTACCTGATGGACCCAGAGGTCAGTGTGAAAAACTACGAGTCCATCGGCTACAGCAACCCGAACGAAAAAGCGTACCCACTGCACAGTGAAGAATATCGTTCCAACAAGATGGTCTTCCTGGATACAGCAGACATTGACCGAGCGGAATGGCTGGTGGATGTAGGAGAAACCTTGCAGCAATACGACCGCTACTGGACTGAAATGAAGAGCGGCAGATAAATAGTGGTGAACGAACCGAGATGGAGTATTTCCGTCTCGGTTTTTTTGTTTTCATTTTGTCTGGGAGCTTACTCTTCGGCTGGAAAGGGAATAGAGCGAGGGCATTGGAAAAATAATAAGGGGACACCATATATTGGGGTAAACATAAGATGACAACCAACATGATTTCTGAATCCGTTAGCGAGACGCGAGAAATATTATGGGATCACATGCGAAATCCGCGATTGGTGTTTCGTAACCTTTCTTGTGGGACCAATAGCTTGTTGCTAGCCTACCTACCCTATCTAGTTGATAAGGTAATTCTCCAACAGGCGTTGCTTCCCTATTTGGAAAGGTTACCTGAGGAAAAGCTCGTTCCTGATACGATTTTGGAGAATGTTCCTATTGCTCATGTCACCAAAACTATGGAGTACAGACAAGTCAGCGAGTATCTCGTGAGGGGATGGATTTACCTTCAAATGGAAGGAATGGCGAGCGGGCTTCTTCTCTACGTAGCAAAAATACCGAGTCGTTCTTTGGGAGAGGCTCAGGTCGAAACCCAAATTTTCGGTCCCCAGGTTGCTTTTAGCGAATCATTGGAAACCAACTTAGGGGTTTTACAGGGATATCTTTCGACTGATTTGCTTACCAACGTATCCATTACGATTGGGAAACGTAGCATGACGAATGTGGAAATATGTTATATGGAGGAACTGGCTGCTCCTGAAAATGTTCAAACCGTCATTCAGCGTATAAGCGATCTAGATATAGACGGCGTGATTGACAGTGGAAAATTGGTTCAACTGATTGATGACAATACGTTCTCTATTTTTCCGCAGTTAATCCTAACAGAACGACCTGATCATGTGAGTGAAGCCCTGTTGGAAGGAAAAATTGTCGTGTTTGTGGAGGGGAGCCCGTTTGCTATTGTCGGTCCCAGTTCCTTCGTGGATTTTTTCAAGGCCAATGAAGATCTCTATATCCGGTGGCAAATGGCTTCCTTCATTCGATTGTTACGTTTCTCGGCCCTTTTTGTCTCTCTGTTTTTTACAGCTACTTATGTGGCAGCACTTACGTTCCATTATGAAATGATTCCATCTGCTCTCCTTGTATCGCTCGTAAAGTCTCGTTCCAAGGTACCTTTTCCCCCATTATTTGAAGCTTTGCTGCTTGAGATGATTATTGAATTCTTGCGAGAGGCTGGAGCAAGACTTCCTTTCAAAGTTGGGCAAACGATAGGGATCGTCGGCGGTATCGTAATTGGACAGGCAGCCGTTGCAGCAGGTTTTACCAGTAACATTTTGATCATGATTGTGGCACTCAGTGCATTAGCTTCCTTTACTTTTCCTTCCTACATGATGAGTACGGCCGTGCGTATCCTCCGCTTTCCGATTATCCTGTTAGCCGGGATTTGGGGCGGTTTTGGTATTATGCTTGGCGCGTCTTTTCTATTGATACACATCTTACGTCAATCAAGTCTGGGACGTCCGTTTTTTCTACCCTTCTTTCCTTTTCGCTTGCAGGATTTTAAAAACAGTCTGATCCGGTTACCTTTTTCCTCTCTCGGCAAGCGTCCGGTTTTGACACGTTCTCCTGACAATACCCGTATGCCTGATGAAGTCGGGAAAAAAAGGCCAGTTCAGTAGTTAGGTGTTGAATGTGAATGTCACAGTCCACTTTTCGTCGAAATAGTCATATGGCTATCAGCGTATCGCTCGCGCTATTTATGGTTCATAGCAATCAGGTTGGAATCGGCATAGCGGGCGTACAACGCTTTATTTATGATAGGGTACAACAAGACGCCTGGATTGCGGTCATACTAGCAGGCATTATGACCCATATAGCAGCGTGGTTCATGCTAAAAATATTAGCGAAATACAAAGACATGGATTTGTATGACATTCATCAATGTGTATTTGGAAAATGGCCAGCACGCGTTCTTAATTTCATCTTTATCGTATATATCATGGGCTCTGCCTTAACTATCTTGAGAGGGTACATCGAGATTATTCAGTCGTGGATGTTTCCAGAAGTGCCTTCCTGGTTATTAAATGCCTCCTTGCTTTGCCTGGCCGTTTATGGAGTGACGGGTGGCATTCGGGTGTTGGCTGGCATTAGCTTTTTTTCTGTCGGGTTGACGATTTTGCAGCTACTGCTCATGATTTACCCCATGCAATATGCCGATTTTCATTTATTGCAGCCAGTCTTTCATCATGATCTTGTACAGCTTATGGACGGTGCCAAGAAGATGTCTTTTTCCATCATCGGATTTGAGATTATTTTGTTCATCTATCCATTTGTGAAGGAAAAGGAATTGCTATCGCGGTATGTACATGGTGGGTTGTTCATGACCACCTGCTTGTATGTGGTAGTCATGCTGGTTACACTCTTGTACTTTCAAGGGGAACAGCTTAAGCAACTTATCTGGGCAACGCTAATGATGATGAAAATTGTAGAGTTTCCGTTTTTGGAGCGTTTTGAGTTTGTGTCCATCTCACTATGGATGCTCATCATGCTAGATAATTTGCTGATGAACCTATGGGTAGCCATGCGAGGGGTTCACCATATTAGTGGGCTCAAGGAGAGAATGGCACTTATTGGGATTGTTGGTGTCATGTTTTTTGCTAGCAATTTTTTGGAAACTCGCCAGTCGATTAATCTCATCACGGATATTTTCGGTGGTGTAGGCTTCTATATCATTTTTGTTTATCCCATCGTGCTTTATGTAGTAATTCGGCTGTTTCGGAGGGGAGCGGTCCGGACATGAAAAGGTTACGATTGCTTGTTTCCTGCTTAGTAGTCGTCGTGTTATTGAACGGCTGTGGGGAGCAGCACGTATTAGAAAAATTGGGCCTGGCGGTTGCGGTAGGGTACGATCTGAGTAAAGATGGAAAGCTGCTAGGTACCACGGTATTTTATCAAATTGACCCGGAGGCACGTGAGTTGGTCACTGTGATTTCTGGCACAGCGCATACAAGTAAAGGACTTACCGTTACACAGAACAGGGAGTCTTCCAAAAAAATTGTAGCCGGTCAAATACGCGTCGTAGTCTATCACGATGAATTAGCACGTAAAGGAATCCTTTCTCTTGTGGAAAACTTAACGCGTGATGCCTCAGTCGGTAGCAATGTCTATTTAACGGTAGCCAAAGGACGAGCATATGATATTTTGACACATCGCTATCCCGAGAACAGCAACATTGGAATTTACCTGTATCAAGCCATACGGCAGAACGTCGAAGGAGAGAATATGATCTCCTCGAAACTTCATGAGTACATGAAAGATTATTATGCCATCGGGAAAGATCCCGTGATGCCTTATATCGAAAGAGTAAAGAATGAATTGCATATTAATCAAATTGGATTATTTCGCGATGAAAAACTGGTGGCAGAGATTACATCAAGGGAGGGATTTTTCCTTAAGATATTACGGGAGCGTTACAATAAGGGGGAATTGGAAATAAACATTTCCCTCGATAAAAAGCGTCTTTTTACTGTAATTGAACATATCTCAAGCAAAAAGCAAATAAAAGTTCTGGATTTGGAGAAACCAAGATTTTCTGTGAAGGTTAAGATGGCAGCGCAGATTCAGGAAATGGCTGAAAAAATCGATTTATCAAAGCCTGAGCAGTTGAATAAGGTACAAAAAGCAATCGAACTGGCGGTTAAAAAAGAGACGGAACATTTACTGGAGAAGTTCAGAAAGCACGATGTAGACCCGGTAGGATTTGGGGAAATTTACAATATAGCCAGTCAAAAGAACGGGAAGAAGATATTGAGCAAAGATGAATGTCGGGAAATCATAAAAAGGGCGAAATTTGATGTGGATGTCGAGATCAAGATTTTACGTACAGGCGTCATTGGATAAAATACATAGACAAGCGACAATCCGGGGTGAGATAGTGAGGGGGAGGTGAGAAAAAATGGAAAAAAAGCAGGCTGTACAAACTGGCTTTCTCGAAGCCAATGGCGCACGTATTTACTATGAAGTAGCAGGGGAAGGCGAACCGCTCTTATTGATCCACGGCTTCAATCTGGATACAAGGCTATGGGATGACCAGCTACAAGCATTCGCACAGACGTATAAGGTTGTTCGCTTTGATATCCGCGGGTTCGGTAAAACACTGGCGACTGACGTTCCTTTTACCTTGTATGACGACGTGAAAGCAGTTCTGCTGGGGCTTGGTATTCAAAAAGCGCATGTGACTGGGCTTTCGTTTGGGGGAATGGTCGCGCAGGAGTTCGCCCTTGCTTATCCGCAGATGGTGAGCAGCTTGATTCTAGTCGCATCCGGCTTGTTTGGTCACCCAAGAAGTGAACAAAGGCTACATGATGTGGAACGGTTCAATCAAGTATGTCAGCGTGGCACGACAGAGGAAGCGTTGGAAATGACGACACAAATGTGGTTTGACGGTCCTGGTCAACCGGTAAATGAGCAAGCTCTCGAAGCACGAAACCGCTTTAAAGAAATCAACAGACACGCCTTTTCGTTGCCGGAGTTTGGCGTTGGATTGGAAACGTTATCTCCCTCACCAATCGAGCGTTTGGAAAACATTAAAGCCCCAACACTCGTTCTTGCAGGAGCACGGGATTATCCCGATTTTCTACAGATCGCCGATGTGTTGACTGAACGAATTACAGGCGCACAAAAAGTCATCCTGCCTGACTCAGCCCATATCCCACCGATGGATCAACCAGAGGTATTCAACCAACTCGTCCTGGAATTTCTCGCACAAAGCACGGTAAGATCATCCTAATACAGTTTGAAAAGGCGTGGATCGGAGAGAATTACCGCTCATGCCTTTTTTTGTTTTCAACACTTTGCCACATCAGATAGCCCGATGGAGCCATATAGATTCTCGTACTATTTTGATAGGATTAAGTACGAAATAAGGAAGCAGGTGATAGGGTGACATACAACATCAGACACTATGCGGTTATGTTTTTGCTCGCCTTCTTACTTGTCCTGACAACGGGTATGACAACTGCTTACGCCCATGCTGGCTTGATGAGCAGCTCACCGCAAGATGGTGAGGTACTGAAGGCGAATCCAGGACAAATATCTGCGCGGTTTACCGAAACATTGGAGCCCGATTTTGTCAACGTGCGTCTATTTGACTGGGATGGCAAGGAAATAAAACTAGAGCGGCCGACATTGCAGCCAGGTGATGCCTCGCAGCTAAATGCGAAACTGCCAAGTGATTTGGCTGAAGGAACGTATTCGGTTATCGTATCTGTCGTTTCCGAGGACGGACATCCGATCGAAGAGAAGCTCACGTTTTCCATCGGACAAAAAAGTGCGGTCGTGGTTCCGCCCAATGAGCAAAAAGCAGATTCAAGCTACTTGATCATGTACCGCTATTTGGCACAAGGAATTATCCTCATAGGTGGGGGCTTGTATCTGGTAGCGTGGGCAGCACAGCGTCATGGCTTGCCTTCCCTTGCCCAGCTCATCGGGATTGGCAGACAAATCGGATGGAGTTTGGCGATCATCGGACTTATATTTTTGTGGTTCTTGTATGACGAAGCGTTATCCGCTGTATCACTTACGCAAGCACTATGGCAGATGGACGGGAACTTGCTCAGTCAGTCTCCGTTTGCGATCATGCTGCTGGTGTCCTTTGTACTACTGTTATTGATCGCGATCCCCAATATGGTGTCCGGATGGTATGTGGGAATCTGGGTGATCGTGATTAGCGCACAAGCTTTTGGTGGTCATGCATGGGGTATTGCTCCAGTCTGGCTGTCCATTTTGCTGAGACTGTTGCATGTGTTGACGGTCGCTGTGTGGATGGGGGCACTTGTGTACTTGCTTCTTACAGTCAAAGCGGCTGAACGAGGACAGGAGTCGTTCAAGAGGTTCTTCTTGCAGACAGTTGCTGTTGCGGCAGTGCTTGCCGTCGTGACGGGTGTTGTCATGCTCATCGTGCAGACGGATGTCATGAACGTTTTCCAGAGTGCAACGGCATGGAGCTATCTGTTATACGGAAAAATAGGAAGTGTCTGCCTCATGCTACTTCTTGCCTTTAGGCAAACGAGACGCTGGCGGACGAAAAATTCCTTGCAGCCTGCTTACTTGCGTTGGGAGATTGTATTCGGGATTATCGCTATTCTGGCTGGACTTTGGATGAGCCAGATCAACTACCCGACAGCTACGACAAATAATCAGGCAGTGATTCAAACAGATTCAAATTAGGGAGGATTTCATATGATGAAAATGAAAAAATGGATGAGCAGTGTACTGGTAGCAGGTGCAGTTTTGACGTTGGCGACAGCAGCACAAGCACATGTGAACGTATATCCGAAAGAGGCTACTACAGGCTCCTATGAAAAATACACCGTGCGTGTCCCAGTAGAAAAAGACGTTAACACAACAAAAGTGAAGCTGGAATTCCCAGCAGGTGTGAAGGTAAATTCCGTACAACCGATTCCTGGCTGGACCTACGAGTTCGAAAAAGATAAAGACGGTGTGAACACAGCGCTTGTGTGGACAGCAACAGAAGGCGGAATCAAGGCGCATGAATTCCAAGAGTTCACGTTTGTCGGTGCAAACCCGAAAGAAGAGGGTCAATTGGCTTGGAAGGCTTATCAGACCTATGCAAATGGCGAGGTTGTGGAATGGACAGGGGACAAGGATTCCAAAACACCAGCGTCTGTCACTACCATTAAGGCTGGTGTAGGGGAAGCAGGGCATGAGCATGGACAAGAACAAAAGCCGGCAACCGCTCCTGCCGGGGAAGCGGCGAGTGCAGGCAGCAACAATACCTTGCCATTGGTACTTTCTGGTTTGGCGTTGTTGATCTCCATCGTTGGTCTGTTTAGAAAAAAAGCGTAAGTGCTTCTTAAAAAAGCTGTGCAGTGTATCCAATCATGCTGCAGAGCTTTTTTCCATTGTGTGGGAATTGAAATGATTTTATAATAGCTATAATTACTTTCGGAGGTGTATATCACATGTTAAAAACACTATTCAGAGCAAGCAAGTACAGAGGAAGGAAAAATAAGAGTGGCAGCATGACGCGTACGCATTTTGCACAGTAGAGGATTGTAGAGTAACGATCAGTATGTGAAAACGGAACGCGTCATCTGCCTAAAAAAAGGTGGATACTGCTTCCATGTTCATGAATGCGACAAAAGTATATATGATCAAAAGTTTTTTGACTTCCCTGGCCAATACGACCATGTTCACGACCTATGCGCTTTACTATATTGTGACACTTGGTTTTAACCCGTTTGAATTGCTATTGATTGGGACGGTATTGGAGTTATCCGTGTTGGTGTTTGAAGGGATAACAGGTGTAGTGGCGGATACGTACAGTCGCCGTCGCTCCGTCATTATCGGGATGTTTTTGCTAGGAATCGGATTTGCGATGCAGGGGATCGTTCCCGCGCTTGATGCTTGGGTACCAGTGTTTTCTGTCTTCGGCTTGGTGCTGTTTTCGCAAGTCATCAGTGGTCTCGGGTATACGTTTATCAGTGGAGCGGATACTGCATGGATTGTGGATGAGGTCGGAGAAGAGAAGATTGGTACGATTTTCATGAAGGCCAAGCGCTACTCTTTGTTTGGGAATCTGCTCGGGATTGCACTTAGTGTGGCATTAGCAACACTCGCTCCCCATTTGCCTTACCTTATAGGTGGCCTCATGTATCTGGGGCTTGGTGTCTTTCTGTTTCTGTTCATGAAGGAGACTGGTTTTGTTCCTCGTGAGCGTGAGCAAGGTGCTTCCCACGTGAAGGAAATGATTCAGACGTGGACTTCTGGTGCCAAGGTGATTCGCAGTCAGCCGATTCTGATGCTGATCTTGTTCGTGACGCTATTTACGGGTGCAGCTTCTGAAGGGTATGACCGTTTGTGGGAAGCGCATTTGATCGCTGAAATTGGCTTTCCAGAGCTCGCTGCTATTTCGATGCCAATGTGGTTCGGGATCATTGCCGCACTCGCAAGCTTACTCGGTCTCATCGTTGTAGGCATTGTGGAAAAAAGGCTGGATGTGAACAATGAGAGGGTTGTCCTTGTGGGCATGTTCACGTTGACGGGGCTCAAAATAGCAGCGATGATTGCTTTTGCCTTTTCCCCTAGCTTTAGCTGGGCGTTAGTAGCATTGCTGTTGATCGGTGTGATTCAGTCATTAAGCAGTCCGCTGTATGATACATGGCTGAATCTGAACATTGAGAGCAGTGTGCGAGCGACGGTTCTGTCGATGATGGGCCAGTCCAATGCCTTGGGACAAACGGCAGGTGGTCCGGCTGTCGGATGGATCGGGACCCGTTTTTCGGTTCGCGCTTCGCTGGTTGCGGCGGCTATCTTGTTGGCACCGATTCTCATTGTGTTCGGACGTGCGCTTAGAAGGCGCTGAGTCACATATACAGTGTAACAAGCATAAGGCATGTGTCCATTTTTTTAGGGCACATGCTTTTTTGTTGAGGCAATCGTTGGTTTTTGCAATCAAAACTTGCGAACAAGCGTTCTCTTTTGGTATTATGATTTCAACAACAAGAAGACACATTTTGTGGTGGTGACAGCCTGATGATTCAGGAGTTGAGAAGGTACGCAGCGAGGCAGCAAGCAGTGGAGATCATCTATTTGAAGAAGGATGGAGAGACCAGCAGGCGTACGATTCGTGTGGTGCAAATCGATGTGAACAAAGGGAGCTTGAAAGCATACTGTTATAGGAGGAAGGCGTATCGTGTATTTGTGTTGGAAAACATTTTGGCGATCGCACCTGTGTCTGGACATTTTGCCGGATGAAAAGGAATCACCCTCTACGCCCCCAGCCTATTCCAGCCATACTATGTTATACTAAATTAGGTAAACAACCTTAAAAAAGCGGAAGGGCGGGGACAAACAATGGAGTTCTTCATTGTCATCGTCATCATGTTTTTGATCGTAGTATTTGTCTTGGCGTCCAAAGCTGCAAAAGGCGGAAGTGGGCGCTCTCATTCCTCTTCAGACAGCGGGGGCGGAGCCTTCTATGTAGACAGCTCTCACAATCACCATCATCGAAGTCACGATTCAAATGATCGTTGGGACAGCTATGACAGCGGAAGCG
Organism: Brevibacillus sp. Leaf182; assembly: GCF_001423865.2. Lineage (NCBI taxonomy): Bacteria > Bacillati > Bacillota > Bacilli > Caryophanales > Paenibacillaceae > Brevibacillus > Brevibacillus sp. Leaf182. Next base: position 345,653 of record NZ_LMPN02000024.1, on the reverse strand, counting down.
ATAGCGGTAGTGGTGGAGACAGTGGTGGTGGCGGAGATAGCGGAGGCGGCGGCGGGGGAGATTGACGCTGTTGCATTTTGTTTCATTATGGTACAATAACTGGGAAATATGATTCCAAACCTGAATGGTAGGTTTGCTAAAGGAGAGATGTTTTATGGTAGCCATCAAATTTGTTCAGAGTGTCGTAGTCGGGGTCACAGGAATCCTCCTTTCAAGCGAACAGTAATACCGTTCACCAAATGAGGATTCGACTGTGACTGGTTCTGGCTGATAGCCATATATTTAACCAATTGCAGGGGGAATCCGCAGTGAATCAACTAACCAATCAACAAGTATTGCAATCTATGGGCTGGAATGAGTATTTTGCTAATCATTTTGCCCCTTATGCCGAGCAAGGCTACAGTGTGGGACGTATCACACTCGAACATAAACGTATTTATCGTCTGTGGAGTGAGCATGGCGAACTTCTGGGCGAAGTAACGGGTAAGCTTCGTTATGAAGCTATCGGACGAGAAGATTTTCCGGCTGTCGGGGACTGGGTAGTGATCAGTGCTCGTCCAGAGGAAAAGAAAGCCTCCATCCACGGACTTCTTCCACGTAAAAGCAAGTTCTCCCGCAAAGTAGCTGGGGATACTGTGGAAGAGCAGATTGTGGCCGCTAACGTGGATACTGTTTTTCTCGTGAATTCCTTAAATAATGATTTAAATCTGCGCAGGATAGAACGCTATCTCATTCTTGCGTGGGAAAGTGGAGCCAATCCGGTGATTGTGCTTTCAAAAGCAGATTTGTGTGACGATCTGGATTCATGTATGGCAGAGATAGAATCAGTCGCAATCGGAGTACCTGTTCACGTAGTCAGTGCCGAGCAGGGAGAAGGACTGGATCAACTCGAGCCTTATCTGGGCGAGGGCCAGACGATTGCCTTAATGGGTTCCTCTGGTGTTGGCAAATCGACGTTGATCAATAAATTGAGCGGAGCGGAGATGCAAAAAGTCAGTGGCGTGCGTGAAGGCGATGACCGTGGCCGCCATACGACGACACATCGCGAACTGTTCCGATTGCCAAGTGGTGCTCTGATGATCGATACACCGGGCATGAGGGAGTTGCAGCTCTGGGAGGCAGATGAAGGTTTCCGCGGTGCTTTTGACGATGTCGAGTCCATTGCGGAAACATGCCGTTTCAATGATTGCAAGCATATGCGCGAGCCTGGCTGTGCTGTTCAAGCTGCCATCCAAGCTGGATCATTGGAAAAGGCACGCTTTGACAGTTATCTAAAGCTTCAGCGCGAATTGGCCCATTTGGCACGTAAAGAGGATGCAAGGCTTGCAGCCGCTGAAAGGGATAAATGGAAGAAGATCAACGTTCAAATGCGGCAGAAAAAACCGAAGAGATAAGTACGAGAGCCCTTGAGAAATCAGGGCTCTTTCCTTTATTTGGACAAGTAAGCGCTTCCTTTCACTTTCAAAAATTAACGCTTGCTCACAACGCGGGAGTTATGATAGATTTGGTCAATACTCGCTATTACACTTCGAAATAAATATATAGGTAGCTCGTATAATTTTGGGAATAAGGCCCAACCGTTTCTACCAGGTGACCGTAAATCACCTGACTACGAGTGAAAGTGCGTCTAGGGTTCCGTCTCTTTCTTTCCTATTCCAAGAATAGGGTTGGAAGAAAGCTGGTCCGAGCGACGCAGGCACCATGGATGTGTCACACCTAAGGGATAAAAGCCCAGAGGGACAGTTTCACTTGGCGTTGGTTTGTTACGTAGCCCGCTTGTGACACTGTCCGCTCTGGGCTTTCTATATTTCAGCAGGCCACAGGTATAAAAAGTGGCCGGAACCATATCCGAGGAGGAAGAATTGATGAAAGAATTACAAGAGCGCATCGTACAGGACGGCAAGGTACTGTCGGCATCCGTTTTGAAGGTGGATGCGTTTTTGAACCACCAGGTAGATCCACAATTGACGATGAAGATCGGACAGCGCTTTGCCGAGCTGTTCGCTGGTGAAAAAATCACAAAAGTCGTGACGATTGAGGCAAGTGGAATTCATTTTGCTATGGCGACTTCTTTTGCGTTGGGTGTTCCCTTTATCTACGCGAAAAAGAAAAAAGCTGTCACGCTGACAGAGGAAGTATACTCTGCTCCTGTTCATTCCTTTACCCGTCAGGAAACGTATCAAATCAGTGTATCCCGTCAGTATTTGTCCAAAGAAGACCGCGTATTGATTGTCGATGACTTCTTGGCTACGGGAGCTGCTCTGGTGGGGCTTACGAATATTGTTAAAGATGCTGGTGCTCATCTCGTCGGAGTTGGCGCTGTTATTGAAAAAAGCTTCCAGGAAGGCCGCGGTCTCTTGGAGCAAGCTGGCGTGCGAATCGAATCATTGGCACGTATTGAATCAATGTCACCAGAAGGCATTCACTTTATTGAAGAAGAGCCTGCACGCGTATAATCAAAAAATGAATAGGAGGTAAGGGTTCACTCATGCTAGCCAAACATAAGATTGTTACTTTGGGCTTACAGCACATTCTTGCCATGTATGCAGGAGCCGTCGTCGTACCGTTGATTATCGGTGGTGCTTTGAATCTGACTCCTACGCAAATCGCTTATTTGATTGCTGCCGATCTTTTTACATGCGGAATCGCGACGCTCTTGCAAGTCCTTGGCACACGTTATACAGGGATACGCCTTCCTGTTGTGCTAGGCTGTACGTTTACAGCAGTAGGGCCGATTATCGCGATTGCGTCTACGAGTAATCTAGCGACCGCCTATGGTGCCATCATTATATCGGGTATATTCGTTGTCTTGGCAGCTCCACTGTTTGGTAAGCTGCTGCGCTTTTTCCCAACCGTTGTACAAGGTTCGGTCGTTACGATCATTGGACTGTCACTCATTCCCGTTGCGATGAACAACGCGGCTGGCGGACAAGGCATGCCAGACTTTGGACAACCGCACAATCTGCTTTTGGCTTTAGGAACGCTGGTTATCATTTTGCTTATTAATCGTTTCTTTACCGGATTTATTCGTGCGATTTCGGTATTGCTCGGCTTGATTGTCGGTACGGCTGTTGCTTACATGATGGGGATGGTCAGCTTCGCGAATGTTGTGGAAGCCTCTTGGTTTAGCGTGGTTGAACCGTTTTACTTCGGTACACCACAGTTCAGTATTGTGGCCATTGTTACCATGATTCTCGTCAACATCATCAGCATGGCTGAGTCCACAGGCGTTTACTTTGCGCTTGGTAAAGTGACGGATACAAAAGTAACAGATCAAGATGTAGTCAAAGGATTGCGCGGGGAAGGGGTCGCAATTGTACTTGGCGGCATTTTCAACGCATTCCCTTACACGGCTTTTTCGCAAAACGTTGGTCTGGTTTCCTTGACTGGCATTAAATCGCGTGATGTGATGATTGGTGCCGGTGGAATCCTCGTTGTTCTCGGCTTACTGCCGAAGCTGGCTGCTTTGACAACGGTTATTCCTAACGCGGTATTGGGTGGAGCGATGATTGCCATGTTTGGGATGGTTGTTGCATCTGGTATCAATATTCTCTCGCAGGTTGATCTGAACAAAAACGAAAATCTGCTGATCGCTGCTTGCAGTATCGCTGTTGGACTAGGCTCTGCTGCGGTTCCGACGATGTTTGATCAACTGCCTACGTTGGCAAAAATGATGCTGCAAAATGGTATCGTGACAGGTTCTTTGACGGCAGTTATCTTGAACATTTTGCTCGTTCATACGAATAAAAAAGTAACTCAGACTGCTCCGGCAAATGTAACTGTTTCGGAAGCGTCTTAATCTCATCAAACAATGAACCGCCATTTCTTGGTTAAACAGGAGGTGGCGGTTTTGCGTTGGAAACGTGGCTGTGGTGGAGAGAAGAATATTTCCAGTCTAGGCTCCAGGCTCCGTCCTGCTGAGGGCTAAGACTGTCCGCTCCGAAGGGATTCGCGGGGAAACGCAAAAGTGGTAGCCGCTACGTCGTATGGGCACGGTTGCGTTTCTCTTGCCCGCGAATCCCTTCTCCGCTCGGTAGGACTCCACAAGTCGCTACGTCTGGAAATATTCTTCTCTCGTGTAGCTGTTCACATTCTTCAATCTTTTATGGCATTAATAAATCAGATAAACAGGAAAGCTCGTAGACAGCCCCTCTCATTTGTTCAGCCTATTCGTTGCAAAAAGCGGTGAATGCTGATTTGTTCCCAGACCTCGTTTACATAAAACGGATCATCGTGTATAAAAGCTTCCACATATGATTTGTTTTCCGCTTCGATCAGCAGGAAGCTTCCGATCATCGTTTCGCCGTGCTGTTCTTCCACCAACGGGCCAGCCATCACGATCTGGATGTTATAAGCTTCGATACGGGCCATGTGTTCCCTGTGCGCCTTGTACCATCTCAGGCGATCCTCACCATTCTCGCCCCGGTCGACCGCATGCACCAGAAACAGCATCTTGCTGTCTTTCACGCTTGAATTCATACATCCCCTAAATTGAACTCAAAATCAGTGCCCCATGAACTCAGTCCTTCCCACACTCTCGGCTTGAGTGGCAAATATTTGTGCCAGGGACGAGGCTCGAACATACCGAGCTCAGGGAGATACACATCCATATCCGTGTACAATTCCACCACGTTCTGATCAGGGTCGTAATGGTACGTCGCAATATTATGTCCGGCAGTATGACGAGACGGCCCCCAAAGCACAGGAATGTCGTTCCTTGCCAAAACATCTGAGCTAGCATAATGATGACTTGCATCCTTTAACTGGAACGCGATGTGATGCATTTTGGAAGTATGAGGGGAGGCCACGATGTTGATGACGTGATGATCAGTATTGCAGGTCATGAAGTGGCAGAAATTTTCATCAATTTTATCCGTAAACCAGAAGCCGAGAGCCTCTTCATAGAACGATACGCATTCCTTCACTTTCTTGGCATAAAAAGCAATGTGGCCTAGCTTGAGCGGAACGATACCCGAGGTTCCAAATCCGGGGGCTGTCAGCTCCATTTGGGCATACAACTGCACCTGGTTCCCATCCGGGTCCTGCAAGTCGAGATATTCCGGTATGCCTGGCTTCGCATCCGCTTTCAGGACAGAATGGATTCCTTTTTGCTTGAGCTGTTCCTGTACTTCCTTTAAAGACAGCTTGTTGTCCAACTGATAGCCGTAGCGCAGAATGCCGCTGTAATCGGATGGAGTCAACACAATATTGTGATGATCCAGCCCATTGCTCAGATAGACGCTTCCATTCTCACTGCGATCCGTGATCTTGTAGCCCATTGCCTCCGTATAATAGGAGGCCATTTTCTCCACATCCTTGCTGGCAAACTCCGCAAATCCAAGTCTGATTGCTTTAATCATCACGCTACCCCTCCCGATTTTGGGTTATGGTTGTTGTGCGCGTACCTGGTTCTCTTGGATGCCAAGATCAATTGAGCCATCGGCGCTTTTGATCTCACAACGAATGATGTCACCATCCCGCAAATACTTGTTACTGCCCATTTGACTTTCAACCAGCAGCTCCATCTTTTTCTGTCCAGGCACAAACGGATTCAGAATTTGATCCATCACCTCTGACTGGAGATGCAGGGCAACACCACCTGTCGTCCCGGTAAGAATCAGATCACCTACGGACAAATTCATGATCTCTGATAATTCCGTCAACGTTTCCGCTGGCTTATACAAAAGCTGGCTGGTATTGGAGGATTGTCTTAGCTCTCCGTTTACCCATAACTTCAAGTCCAGCTCATGGATAGATGGCATCTCGTCTTTTTCCAGCAAGTATAAATACGGCCCTGTCGGACAAAACGTGCGATAGCTTTTTCCTTTTAGCCACTGGCCTTGGGGAAGCTGGACATCCCGTGCCGATACATCGTTGGCAATCACGAGCCCTGCTACGTACTCATGCAAATTTTCATCTGAAATTTGGAGAGGCCCGCTGATATCCTGGCCCAAGACGAGCCCAAGCTCCAGTTCATAGTCCAGCAATTTGACATGCTTCGGGCGCATGATGTCCGAATCCGCTCCGCATAATGAGCTGTCGGCTTTGGTAAAAATCATGTTAAAGGGAGGGCGCTCCACGGAAAGACCTGCTTCCGCCCGATGAGAAACGTAGTTGGCACCCTGGCAGATGATGCGAGCCGGCTCCGTAACAGGACTTTTCAGCGTAATCTCGGGAAAAGAAATCCTGCTTGCATCCGCTGTTTTCAGTGCCTTCTTTGCTTCCTCCACACCTGTTTTCAAAAAATCGGCCAATGTACGGTAGTGACCTGCCAACACTACGATTTCGTCTTTCTCTACCACTCCCCAATGAACCTGCATCTCTTTCTCAAAACGGACCACTGGAATACCCATTTTTCCACTCCTTTCAAAATCAGAACGGTTTTTATAATATAATAATATTTATTTTTACCGAAATGAATCAGGCCATCGTCTGTGAATCAGCATCGATACTTCCCAGCCATACGTAACACTCAATCGCGTATAAGCTGGGCCACCCGTTTTATCAATTTATGCATGGCTTGACTGGCTCTCGCCTTATCGCGTACACGAATTGCTTCCATTACTTCCTTGTGCAGCAGGATTTCATCATAAAAATTCTCTTCAGAAGTATTCTTTCTTTGATTTTTCAGACGGGGAATCGTAACATGTCTGCTGTTTATCAATGTCGTCCGCAGCATGCTGACCAAACTGATCATCAGCACATTGTGTGATGCCAGCAAAATGCTGTTATGAAATTCGTAATCGGCTTTTGCCCATTCCTGCTCATCCGAAATGGAAGCCTCCAGCTTGTAATAGGCTGTTTCGATCTCGGCGATATCGCTATCGGTAGCATTGGCAACTGCCAGCTCAACTGCTGCGAGTTCAATAGCCAGTCGCACCTCAGTCAGTTGAAGCAAGAAGGACTGGTTATCTTTGGCATGAGAAGCCCAGACAAGTACATTGGGGTCCCACCATTGCCAGTCAGATCGCGGTCGAACAACTGTCCCAACCTTCGTGGTGGATTCAACCAGCCTGCGAGCTGTTAAACCCTTCAGAGCCTCACGCACTACCGTACGGCTAACTCCTCTTTGCTCGCTTAGCACTTCCACCTTGGGCAAAAATTCGCCCGGAAGCAATTTCCCTTGTACAATTTGTTTACCAAGCTCATGCAGGAGCTGATCACTCAAATTCAGATAAGTAGACACGAAAGAAATTCCCTTCCTTGGCGTTTCAATTGAGCCTTGACTCAATCAAATTCGTTTCTCTACATTATACCAAAACTGATAATTGGCTATAAAGGGATTTTCCCATATCTTCTTATGGCCTTACATTAATGGTTGCGCCCGCAATCCGCCATCCACATACAGCTCGATAGCATTGACTCCAAGATTGTCGAATAAAAAATCAACTGCCTTGACTACGTCTTCTGTATGCGTTATCCGCTTGGTCAGCGTCTTGGATGCGACTGTCGCCACATATTCGGTTTCATTTACCCACGTATGATTATCGCCGACCAGGCTGGGGTGAATGGAATTGACCCGAATGGGCGATAATTCAAGTGCAAGTGAGCGCATTAACCCGTATAAGCCCGCGTTTACCGTTGTGATTGTCATGGACCCAAGATATGGGGACTCCTTGGAAAGACCTCCGAATAGTACAATAGAAGATTCCACACTGCGCTTGAGCTTTGGCAACAAGGCATGAACTACCTCTGTATAACCGACCAGCTTCAGTGTGGTCAAACGAGCGGCTCGAGCCGTATCGTATTGCTCAATGGTATTTTTGTCTCTCTCAAGTGCTGCCAATACAATATGATCGACCTGACCAATATCTTGTACCGCCTTTGCGATACTCTCCGGCTGCGCCAAATCAAAACCAATCCCCGTTGCCAAGCTCCCAATGCTCGCAGCTATTTGCTTAGCTCGCTCCGGATCGCGTCCAGTAATTACAACCTGACAACCATTTTCCACGCAGAATTTGGCTACAGCAAGACCCAGCCCGCTGGTTCCTCCGACAATCACAACCGATTTCCCTGATAGGGACATTCATCTTTCCACCTTTCATTAGTTATCTGAAGCATTTGACTTTTTAAATAATATTATTTAATGATTTAAAAGTCAATTCCTGTTTGGTAAAAAAAGGTATTGGCAGTTATCTCTAATTAATATATCTTAAATTCAAGATAAATAACACAAACAAACAATCTTGTGGCAAGTATCCTGTGATAAACCAAACGACCCAGAGGTGCTAAAATATCTAGTTCTAGTATCTTTAATTAGAGATAATTTAAATGAAGATATTTATCTCTATTGAAAAATGGATCCACAGTGAATCTGCACAAGAGTCATGAGGGTGTGATTGTCATGTAGCCAATATGGCACCATCTTAATCCAAAACTAATAAACCTTTAGGAGGAATTTATCATGACAACGCAAAAACCAAGTGTCATTGATGTAAATGATGCAGCTCTCTTGTTGATCGACCACCAAAGCGGTCTGTTCCAAACAGTAGGGGATATGGACGTACCATCACTCCGTCGAAACGTGATTGCTCTTGCAAAAGTGGCAAAGCTGCTGAATATCCCAACACTCACAACTGACTCTGTACCAAGTGGACCAAATGGCCCATTGATTCTAGAAATCGCTGAAATCCTGCCAAACAATGTATATGTACCACGCAACGGTGAAATCAATGCATGGGATAACCCTAACTTTGTTAAAGCGGTTGAAGCAACTGGTAAGAAAACCCTGATTATTGCAGGTACACTGACCAGCGTTTGCATGGCGTTCCCTACTTTGTCCGCACTGGCAGAAGGCTACAAAGTATTCACTGTAATTGACGCTTCCGGTAACTGGAGCAAAATGGCAACAGATATTACACTCGCACGTGTAGTGCAAGCTGGAGCAGTTCCTATCGATACACTCGCTGTTATGTCCGAATTGCAAAAAACATGGAACCGCCCAGATACACAAGAGTTCGCACAAATTTATGCAGAAGTAATGCCAAACTATGGCTTGCTGATCGAAAGCTTCCAAAGAGCATTCAAAGAAGGCCAAGCAGCTAAGTAATCTGGCACTTACCAACCATTACAAATAAAAAGCGCGGATCTTCTTCTCAAAACGGAAGAAGGTCTGCGTCTTTTTTATTTTCTTCAAAAATTCCACGCAGCATGAATGAATGCGATCAGAAACTGAGTCGGACTCCACAAGTCGCTATGTCTTGGAATTTCCTTCTCAGACGTAGCTACTCGTTTATTTTCATCTTTTTAAGCTCTTGAAAAAACCACCAGCTCGTAGAGGAAACAGGAGAAATAAGCGAAGATCTTTGGGACTCCGACCGAGACGCAGTGCAAAAAGCGATGTGTTTCAGAGGTGGACGCTTAAAAGCGTGTCATTGGACGCGGTTTCGCTTTTTTCATGGAGCCGGGCAGTCAATCTCACAGCAGGTGGACCTAGAAGCTGAGCGTTTTCTCCTGTTTCCTCCCACCACTATAGCTCGAACAAGAGGTTTTTAAAAAAGGCTTCCCCGCAATGACAAGCGTCCAACAGTGCTGGCCAAGTTTTACATACGATGACCATGTAAAACAAACTACCTCCAGAAAGGAAGGGGTGCTATGGCAACCTTTCAGGAAGCGCTCCTGGCCAAGAAGCATTTGGTCAAAAGGTGGAAGCGGATGCCGGGTGTAATTGGCATCGGGATTGGCTACGCAAACGGAAAAAACAAAAAAGGCGGGGCCTGCATTGTGATGTATACTGTCAATGCAAGTGCCGCCGTGAAGAAGAGCTGCCCGAGCTGCGTCCTTGTCAAAAGACAGGTGGCGACAACTCCAACTCATGTATACGTTCCCGTTCGAACTGTCACCTCTGGACGATGCCATTGTCATCCTGCTGTACGTCCCTCTGCAACGAATTATCGCAGCAGAATCAGACCTGTGATTGCGGGATATAGCATCGGCTACCCGGGAGCGTCCGGAACGGCTGGGTTAATCGTTGCCCGAGGAGGCCAACGGTTCGTGTTGAGCAACAATCACGTCCTGAATCGTAACAATACGAGTGGCTATACCGAGACCATCCAGCCTGGTGGAGCAGACGGCGGCCGTTCAGGAAGAGACCGAATCGGGCGCTTGTATCGCTTTGTTCGGCTTCGGAGAAATGCAGCTAATCGAATGGATGCAGCGATTAGTATCCCTACTTCCAATCGACTCCTTGCCCCCCGCTATGCAACAGTGGGCAGAGTACCAGGTGTGATTCGTTCATATGGCATCGGGCGCAGATTGAAAAAAGTGGGCCGTTCATCGGGGCTGGCATGGGGAACGGTTGAATCGATCCACACCGATATTGATGTCAGTTACGGGAACTACGGAGGACTGGGGACCATCCGTTTTCAGAATCAGACGGTCATCAGAAGTACAGTTCCCGTCTCCTTGCCTGGAGATTCTGGCTCTGTTTGGCTGACTGCGGGCAACTATGCTGCAGCAGTGAATTTTGCTGGTTCGTCCAATGGTAGACTCTCGATTTCGTATCCTGTGGTCTGGGCATTGCAAGCGTTTGGCGTCGGAGTAGCAAGAGCAGCAGGGAGAACTGGCAAGTCAGTTGCCAAAGCCAAAGGAGTCAGGCGAAACAACGCTCGTACTAGACCATTGTCCGCCACTGAGTTAAACCGTGTCCAAACAAAAAAAGCTGCCTCCAACAGGCAGCCGGGCAAGAAAAAGACGAATAGATAATAGCATTAGGAAACTTCGTTGGCTAACTGATCCAGTACGTGGAGAATGCGTTGTGAGATTTCTTCTAACGTATCAAACGCAGCTTCTGCTTCCTCTAGTTTTCCTTGCTTGACGAGGTGGTAAATTCGCCGAACCGTTTCATGGAACTGTCGGTGAGGCGTATCCAATTGCTTGAAAGAGGGCAAGGTGCTCACGGATGGATTGTTCAGGGCCTCGTTATACCAAATCCCCAAGCGGCATTGATGATGGTCGACGAGTTCTTTTTCATCAATGTGGTGATAGCCAAGCATGAAGTTGTACAGCCACCATCTCCATAAGAGATGGTCGGTTTTAACGATTCGCAAGTAATGCTTAGTCTTTAAGTGGCTCGTTTGCGTGATGCTCAACTTGTGCAGGCTGTTAATGCTGGCGCCAACATCATAGACGTTTTTACCTACATTCGCGACGTGCGAAGAGACCTGCTCCATATTCGTCTGGACTTGCGATATGCGCATCGAAATATCATCGGTGGCAGCAGACTGCTCTTGTGCCAATGCTGCGATATGTCCGGTGGAATGCCCGACAGTCTCAATATTTTGCACAATATCTCCTAATATCCCAATTGCATCACGTGTCTGAATCACTTTATCGTTAAAATGGTCGCTCATGAGAGTGGCCGTTTCTTTTACCTGGACAGCTTCATTCTGGACATTGTTGATTGTCGCTGTAATGCTTTGCACGGATTGCTTGGTCTGTTCGGCGAGCTTCCGTACTTCATCTGCCACGATAGCAAAGCCGCGGCCGTGTTCGTTTGCTCGCGCAGCCTCAATTGACGCATTCAATGCAAGAAGATTGGTTTGATCCGCAATATTGCGTATGACTTGGACGATCTGGGAAACTTCTGCAATGGATGTCATTAGCTGCGAAATTTTTGTTTGCATCTCTTGGAATTCATCTGCCATGGAAAGAAAGCTGGTCAATGACTCTTGGATAATGTCCTTGCCGATCGTCGCTTGCTCGATGGTGGTGGAAGCACTCTCTGCGACAGAGACGGCTGATTGAGCCACTTTTTGCACAGATTCGCTTAGTTGCTCGGCAGCAGATCCCACATTGCCGGCTTCCTCGGTCGTATCCTCAATCGTGTCCAGCACATGCTTGAATTTATCGATCTGAATCACTAACTCCAGAACTTCGCCCAGACGATCAATGACTTTGAAATCATTGTCCTCCTGATACGATTGGAGGACGATTTGCGAATCAAGTGTGATGATCTTCATGAGTGCCAACAGGACGGAAGAAAGTTCTTGTGGACGTTTCGAATAGGTGTTGACGATTGCGGGAATCAAATACTCATAGACCCGCAAGTAAGAGCCTGTATACCATTCTGGAGCAAGTCCAATCTTGCTGTGGACCTCTCCGATTTTCTTACGTCCGGCTACATAGGCGTCGTCTAGCTTTGCATGTGGAAGCGATTGCAAATAGTGACGAAAGGATACGGCCAATCGATCAACCGTCGTATGCGTTTCGATGATCTGCATAAGATGGGAGTATTGGCGAAGCATGTGGTAATGACGCTCTGTAATAGCCTCTAGGTGTTCTGTTAAGAGTGGTTCAATTTGTTTCAACCGATCAAGGTCTGTCTGATTCATTTGCAAAAAATGCACTTTTCCTTGTAGCTGATCGGGCATTTGGACATCGCTTTTTTGAATTGAGGCGGTAACGGTTTGAGCGCCACGCTTACCAAACATAAAATCCCTCCAAATTTTTACGAAAAACGGGCCTATTCATGAAAGGAATAGGCCATAAGTGCTTTATAGATTATAGCATTCACGAAGGGAATTGAATCTTTGGAACTATTGTGATTTTGTGAAAAGTATATGAAGAAATGGGCAACATCATCGATTATTCAAAAAAGGTCATGTGATGCTTATCGTCCCGGTAATAGGCGAGACGGTCCTGGAGAGTGCCTGTATGCAATTCGAACTTATGCCCATCAGGGTCGGTGAAATAAATGGAGCGTTTATCCCGCTCCGAACGATCCCGTCCATGCAAAATGGTAACGCCATGCTTTTCCAAATGAGCATACCACTCATCAAATGACTCTTCTGTGATAGTGAAGGCCATGTGTGTATAGGAGTGAGCAATTTCATTGCGAGGGATGTCTGGTTCCTCATTCAGCGCTAACCAATAGCCATTCAGCTCAAAATAAGCCAGCTTGCGACCTCGTACAAGTGGATTGGCATGCAATACATCCCGGTAAAAACAAAAAGATTTCTCCAGATCAGAGACAGAGAAAAGCAAATGATTCAATCCTTGAAGTTGCGGCAATACATCCCCCACCTTTTTAGCAATAATCTTGCAACTATTGCTATTGTATGGGGAAAACAGGCAAACCACCAGTCTACCCCGGGTCTGCCTGCAATTTGTTTTAGGATTGACTTTGTTGAGCTTGCGCTTGGGTTTGTAGCGTGGATTGGACTTGGGATACCATCGTTTGTGCTTGGGCAATTTCCTGAGACGCTTGCTTCAGGGCTTCTTCGGCGAGCTGTGGATTGGCAGCAGATTGCTCGATCGCTTGCGTAATCATATTTTTTGCCAGCGTAGTGGCTACCTCTGCTTTTTTAAGCGAGTCGGTGTTAATTTGGCTCGGCATGATATACCTCCTGCGGGTTTTGATGATGGGAACACCGTATTAATTTGCCCCGCACGCTACGGTTTATGTATGTGGATACGCGTCCAACCGTTTTTCTCCTGCGATGCATAGTCTGACAGGGGGAGGGACGTTAAATGAAAAAGAAATGGGTGCAAGTCATTCGATTGGCAGAGCAAGCGTTCTTTACGATTATCTTTTCGGCGCATAAGCGGGTGGGGGATCGCGGAATCCTTTTGCCAAAGCGGTTTCATTCCAAATTGAAAATTCGCCGTTTCTTGCAAAAATTCATGACTCCTTGTCTGGCAAATCGAGTGATCGGCAATCTTGATTTGCGGCGAATAAACGGACGACTCGCGATTCCAGTAGGTGATACGATAGGGGCACCGCCAATTGTAAAATCAAAGGTCCTGTCTTCGGGTAGCAGATGTTCGACGCTTGTGGTATGGTTTGCCTTCGATCCAAGTGATCGATTTTTCCGTGTGTACCAGTTGAAAAAGCTTCCGAATGGGCGTTGGATCGTTGTAGGACGACATCCGCTCGACTATCCGTTTAACCTTCCGCAGGATTTCCTGAAACGACAAATACCCTGTGGAAAAATCTGTACACCATGGAGAGAGAAGTTAAAAACTAGGAAAAAATGACTATATTCCAAAAAATCCGGTATTGCTATTGGTTCAATTTGCCTGTATAGTATGTAAGTGTTGCAATACTTATCGGAAATTGTCGAATGAGAGAAGGTCCGATATGGCTGGAAATCGGGAAGTAGCTCAGCTTGGTAGAGTACTTGGCTTGGGACCAAGGGGTCGCAGGTTCGAATCCTGTCTTCCCGACCATGTTTTCATTTGAATAGGCCGGTATGGCGGAATTGGCAGACGCGCGCGACTCAAAATCGTGAGGGAAACCGTGGGGGTTCAAGTCCCTCTACCGGCACCAGCAATCTATACATATGGTTTTCGTTATAAGGTGGGGAACAGTGAGTAGGCCTGTTTCTCACTTTTTTTTTTATTCTTACCATCATTGTTCATTATTCCGGTTTACGCTGTATCGACTGGATGGAGATACTCTCACTTATGTGTATACGGGTCCTTCATACACCTATGAATTTAACTTTCATTTCTCTAAAAAACTCAATACACGTCCATTAACGTATTCTGGCTGTTCCATCGACAAAACGTGGCCAGCATTATGTACGATTTCCGCTTCAATACCCGGAACAAAAGACGAAGCACGATGTAAGGCAGATTGCGGGTCATAAATGACTTCGTACTCGCTCAGTAATAAGAGAATCGGAACTTTTACTGATTTTAATTCGTCGTCAGTAAAAACATATGGGAATCCATCAGCTTTAGGTTTTGGATTTCTTAATTCATCCTGCCACATAACGCCTGCATGAAACTGCTTTGCAAAATTTGGATGTAATACGTAACGATCCCCCATCATCCACTTTAAAAAATTCTCAACTCCGTTAGGCACAAAAAGGCCAAGTGCGTATTTGTAGAAATTTGGATGAAATGATACGAAAGTTTCCGCAGGACTAAGTAAAACTGCCTTTTCTACTCTCTCGGCCGCACGCAAAACAAAATTCATAACATGAAGCCCACCAAGCGAAAGTCCAAGCAAATACGCTTTTTTGATACCTAGATTATCAAACACTTCAAGAAGCCAATCGGCGTAACCCGTTCTCGTACCGGTTAAATCCGCAGGGATGCTTTTGTTCTTATCACCCATGATATCAATTGCATATGTTCGGTATTTGCTGCTCCAATCAGCAATGTTTGGATACCACATAGTGGAACTAAACATTGCTCCGTGCAGCAATACGAGCGGCGGTGCATTCTTTGGTCCACTTGCAATGATATGCGTTTGACCGAAACGGGTAGATACATAAAATGTTTCGTAATGAACTGGCCAAAGAGCAAGGCTTTCTTCATAGGTTTGATAATAGTGATTGCCGCTATCACTTAGTGATGGAATGATCGGTGCATGGTTAGACATACAAATCTTCCTTCCGATTCTGTTTATATTGATGGGGAAATACGAGGGAAATCTGACTTACGTTTGAAACAGATTCTACAAATAATATAGTACAGTATTTTTTTAACGTCAATTATTCTATGTATGACAATGGAATAATCGGATTATAACAGTGTTTAAAAAACGATATAACAGCGTGTGCTTCCTTAGCACACAAAGATTTTTTACGATTCCTAATTTGAAAAGCACGAAAAAGGTCACATGACGCTTACATTGTGGACGGAGGTCATTACATCAACGTCATGATCGAAGACGATGGGGTCGGCATTGTACCTGCTGTCTTTTCCTTTTGTACCTGCTACAATAGCGTAGTATAGAAGGAAAAGGAGGCGAGAACGTTGAGACTTGCAGGAAAACAAGTGGTTTGCTTCGTTGAAAGTGAATTTGAGGATCTCGAGCTCTGGTATCCGGTGATGCGATTGCGAGAGGAAGGCGCTACCGTCCATTTCGTCGGCCCGAAGGCGAATCACGTCTACATAGGGAAGTACGGTGTACCGTGTGAGGCTGACAAAGCGATGGCAGAGGTCAATCCTGCCGACTATGCAGGTGTACTCGTTCCAGGAGGATGGGCACCTGACAAGCTGCGCCGCTATCCGGAAGTGCTGTCGTTTGTGGTTGCGATGCACGAGGCGAAAAAACCGATTGGACATATTTGCCATGCGGGGTGGGTGCTTGCTTCCGCAAAAATTCTACACGGGGTAACCACGACATCGACGCCAGGCATTAAAGATGATATGGAGAATGCAGGCGCGATTTGGGTCGATGAAGAGGTTGTGGTAGACGGTCACATTGTTGGGTCCCGTAGACCGCCTGATCTGCCTGCGTACGCCAAAGCGTTTGCTGATTTGTTGGCACAACAATAGGGAAAGTAATAGTGGGCTTGCTCGGGTAAACGGGCAAGTCCTATCATAGAAGAAAGAATTTTCATTCTAGTAGGGGGATGATAAGGTGTTCAAAAATCGGGATCAAGTCCCACCAGGAAATGAAATGATGGCTAGCAACGCACATCTACCTGAAAATAAGTTTTTCCCACCCAATTCCCACCGAAATATGCCACCCGTTTTACAACTCGCCAAAAAAGTAGGAAACAAGGCAATGACAAAGCTTCTGCAAAATCAAAGGCAACCTTCCATGCCTGTCACCCAAAGGAAACTCGATCCAGACAGTCTCAATAAAATGAAAGCGGACAAGCCAGATAGATACGGAAAAAAGGATTTCGAAAATGCCGTTGGAGATGACGGGAAATTTACGGATGTGAAAGCGGATAAAGGGCTCCCCACCTTTTGGGGACTGCTAAAGGAAGTGTACGGGGAAGAAAATTTGAATCCATCCATTTTCCATTTTACAAAAGAATTGGGAGATACATGCGATCGACCCCATTCTGTTACTGCTGATATCACAAAAAATGGCTGGGATTCAGAACGTGATCCGTCAGCTCTAGTAACGGCTATCGGGAAACTTGGTTATGAAGAATCGCTCATACGTGATGGGAATGATAAGCGCCGAGTGGCCAGTTATAATGGGGGCCATTTGGTAGGCTATCAGATTCTGCGGGGAGAACAAGCAGACCAGCAATGGAATGTTGCTCCACAAGATAAGAAAAATAATCAGGAATCTTATAATAATACGATCGAGGTTATGCTGCGTGGGGCCAGCGTCGGAACAAAGTATGAGTACACCGTTGAATTGCAATACGATCAATATAACTTTTCCGTGGATCAGGATCAATTGAAGAAACGGGGCATATTGAAAGAAATCGACTCGGATAAACCTTGGGAAATTCAGCTTCCTGTAAGAATTCCGTTTAAATGGGATGCGAGAGCGATGATGATCAATGATGGGCAATTTGGTTCTCCGACAAACGGGACAGCTTCTTATGATCAATATTCGCAAACCATGGACGAAACGAATTTGGATTCTTCAAAAGCAGAGACCACTGCTAGATACAATCTATGGCTAGCAGATGAGAAAGACGACGAGTCCCTTTTTGACAAAGATTCCGAAGAGTTTAATGATCTTCACTGGGTGAAAAATATTCACTTTTCCATGCATCAAGCACTGCCAACTGATCGAAAAAAGAATAAGAATCCGATCGATTGGAAGGGAGAGGAAGGCAAGAAAACAGCCTTCTATGGTGATGTTCGAAAAGGACGGGCTGCAAAGTCTGCGAGCAGTTTAGAAAAGGCAGAAAAAATGCTGGAGCAAAACAAACACCTGATCCATGATATTGAAGCCATTGAAGACGTAAAACAACCTGAAGTATTTGAGCTGCTTCCTAAAAGAGAAATCAATAGGCAGATTGGGGATACAATAAAAGGATTCTTTATCACCCGATTACATAAATGTCAGATCAAAAACGAATATCAGAAGCTACGTGATGCCAATAAAGAATGGTTAAAGTTGTTTTCCGTTCAACATGAAGAATTGAAAATCTTTGAGTTGGGAAAGGAAACATGGAACGAACTAACCACGAAAATCAATAAAGAGGCGAGTCCGGTACAGATTGAAGAGTATATCCTATCGCTAATGGAACTGAAACGGACCCTCTTAAAAATAAAAGATCACCGAGAAAGTAGACGGTTATACAAGCAAGTCGTAGATACAAACTATCCTGTATATAAAGAGAAACTTGAAGATTGCATAAGTAAATCGATAACAGAATATCGGAGATTGGTAGGGCTGAAAGCGAGGGTTGACGAGCTTAGAGTTGAAGAGGAGAGTTTGGATAAACAAATAAAAGGCCCCAAAAAGAAAGTGAAAAGAGATGATCAAGAAAATAAAAAGATACAAGCAAAAGAACGCATGCAAGTACTCTTGCAAGAATTAGAAATGATAGAAAATGAAATCCAAGGACTCGAAAATCTGCAAAATAGTTATAGTCGTATAACGTATGAAGGTTTTTTAAATGGCAAGTGAAATAAGCAAGGGCTGGCTCGTCATGCTGAGTAGGCCCTTGCTTTTTATGTTGAGAAAGCTTTTGCTACGAATTGGAGTTATTCCGTTTCTTCCACGGCGGATCGCCTAACTCATGAATTTTGTTATTGATTTTAAAAAAAAGATAGGGAATCAAAAACGCCAAGATCGTCCCTGTGAAGGTCAAATAAGGAGGGACTACACCTAAAAATTTGAACATGGGATCACCTGTTATTTTGGCGTTCGGTACGGTTGATCGCGCCGATATTGCGTAAATACACCTTTGCTTGAACGGTTATTTCACTTTTTTCATACAGATGCTGCCCTGTTTCCCAATCGTGCCGAATCTTTTTCCACAGCGAAAAATGATGCTGCTTTAGATAGCTGCCAAGCTTGATGACATCCACTTTCATCTGCTTATGGACCTTCTTGACGGTATCATTACTCATTCGCTCGATTTCTTCGGCAAACACTTGTTCAAGCTTCCCCATTGCCGTGTTGTTCAAGGAATCCATTGTGGCGTAAGACTCCGCTAATGTGCCTTCACATTCGATATTAATCGTGAATTTCATGTGCTGCTGATCGCGTAAATCTGCTTTAATGCCATGCTTGATCCCTTGGATGTTCATCGAGACAAGATTGTTTTTAAACTTGCCTTTTACCATACCTCCCTTAACTTTTCCGGTGAGAAAATTCAGTCCCTCCGTCTCTTCTTCCCCGAGAAAACCAATCAACTGATTCTCATGGGTAAAAACAGCGGAGCCTGCTAATTTTACCTCCTGCTTTTCTGCTCTAATGCGCGGGACCACAAAACTGTACGAACTGAGAAGCTCCTCGTGGACATCACCTAATCGGACCTCTGGAAGCATGCGGGAATTTTTATTGACGTTTTCTCCAATCGAGTTAACGTAAATAGCGGGTAGCTTTTCTGTTTTCGGTTTGACTTCCAGTACTTCTTTGGCGAGGCCATTTGAGATAAATACTTTGCTGCTTCGTCTGGAATCTGGATCTCGCAGATAGAAATCGAGTGCTCTGGCAAAACCGTTTTTCGTACGGGCGATGTCTTCGGAGACGATCAGGATCTTCATATGTTGATAAAACGGAGTTCTGCTGGTCCGGGTAGCTAATTCGCGGGAAATCTCGAAAAGAGAATCTCCCTCGGATATGAGGTTGAGATAAGCCTCATTCGCTGTGTTTTGACCGCCGCCGCCGCCGCTTCCTTGGCCGCCGGAGATCAATCCACCGGGGACGACGAATTGATGTGTGACGAGAAAGCGTTCTTTTACTTGAGGCTTGTCTGGAGCCTCTTGTTTGGCTTGCTGCTCGGCTTCATTCGTACGAGGTTTATCAATCGCGACACCAACGACAAATCCTCGCTCCTCAATTTGAACCTGATCCCAGCATCCAGCCAGCAAAGTCGAAAGAAGCAGGAAGATGCAGAAAGCAGTGAGTTGTCTATTCATGCCCCTTTACACCTCGTATGAAAGCGATGAGGAGCAGCAAAATCGGACATAAATAGACGACGATCATTCCGAAATAAGTGATGCTGTCTGCAAACGTGAAGAAATCAACCAGGTTTTGCGGGAGCATCGCGACAAAATAAATCATGGGAGAAAGAATGAGCACCCAAATCGTTTTGTGTACCTTGTTGAACATGGATGACAAGTTGAGCACGGTAATATCGAGCCACATCGCACATGTGTTGAAGATCGTCATGATCCAGATGGTAAAGAAAATGGACTCCACCCGTTCAAAAAATCCGCCGGGGATTTCGACTTCTTTTGCCAGCTCGATGGTTGGATAGGTCAAGTTCGTTGCAACCTCCGCAGAGAATACTCCGATGGCGAACATGTAGATGGTCATGTAGAGCAGAATGGGGATCGAGAGACCTAACGCCACGGCCTTTGCCCCTTCCTGAGGCTTTTTCATTAGCATGGTGTAAAAAAGGATAATCTCAAAGCCAGAATAAGACAGTCCGACCACTCTGGAGCCTTCCAAGAGAGAACGCCAGTCAGAAGAAAAGAAGGGGCGAATATTTTCGATCTCAAACAACTGGGTAGTAAACAGCAGGACGACGAACATGACGACAAGCACCACAGGTAAAAACAGCAAGTTGAGCCGCAGCATGGCAATACGTGATCCAACCACAGAATACTGAACAATCAAGAGAAAGGAGAGCGTGATCATTTCCACCGGGGTATTGTAGAACAGGTACTGCTTGGCGATGTTTCCGATTGCCCTGATTTCAAACGAGACAAATAGCATCGTGTAAATACAGACGAGTAAGGTCAGGATGTAGGCGATCGGTTTGCTCGCGATGATCGAGCTGTATTCAAAGAAGGTTTGTCTCGGAAACCGAGCCGCCAGCTTGGCAAGCAGCCAGCCAACCAGGCACGCACAAAGACCGCTGATCACGACGGATATCCATCCATCGAATGCTCCGGTTGCCTTGGCCAAGGAGCGGGGAAAAGTCAGGATGCCGACGCCGATTGTGACTGAGGCAATGTTAATCCCCATATGATTTTTGCTGATCATTTTCTCCGCCAAGGTTTGTGCACTCACTTACGACCCTCCTGTACTCATTCTGTTTTCATCTTTCGTGTGAAGGGCATCTGGTCGGGTTTTCAAGAAGGTAACAGGTGCGCGTAAAATCATATCCTTCCAATCCCTCGGCATCTGTGGGGCAAGAGGAGCCAAATAAGGGTACCCGATGCTAGTCAGATTGGATAAATGAATCATAATGGTAATCAAGCTTAACACCACGCCATAAATACCAAAAATGGCTGCCATAAACATGGCGAAAAAACGAATCATTCGAAAGGCAATGGCAAGGTGATAAGAAGGGATGGCAAAAGAAGCGATGGCAGTGAGGGCGACGACTATAACCATGACAGGACTGACGATACCCGCAGAAACCGCTGCGTCACCGATGACGAGACCGCCGACGATTCCGATGGTCTGGCCGATCGGTTTCGGTAAGCGTAACCCGGCTTCCTGCAACAGCTCCATCGTCGTCACCATCATGATCGCTTCTACGAATGCCGGAAACGGAACACCATCACGTGTGGCTGCAATCGAAAAGGCGAGATCAGACGGAATCAAGCCAGGGTGAAAGGTCACGAGGGCGATATAGAAAGCGGGCGAATAGACGGCCAGAAATGCTGCCAAATAGCGCAACAGCCTCGCCAATGAACCGACAATCCAACGTTCGTAGTAATCCTCTGGCGAATGCAGGAGCAAGCCAATCGTCACAGGCAAAATGAGCACCATGGGAGTCCCGTCCACCAATATCGCAATGCGGCCTTGAAACAACGCTCCACTCACTTTATCAGGACGCTCCGTGTTATGGATTTGCGGAAAAGGCGATAGAAAATCATCTTCAATCCATTGCTCGATAAAACCGGACTCTTCTAGCTCGTCGACATCGATTGTGGAGATTCGCCGTCTCACTTCATTCAGTAGTTCCGGATCAGCGATGTTTTCAATGTAAGCGATGATCACATCTGTTCGGCTGCGTCTACCTATGATGGACCCTTCAAAGCGCAGGTTCGGGTCTTTGATACGTCTGCGTATGTGAACGGTGTTGTCCCGGATACTCTCTGTAAAGCCATCCCGCGGACCTCGCACCAAGCCTTCGGAGACCGGTTCCTCAATGGCCCGAGTTTTCCATCCCTTGCTGTCGATAATAATGACTTCGGTCGATTCATCTACCAGAAGCGCTGTATCCCCGGAAAGAATGCCTTCGAGTATTTTTGTCAAATCCGTTGCTTTCGATATTTCAACGACAGCAAGGACTTCCTCATAGAGCATCCGGACAATCTCATCTGGCTCAGTCGGTACTACTTTGGAAGCAGTCGAGATCATCAACTGGATTTGTCCGAGGACTTGCGTATCCAGCATATCGCAGTTCGCCAATCCATCAATCGCAATAACGGCACAGGAATGATTGGTGTTGCCGATCGTAAAGGAACGAATTAACAAATCGTGCGGGCTGCCCAGCACGGTCTTGAACGTCTCCATGTTTTGCTGCAAACTGGTCGATAGCGTAAGCGCAGGATCATTTCGCTGCTGCAAACGTTGCGCAATAAGAGAGGGAGTTTTCTTTTGGCGACGCTGGGACAAAAATCTGCGCATCATTTGAAGTTCCTCCCGTTCAGAAAGCGAATATCATGTTAGTGCGATTTTTTCCAGATAGGAGGAAAATTATGCGGAAGAACAGGCGAATGCTAAATCTTTCATAGTTTTGAATTGAACTCATCTGTGACCTATGTTACATTCGGCATGGTAGAATAGAGTGTAGGAATAAGGTAGTTCAAAAAATCGTCTTTTTTGAACAGGTATTAGTAGAGAGAGTAGGAATGATGGAGAAGGGTGGAATAGAAGTGCTTGACAGTCAAGTATTGATCCGGGAAACGGACTTTTCCCGACTGGCACATACATGGGAAGAACTCGCGGAAGTAATGAAATCGCAGGGAGACGAAACCACACCACACAAGCTCATTCAACTGGCCGCGAAAACCAAGCGCGCTGAGTTGAATATTGCGTTTTGCGGACATTTTTCCGCTGGAAAATCAACGATGATTAACACGCTTCTGGGTGTCAATTTACTGCCGTCCAATCCGATTCCGACTAGTGCGAATGTCGTCAAGATTCGGGGCGGAGAAAAAGCGGCTCGCGTCTTCACCATGAACAGCGGAGTCCTTACTTTTGATCCAGATACGGAGATGGAGAAGCTCAAGCAGTTTGCTGTTGACGGAGATACGGTTGAATCCGTAGAGGTATCTTACCCGGGAACATTCCTTGACGAATACGCCAGCTTGCTCGATACACCGGGCATTGACTCCACGGATGCGGCACACAAAATCGCTACGGAATCTGCGCTGCATTTGGCTGACGTCGTCATTTATATGATGGATTATAACCATGTTCAAGCCGAAGAGAACTTCAACTTTACAAAGACGTTGAAGGACCGTGGCAAGCCAGTCTATCTGGTTGTGAACATGATCGATAAACATATTGATTTCGAATTGGATTTCGATAGCTATAAGGAAAGTGTCGAGGAAGCATTCTCGACTTGGAACATTCATCCGGATGGTATTTTTTACACGTCGCTTGCAGAACCCGATCATCCTGAGAATATGTATGAGGAATTTAAGGGCATGCTTGCGCAGTTGATCGCTGATCGTGAAAAGCTGGTTGGCACGAGCGTTCGCAGTGCTGCCGAGCATTTGATCGACGAACACATTCAAGTAGTAAGAACAAGCCAGGCAGATCAACGCCAGCAGTGGGAAGCCCAACTGGATGGTCTGGAAGTGGAAGGCATCGACAGTCGTAATGCAGCAGATGTTCAGAAAGCGCTTGAGCAGGAGGAAGCGGCAGCAGCGACTCTAGAGCAGCGTGCAGAGGATGCCCGAATGCAGATGGAAAAAGAGCTGAGTGTACTTTTGGACAATGCTCGTTTGACTTATTTCAGCACGAACGAAGCAGCACGGAGCTACTTGGAGAGCCGCAAGCCGGGCTTCAAGGTGGGGTTGTTGTTTGCAGGCAAGAAGACAGAAGAAGAACGCGCACGTCGCGAAGAAGCCCTTCTCGTTGAGTTCCGCGAAAAAGTGGCGGGAAATCTCGACTTCCATTTCAAAGAATGGCTCGGCAAGCAGCCGCAAGTATTTGATTTGCGGAGCGAAGAATATCACGCCAGCGTTCACGCTACCAAGATCGAGATTACGGGCGAGTTCCTGAGCAAGCACATCAAAGAGGGTGCGGCTTCGAGTGAGTACGTCCTGAACTACTGTGCGGATATTTCCAACGGGATGAAGCTGGAGTACAGACGCGTGGGCCTGTCCTTCATTGCACAAGTGGTTGAGATGATCAAAGAGCAGGTGCGTGTAGACAGTGCGGCTCAAGGTGAGCGCCTTGGCGTATTGCGCGAAATGGCAGCATTGCATCAAAAGCTGGCAGGACTGGCAGCGAGAGAAGAAGAAACCAAGGGTCGTCTGTTGGCGATTATGCGTGGAGGAGAACAAGTAGCATGAATCAACTACGAGACAAACTAATTACGGCAGCAGAGCGTCTGCGACGCGCAAGTGAAGAAGTCGTTTCCGTACCGGGGATGCAAGCACAGGCACAGGCGATGCTGGATCGAGCAGATCGCCTGACCGCCAATCGTTTTACTGTTGCACTGTTTGGTGCTTTTAGCGCAGGAAAATCCTCGTTTGCCAACGCCTTGATGGGCGATCTCGTACTGCCTGTATCGCCGAATCCGACGACAGCGGCGATCAACAAAATTATGCCGCCTACAGACGAGCGCCCGCATGGAACTGTGCGTGTCGTTTTGAAGGAGCGCGAAGCAATCGAGCAGGATGTTATCCGTTCACTCGCTGTGTTTGGGCTGATTGCATCTGATCTGGATGGCGCGTTGGCCGAGCTGGGCAAGATCGATGTGGCCCAAATCCCGCCTACGGCAAAACCTCACTACACCTTTTTGAAAGCTGTTACAAAAGGCTTGCCAGAAATGGCTGCTCATCTAGGTGGAGAACTGCTCGTGGATATGCAGGCATTCAAAGGCTTCGTAGCCAAGGAAGAAAAAGCTTGTTTTGCGGAATACATCGAGCTGTTCTATTCCTGCCCGCTGACAGACCAGGGCATCGTTCTCGTCGATACACCTGGTGCGGATTCCATCAATGCACGTCATACAGGTGTGGCGTTTGAATACATGAAAAACGCGGATGCCGTGCTGTTTGTGACCTATTACAACCACGCGTTTTCACAGGCAGACCGTGAGTTTTTGCTGCAAATGGGACGGGTAAAGGATACGTTTGAAATGGACAAAATGTTCTTTATCGTCAATGCTTGTGACCTCGCAGCAAACGATGAGGAATTGCAGGGTGTGATTACCCACGTAGAGAAAAACCTCCTCTCGTGCGGAATTCGCCTCCCGCGTATTTATCCGGTGTCCAGCCAGACTGCTCTGTTGGCACGGATGCATGAAAAAGGCAAACTGGCAGCTTCTGCGGAAAAAGTATACCGCCAGCGCACGAATACGGCTGAAGGCGAGCCGCTCATGCCAGCAGATGAAGCATTCAAGTTCTCTGGAATGGCGTCGTTTGAAGCAGAGTTCCTCCGCTTTACGATTGAAGAACTGACGCAAATTGCTGTGAATGCTGCAATCGGTGAAATCCGTCGCGCCCATGATACCATGACAGAATTCATGCGTATGGCACAGTCCGGGGAAGACGAGCGTCTGTTGCGCAAAGAAGCAGCAAGCAACGCTAAAACACAGGCACTGTCAGCGGTTGAAGCACTATCTACCGCTTCGTTTGAGCGCGACTTGACAAAAGAGCGCGAGGAGCTGCTCTACTACGTTCGCCAGCGCCTGTTCTTCCGTTTCAATGAGCTGTTCAATTTTGCTTTTAACCCGGCTGTCATCAAGGACGATGGACGCAACATGAAGCAAGCACTGCAAGGATGCTTGACTGATCTTCTGCGTTCGATCAGCTACGACTTGGCGCAAGAGCTGAGAGCGACTACCCTTCGTTTGGAAAAATTCACGAACAAGCAGGGGACGACACTTGTTGCGGCGTGGCAAAAGGATGTACAAGGCTATGCAGCGGGTCTGACCTTGGCGCCTTATCAGCAGCGGCAGGTGGAAACACTGTCCTTTGCTGATGAACTGCCTGTAGCCGAATCTGCATTTGCATCAGCGATTTCCTTGTTCAAAAACACCAAAGACTTTTTCGAGCAGGATGGCAAAGCGAAAATGCGTGAAGAACTGGAAAAGCGCATGCAAGATCCGGTGAGCGCGTATGTAGAAATCGGAAACAAGCAGTTGGATGAGCAGTTTTCTACGCTGTTCCAAGAGCTGGTGGCGAGTGAGCGCAATCGCGTCATCGACCAGATCAACGAGTATTTCACAGGTCTGTTTGCGGCTCTTGAGATGAACATCGATCTCGACGAGCTGGCTGCAAAAGTAAACCGTGTGGCGGCTGAGTTGGAGTAATCAATTTTTCTACAAGTAAAAAGGGCAGTCCCTACGTCTTGTTTAGACCAGGGATTGCCCTTTTTTACGGTAAAGTGGGAGGAGTGCATAGAGAGTCTGCGCATTTATTACTCTACCCTTAGCAAAATATGCTTGAATCCATCTTCGTCTCGTTCGTGCTGAAAAATAACTGTCCACGTCAATGTCTCATCAAAAATATACATATCCAAGGTGAATCGCGTGTAGTTTTCAAGCAGTTGCTTTGCGTCCATCTTCATTATTTTGTCGCGAATCATCTCTTTACCAAACGTGCTGTACCCTTCCCAAAATACGAGTACCTCGCCTTTTTGGAGCAAAAATGTTGCAGCTTCATTTTTTGAAAGACCCTCTCTGATGATACCCTTATCGTTGTTATTGAATCTCGCTAATTCCCAGAGAAAACCTCTGTACTGTGAAACATATCGCTTATATACAAATCGGCGAAAGCTGCAGCTTTCTGTATCAAAAAAGATGGAAACATAGCGTTCTTTTAGCGACTTAGAACGTTCTTTCTCTAAGGACGGAATCGTACGTGTATTCACAACATCAGGACGATACTGAACTGGCCGATAGGAAAATTCTTGTTTATCGCCATTTTTTTTCGTCACTTTGGTAGAAAATCCATAGCTCATTTCTTCGAGATAATTTGTCCGAGCAAACATATCTAGCGTATAATCCAGTTGGCTCGAATGAAGTTTGGCATATTCTCCTGCGGGTATTTTTTTCACAAAGCACCCGTCTGGAATATGCCCGATATGGCTCACTCTCTTTCCGATGATGGTACTCTGTAAATCCCACACCTCAAATATTTTTTCTGGCTCAAGTATATGCTCGATTTCGGTGAGATGAGGATTATAAAATTGAGCGTAATCATTATCGTGAGAGTCGAAATCGCAATCTTCTGGGACCCCAATGACGATCACCTCGTCGAGTTTACATATGTCCAGCCTCATAGTTCCTCCTGTAGTGTGCAACGATTTGATTTTAACATCCAGTATAAGTAAGAGATGACGTAACTGTAAATACAGTTACGTCAAAAGGATTAACCCATCGATTTCCACGGATAGAAATGATGCCCGCCCATTTGTTCCCAATTATTGTTTTTTTTCTTTAGCATGTGATAGTGAGGGAGATTGGCTGGACGAATTCCCCGGCTAGAAATATGATGTGGATCATGTTGCATAGTTTCATAACCAGTTTGCGTTACTACTTCTTTTGCAAGGCTCTTCCGAACACTAAAAGTTTCTTCTTCATTTTTGGCCGCCAGTTTAGCTGCTGTAAGGGATAGTGGTGTGGTAACGAGGACTCCTCCAGAACTATTCAATCGTGCTCGAAAGTGTTTAACATTATTCTTTTTAATTTCATCTGCAATTTCACTAGTCATTGTTACACTGTCTGTGATAACTCGGGCATAAGAACGTCCTTCATTCTCTCTAATATTTCTCTCCAAGGCTGCTTGGTTTTCTATATAGTTATCTAAATACTCACTCACAATAATGGCACCTGTAACTAACGCTACAAAGTCTCCCACAGGGAGAGGGCCATCAATTGCTGCTAGAGCTCCTAATGTAACCAATCGAGCTGCTAATTGCCGTTCCGTCATTTTAAGTCCAGCGTTGCCTAGAGCCTTTATTGCAGCACTTTCTGACATAGAACTTCGCAAAGTCATATCTTCCTCTGGGAAGCTTTGATGGATTTGATAGTATTCGTAGTATTCTTGTGCAAGCGCATCTATTCTTGCAAAGTCTTCCTGC
Organism: Brevibacillus sp. Leaf182; assembly: GCF_001423865.2. Lineage (NCBI taxonomy): Bacteria > Bacillati > Bacillota > Bacilli > Caryophanales > Paenibacillaceae > Brevibacillus > Brevibacillus sp. Leaf182. The sequence goes on along the minus strand of NZ_LMPN02000024.1, from coordinate 317,602 downwards.
AAGTCGTTATAGTCAATATCCTCTGATTGTTTTGCTTTCATGTTAGATGTTCGTGTAGGCTGATGTTTATCAATTATTGATGCAACATCTTCGAAATAGTATACATCATGTTCATTCATATAATCTTTTATTTCTTCTACCATCTGGATTCTATGCGGTTTTTCTTCAAAATCTTCTTCAGTGATACCAGTAATGAATGCCTCGATGTCACTTCGCTGAATTTGTTCCTTCTCTACTATTTCCTCATTGGCAAACGCATTGTTAGAGTTTGAAAAAAACAACCCAAAAATCAGTAGTAATTTAACCCAAAGTAATTTTTTCATCACGTATTTCGTTTGTACTACTGGTGCCAAGTAGTTACAAACTTCACTCCTCTCAAATGAATTAATTTCTAGTACCTTAAGGTTGTTAAAAGGTATATTTTGTAAATATTTACAATTTGAATATTAGCATAACATTGAATTTATGTAAAATATTGTTTTTTAATAAATGATAAGGCAATTGATAAAATCATGTCGTCAATCAATGAACGCCTGCATGGAGCTGTGAGTGTCTTCTTGAAGGAGCGTGAAACCATCAAGCATGATTGCGGCTGAGTTGGAGTAATCAATTTTTCTACAAGTAAAAAGGGCAGTCCCTACGTCTTGTTTAGACCAGGGATTGCCCTTTATTATTCCCGATTCTCCCATTCCTCGCGCAAAATCCCCATCTTAATCGCATCGTAATATTCACCGCGAACAATCCTTGCTTTGCGTACCCGCGCTTCTTCGACCATTCCCATGTGAGCAGCCAGCTTGATCATCCGTTCGTTGCCTGACCACGTACCAATGCCTAAACGTACCGTATCCATGTGGGTAAACAAGTAGTCGATCCACATCCGAAACGCTTCTCGACCATAACCATTCTGCCAGTAGCGGGAGTCGTAAATGACGATTCCGATTTCGCACCAGTTCGTCTCCTCGGATATCCAGTAGCGACCGACACTACCTTTTAGCTCGCCGTCAATCTCAATCATCAGCTCGGTTCTTGGTGCATCTGTCCCGACGAGAGCGAGAGACTCCTGGTAGCTTGGGAGGGCACGATACTCTTCTTTTGTGTACGGATCAAGCGGTTTGTAGGGGCCATTCCAATTGAGATGTTCCCGATCCATTGCTTCATACTTCCAATAGTAGATCGTATCTATATCTTCTACTCGAATATCTCGCAGAACGACCTTTTCTCCTTGCAAATGAATACGCATGACTTGTTCTCCTTTCGCGTGGGTGAATCTGGTACAATCATTGTAAAAGAGAACTGCTCCTATACATAGTGACAGTTTGGGAGAGTTGGATGGGAACAGATTGGAGGGCCGCTGATGGAGTACATGCCGATTATGGATGCACAGAGCAAAGAACCTCTGTATCAGCAGCTATACAAGCAATTGAGCAAACGGATTGCATCAGGAGAGATACCATCCGGAACCAAGATGCCGTCGATCCGTCAGTTGATGAAAGCAAGTGGCGTCGGAAAAAATACGATTGAGGCAGCCTATCAGCAACTGCTCGCAGAAGGCTACATCATCAGCCGGGAGCGGAGCGGCTTTTACGCTGCCGAGATCGAGAGATGGTCAGAGCCAGTGGATCAGGATGAGGAGATTGCTTTATATTCGTCCATCTTGAAAAAGAAAAAAGGGGAGCATCTCACTTGTCGTTACAACTTTCACGGTTCAGTCATTGATACGAAGTCGTTTCCTTACGCTGCTTGGCGCTCGTGTATGCTGGAAGCGCTGTCTGTCTATCCGGAGGATTTTTCTTTTTACGGGGATGATCAGGGGGAGTGGGAGCTGAGAGCGGAGCTCTGTAAATATTTGCGCGGAGCACGTACGCTCATTTGTCGGCCTGAGCAAATCATCATCGGTACCGGATTACAGCAGGCTCTCAGCTTTTTATGTCTGCTCTTGGCCGATCGGCATCGTGTGGTTGCGATCGAGGAGCCTGGCTATGCAGATGCACGAATCGTCTTTTCCCATCACGGCTATGAGGTCGTGTCAATCCCGCTTGGGGAAGATGGGTTGTCCATTGAAGCCTTGGAAAAAAGCGAAGCAACGGTCGTGTACACGACGCCTGCCCATCAATTTCCGTATGGGATGGTCACGCCAGTCGGTCAGCGTCAGCAATTGCTGCAATGGGCAAAGAGAAGGAACGGAATCATCATCGAAAATGATTACGATGGCGAATTTCGCTACAATGTACACCCTACGCCATCTTTGCAAGGGATGGATCGGGACGGATGTGTGGTTTATATCGGCAATTTTTCCAAAGCATTTTCTCCAGCACTTCGCTTGGATTACACGGTGCTCCCGAAGCAATTGCTCGAGCGATATTGGGAAGCATTCCAGGCGTATCCTTCGCCGGTTTCCCGTCATTTGCAACGGACCATGCAGTTGTTCATGCAAAAGGGCTACTGGGAAAAGCATGTCCGAAAAATGCGCACCGTTTATCACCGCAAGCACGATGCATTGCTTCGGGCGATACAGACCTGCATGCCCCCGGAAGTACGAGTATTGGGACAGTCAGCAGGGCTGCATATTTTGCTGGAGGTGGATACTTCCCGAACGGAGAGGGAGCTGATCGAGCTGGCGCGTGCGGCCGATGTTCGCGTTTATCCGAGCGGCCATAACTGGGCCAATGATCCGACGAATACACGGCCGCGCATCATCGTTGGATTTGGTGGAGTGGAGGAACAAGACATTGCAGTAGGAATCAGTCGTTTGGCAGAAGCTTGGTTTTCGTTATGATCTGCGCTTTTGCCGGATCTTCTCGTTCTTATCCTTGTCGTCCCCTTCCTCTTCCTCCGATTCTTTTTTTTCTAGCTTTTGCTCATGGAATTCAACTGACGTTTGCCCGAACACGTGATCGAGCGGGGTATAGTAGTGCTCGACGGGTTTCTTTTGGATAAAAAAGCGGTAGCAAGCCATTCCGAGCATGCCAATAATCAAAAGGGATACGCCAATAATCAAGCCGGACATCATCATCATCTGTTTTTTGTTCCTCCTTTTGTGAGGTTATGGATGATTTACGATGAGGGGTCCAAATAGTTTCAACAGAAAAAAAGCAGCCTATGGCGTGGGACAGGGCAGTTGTCCAGCACATAGACTGCTTGGCTTTTTTCAGTAAGGATTATTTCATACTTTTTTGGTACTCATCAAACTGAGCAGTTACCTCATTCGACGGCTTGCTGGTCAAATGGCTCACAATCACGATGGCGAGCAGACTAATGGCAAAGCCGGGAACCATCTCATAAAGGAAGTCCTTCAGCACATCAAAGCGAGTCCAGATGATAACGGTAAATGCGCCGGCGACCATACCCGCGAGAGCACCCCATTTGTTCATGCGCTTCCAATAGAGGGAGAGCAGAATGACAGGACCAAACGAAGCGCCGAATCCGGCCCACGCATATCCGACAAGATCAAGGATCGTGTCATTTTTATTCAAGGCGAGCAAAAAGGCGACGACAGAGACCAGCAAGACGGACATGCGGCCAAAGGTGACCAGTTCTTTGTCGGTTGCAGAACGCTTGAAAAAGGTTTTGTAAATATCCTCAGTCAAGGAGCTGGACGTGACGAGCAACTGAGAGGAAATCGTACTCATAATCGCTGCCAAAATCGCCGCCAGCAAAAAGCCAGTAATCAGTGGATGGAACAGGATCGTACCCAGTTGGATAAAGATCGTCTCAGGATCGCTCAACGTCCAGCCTTGCTTGGAGTACAGGGCGATACCGACCAGCCCTGTCAGCATGGCGCCAACGACGGAGAAAATCATCCAGCCCATACCGATGCTGCGTGCTTTTTTAATCTCGCTCGTGGACGTGATCGCCATAAAGCGAACGATAATATGCGGTTGTCCGAAATAGCCGAGACCCCACGCAAACAAGGAAATGATGCCCAGCAGGCTCGTCCCTTTAAAAATATCGAGCAAAGAGGGATCGACAGCGTGAATTTCCGTAAATGTTTCTCCCAATCCGCCAGTTGTAAGAACGGTCACGAGCGGGACGAGAATGAGCGCGATGACCATAATGAGTCCTTGTACAGCGTCCGTCCAGCTTACAGCGAGGAAGCCGCCAAACAATGTATAGGCGATGGTGACCACTCCGACAATCCATAGTCCCGTTTGATAACTCAGGTGGAAGGTGTTTTCAAACAACACGCCTCCAGAAACGAGACCAGATGACACGTAAAAGGTAAAGAAGATCATAATAACAAGTGCCGAGACAAGACGAAGCATCCGAGACCCGTCCCCGAAACGATTCTCCAAAAAGGCAGGAATCGTAATCGAGTTGTTGGCAACCTCCGTGTACGAACGAAGGCGGGGAGCGACATAAAGCCAGTTGGCATAAGCCCCGAGAGTCAGACCGATGGCAATCCAGGATGCACTAAGACCTTGAGCAAACATGGCACCTGGCAGACCCATCATCAACCAGCCACTCATGTCGGATGCACCCGCACTGAGAGCGGTTACAGTTGGACCGAGCGACCGACCGCCGAGCATGTAGTCTGTCAGATTGGAGGTACGTTTGTAGGCATAATAGCCGATCAGGAGCATACCTGCCATGTACACAATAATAGATGTGAGCAGCATATTCATGGTCATCACCTCGTTGTGTTTAGTATTTATGAATTTTATATGAACATCTTACACGTTATCATGCCCGATTATAAAAATCTATAAGGAAACACAGAAAATTTTGTAGAGCCTCAATAAAAAGTTTTTTAATAACACGAAAAAGCCCGCGATGATTGATCGCAGGCATTTCTTGAAATGTTTTCCAAAATTACTGAACTTGAACCTGACCGTTTCCGTCGAGGGTTACTTTGAATTCCTTTACGACAGTAGGCTCTGCGCTTTGGTTGTTCAAATCGTGCTTGAGCACTTTGAAAGTACCATCGGCAGAGAGCGTGCCTGTATATTCAACACCAAACATGTCAGATTTGTAAAAGCTGAAGTTCGCTAGCTCGGTCTTTTGCAATTCTTCTACGAGCAACTGCCCATCTCCACTGAACATGGCATTACGCAATGCTTCAGAGGATTCGTATTTTTGTTGGAGGTATGTTTGTAGCTGTTTGGCGACTTCAGACTCAGCCAGTTGCTTGCCGGCTTCGAGAACTTGTTGGCCCGCTTCGACAGCCTGTTTACCTGTCTCAATCGCTTGTTTACCTGTTTCTACTGCTTGCTGAGCGGTTTGGACCCCTTCGGATATTTCAGAGCAGGCAGTGAGCAGCAACGCGCATGCAATTATCCATACTTTTTTCATGTGATTCACTCCTTTCTGGCGTGACGATTCATACTTTATTTATTTTACCGTATATCCACTGACTTCGCATCCGCATATGATGAGGTAAGCGTAAGAGCTGCACTGATTACAGGGAGGAAACACAATGATTCAAGGGAAAGTAAAATGGTTCAGCAAGGAAAAGGGCTATGGGTTTATTGAGCGCGATGGAGGACCTGATGTATTCGTACACTATTCTGCGATTACGGGGTCAGGTTACCGGAATTTGGAGGAAGGCGAGCAGGTGGTTTTTGAGATTGTGAATGGACAGCGGGGGCTGCAAGCCGCCAATGTAGCGAAGAAAATCGTGTAAAAGAGGTATCATCTTCTAAAAACACATGACGAAGGACTTCCTTCGATTCAAAAACGCCGTCATACCTATACAAGGCAGACGGCGTCTTATTTATGTCACGTAGCGTTCGGGAGTGATCAAAGGTTGTTGTAGAGAAAGACTGACAGCGCAATGACCAGAGCGATCGTAATGATGCCGTAGATGATCAACAGATTGCGGGAACGTTGTTTAAAGCCCCGCACTTTGGATTCGGATGGGTTAATTCCGATTTTTATCGTAACGACGAGACCTATAAGAACAAGTACGATAATAGCAATAATGAAAGGCAAAATACTCATAACAGCCAGTCCTTTCTGTATGGCACAGTCATCCTGCTACATATACGCAAGGATGCATACGGTAGCTTACTTCGATCATATACCGACCGCACAAAAATGTTGCCATCCACTTGGGGATTATTTTGCCCATCCACTTGCCGTGAATGCATCCGATAAGCGCGAAACTGCCTCAGGGATCTGATCTGTGGTAGCTCTGCCAAAGGTGAAGCGGACATATCCTTGCTCTGCCCCGAAAAGATGCCCCGGAACGAAGACAACTCCCCGTTGGACTGATTCTGTGAGAAGAGTTTCGCCGCTCCATTCCCCTTTGAATTTACACCACAGGTGAATGCCTCCTTCTGAACCGACCATTTCTACTTGATCACCGAACTTGTCTTGAAGCGAGGAGACTAACTGATCGTGCCGCAAGGACAGCTCTGTTCGCAAAAGATCGATGTGGCTCGCAAACTGAGGCGATCCGAGAAAGCGATTCGCTAGCCATTGCGGAAAAATGCTATGTCCAAAATCAAACTGCTGTTTCGCATCTGCTAGTCTTTCCATGACAGTAGGGGGCCCGACGATCCAGCCGATGCGCAGACCTGAGGCGACGATTTTGGTCAGCGAGCTGATGTAGAGTACGGTTCCGTGTTGATCCAGCGCTTTTAAGGTTGGGACGGGCTCTCTCGAAAAACTGGTCAAGCTATATGGATCATCCTCGATAATCGGAATCCCGTTTTCATAGGAGAACGCGAGCAATTCCTGGCGACGCTCCAATGAAAGCAGTGTCCCTGTCGGGTTTTGATAATTCGGATTGAGAAAAACCAATTTGATGCGGTGCTGGCGATGCAACTGGGCCAAGTGCTTTGGGTCGATTCCGTCCCGGTCAACAGGCAGCGAGAACGTACGCAAGCCAGCGGAATGAAAAAGCGGCAAGGAATAACAGTAAGACGGCTCCTCAATGGCAACTGCGTCCCCTGGTTTTAACAGACATTGAACGACGAGATGAAGGGCCTGCTGCGCTCCAGAGGTGATCATGATCGAGGTAGCAGGTGCTTGGATGCTTCGCCATGTTTTCATATGGAGACTTAATGTCTCTCGCAAAGCCCAATTGCCCTGCGGATGCTCGTAGCCGAGATGAGCCGGGAAGTCATCGGGGGTCATGAGCTGCTGGAGTGTTTGACTGGGGACGAGATCGGTCGAGAGCTCGCCACTCGCCAAATCGATCAAGTCATTTTCCTGTGTTTCACGACGGATTTTGCGAATCAACGGTAAATTCGGGCGAAACGACCCTGACTCCGTCAAATGACGCCAGTTCGGAACGCGGGTCCGTGCCAGTCCCCAAATATCTTGGCTGACGATGGTGCCGCTTCCTTGTATGCGCTCGATCATGCCTGCTGCTTGCAGCTCATCGTAGGCCGCGACGACAGTCGAACGGTTGACGTTCAGTTCTTTGGCCAACGTGCGTTCCGAGGGCAAGTAGCTGCCAGGACCGAATTCACCACTGCTGATTCTTTGTTCGATTTGCTCTGCTATTTGTTTATATAAGGGCTTTGTAGCCACAGAAGATATGCCATCCATCACAAATCCCGCTTTCTACATTTATCCATTTATTATATCATGACATTCCGTCTTTCATTTTTGTCTGGGTCAGGTAAAATAGATGAGATGGAAGGAGAGATGGACGATGAAACAATACCTGGATTTGTGCCAGCGCATTTTAGATGAGGGTGTCACAAAAGAGGATCGGACAGGCACCGGAACGACCAGTGTTTTTGGACATCAGATGCGTTTTGACTTAAGTGAAGGCTTTCCCATGGTCACGACGAAAAAGCTGCATATGAAATCGATCATCCACGAATTGCTGTGGTTTTTATCAGGTGATACCAACGTCCGCTACTTGCAGGAAAATGGCGTGCGGATCTGGAACGAATGGGCCGATGAAAACGGAGATTTGGGCCCGGTATACGGAAGCCAATGGCGTTCCTTTACTGGACGCGACGGCAAAACAGTGGATCAGATTCAATGGGTCATTGATGAGATCAAGCGCAATCCAGACTCTCGCCGCTTGATTGTTAGCGCGTGGAATCCGGCCGAATTGGATAAAATGGCATTGCCGCCTTGTCACCTGCTGTTCCAGTTTTACGTAGCGAATGGCAAGCTGTCCTGCCAGTTGTATCAGCGCAGTGGCGACACGTTTTTGGGTGTGCCGTTTAATATCGCCTCCTACGCTTTGCTGACGCATATGGTGGCGCATGTCACCGGGCTGGAAGTGGGCGATTTTGTTCATACGATCGGAGATGCTCATCTGTATCTCAACCATATCGAGCAGGTCAAGCTACAGCTCACTCGCGAGCCGAAACCACTGCCGAAGCTCGTACTCAATCCAGAGGTTACCTCGATTTTTGACTTCAAATACGAAGATATTGAAATCGTCGGCTACGAATCCCACCCGCACATCAAAGGCGAGGTGGCCGTATGATCAGCCTGATTGTTGCCTATGCCCGCAACCAAGTCATCGGAAAAGATGGCGACATGCCTTGGCATTTACCTGCTGACCTGAAAAATGTGAAGGAATTAACGACAGGCAAAACGATTGTAATGGGGCGTAAAACGTTCGAATCGATCGGCAAGCCGCTGCCTAACCGAAAGAATGTCGTCCTGACACGCAGCCAGGACTTTCACCCAGAAGGTGTAGATGTTGTCCATACGAAGGAAGAAGTGCTCGCAATGGGTGATGTCATCATCTTTGGCGGTGCGGAAATTTATCGTCAGTTCCTCGATGTCGTTGATCGTCTGTACATTACAGAGATTGATTTGGAAACAGAGGGCGATACGTTTTTCCCGGCTTGGGATCGCGATGCTTACATCTTGGTGGACAAGCGTGAGGGTATCGTGGATGAGAAGAACGTTCATCCGCATGCGTTTTACGTGTATGAGCGAAAAAATAGCTGATAAACAAAAATGCCTCGATGCTGAGGCATTTTTTTGTTCTTTTTTACCTCTTCTACTAGGTCGTTCGTCATGTGAATACTCGACATATGTATGAAGCCAACCGCATATATAACGATAGAAAATAGCAGGGACGAACCCAAGGGAGGTGATCGGGATGAAGGTAGACTTTCACGTCCATCTGGAGGAAGGGCCGTATTCGCTGGACTGGTTGCTCAAGCAAGCGGAATCTTTGCGCCCCCTCGTGGAGCATGCCGAAGAAAAGGGGAGCCGAAAATGGGCAAGTATGCTGACCAATGGGTTGGCAGAACGCCTGCAACAAGGCCCGTATTCACGAGATTGGCTTGAATTGTATCGAGTACGTGCCAAACAGGCGGGAATTCAGCAAGTATGCGTGGTCGAGCACTTATATCGTTTTCTTGAGTATCGGTCGTACTACGAACAGCATGTGCACATCGGCTCTGATCGCTTGGGGATAGCGCAGCGCAAATGGCTGAGTCAGGTCGCAAACGACTCTCTGGACAGCTTTGTTGTTTTCCTACAAAAAGAGCGGCTTCGTTGGGCGGAGGATGGAATTGAGCTACGTGTCGGGATTGAACTGGATTATTTTTCAGGTGGAGAAGAGACACTGCGGCATGTCATCAATCAATATCCTTGGGATGTGTGCATAGGGGCTGTGCATTTTCTGGAAGGCTGGGGCTATTCGATCCAGGATGCACGAGAACGTTTTGGAAGACAGGAGCTAATCGGATTGTACAGCCTTTATTTTGATAAGCTGGAGCAAGCGATCGAATCGCAAATATTCGATGTGATTGCCCATATCGATGGCATCAAAGCGTTTGGTGTGCGACCAGATGAAACGGCCCTCTTGCCGTATTATCAGCGTGTGGCCCGAGCTCTTGGGCGCAGGGGGATTGCGACGGAAATCAATACAGGCTACGGTCTGGCGAGTCAGCTCCGGGAGTTTTCGCCCAGCTATCGTTTTCTGGAAATTTTGTTCCAGAATGAGGTGCCCATCACCTTGGCGTCTAGCGCTACTGCCCCTGATCAAGTCGGTCAGCAGTTGGACGAGGCTCGAGTGCAGTTGAAGCGGGTAGGCTATACGAGCTTTGCGGTTTTTGAGAAGAGAAAACGCAGCATGCTCGCTCTGGATTAGTCAAGCTCCCCTTTTGGCCCATGATTCTGCTATGATGGGAGAAGAATGGTGCACCCAGGGGAGGAGTAAGAACCATGGCCTTGCAGGATCAATTAAAAGAGCTACTCAAACAGATGGAGCCGCAAATCATTAGCTGGAGGCGTCATCTGCACCAGCATCCCGAGCTTTCCTTTCAAGAGGAGAAGACGCCAGCTCTCATTGCCGAAATATTGAGAGGACTTCACTTTGATGAGGTTCGCACAGGTGTGGGGGGTAGAGGAGTTATCGGCGTTTTGCGCGGAGGGCGCCCGGGTAAGGTTGTCGCGTTGCGTGCGGATTTTGACGCACTGCCGATTCAAGATCAAAAAGCAGTGCCGTATAAATCTACTGTCCCTGGTGTCATGCATGCGTGTGGTCATGATGCGCACACTTCCCAGCTATTAGGACTCGCTTCTGTTTTAGCAGCACATCGTGAGCAGTTTGCCGGCGAAATTCGCTTTGTCTTTCAGCATGCGGAAGAAGAAAATCCGGGTGGAGCTACCCAAATGGTTCAGGATGGTGCTATAGATGGCGTCGATGCGATCTTTGGCGTTCATCTCTGGTCGATGTTCCCTGTGGGGAAGGTGTACATTAGTGCAGGTCCGCTCATGGCGAATACGGACGACTTTTCCATCGAGATCAAAGGCAAAGGGGGACACGGAGCTGTTCCAGAAGAAACCGTCGACTCCATTGTGATCGGTTCGCAAATCGTCGGTCATCTGCAAACGATTGCCAGCCGCAACATCAGCCCGTTAGAAAGTGTGGTCGTGACCGTGGGAACGTTCCACGGCGGAGACAGTACGAACATCATCGCAGATAGCTGTCGTTTGACAGGGACTGTCCGCACCTTTTTGCCAGACGTCCGCGATCGTGCGGAGCAGCGCCTGACAGAAATTGCGGAGGGGACAGCTTCCTTGATGGGAGGCAGCGCTACGGTTGTCTACGATCGCGGGTATCCAGCCGTCATTAACCACGAGAAAGAAACAGCGATCGCACAGGAAGCAGCCATCGCAGCATTTGGAGCTGGCCGTGTAGAATCGATGAAGCCGTTGATGGGTGGCGAGGACTTTTCTTACTACTTGGAAAAGGTGCCCGGCGCTTACTTGTTCGTTGGGGCAGGCAATCCAGAAAAACTGGCGGCCTATCCGCATCACCATCCCCGTTTTGATATCGACGAGGATGCCATGTTAATCGCAGGCGAGCTCTTGGGACGAACAGCGCTTCACTATTTGGAAACACATCAACGATAAGAAAATTCATGAAAGATGCGCTTTTGCCTACATAGGACAAAGGCGCTTTTTTTTGCTTTCAGCCATAAGCTATACGAGGCTAGCTAGAAAATCGAACAAGGGAGGGAGTGGCCTTTCGGTGAGAAGACGGATAGGCGTACTGACCTACCGAGGAGAATCAGGCTTTGTCGAGCCCGGCTATTTGCGAAGGCTGGTTGAGGAAGGAAGGGCTATGGGGGCAGAGGTTTTTTTGTTTAGCCCACAAGATGTCCGTTATGCAGAAAAGCGGATCAACGGTTATGTACCAGATGGCAGGAAGTGGAGACGAGAGTGTTTTGCCTGGCCCGATATCGTCATCGACCGTTATCGCTACTATCCATTGCCTAAGCATCGTGCCTATTTGCCATTTCGCAAGCAAGATTGGTTTCGTTATGCGAATAACCGCTTCTCGAACAAATATGTCGTTCATCAGATTTTGATACAAGATCCAGAGCTACAGCGCTGGCTTCCCGAAACACTTCCCTACGACAGAAAAACGCTTGCTGCGATGCTTGCTGATCATCGTCTGGTTTATCTCAAGCCGACAAACGGCACAGGTGGAAGAAGCATACTGCGTGTGGAGAAACGAGCAGGTCGCTACCTTTTGCATGGCAGGACCAAGCAGCAAGCCAAAAGCTGTGAAAAAATGGCGACGCTCACAGAGGTGTGCGAGCGGCTGGAGCATTGGATGAAGAATGAGAAGAGCGGAAACGAGCAGTTTTTTCTTCAACAGGGGCTGCGGTTGTCACTGGTTCCCAAGCGAACAGTAGATGCTCGCCTGCTCGTGCAAAAGGACGGGAAGGGTCAGTGGTGTTTGACCGGGATGGGCATTCGCGTTGGGCCAATGCAATCGTCCACCTCGAATTTGCATGGAGGGGGAACCGCTTTGCCTGCTGTTTCCTTTTTGGTCAAACGATTTGGTCCGGAAATGGCGGAGCGGATTGTACTGGAATGCAGGGAGCTCGCGATCAAGACTGTCACACGCATTGAAGAGCATTTTGGCCTGATGATGGAGTTTGGCTTTGACTTGGGGATTGATGTTAACGGGAAGGTTTGGATTATCGAAATCAATCCGAAGCCAGGCAGAGAAATTTTCAAGCAGATACGTCAGCACAAGCGATATGCGACGGCGGTTCGACGACCGTTGGAGTATGCGTTGTATCTTGTTAATAAAAACAGCGCAGTTAACTAAAGGGGATCTTCCAAAGAGGAAGGTCTTTTTTTTGGCATTTTCGTTTCTTTTAAGAGGGGGACACGGCATAATAATAAAAAAATGCACAAGAGGTGAAACGCACATGCAAAAGCAATCCTTTTCCATCGCACTCGACGAGGAGTTGACGCTACGAGGAGACATTCATACGGAGGAAGCGGCAGGCTCAGCACAGCCACTACTGCTGTTTTGCCATGGTTTTAAAGGCTTCAAGGATTGGGGAAGCTTTCCTTACGTAGCCGATGAGCTGGCCAAGCAAGGCATCACCACGATTCGCTTTAATTTTAGCTGCAATGGCGTAGGGGAGAGCTTGACGGAGTTCGACGAGCTGGAGAAATTCGGGCGCAATACGTATGCGCGTGAACTGGCTGATTTGCAAGCGTTGACGGAACGGATTTTGTCAGGCGAGCTTCCAGTACCCGATTATGTGGACAAAACGAAGCTGTACGTATTGGGACACAGCAAGGGCGGCGGTGACGCGATTCTGTTCGGAGCAAACAACCCGCATGTGGCAGGGATTGTGACCTGGAACGGAATCGCTCATGTTGATTTGTTTGACGAGAAGCTACGCCAGCAAATAGAAGAGACGGGCGTGGGGTACATAGCGAATGCGCGGACTGGTCAAGACATGCCAATCACGAGGGTCGTGATCGAGGACGTGGACAACAATCGCCAGAAATACGATATTCTAGAACTTGTTTCTGCGATGGATCAACCACTGTGCATCATCACAGGAGAAAAAGATTATGTCCGTCTGGTAGAGGGTGCAAAAAGAATTCATCAGGCTGCCAAAAATAGCGAGCTGCACTGGATAGAAGGCGGAGATCATACATTTAACACGCGTCATCCGTTTGCAGGTACATCGGCTCCACTGGAAGCAGCGATCAAGCAAACTGTCGCATTTGTCCGCACCCCACGGACATAGAAAAAACCTCTATTTTCCTGCGTTTTCAATCCATTTGGGCTGTGGTATACTGGGAATCGTCTAACGGTTAGAAAGATGTGATTATTCAGAAAAATAACAGAACAGGTGGAGAAGAAACATGAATAGCAAGGTGTATCTGTATGATACGACCCTGCGAGATGGTACGCAGGGAGAGGGGATCAGCCTGTCGGTAGAAGACAAGATAAAGATCGCACTGCGGCTGGACCAATTTGGCATTGATTTTATTGAAGGCGGTTGGCCGGGCAGCAATCCAAAGGACATGGCTTTTTTTGAGCGTATCCGGGAGATTTCGTTGCAGCACGCTAAGGTAACGGCTTTTGGCAGTACCTGTAGACCGAATGTAGCTGCTTCCGATGATGACAATCTGCAAGCGTTGATCTTAAGCGGAGCCTCGGCAGCGGCGATCTTCGGGAAATCATGGGACTTGCACGTGACGGATGCTCTTAAGACGACATTGGAAGAAAACGTGCGCATGGTCGCTGATTCGGTCGCATTTTTAAAAGAAAACGGACTGACGACTCTCTTTTTGGCAGAGCATTTCTTCGATGGCTACAAGGCGAATCCGCGTTACGCATTGCGAGTGCTGGAAGCGGCAGAAGAAGCTGGAGCTGACTGGATCGTTCTCTGTGATACAAATGGCGGGACACTGCCGCATGAAGTCTATGAGATTGTCAAAACGACTGTGGGCCATCTGCGGACGCCTGTAGGCATTCATCCGCACAATGACAGCGGAGTGGCAGTTGCCAACGCGCTAGCTGCGATTCAGGCGGGTGCACAGCAAGTACAAGGAACCATTAACGGCATCGGTGAGCGCTGTGGAAACGTCAACCTGATCTCAGTCGTTCCGAATTTGCAGCTCAAGCTGGGCTATCACTGTGTGAGTACCGATCAATTGCAGGAGCTGACACAGTTGTCTCGCTATGTAGCGGAAATTGCCAACATGACGATGCCGAACAACCAGCCGTTTGTCGGGTACAGTGCTTTTGCTCACAAGGGTGGTATTCACGTAAGCGCCGTTATGCGCGATCCGAAAACGTACGAGCACATCGAGCCGGAAAACATCGGCAACAAACGTCGCGTACTCGTCTCAGAGCTCGCTGGGCAAAGCAATTTGCTTGCCAAAATGGAAGAGCTGGAGATCGATCTGTCACTGGATCGGGAAAAGGCGAGAGAAATCATTACACACATCAAAGAGCGCGAATTCCAAGGCTATCAATACGAGGGAGCAGAGGCTTCGCTAACGTTGATGCTGCTGGAAGCCTCCGGCAAGCTGAAAAACCTGTTCAAGCTGGACTCCTTCAAGATCATGCTGGAAAAGGCAGCCGTCCAATCGATCACGTCAGAGGCGACCGTGAAGCTGCGTGTGAATGGGGAGTCAGTCCATACGGCGGCTGATGGCAATGGTCCGGTGAATGCGTTGGACAATGCGATGCGAAAAGCATTGGAAGGCTACTATCCATGCATTGCAAAAATGCAACTGGAAGATTACAAAGTGCGTGTCTTGGACGAAAACGGTGCGACAGCCGCAAAAGTACGTGTCCTAATCGAATCCTCGAGCAACGGCGAAAAGTGGAGCACAGTCGGCGTCTCCACCAACGTCATCGAAGCGAGCTGGGAAGCGTTGGCAGACAGTATCCGTTACTTGCTGTGGAAAGAGGGCTGCGAGGAAGTCGGAAGCCTTGCTTCCTCGGGGACGCGCGTAGGGATTGTGAATCATTAATAAAAAGACCAGCCCGAGCATTTGCCGTTGGGCTGGTTTTCTTTGGTATACAAGGTTTAGAAAATAACGATGAACAAACAAAGCTGGTGAGAAGAAAAAGCACAGGGCTCGCAGACCTTGACAACGCCTACCCAGTCGGAACTTCAAAAAGGGGACCACGCTTGTCGAACACTTCTTCCTCGAGAACCTTCCGCCCGTAGGGTGGCTTTGGCTCGACGGTCCCCTTTTTGAAGTGGAGACGGCCAGTCAATCCCCCATGCAGGCCTGTCAGAGTCGAAGAGAACTGTGCTTTTTCTTCTCCTACACTATGTTGACTCAAACCAGAAAAACCTTCGGTCACGGTTGTGCAGAAGAAACCGGACGATCAATCAGCTGACGCAGCTTCGTTTCCGTGGCAGAATTCGGGTCAGGCGTGTAAATGCTGCATCGCAAATCCGCATTCCCGGAAACTTGCAGTGAAGTCAGATGAAAGAGCATTTTCCCTGCCTTTGCATGACGGAATTCCAGTAAAACCTCCGGGGCTGAGCTGACACGGCTCTGCTCCCATAGTTCGTGAAAGTCGGGATGAACCTGCCGCATCTCGCTTAAAAACTGCTCGTACCATTCGTCCTCTACATACTGACCGTAATTGGCACGAAAAATTGCAAGAAAGCCGCTGACGAAATGCTCCCAGTTAACGGCCAGCCGTCGTAATTCTTTTCGCGTAAACACGAGACGGATCAAATTCCGCTCTTCGTAAGGGATTTGTTCAAAATCGAGAAAGACATGTGCGGCTGCCTCGTTCCAGCCGACAATATGACTGCGCCGATCTGTAATGATGGCTGGACACGAGCGCAATTCTTTCAAGATTCGTTTCAGGGCCGGATTGATCTGCGGCGGTTCATCTTTTTGCACGTCTTGCCCGACTCCCGTGCCTGTCTCCAGTGCCAGCGCATACAAATATTTTCGCTCATCGACGGTAAGCTGCAAGGCTCTCGCTACTGCATCCAGAACAGAAGGCGAGACCTTGATGTCGCGGCCTTGTTCCAGCCATGTATACCAGGTGGAGCTAACCCCCGCGAGCTGTGCAACTTCTTCTCTTCGCAGTCCAGGGGTTCTTCTACGCGTCCCGGGAGCCAGTCCGACCGATTGTGGCTGGATTTTGGCGCGCTGTGCTTTCAAAAAAGTAGACAGTGCCTGCAAACGCGTTTGCTGATTCATGGTACACTCTCCATTTCCTCAACTGGTTAAGTTTGTTAGACTAGTACTCATTATACTAGGATAAACAACAACTTGTAATAGGATAACCCATGTGACAAGATGATCTCCATAAGGCACTCGAATTGGAGGCTTACCATGGAAAAAGTCGTTGTTACAGGTATGGGTGTGATCTCCCCGGTAGGGAATACAGTAAATCAGTTTTGGAACAGTCTCGTGCAAGGGAAGTCTGGTATCTCACCTATTGATACTTTTGATACAGCACGCAATAAAACGAAAATCGCAGGTTTGGTGCGAGATTTTGATCCGGAGGAGCGTTTTGGGCGCAAAGAAGCGCGGCGAATGGATCGCTTTTGCCAGTTCGCTCTTGCTGCTGTAGAAGAAGCGCTAGAGGATGCAGAACTTCGGTTGGACGAGTTGGACCGCGAGCGAATCGGGGTATATGTAGGCTCTGGCATTGGTGGGGTAAAGACATTGCTTGAGCAGCATGATGTCCTGCGTGAGCGAGGTCCTGAGAGGATCAGCCCGACGCTGGTTCCCATGCTCATCTCCAACATGGCAGCAGCGATGATCAGCATCAAGTACGGTCTGTACGGGCCGACGATGTCCCCTGTTACTGCTTGCTCGATTGGGAATACGTCTATCGGAGAGGCTTTCCGGCTCATTCGGGCGGGCGCGGCGGATATCGTCATCGCAGGAGGCTCTGAGGCCGCAGTGACGGATATATCTCTCGCCAGCTTTAGCAATGCGACGGCATTGTCCACGAGAAATGATGATCCAGCAGGAGCGAGTCGGCCATTTGATGCAAAGCGGGATGGGTTTGTCATGGCAGAGGGTGCAGGTATTGTGATATTGGAATCAGAATCACACGCCAAGAAAAGAAACGCCAGGATGTATGCCGAGGTGATTGGCTATGGGGCAAGCTCTGACGCCTATCATATGGTGGCGACACATCCAGAAGGAATCGGTCCCTACCGCGCGATGAAATGGGCACTCCAGGAAGCGGGGGTGCAAACGACAGACGTCGATGTCATCAGTGCGCACGCAACCAGCACAGAAATCGGAGACCGTTCCGAGACATTGGCTATCAAAAAGCTGTTTGGCGAGCATGCGTACCGTGTGCCGATCACCGCCAACAAATCGATGACCGGTCATATGTTTGGTGCAGCAGGGGGGGCGGAGGCGATCGCCCTGATTAAGAGCTTGCAGGAAGGAATCATTCCCCCGACGATCAATCAGGAGGAGCAAGACCCGGACTGCGATCTGGACTATGTGCCAAATACAGCACGCAAAGCCACGCTCGACATCGGCATGTCCAATTCCTTTGGCTTTGGCGGTCATAACGCAGTCATCGTATTGAAAAAAGTGTAACGGATAGAGCCTGTTTCCGTAGTCTCCGGTAGACTATGAGAGCAGGCTTTTTGCATTTCGGTAAAAAATGTGAAACGTTTTACAGTCCTGATTTCTCTAACTGGGGAGAAAAGGAGGGGAGCAGATTGAACAAAACGCTTGGTCTCGTTGCACGCGCCAAGGCCGGTGATTCAGAGTCATTCCAAATGCTCATGCACCAGGAAAAAGCCAATTTGTACAAAATGGCTTTCGTGTACACACGCAATGAAGAGGATGCGCTGGAGGTTTTTCAGGAAACGGTCTATAAGGCTTTGATCTCCATTTCAACCCTAAAGGACGATCAATATTTTACGACATGGCTGATGCGAATTTTGATCAACACGGCGATTGCCTATTTGGCTAAAAAGCGAAAGGTAATTTCGCTGAGTAAAGACATGATCGAAAATATGCGAGATACAGAAGGTGTAAGGCTGGAAGAACGAATCGACCTTTTGGAAGCAATGGGAGAGCTCGAAGAAAAGTATGTAACGGTTCTCTTGCTGCGATTTTATAAGGACTATTCTGTAAAGCAAATCGCAGCCTTGCTAGATTGCCCGGAAGGCACCGTGAAAACGAACATACACAGAGGTCTTTCTCTATTAAGGAAGAAGCTGAAAGGGGAGTATTTCCATGAGAGAAAAAATTCATGCCTATAAAGAGCAAGTAGATCGCATTCCGGTCCCTACAGAAAAGCTAGACGACATTATCACCAAAACGGTTCGAGAAGCAGCGCCACAAAGAAAACGCCTAAACAAAACGAAGCTGGTGTATAGCACAGGGGCTGCAGTCGTTGCTCTAGGTATCTTGTTTAGCTCAGCGACTGTCTCACCCGCGATGGCAAACCTAGTCTCCAAGGTACCATTGATCGGATCGATATTCGCGACTTACGGTGACAGCGGATTGAAGCAAGCGAGCGAAAAAGGCTTAACGACTGTCATCGGAGAGTCGCAGGACGTGGGTGGCAATGCGATTACCGTCAATGAAGTCTACTATGATGGGACACGCTTTACAATTGGGTACACATTGGAAACGAAGGAGGCAGTCGGAGAGCATTATTTAGGCTCCTCACCAGATTTGACAGTGAACGGGGAAGCGTTTGGATATGCAGGAAGCAGCAAGCAAACACAAATCACACCGACGCTTGCGACCGGAATTGTCGATATCGACGCAATGAATGACTTGCCTCAGGAGTTCAAGCTAGGGTTGAGCTTCCAGGGGGAGGACGGCAAGAAGTGGAGCTTCTCCCTACCAATCAGTAAACGTACAGATACGAAGCGCATTCCGATTAATCACCAGCAACAAGCTGGAGGCATTGACCTGACCGTTTCGGATGTCACAATGGGTCCAGCAGGGCTGGTTGTGAGCTTCCAGGCAGTAACCGAGGAAATTGGGTATTTATCGAGCTATTTGGAATTCAAGGTGGTTGATGAAAAAGGGAACGAGCTGGGAGCGTACTCAGGTGGCAGCCAAGGCAAAAAGTCCGAAGGCAAAGAGTATCTCACGGGTACAAGACGTTTCGACCCGGTGACAGCAGATGTAAAAGAATTAACGATCACGCCATATATGTCATTGCCTACGAACGGTGGCGGTGTCGAAATGGATGGCAAAGGGAAAGAAACACTGATCCAATCGGCAATGGAGACGATACACAAGCATGGAAAGAACATCAAGTTCCATACGTTTACCATTTCCTTGCAAAAATAAAACCACACAAAAAAGCGTCCCTCCACATACTGGAGCGACGCTTCTTTACTTGATCAGGGCAAAAACTAGGATTGCTTTCTCATCGCACCCAGCTCTTCAACGATGGCGGTCATTTCATTGATGCCAAACGCCGCTTTTTTCTGCACCATGTTGTACAGGTACAGCAAATCCTCGTAATGAACGAGATCGAAATCCTCCGGGCGCATCACCGCCGTATTCGCCATGTTCAGCTTTGCTTTGATGCCCTCAATGATAATGGCCAAGTTTTCTACTGTCGGTTGATTCAGGTCAGCCATACTTACTCTCTCCTCTCTACAAAGCTGGTATTTATTTCGTCAGTTGCCCACGTGTGACGCCCAACTGGTTGGTTGCCTTCAGGGTACGCCATACGTGTGTACCGCTAACTTCTCCACGCAATGCCTTGCGATACAGACTGATTACTTCTTTCACACGCTCTGGCTCTTCTTCCAAAAACTCGATGCGGTAGCTACCGACATTCAGAGAGCGGAACTCACTCAAGTACTCAGCACCGGACTGGTCAATCGCGTTATAAACGGTATTGCGGCAACCGGTATCCACACGTACAGGGTGAGAGAAACCGACGCGGTCTTTCAAAGAAATACGGGAGGTCTCACATGGAGTTCCGCAGTTTGTATGATCCGTACCTTCACTCATGAATGTGCAGTATACGCAGTGCTCTGTGTGGAACATCGGCATGTGCTGATGGATGACCAGCTCCATATTCGCAGCGTTCGAACGGCTGAGCAGATCGACCATCTGCTGGATGTTCAGATCGTACGATGGCGTTACGCGCTCAAGACCTGTTGCAAGGAACAGCTCAACTGCCTTGTGGTTCGCGACATTCAAGGAGAAATCGCCAATCAGCGGAATGTCGATTTCATCACGACGGGACAAGTAGTAATAGAGTGCTCCCGTATTGCGCACCAGAATAGCGTCTGGCTTGCTTTTCGCGATCAGGGCAAGGACACCGTTTTCATCCGGCATATGAATGCGCATCGTAGCAATCCCGATCTTTTTCCCGTACTTATGAGCCAGCTTGACACCCTCTGGATACTGCTTGACGAATTCAAAGTCAGCGTAGAGAAAGTCCACATCTGTTTGCGCAGCTGCTTCCAATTGCTCAAGCGAGCGGCACAGAGCTGTCAGGAGCGGCTTTTCCACTGGTTTTCTCGTTGGTACGTCCGCGTATACATTGATATCGTGATGATGGTAAATCGGCGGCTTGGAACGCAGGAACACGAGCTGCTCTACTGCGTCACGGCGCATCCGGTTCAACTCACTGACAGGTACGATGAGATCCCCTTCGAGATCGACAGTCAGGTCGTGAGCTTCCAGGTGGAAAATGGTTCCGCCCAGACGGCTGAGTTGATCGTGCAGCAACTCAGCCGTCAGAGGACGCTTCAAAGCAGTCTCCAGCAGTACCTCAGAAGGAACACTGACAGCGTGATTCGCCTGTTTATCCACCCAAGTAACGCTGAGCTTTTCACCCAGCTTGCCGCTTACGTGAACGGACAGCGGGAAAGTGCGATAAGGCTTTTCTGTCTCAAATGTTTTGCGCAGGCGACGATCGAGCTCAGGATCGCTCGTCTTCCATACGCGGTCACCGACATGGAGACGCTTCAGATTCACGTCATTGCGTCCCATGACGATTTCGTACAGGCCTTTGGATACTTCGCCTTCTACTTTTTTACTGCGGCTCAAAATATCGTAGATGCGACCACCTTCTTCTTTTTGCGTGGGGTCACCCGCGTCGAACACGATTCCGTCTCCGCGTTTGACAGGAGCAGTGATTTCCACCAAAACGCCTGTAGGAAGCAGTTTTTTTACGGTTCCCAAAAACACACCGCGGCTTTTCGGGAACGAACCATCTACGAGCTGCTTGTTGTTTGTCCCGGTCAAAAATCCGTGTGTAAACCCGCGAGAGAAGCTTTGTTGCAGCTCACGAACTTCTACCTCGGATGGTCCCGTATCTTGTCCGGCAAAATAACGCTCGATGGCGGCATTGTATTTGCTCACAACGTTTGCCACGTATTCAGGTGTTTTCAGGCGACCTTCAATTTTAAAGGAAGTCACGCCAGCCTCGATCAGCTCAGGAACCAAATCGATAGCAGCCAAGTCCTTCGGGGACAGCACGTAAGCGATATTCCCCATTTCCTTCTGCACACCGTCTACCATCAGGTCATACGGCAAACGACAGGCTTGGGCACACTCGCCGCGGTTTGCCGAGCGTCCACCCCACATTTCCGAGGTCAGACATTGTCCGGAATAAGAAACGCACAAGGCACCGTGGACGAATACTTCCATCGGCAGCTTTGCTTTTTCTCCAATTTTTTTGATCTCTTTTAATGAATTTTCACGACCGAGTACGACGCGTTCCATATCAAACGGCTTCGTGAACTCCACCGCTTCTGGCGAAGTGATCGTCATTTGTGTAGAGCCGTGAATCGGGAAGTCTGGAGATATCTCGCGGATCATCTTTACAAGACCGAGGTCTTGAACGATCACAGCGTCTACTCCAGCGTGAATACAGGCGTCTATCAGCTCGCGTGCATCCTCTAGTTCATTTTCAAATACGAGAATATTAAAGGTAAGGAAGCCCTTTACCCCGTACATGTGCAAATAAGCCATAATCTCAGGCAGTTCTGCCATTTGGAAGTTCTCAGCACGAGCACGCGCGTTGAACTTTTCTACCCCAAAAAAGATGGCATTGGCTCCGTTGGCCACGGCTGCCTTCAAACAATCCCAGTTACCAGCAGGTGCCAACAGCTCGATATCTTCACGCTTTATACCATTTCGCATGTGTATGTCATTACCTCCAAGGTCTTCAAACAAGCTCTTCTTCATCATAGGGAAATGTGCTGGTCACCGCAACAAAAACATCCTTTCTGGCAGATGTTGAAAATGTGCCTTCCAGAAAGACACCTGTGATGTTATTCTGTAAGAAAAATCGAAATATTCTAAGAGCCAGGGGAACCGATATATGTTAATCATCAAAGACATTTTGCTACAGTTACTGTTCGTTATCGTCCCTGTTTTGCTGTATAGAAATGTTTGGCTGGGGCGATCAACCTCGAACAAGATGAGCGTCAAGTCATCCATGGTTATCGTTTGTAGCTCGATCAGTGTCATTTTTGCCATGAGCTTTCCAGTACAACTCAGTAATGGTATGGAGTACGATTTACGCTCGATACCGATCATTATTACCATTTTATACGCCGGTTATATCCCGGGCATTTTGACGATTTTGGTGATGTTTGTCGTAAGGATCGTTTTGGGTGGCGATGGCGTTCTCATCACGATTCTTGGAACGATGGTCTACGCGATCATTCCGTTTTTGTTGGTCAATCGTTGGTATGGCTACTCTTTGCGAAAAAAACTAGCGGTCGTTCTCTTGATCGGATGCTTGAAGCAGCTATCCATCATCGGTGGAGGGATGGTTGTTTTGATCTGGAAAGGGTTCTCGTTGTCCATCATTAACGATTATCTGGAGCCGCTAGTGGAAATCGGCTACCTCGCTTTGATCGTACAAGGTGGAGCCGTTTATTTCATCGAGTTTATTCGAGAATCTCATATTATCCGCAAGCAGGTCGAACGCTCGGAAAAGCTGAACCTGATCAGTGAGCTGGCAGCTAGTGTTGCCCATGAAGTGCGCAACCCACTCACAGTGGTACGAGGCTTTGTCCAATTGTTGCGTGAGGAGACGAATCCGAAAAACATTGAATACATCCGATTGGTTTTAAATGAACTCGATCGGGCTGAATTTATCATTTCCGACTATTTAAATCTGGCCAAGCCTCATTCTGAGACGCTGGAGCGACTGGAGATTGCGCATACCGTGAAAGAAGTGACCGCCATCATGTCCTCTTACAGCGTCATGAACCGAGTGGAAATCGCCTGTGAGACCGAGCCGGGCCTATTCGTTGAGAGCAACGCCGTTAAGCTCAAGCAAGCATTGATGAATCTGATGAAAAACGGCATCGAATCGATGGGACAAGGTGGCGTACTGCACGTCACCGTACAAGCAGCCGGGAACTATCATGTGATTTCCATCAAGGATGAGGGAGAGGGGATGACGCCGGAGCAGATTGAACAGATTGGGTTGCCTTTTTATTCTACAAAGGAAAAAGGGACAGGTCTCGGTTTGATGGTAACCTGCCGGATTATCGAGGCGATGCAAGGGACGATCCACTTTCAGAGTGAACACGGGCACGGAACGCAGGTGACGATTCAACTGCCTGCTGTGTATACGACCGAAAAAGGAGGCGAACATGGACAAAGAACAAGAGGTGTGGGAGCGACTCTTTCATGAGTTGGCTGTCATCAGAAGTGAATTAAAAGCGTTCAAGCTCGAGACACGTGCAGAGCTCTATCAAATCAAAAGCGAGCTGAAAGAATGGCAGCAGCGTGAAGAACAGCGAAGGCTCCCGAACGAAGGGGAATAAACCATGCAACGTTACGTAACCCGATGGTGGCAAAAAACAGGAAAAGCTGTTTTCGCAGCAGGCTTTGCTTTAGCGCTTGCTGCATGCGGACAACCACAGGAAGCAGCAAAGCCTGCCACACAACCAACGACAGAAGCTACACCGGCTAGTGCATCTGGGCAATCCGAACAAATACTCAGACTGAATAACTTTACAGAACCGCTTTCTCTTCATCCCGGACTCATTTCGGATGTTTGGTCATCCAATGTTATTTTTCAGACGTTTGAGGGGCTGACTCGCATTGACGACAAGGGCGTTCCACAGCCTGCCATGGCACAGGAAATCAAGGCATCAGATGATTTGCTGACGTACACCTTCACGATTCGCGACAAAGCGAAGTGGTCGAACGGAGATCCTGTGACCGCGCACGATTTTGAAAACGCCTGGAAATGGGCACTCGATTCCAAAAACGGTTCCCAGTATGCCTATCAGCTATTTTATGTAAAAAATGCAGAAGCGGCCTTTGCAGGCAAAGCGAAGCCCGAAGAGATCGGGGTCAAGGCAACAGATGACAAAACATTGGTCGTCCAACTGGAAAACCCGACGCCATTTTTTCTGGAGCTGACGGCTTTTTACAGCTACTTTCCGCTAAATACCAAAGTGGTGAAAGACAATCCGGACTGGGCGAAGGAAGCAGGACCAGCCTACACCTCAAATGGACCGTTCAAGCTCGATACGTGGGAGCATAAAACCAAGCTGACGCTTGTGAAAAACGAGCATTATTGGGACGCAGACGCTGTCAAGATGACCAAAATCGAAATGAATATGATCAATGACGCGAATACAGAGCTGGCGATGCTGGAGGGTGGCGATCTCGATTGGGCAGGTGCCCCGACAGGCAATCTTCCACTCGACGCGATGCCGACCTTGAAGGAAAAAGGATTGCTGGTAATCACACCAAAAGCCGGGACGTATTGGTATGAATTCAACACAGAGCAAAAGCCTTTCCACAACAAAAAAATTCGCCAAGCCTTTTCATACGCGATCAACCGGAAAGACATCGTGGAGAACATCACACAGGGAGGGGAATTGGTTGCGACAGCCGTAGTGCCGCCTACTATGTTTGCTGAGAACGAGCAAGGCTTGTTTACAGACAACGACATAGAAAAAGCCAAGCAACTGTTGGCGGAAGGCATGAAGGAAGAAGGTTATGCCAGCGTCGACCAGCTCCCGCCGATTACACTGTCCTATAATACGGAGGAAGCACAGACCAAAATCGCGCAAGCTGTACAGGACATGTGGCAAAAAAACTTGGGTGTGCACGTCAAGCTGGAGAATCAGGAATGGAATGTCTACTATGAAAACGTGAAAAACGGGAAGTACCAAGTAGCGCGGATGGGGTGGACAGGGGATTTCAACGATCCGATCAACTTCCTGGAAATATTCCGAACGAAGGAAGGCAACAACCATACTCGTTGGGAGAATCGTCAATATGCCGATCTATTGGCGGCTTCTGCCAAGGAGAAGGATGCTGCCAAACGAAAAGCGATCTTGCAAGAGGCGGAGAAAATCCTGGTGGACGAAATGCCAGTCATACCGTTTTACTTTAAGTCTACGGTGTATGCGCAGAACCCCAAGTTAAAAGGCGTAGTCATTTCAGGTTTGGGACACGCGCAGTACAAATGGGCGTATTTCGAATAAATCACAAGCAGTCACATTCGAAGGGCTGGTCAGTCGGATTATTCCACGACCAGCCCTTCGAATACGATAGAGACCTTCTCTTCCATGATTTCTTCGAGTGCCCAGGCGCCTTCACTGCGTACCCAATCATAAAGAGCGTTATAGTAGATATTTTCCAACATATTCGCAGCGACAAGAGGGTTGAATTTGCTTTTCAATTGATTCTTTTCTTGTGCTTCTTCAATCAGATCAGCGAACAGTTGACGCAATTCAAAGTACATATTCTTTTCATTCTCAAGCACTTTCCGATGTTTCATCGAGGATTCTACGACGACTTTGATGAAATCGAAATTGGTGATGGTGACTTCATTCATGATCTTGTAGATCCGCAGTACCTTCGATTTGCAGTCGTTACCATAGTCCCACTCTTCCCGACGCTCTTCGATTTCATGCAGACGTTCATATCCCCAGTTAGCGAGAATGGCTTCCTTTGAAGTGAAATGCAAAAAGATCGTACCGCGAGCAACATCGGCTTCTTCGGAAATCATGTCGATGGTGGTTGCTTCAAAGCCGTGCGTTTTGAAAAGCTTGATGGCAGCATTGAAGATTTTTTCGCGGGTTTCGCGCTTTTTCCGTTCCCGTCTCGTCGTCAAATTATGTAGCACCTCCTTAAGAACTCGTACGCTTGATTATAACACAACCGTTACCTAACAAAAGAATAGTTCATGCAATTGAGCATAATTTAGGTGAAAAAAGGATAGACTTCTGCGCAGTGTGAATGTATATTTATATACTATAATGAATAAATATTAAATCATACCAGGCTCGAGATGCATGGGGTGGAGGAGAGTAAAATGGGTGTTGCAAAGGCACTGGCAGTACGTCAGGCTACGATGAAAGACGTGGATGCCATGTTGGAGATTGTTAATGAATATGCACAACAAGGCTTGATGCTGCCACGTACGAAGCTGTCTTTCTGTGAAAACTTGCAATCCTTTATTGTCGCTCATGATGGAGATTCGGTCGTAGGTGTCGCAGGCCTACATATTTTGTGGGAGGATCTGGCTGAGATCCGCTCCTTGGCTATCTCGGAAAAAGCGAAGGGGATGGGTGTTGGGAAACATCTGGTTCTTCATTTGGTTGAGCAATGCCGCCTTCTGGGAATTAAACGTGTATTGGCGCTGACCTATCAACAAGTATTTTTTGAAAAGTGCGGGTTTTGGGTGGTTGCCAAGGAAACGCTGCCGCAAAAAGCTTGGAAGGATTGCATTAACTGCTCCAAACTGCCGATGTGCGACGAAATTGCTATGATTTTCGAAACAGCCTGATACATTTGGTCTAGCCTTCCTTTTTTCTTTTCTGGTACTATATTCATATAAATAGTAGAAATATAAACAATATTCTACAAGTATACCAGAAAAAGAGATTGGCAAAAATGGGGGGCTTTTCCATGAAGCTAGGCGCTCGTATATTGCTCGTCCTACTACTGGCAGGAAGTGTACCGTTGACAGCAGCGGGAGTGTTTGCTTATCAGGAATCCAAGCAGGAATTGTTGAATGGAAGTGCCGCTACACTGGAAGCGCTGCGTCACAGCAACAAGGAACAGGTGGAAAATTACTTTCGCGAGCGAGCCAGGAACGTGGATACATTGGCTGCATCGGGAACAGTAATGTCTGCCCTTTCTTCGTTTGAGGACGTGTGGCGGCATGGCCTGGAATCGCCTGCTTATGAAGAAGTGCAAGCGCGGTATACGAACGAATTGAAGATGGAAGTCGCGCGCTACGGCTTCGTAAATGCTTTTTTGTTAAATGCACAAGGGGACATCGTGTATGAGACAAAGCCGCAGGCCGATTTTGGCACCAATCTCCTGACTGGCCCACACGCTGACTCTGTACTTGGCCAGACTGTGCAGCAAGTCAGGAAAACCCAAAGCGCAGAAATGTCAGATCTCGGCCATTACGAACCATCAGGAGGGGCGCCAGGGGTATACATTGCAGCGCCGATCTACGAACGAGGCTACATCATCGGGCAAATAGCCGTCGAAGTATCCATGGATTATATTTCAAGAATATTCAACCAACGAGAAGGACTAGGGGAAACCGGGAAGATTTACTTGGTGGGCGGTCCGGACAAGCTCATGCGCTCGCAACTGGGTAGTGGACCAAATACGTTGTTACAGCAAAAAGTAGATACGCCCATCGTCGATCAAGTTTTGCTCACCCAACAATCCGAAGGAACAGTCGAAAGCATGGATTACTTAGGACAGCAAGTACTCGTATCCTACGATCAGGTCAAAGTGGGGAAGAAGACGTGGGCGATTTTGGCAGAGATGAATATGACTGAAATACTGGAGGGCCCAACCCGCATTCGGGATGCCATGATTGCCTTTAATGGTGCCGTCCTCTTGCTCATCGTCATCATCTCTTTATTTACAGCAAACTGGCTTCGTCGCTCGTTTCGCGGCATGCTTGCCGTGGCAGAGCGGATTGGGCATGGGGATTTTTCGCGAGAGATACCTTACAAGCTATTAAAACGAAAAGACGAATTAGGGGAGCTTGCAGGGTCTCTCGTTACGATGCAGAAGCAACTGCGCAAAATTTTGTTTCAGATTCAGCAGGCAGCCGCTTCTGTTTCCGGTGCCGTACGCAATATTCAGGGAAACACCAGTGAGATTGCCGCTTCCAGCCAGCAAATTGTCCTCGTCGTCGATCAAGTGGCTGCTTCTGCCGACAGTCAAGTAGAAAAAATGGGACAAACCTTGAATCTGGCTGTTGATTTGACGAAAGATGTGGCGGTTGTAACGGAAAATGTAGAACGGGTGACCGTATCTGCGGAAGAAATGAAGCAGCAAGCACATGCTGGCAGACGCGCGATCACAGATGTGATGGACAGCATGGACGAAATCAATCGTTCGGTAGAAGCTGCAACGGATGTCATTCATGTATTAGAAGGGCGCTCGAAGGACATTTCGAGAATTATCTCCGTCATTACAGAAATTGCCCGACAGACCAATCTGCTAGCCTTGAATGCTGCGATTGAAGCGGCCAGAGCAGGAGAGCATGGCAAGGGATTTGCAGTCGTCGCAGGAGAAGTGCGCAAGCTGGCAGAAGATACCAACAGTGCTGCCCAGCAGATTGTAGGGATGATTGGAGACGTACAAAAGGATACAAAGGAAGCGGTCGCCAGGATGGTCGAGGGTGCCCAAACGACCGCCCGCGGCATGAAGACAGCACACCAATCGCAAGAGATGTTCCAGCATATCGAGGAAAACATCCTCGGGGTGTCGCAGGAAATTAACGGTGTCAGTGAAGCCTTTAGGCGTATGGCGCCAGATGCCCAACAGGTAGCCGTTGTCGCTGGGGAAGTATCGTCTGCATCGATGCAAGCCGCTGCCGGTGTTCAAAGCATCTCGGCTGCGGTAGAGGAGCAGAGTGCAGCGATGGAGCTCATTGCTGATGCTGCGACTCAGTTGGCCATTCTAGCAGAAGAGCTGAGAAGCTCACTTGCAGCCTTTGTTTCGCGCGAAAATTAAGAAAAAAGGGACGGAGCAAAAGCCGGTGACAACTGCCTTTTCTCCCGTCTCTTTTTGTATTTTGGAAGGATATCTCACACAAAATGTTGAATGATAAGGACGATGGAGAGTTTCAAGCCGGAGGGACGTAAGCGTGCACAAACTAGATTGGGAACTATATCTGCTACCGTTCGAACAAGCTGTAGAAGAAATCAAAGTCAAAATTAAAAATATCCGTAATGAGCTGCGCAAACGCAAGGAGCATTCACCGATTGAGTTTGCGGTGGGCAGGGTTAAATCGATCCCGAGTATTTACAACAAGGCAAACCGCTTGCAGTTTCCGATTGATGAGAATATCTGCTGGGAAATTCGTGATATCGCGGGCATCCGCGTCATTTGCCAGTTTATTGATGATATACCTGCAGTCGTTGAGATGATCCGCAATCGCGGAGACATGCGTGTGTATTTGGAGAAGGATTATGTCTCTACGCCAAAAGAAAGCGGATATCGCGGTTATCACCTTGCTGTGGAGTATCCGATCATGATGGCGGGTGGGCAAGTGACCATTCCGGTAGAAATTCAGATTCGCACATTGGGAATGAATTTTTGGGCGACAATTGAGCACTCGCTGAATTATAAATACGAGGGAATTATCCCATCCGATATACGGCAAAGATTGTTCGAGGCTGCCAAGGCGTCCTACAAGCTGGACAGCGAAATGAACAACATCCGGGATGAGATTAAAGACGCCCAAGCAGAATTTACGAAAAAAGAAGTGCCGATGGAATCATTATTATCGTTGGTGGAGCTGGATCTCGACGTCGATGCGGCAATGGACGAAGGAAGTATGAATGAGAGGACTGGAGAAGAGAATGACAAGCGTTAATTGGCTGGAAGAAACAAATAAACGCAAGGACGAACTGATTGCGACAACACAACAATTTTTGCAGATTAAAAGCGTTTTGGACCCTGAGACAGCCAGAGAAGGTGCCCCTTTTGGAGAAGGGATTCGGGAAGCGCTTGACTTTGCGCTAGACGTCTGTGAAAAAGCAGGCATGACAACCAAAGACGTCCGCGGCTATGCAGGGCACGCTGAATTCGGGCAGGGCGAGGAATTGATCGGCATTCTGAGCCATGTCGATGTCGTACCGGAAGGCGATGGCTGGAGTACGCCACCGTATGCAGCAGAGATCGTGGATGGACGCATGGTGGCCCGTGGTGCAATTGATGACAAGGGACCAACGATGGCTGCCATTTTCGCAGCGAAGATCGTGATGGAGCTGGGATTGCCGCTGTCGAAGCGCGTGCGCTTTATTTTCGGTACGGATGAAGAATCGAGTTGGCAGTGTGTGAACACGTATTTTGAAACGGAAGAAATGCCGACGATGGGCTTTACGCCAGATGCAGACTTCCCGCTGATCTATGCGGAAAAAGGCTTGACTGATCTGTCTTTACGTCAGACGCTTGCTTCCTTCCAAAGCCTTGGAATGCCTGCTGCGGAAAATGTGGAGGCAAAGCTCGTTTCTTTACAAGCTGGCTTGCGGATGAACATGGTTCCAGACAAGGCTGTAGCAACGCTTGCGCCAATCGGCTTGAATAGTGAGGCGATTGCACAAAGTTATCGCCAGCACTTGGAAGCGACTGGTTTGAAAGGCAAAGTGGAGGAGCAGGACGGTCTCGTAGTGCTGCACATGGAGGGCGTCTCGGTTCACGGAATGGACCCGAGCAAAGGCGTCAACGCGGGTACCGAGCTCATTCACTTTTTGCTCTCCTTGTCCTTGGATGAACGCGGAGCTGTATTTGTAGGCTTGGCTGATCGTTATTTGCACAAGCAGCATTACGGTGAAGCGCTCGGCATCTCCCATGATGATGAAGAAATGGGTGCGCTCACACTGAACACAGGTGTGATCGAGTATGACGAAAAGCAGGATGCGCTTTTCCGTCTGAATATCCGCTACCCACATTCTGTTGCCTTCGAAAAATGGTCGGCCGTTCTTGCTGAACGATTCAGTGAAGGGGCATTTACACTCGAAGTAGCTGAGCATCTGACACCACACCGCGTCGACCCGAATCATCCTTTGGTGACGACACTGCAACGCGTGTATACGGAACAAACAGGCGAAGAAGCTGGCATCATTGCAATTGGCGGCGCTACCTACGGCCGTTCGTTGGATGTTGGGGTAGCATTCGGACCGCTGTTCCCAGGGCGTCCTGACAGCGCCCACCAGCGAGATGAATATATTTTCGTGGATGATCTGATCAAAGCGACAGCGATTTACGCGCAAGCGATCTATGAATTGGCGAAATAGGAATAGCAAACGGCTGGGCATAAGTGCCAGCCGTTTTTATTTTGGCTGAATCAGAAAGAGACAAAAATCTTTGCAAATGCTGGAAGTCAGTACTATAATGCAAATTAACGATTGATCGATTAATCATTCATTAGCAAGGAGACTGTACACCATGCCACTTTCAGAAGAACAAGTGCTAAAAATGAAGCAAAAGCGGGAAACGATTCTCCAGCAGGCAGTTCTTTTGTTTGCCGAGCACGGCTATGACGATACCACCATTGCAAAAGTCGCGAAGGCATCCGGAGTGAGCTTTGGCAGTGTTTTCACGTACTTTGAAAACAAGGATCAGCTCTTTCATGCAGCCGTCACCGAGCCATTGCAGGAGCATTCGGTCAAACTGCTTGACTTTGATCCCCAAGCATCTGAGCCATTACTGGAATTGGAGAGAATGGTGACCAATCACATCAAGAGCTTCGCTACGTTCGATTCGTACTTGCGTCTGGTCGTACAAGTAGTCGGCTACTACAATCGTTTCGCGCATTCTTTTGCTGAGCTAGATGCGTTTCACAATACCTTTCGTACGAAAATTGCCGAGCTCTTGATCAATGGACAAGAGAAAGGACTCTTGCATGTCCAAGATCCCAAATACGTGGCGACAGCGTACATGAGTCTGTTAATTGGTCTTCGTGTGAATTTGACGGATGGGCCGCAAAGCAACATGTGGGAAAAATTCGTTCCGGTTGCCATCCAGCTTTTTGGACCGAAGAATCGCTAGTACTCTCCATCGGTCTTTTTTTGAATTACAAATGATTGATTAATCAATCGTTAAAGGAGAGAGGAGTGGTCACGATGAGTTTTTGGAAGTTCGACAGCAACATCCAGATTAGACTGATGTTACAATTTTTGACGACGATGGCGAGCATGACTGTGACACCGTACTTGATTGTTTTTTTCTCCAAGCAATTGGGGACGGTTGTAACGGGTTTTATGTTTTTAGGTGTGATGGCAGCGAGTGTCGCAGGCTCTTTTGCAGGGGGATATGTTGCGGACAGGATCGGGCGAAAAAAAGTGATCGTTGCATGTGAGGCGGTCATTTTCCTCAGCTTTCTTGGTGTGGCCTTCGTTAACTCGCCTTGGCTCCAGTTGCCCTATGTGACATTTATTTTGTTTCTGTTTCATAACTTTTGTTTGGGGGCGTCGGGGCCTGCTTACCAAGCACTCGTCATTGATGTG
Organism: Brevibacillus sp. Leaf182; assembly: GCF_001423865.2. Lineage (NCBI taxonomy): Bacteria > Bacillati > Bacillota > Bacilli > Caryophanales > Paenibacillaceae > Brevibacillus > Brevibacillus sp. Leaf182. The sequence continues at coordinate 284,975 of NZ_LMPN02000024.1, read as the reverse complement.
AGTCAGCCCGAGAATCGGAGAGCGATTTTTACGGCTTCCTATTGGTTGAATAATCTGGCGGTAGCGATAGGCGGATTGGTGGGTGCTTTTTTGTTCGATGAGCATTATTTTGCGCTATTTCTCGGTGTGGCTGTAAGCATCGCGATTTCGCTCGCCATGACGATCCTGTTTATCAAGGAAACGTATGTGCCAGAAAAACGTGCATGCTCGGCGTCTGGCAAGCAAAGACAAAAAGATTCGAGTTTTATGGCAGATGTCCTGGGAGCTTATCAATCAGTGCTCAAGCACCGGATTTTTCTGCTGTTTACCATAGCGAATTTGCTCATTATTGCTGTAGAGGAGCAATTGACCAATGTCATCGGCCTTCGTTTAGTGAAAGAAATCCCAGAGCCTGAGCAGTTATTTCCGTTTTTTGGCATCCAGGTGGATGGGATGAATTTGTTAGGTCTATTAAAAACAGAAAACACGTTGCTGGTTGTTTGCTTGACGGTTCTGATCTCCTACGTGGTGAAGAGCTTGAGAGATAGGGCGGTGCTCCTGTCAGGTCTTGTCCTGTATTTTTGCGGGTATGCGTGGATTAGCTTCAGCAGTTCTCCTGCTGTCCTGCTCATTGCCATGTTCTTCGCGACTCTGGGTGAAGTGATGCACATCCCGGTAAAACAAGCGTTACTCGCCAATATGGTGCCAGATCATGCGCGGAGTACGTATATGGCTGTACATTCTCTGTTTAGTATTGTGGGGGTGAGCAGTGCAGGTGTGTTTATTCTTGTCAGTGCGTGGGTTCCCAACGTTGCGATCACCGGAATGTTTGCAGGGATGGGACTGATTTGTCTTGTGCTCTTTCATCGGATTACGAAGGCCACCCAATCAAATGCGACAGCATGAAGAAGTACTCGAGCGCATTCAGGATATTTGTTGGGGAAACAATAACAAATAGAGGTAGGCAAACAAAACGGGAATACGTCAGTATCGCAAAGGAGATAAAGGATGGACGATCTCACGAAAATGGTCAAGGATTTGACGGAAACGGACGGAGTACCTGGGCACGAGCACGAAGTCAGGGTGAAGATGGAGGAGTACTTACAGCCTCTCAGCGACGAGTTGGTAAAGGATCGGCTGGGTGGGGTTCTCGGGAAGAAGACGGGTTCAGTAAACGGACCAAAAATTTTGCTCGCGGGACATTTGGATGAAGTAGGCTTCATGGTGACGAATATCACGCCAAAAGGGTACTTGCGTTTTATCCAGCTTGGCGGATGGTGGACGCACAATATGCTCTCACATCGTGTGAAGGTCAAGACACGCAAAGGTGAGTATCTCGGGCTCATTGGTTCGAAGGCACCGCATGCGCTGGAAAAAGAAGAGCGGGAAAAAGTCATGAAGCTCAAGGAGCTGTACATTGACATCGGGGCGAAAGATGAAGCAGATGCGAAGGAAATGGGTGTTCGCCCTGGTGATTGGATTGTCCCTGACAGTGATTTTACGACGATGCGCGACGGAGAGCTGTGGGTCGCAAAGGCGCTTGATAATCGGGCGGGGTGTGCGCTGGCAATCGAGGTGCTGAAACAATTGCAGACGGAAGAGCATCCTAATGTGGTATACGCCGGTGCAACCGTGCAGGAAGAAGTTGGGACCCGGGGTGCTGGCACAGTAGCGAGGCTGGTAGAACCGGATATTGCTTTTGCTGTCGATGTTGGACTCGCATATGACACGCCTGGAAATGAATCGTATCCGATGACCTGCAATGTGGGGGACGGTCCGCTCGTCATGTTATTTGATGCCACGATGATTCCTCATACCGGATTGCGCGATCTCGTATTCGACACAGCAGAGAAGCTCGGTATCAATGTACAGGTGGATGCCCTCGCAGGAGGCGGAACAGATGCAGCGAAATTCCATATAAGCGGCATTGGCTGCCCGTCGATTGTTGTCGGCTTTGCGACACGATATATTCACAGCCATAATGCGATTATGTCAAAACGTGATTTCGAGCAGGCTGCCCAGTTGCTTACATCTGTCATCAAGAAGCTCGATAAGGAAACGGTTCAACAACTGCTCGATAGATGAGCGAAACCCTCTCCATGCATGTATGATTGCGATGGAGAGGGTTATTCGTTTTGTTACTTGTTCTGCTCGGGGAGGTCTACCTTTATTTCCAGACCCTTAATAAACTGATCGTCTGTGACTGTTTCCGCAGAATGATCTTTTACGACGAAAGGCTTGATGATGAAATACTTCGGCTGTCCTTGTGCAGTAGCATAGCGGGCGTCAAATGTGAGCGTGTTATCCTTAACCTCTCCTTCTCCGTGGAGGGATGTCAGTTGACGACCTTGGTCGTCAAACAGGGCAGCTCTGATGAACTGATCTGATGTCTTGCCATCCAGTTTGAACGAATACAACAAGCGCGTCGTCACTGGTGTCACATTGACCTCGGATACTTCGAAAGAAATCCCATCGTTTGATTGAATAGCATTCGGTTTAAGCCGGAGGGTGTCGTTCGTCGCTTTTTGGAAGGGAATGTCCAGCTTGAAGGCTTGATCAATTCCAGCAAGCTTAACAACCACTTCCGCTTGGAAAGATTCTGGAATCATGCTCGTTGAATTGTGGTCAGGTGTCTTCAAAATTTCTTCGAAGATAAGATAGTTTGGGTGTGATTCGCCCGCTGTGTAGAAAAAACTACCGCCAGTTACCAAACTACTTGGGTCATCTTGACCTTTTCCATTGATGGTAAAAGTGACATTTTCGATAGCGTCACTGAGTTTGACAACCTCTTTTCCCGTATCAAACATACCGTCCTTCAGGTTTGGAGCCGTTACGCTGAGCAGATAGACAGCACGTGTTCCGTCGAAGACCGTCTCCGTTACCTCGAGCTTCATGTCCTGGTGAGAAATACTCCTGTTTACCTTGGAAGAAAGACCTTGTTCGCCTGCGGCACGTAAGCCGAGGTCCGCTTCGATGAAGCTAAAGAGACTGCCGACGAATGGGATCTCCTTAATGGATTGCGCCATGACCGGCGAGATAAATCCGGAGGTGAATACAGTTGCACCTAGAATGACTGCGGCGGCCGCAACATAGGGTGCTTTGCGTAATCGCTGGACTTTTCGTTCACGAGACATTTCTAGGAGAGAGGCGTATGTTTCATCCAGTCGAGCCCGTACCAATGGTGACATCGTCGCATCCTTTGTACGTTTGTACTCTTTTAGTTCGAAATCAAATTTAGATTGATCCATAATGTATCTTCCCTTCCCGAAAGGTGTTTAATTTTTCCATCAAGTTGTTCCGTGCTCGACTAAGCCGCATTTTTGCGGCACTCTCCGAAATTTCCAGTATCTCTGCTACTTGTCGTAAAGGCAGGTCTTCAAAATAGTGAAGCACAATAACAAGGCGCTGCTGCTCATCCAATCTTTCAACGGCGTCCCGCAGGTCAATAAGTTCGTCTTTATGTGAGAGTGATAGTTGGATAGGGAATTCATCCAGTAGAACGTTACGGGAGCGATTTGCTAGTATCTTATTGCATTCATTGATCAAAATTCGGAACATCCATGTTTTGAAAAAATGGGGCTCACGAAGTGAATGCAGAGATTTATAAGCCTTCAAAATGGTTTCCTGGAGAGCATCCGCAATATCTTCCTCTTTTTTCAGGATGGATTTAGCCGTATGGTACAAGGAGCTCTCAACGTGTTTGACAACAGCGATAAAAGCTTCACGATCTCCTTGCTTTGCCAGGAGAACCTGTTCTCTTAGATCCACCTTTTTCACTCCTTTCTGTGTTGGTTGTTCACATTGACAGTAATTAGATCAGCGAAATCGCTACATGGTCACATGATGTCAGCAAAAATTTCAGTTAGGCTTGCTTTGTTGTCGCAAGTCTCGAAGAAAAATACCCGGGAGTTGAACGGTTTAGTTGTTTTTTCGAAAGGACTCCTTTAGTATAGGTAGGATAGGATTTCGCAAGGGCAACAACCTGCCTAGGATGAATGTTGATTGATGAGAGCCGGATTTATCGCATCCACTGTCCATGCAGTCATGGTGTGGCGAATCGGATCGTTTGTGAAAGGAAGTGGAAGTTATGGCAAAATCGTTTGCGTCTTTTGGTTTTCGTCCGGAGCTGATGCAAGGGATTCAAGACCTGTATTATAAAGAACCAACACAAATTCAAGAGGAAGCCATTCCTCTCATTATGGAAGGCAAGGATCTAATCGGACAAGCTCAGACAGGTACGGGTAAAACAGCTGCATTCATGCTGCCGATCCTCAACGCATTGGAAGAGGGAAAACGCGACATTCAAGCGCTCATCCTCACTCCGACGCGTGAGCTTTCCATTCAGATTGCAAAAGAAGTAGAAAAGCTGGGCAAACACCTGAATGTGAATGTACTCTCTCTGCACGGTGGAACGGATATTGACAAACAACTGAGCAAGCTGAAAGAAACGGTTCATGTTGTTGTAGGTACACCAGGACGTGTACTGGATCATATGAAGCGCGGATCGCTTCACTTCGGACGAATCTCTACACTCGTGCTGGATGAAGCCGATAAAATGATGGAAATGGGCTTCTTGGAGGATGTGGAGCAAGTCATCGTCCACACGCCTTCTCAACGTCAGGTGCTGTTGTTCTCGGCTACGATGCCTGATCTGGTAAAAAGACTGGCGCACCGCTTCATGAAGCAGCCACCGCATATCAAAATCGAGGGCAAGCAAAAAACAGTTGAGCGCATTGAGCAATTTTACTATGTAGTCAACCAGAGCGATAAGACGGACGCTCTCGTCGATGTGCTGGAGCAAGAGCAGCCGTTCTTGACTATTGTGTTTGCCAATACCCAAGTACGTGTGCAACAGCTTACGGCTCGCTTGCAAGAAAATGGCCTCTCGGCGAAAGCCTTGTACGGTGATTTATCTCAAAACAAGCGGGAACAATTGATGAAGCAATTCCGTGAGATACGTTTCCAATACTTGATCGCAACAGATATCGCTGCGCGTGGACTCGATGTAGAAGGTGTAACACATGTCATCAACTACGATTTGCCGAATGACGTGGACAGCTACATTCACCGCGTCGGTCGTACTGGTCGTGCGGGACAAAAAGGAAAAGCGATCTCCCTCATTTCTCCTCGTCAGAAAAACTTGATGGCTCGTTTTGCCAAAGCGACGAAGGCTTCGATCGAAGAAAGAATTTTGCAGGCAGGACGCCATCTGGATGCCGGACGCCGTCAGCGCGCAGAAGAACGGGAAGCTCATTTCGTTGAGCTGCGAGCGCAACAGGTGAAGGAGCAGCAGAAGGAAAAAGACAAAGAGTTCTCTCCTGTACGTGAAGCCTTGAAGAAAAAGACGAAGGTAAAGCCAGGCTACAAAAAGAAAATGGCGCGTGAGCTGGGAGAACTGCAAACGCAGTACGAGAAAAACCGCAAGAAGGCTGAAGCGATTGCAGCACGCAAAGCGGGTAAATCTGCGAAGCCTGCCGATACGAAAAAAGCAGGAAAAGGTGGAGCCGCTCGCTCTGCGAAGGGTGGAAGGCCGTTTAGTCAATCTGCCGGGAAATCAAAAGGAAGATAAGAAATAAAGAGGCTGCCCAGATTCGAAAAGGATCTGGGCATTTTTTTGTAGAAACGCCTTTGTTTTATGAAAGGAAGTTATTGACTTTATACTCGACTAGAAGGTTTATACTCAGATCGAAGTAATGAGAGAGAAGGTGTGGAATTGTTCAAAATCAGCGAGTTTTCCCGACTGAGTCGAATTCCGTTGCAAACGTTGCGCTATTATGATCAGATTGGGATTCTAAAACCAGCAAAAATCGATGATGCGACCGGGTACCGATATTACTGTGCCGAACAGCTTTTGCAGATCAATCGAATTGTCATCTTCAAAGAATTGGGGTTCTCATTGCAGCAGATTGCGCAATTGCTTCATGAGAATATACCAGCCGAACAAATTCGGGGCATGCTGAGGCTCAAAGAAAATGAAATCCAATCTCTGTTGGAGACGGAAATGTCGAAGCTTGCCCGTATTAAAGAACGGGTGCAGCTTGTTGAACGGGAGGGAAGGATCGAAAAGGAGCATGAGGTCGTTCTGAAGCAGGTAGATGGCATGCACTTGATTTCCTATTCAGCATTGGGTGCTGCTGAAGATATTCCTTGGCTGTTTCAAATATTCGACAGTTTGCTTGATGCCAGCCTGAAATCATCCTTGACTGGTCCCCAAACAGTGCTATGGAAGGAAACCGGAACGAAGGACCAGCTTTTCGAATTTGGGGTGGGTTATGCCATTAAAACAGAATCTGTCAAACTGCCCGAGCAAATGGAACGAAGCGTCTTGCCTGCCGAGACAATGGCTACGCTACTATTCCGTTCGGATTCGATCTTTAAAGAATCAGCTTGCCTGGATCTGGCTACGTGGATTGAACAGCATGGTTACTGTATTCGAAGCGAGCAGCCCGGCAGAGAAATCTACGTTCCCTTATCAGAAGAACCTGGAGTTGAGCTCATAGAAATCCAGATTCCAATTGAACCAAGGGGGCAAAGTGAGCATGGGAAATAAATGGGTTGTCTATATTCTCGCTTTGGCAGTTTTCCTCATTGGGACGGTGGAGTATCTGATAAGCGGCATCATTCAAATGGTGGCCGCTGATCTGGGGGTCACGACGTCGTCTGCCGGATTGCTTGTTACTGCATTTGCCCTTTCTGCGGCAGTAGGGGCTCCCATTGTCATCGCTGTCACGATCCATCTTGACCGAAAAAAATTATTACTCATGATGCTTGGTATTTTTATTTTGAGCAACTGGTTGGTCTATGTGAGTCCTTCATTTGAGATGATGCTGGTTACACGCGTGATCCAAGGACTCAGTGGAGGCGTTGCTACAGTTGTTGCGATGGCGGTATCTACACGGCTAGTTGAAGAAGGCAATCGTGGAAGAGCAATCGGCATCATTTTGATGGGATTGAGCAGCTCGCTTGTACTTGGCCTCCCGGTTGGCACTTTTTTAAGTGAAGTGATTGGCTGGAGGCTGCTGTTTATTTTTATTGGACTACTGAGCTTGGTTCCGCTGCTTGTCATTTATAAAAAAGTCCCGCTTATAAAAGCGCAGGAGGCTGTAACACCGCGAGCACAACTGGCTGTTCTAAAAAATAAAAGGATTCTGGCAGCAGTTGTTATCACGCTGTTGTACATCGGTGCTTATTCCACATTGTTTACCTATATTGCGCCTTTCCTGCTAACCAAGGCAGAACTCTCGGCATCCGAGATTTCTGGGATTCTGTTTCTCGCAGGCATTTGCAGTTTTATGGGGTCAAAAATGGGGGGAGTTATCGCAGATCGCAAGGGGCCGAAATTTACGATTAATTTAGGACTCTCCTTTCAGGCAAGTATGCTGCTTTTGCTTTCGGTCATGGATGGAGTGATAACTGCTCATATCGTGATCATCATGCTATGGATGCTCGCCACATGGGCAACATCTCCGGCCCAACAGCTCTATCTGGTTACGCAGGTGCCCCGTTCGCCGGATATCGCGCTTAGCATCAATACATCCTTTATTCAATTTGGCTTCGCTTTGGGATCATGGGTTGGGGGACTGGTGATCAGCCACTCCTCTGTGGAGCATCTAGGCTGGTACGGATTTGTTATTGCGTTGCTGTCGTTGTTGCTCGCGATCCGTTTGTTTACTTTAAAGAAGGAGCAGCTATCAGCGTAGGAAGATGGCGTATGATGTCTTCTCGTCTCTCGCGGCAGCATGATTTTAGGAAAACGCCCCAGGATCAATCGTGTGACAGAAAAAATAAAAGATAAACTGCGTCAATTCTTTAAAAAATACGGTGTTGGTGCCAAACTCCTTTTTGTTCTAAAGAAATTGATATAATCATGATGAAAAGGAGGAGCACCACTATGGATCGGATTGACGAACAAATCCTCCACTTATTGCGGGAAAATGCCCGAATCACCAGCTCAGACATTCCATGAAAGAGGAGATGTGAGCCTCGTGGCGATCGGGGGACTGTCTCTGCTGTTACAAATCCATTGGGTCAAACAGTTGGTTTTGATTATGGGAGCCCTGATTTTGACCTGGTTCGGGATTCAAACCTTGCGTGCCATGAAAGGAAGAGGAGTACATGAACAAGCACCAGTCCAGCATGCTCCATCGGGTCGAAGCAGCTTTTGGTACGGCGTACTTCTGACACTCGCGAATCCTTTGACCGTTCTGTTTTGGGCGGGAGTATTTGGCTCACTATTGGCATCTGGCACTTTTGTTCATTCAAAAGAGTTGTTCTTGTTTGCGACAGGCTGTCTGCTATCGACTTTATTGTTCCTGGGGCTGGTAGCTTTGTTGGCCGCGTATTTGGCTCGATTTTTTCGCCCGGTTTGGCTCAACGTGTTTCATGGGCTCAGTGGAGTCTTTCTAATTGGGTTTGCGATTGTCCTTCTGCAAAAAGCGGTTTGAGGCTCTATACTGGCTTTTTTGAAGGAGTTCGGATTGACGGCATCGAATTTTAATAGAACACAGGAATTGCGATAGAAATAGTGTTTTCCTCCCATGTGATTTGGGTAATAGATAGGAAGATAGAACCCTTTCTTGTAAAAGTACCATAGTACAGGGTGTGAGGAGAACCAGTGATGACGACGGATACGTGCTTGAAATGCGGCAGTCCGATGGGCCGGGGAGAGTACAGTTGCCAGGTTTGCGGAGAAAACGAAATACAAGACTACCAGATGATTCGCAATTACGTGAGAACGTATCCGAATTCGAATGCGATGCAAATTGCCAACGCAACAGGGATATCTGTTTCAAAAATATTGCGTTATATTAGAAATGGCTCTTTGACCGTTGTAGACAATCCGTCCCGCAGAGGGAGATCATAAGAAAAAGAGAAAAGCCCACAAGCAGTCACGATGCATCTCGTGTAGCCTTGTGAGCTTTTTTTATTTTTGATGCAAAACTACAACCAGCGTAGACCCTTAGGATAATGATTTTTGAGTTGCCCCTCAGATTGCTTGCCCCAACCGATGGAGAATCCATCTACAGTAACCAGCGTCCAGCCGCTATCACCGTCACGCGTGAGCGCTTCTCCTTTTAAGTATCGCAACATTTCAGGATCGTCTGCGCCATAGGAAGCGACACGGGCTGCCTCCGCAGGAGAGAGGGCGAGTGCCAAGGCGTGAGCAGGTTCAAATCTGTTCTTTTTTACGGTTCCTAGGTGCAGACCGACGCGAGCGACCTTGAGCTTGTCCCAGTCGAGCTCGGGAGCAGGTGAGTAGTAGAGCTGCTCGCCGAACAAAAGAAAAGCTGATTCATCATCGAATGGTTGGGAGAGCGCCGGGAGCGCTTCGTCCGCGAACGTACGCCAGGCTGCCAGGGCTTCTTTTCGACCTGCCGGAGCCGATTTTGCCGCACGCTTTTCTTTACGCTTTCCGGAAGGTTCATGAACTTCAGCGGTCTCACTCTTTTGCAGCTTGGCGAGGTAATGCCCCTCTCCCTGGAGACGATGCGGCCACAATCTGGCTGTCTGGGTGAGCTGCTCGTTTTGCGGCGACGCCCACTCGGGTTGACCAGCAGAAAAGCAATCTGCATGTGGCAGCGGAACGATTTCAAATTCCGGGTGACTTCCCAGGAAGTTAACCAGTGACTGCTCATTTTCTAATGGAGCAAATGTGCAGGTGGAGTAGACCAACGTCCCGCCTGGCTTCAGCATAGCAGCGGCCGCCTCGAGAATATCGCCTTGCATGACATGGCATTCGGTTACTTTTGCAGGGCTCCAGTCTTCGATTGCTTCGGGTAGCTTGCGGAACATTCCTTCGCCAGAGCATGGAGCGTCTACTAGAATTCGGTCAAAAAACTGGGGGAATCGCTCCTGTAAGCGTTCAGGCGTTTCATTGGTCACGACGGCATTGGTCACGCCGCAGCGCTCCAGATTTTCTGACAAGGCTTTTGCCCGAACAGGATGGATTTCGTTTGCTACGAGCATTCCTTGTCCACGCAAAAACGCTGCAAGCTGCGTCGATTTCCCCCCTGGCGCTGCACACAGGTCGAGGATTCGCTCACCAGGTTGTGCGCCGAGTGCTTCGGCAGCGGACATCGCGCTTGGCTCCTGCAAATAGTACATGCCAGCGGAGTGAAAAGGATGCTTGCCGGGACGATCTGGTTCTTTGTAGCGAAAACCGTTTTCGCACCAAGGGACTGCTTCCAGAGAAAACGGCGAGATTTTCAAAAAATCATCACGACCGACCTTCAACGGATTGACCCGCAAGCCGTGTGTCACAGGCTGATCATACGAGGAAACGAATGCCTCATAATCGTGTCCAAGCATGGTTTGCATGCGCTCGGTAAATGTTGTTGGTAAATTTTTTGTCATAACAGCCTCCGATGTCAGATTTTGGCCCCATGTGAAAGGAAAAGATAGAATCATGGCGAATCATAGAGAATGAGGTGAGAGCATTATGGAAGGATCCCGTGCAAAACGCTACCGCTCCCGGCGGAGGAATGACTCGGAAGTAAGCCGGTTTTGGATCATGGGGTTGCTGTTCTCACTGCTGGTGCTCGCTTTTGAATTCTTTATCGAAATACCCGCCGACGCAGATTGGCTGATCGATATGGAGATGGCTTTGTTTTCTGCCAGCTTTACGTTGCTTGCCTTTTATCTGCTCGGACTTACCTTTGCCTTTTCACGCCACCAAAAGGCAGGGAAGATCAATCACCAAATCATCATCTATGTATGGTTGGGTGCGATCTTGTTTCACTTGTTCCTGCTCATCAGCAATTTGTCCAATCAGCATGTGTACAAAGCAGGGATCATTCTGTTTTTAGGACCATTGTTTTTAACTGTCTACCATTTTATCACGTACTTGGCCGCTTTGCGCGAGGAGCGTGAGGAGCAGGAGGCAGCTACGACAGCTACGCTCGAGCGTACGGCCTACCAGATGATTCTGGAGGGTGGGCGTGTATACAGCGAGCTGAATCGCCTGAAAACAGAATATCCAGAAGTGGAGCAAATGCTTCGTGCCAACGATTTTCACGATAAACTGGAGCGCTATGCTTTGGAAATGCAGCAGTATTTGCAGGCGAAGCAATTTGAGCGTAAAGACGTGGAGCTCTTGGAGGGTCACTATTATTTCTTGGAAAACTTGCTGAGCTTGGCGAAACAACATCCGGGAATAATCGAGTCCCGCGTATATAGCCGCCGAGGTGACAATTGATGGGTACAAAGGAGAGGGAAGCGGATGTTTTGGAAAAAAGACAAAGGCCTGGCAGAAAAAGAGACAGCAGCGACGACAGTGGCAACTCCCACGACCACAATGGCAGGACAGCAAGACGCTTGGAAACATGAGCTTCGCGGTATTTACGAACACTTGGGTGCGATCTTCACTTCGAACCAAGCGATGAACGCCGAATCCGAGCAAATGGTGCGCTTGGTGACGAGAATGAAGCGTGTCGTAGATAATATCCAGGTCATTAACGAGCGGGATGATGAATCTGCGAGCCAACTGTCGGATCGAGGAGAGCGCCTGACAGACATCTGCAAACAATCGGTAGCGCGTGCAGATGAAGGCAAAAAGGCTATGACGGACGTTGTGGAAGTCATGAGCCTGCTCGACAAAGAATCGGTCCATACGTCCAAATCCATGAGCCGCTTGGAAGAGCGCTCTTCGGAAATTACGAGTATCGTCAAGGTGATCAGCGACATTGCCAATCAGACCAACCTTCTCGCCCTGAATGCAGCGATAGAAGCGGCACGTGCGGGTGAACAAGGCCGAGGCTTTGCTGTTGTAGCGGATGAGGTACGGAAACTGGCCGAGATGACAGCGAATTCGACCAAGACGATTGCAGAATTGATCGGCAAGATTCAGGAAGAAACAAAAGAAGCGTTGTCCAACAGTGAAAAAAGCAGCAGTGCGATCAAAGACGGACTTTCTATCAGCAAGGATGCTGCGGAGAAGACGGATCAGATCGTGAATGCTTTCCAGGCCCTGAACGTCGAAGTGTCAGGTGTGATGGAAATCATCGCGCACCAAAAGCGATTTGCTGACGATGTGTCCCAGCAGGTAAGGGATGCAAAGGGCTTGCTGGACGAGCTGAATGAAGGCTTGACCAAACACGTGAGGGACGCCAACGCGGTAGAGCAAATACTCGCGACGAGCGTAAAGGATGTCAAAAAGTTATTGTGATCATAAGGAAAAAGAATCAGGAGTCCGTATCCAAGCGATGCGGACTTTTTGGTATTTGTTCCCTTTCTTTCACTAATTATTTACATGTTTTCGTTTGACTATTCGAAATGGAGTACTATAATCAAAGTAGGATTCTCCATATCTTTCCTTTTTTCGACAAAATCCTACCAGCATTCGCTATGAATGGGCAAACCCATTGAAAATTGGGGACGCAAAGCCACGGGCCTAATGTACACGTTACGATGGCAGCCGGGTTGCCGACTAGCAGTGTATTTTGCTGTTTTAGTTTTACGGCTCCTTTCATGCGAAAGGGGCCTATTACCTTTACAAAAGGGAGAGGTTAAAGCATGTCAATCCTTCAAACACTGGACAAGCAGTACATTAATGGGGAGTGGCGCGACGGACTGGGCGCGAAGACATTGCAAGATATCAACCCTTACAACGGGGAAGTCATCGCAGAATTCAAAATGGCAAATCTGGAGGATATCGACGCGGCTTACAAGGCGGCAGCCAACGCGAAAAAAGAGTGGGATGAAGTGAATGCCTATACCAAATCCCGAATGTTGGAGCGAGCTGTTCACTATATCGAAGAGAATGAAGAAGAAATCATTCAGATCATCATACGTGAATTGGGTGGAACCCGATTAAAGGCGTTTTTTGAGATCGGGCTTGTGAAGGATATTATTCGCGAAGCGGCTACGTTCCCGGTGCGCATGGAAGGAAAAATTCTTCCTTCTCCCGTAGACGGAAAAGAAAATCGCTTGTATCGGATTCCCGCAGGCGTTGTCGGTGTCATCAGTCCGTTCAACTTCCCGTTCTATCTGTCGATGAAGTCTGTAGCTCCAGCTCTTGGTGCGGGCAACGGTGTCGTCCTTAAACCGCATGAGCACACGCCAATCACGGGTGGGACGCTCATCGCGAAAATTTTTGAAGAAGTAGGTCTGCCAAAAGGCTTGATCAACGTTGTTGTGACGGATATTGCGGAAATTGGCGATGGTTTTGTCTCCCACCCGATTCCGCGCATCCTTTCGTTTACAGGCTCTAGCCAAGTAGGAAGCCATATCGCGCAAGTGGCAGCGAAGCATTTCAAAAAGGCGATTTTGGAGCTGGGCGGCAATAGTGCACTGATCGTTTTGGAGGATGCGGATCTCCAGTATGCCGTTAATGCAGCGGTATTCAGCCGCTTTACCCACCAAGGCCAGATTTGCATGTCGGCTAACAGGGTTCTGGTTCACCAAGATGTATACGATAAATTCCTCGATCTGTATGTGGAAAAAGTATCTGGACTCAAGGTAGGCGACCCAAATGATCCTGACACGGTAATCGGTCCACTCATCAATCAACGGCAAGTCGCCAACCTGATGGCAACGATTGATGAGGCGATACGGGAAGGAGCCGTTCCTGCATTGAAAGGGGAAGTAAAGGGCAACCTGGTCGAGCCGATCGTTTTGACAGGAGTGACCACAGACATGTCGATTGCTTCTAAAGAGCTGTTTGGTCCGGCTGTTTGCATTATGTCGTTTACTTCGGAGGAAGAAGCGATTCGCATGGCAAACGAGACACCATTTGGATTGTCCGGGGCGATTCATACACGCGATCTGGAGAGAGGTGCCCAGATGGCCAAACGAATTGAGACCGGCATGATTCACATCAACGATGGAACGATCAATGACGAGCCAATCGTGGCGTTTGGCGGTGAAAAGCACTCTGGGTTGGGACGTTTGAACGGTCAATGGAGCTTAGAAGAGTTTACTACGCTGAAATGGATATCGGTTCAGCACAAGCAACGCCAATTTCCGTATTAATGCCAGCAAAATATAGAGGTGAAGTGGGTCATGAACGGTTACGTAGAATGGAACGAAACAGAAGCTTCCGAAGAGGGGAAAAACGCAGAGCTGCTCGAGGCGTTCATCAAGGTTGCCCCCTATTTAAATGATTTGCTCTCCGATGACATTACCATTGGGGTCTATGACACGGAAAAGCTATTGTGCAATGTGCCTGCCCAAACATTTGCACTGCAAGTCAAGCCGGGTGATCCACTCCAGGAAGGAGATGTGATCACCAACGCGATTCGAAAAAACACCAAGCAGGCGATGATGGTCCCCAAGGAATTATTTGGTTTCCCTCTCGTCGCACGGGCAATCCCTCTGCATGATCACACGGGAAAAGTCATCGGTGGTGTCGGCATCGGTTCCAGCATGGAGCGAGCCAATGAGCTGTATGAAATTGCCGCAAATCTCTCGAGCGTCGTCGAGCAGGTCAGTGCCACCACACATGAGATGGCTGTGCAGATCGGGAATTTAAACGAGCAAATGAAGGCAATCTCAGAGCAAGCCAATGATGTGAGCCAAAGTACGACTGAGATCGAGCAAATCACGCTCGCCGTGAAAAAAATCGCTGATCAAAGTAACATTTTGGGACTGAATGCGAGCATTGAGGCTGCGCGAGTAGGAGATGCAGGGCGAGGGTTCGCTGTCGTTGCGAATGAAGTTCGCAATATGGCGACGGATTCACGGGCGAACGCGGACAAAATCAAGCAAACCACAGATTCCATCCGGGATTTGATAACCCTGCTGCAAAATTCGATTGAATTGATTAATCAAACCATGGAAAGTCAGGCAGCCGCTACGGAGGAAATTTCTGCGACGATGGTCGAAGTGAGCGACAATACGCAAAAGCTGGCAGGGCTTGCCCAAGAAGTGTTTGAAATAAAGTAAGCCTATACATGTAACAAAATTCCCCTCTCAGGAGTCTAACTTTAGAGAGGGGAATTTTTCCTTTAGTTCATTTGGATGGTAGGTAGCGATTGCTCCAGCATATAGCGGTACACCGGGACTTCATCGCCCTTTTCAACGGGCAAGAAGTTAAACGTGACGTAGCTGTCTACCGATTCCGGTTCCAAGGCCAATGCTATGAAGTTGGCATTTGGCTGGGCCATGCTGAACACGTAGCTACCCGCAGGAAAGGTTTTCGTTGTTTCTGTTACATTTGCAGTCACTTGGTTGGTGAAATGCCCATTCTCGTAAATCGTATTCACCTTGTTTTCCAAAATGGTGTAGCTTTCTACCACTATGGTCGTTTCTTTTGATAGCTTGCTTACTGAAACACCGAGCAGTTCCAGCTTGGCTGCGACTTCATGGTAGCCAGGAGGCATGAGATAAGCAGTGGGGCGCTCGCGTTCGAGTACGGGATAGGCATCCGTGGAGCTTACCCAGTCGATGGGGGTAGGCACTTTTTTTGCGGTGGCTAGATCGACCACATCGAGAGTTTGACCCGGTACTCGCTTATTCTCACTCAGGATGACGAGTCTGTCGTTGTCGTTTGCCTTTTTGCCTTTTTCCGTGATTTCTGCCCGTGCCTGCGTGACGGCGGACTTGATTGCTTTGGCGTTGGCCGCTGTTGATTGGATGACAGCAGCGTGAGTCATGGCCTGACTGTATACACGGCGCTCAAAATCGGCGCGTCCAATGCCGATTCCGCGTGTTTCCACCAAAAACGTCAACGTGTTTTTCAATCCCAAGGCATTGCGTCCGATTCTCGTCTCTGTGCTGCCTTCTGTTGCGGTCACTTTTCCGTCCTTGCCTTTTGCCAGCGTATAGTATGCGTGATGAGAAAGTTGCTCCTTGTCGAGAGCTTTTTGAACGTCAGCCAAGAGCAGGTTGTCTGACATTTTGCGCAGGTTGGCGGGGATATTTAAGTTTTTCGCAGAGGAGATCAGAACATCGTAGGAAGAGATCGCGCCTTTTTCCCCAACATCGCGAAGCTGGCTGGAAGAGACACCGTATTCGTGGGCGTCAAGCACCACATCAGGTTGATAGGCATTGAGGGCTTGGTGCACTGCTTGCACCTCTGGATATTCTACCTTCATGTAGTCGCGGTTAGCATCCAGCTCTGTCGCGATGTAGCGTTTGAACTGGTAGGAGCCATCCGGGTTAATACGAGGAACAATCGCGACGTTTACTTGATTCAGGAGGTCGGCGCCAAGTTTTCCTTCTGCCAGCCATTTGGCAATCACAAGAGCAGATTCACCAGAGGCGGGTTCATTTCCGTGGATTTGTGCCTGTAGCCAGATGAGTGGCTTTTCCTTGTTTTGTTTGAGCTTGCCGTGGTCTTTGCTGAATAGCAGCAGGGGGATATCGCGACCTTCCAATGAGGTACCGATGGATAGTAGCTTGATTTCCTTGTTGCCTGCTGCCAATTTGCTTATGTAAGCCATCATTTCTTCCTGGGACGTAAAAGCTTCTTTTCCTTCTTGGAAGCCGGGTGTCCCAAACTGGATAGTTGGCTTGGGAAACAAGCTCTCAATCTGTGCAGGCTGTACATAGGTTGGCCCTATTCCGTAATAAGGAATGTGGGGTTGTGGTTCAGCTTGAGTGGCATGGATGATTGAGGGGCTGGTGAACAGAGATATTACGAGTGCTGTAGAAACAACGTAGCGTACTTTCTTGTCCATAAATTCCCTCCTGCGAAATAGAATTAGACACCTATGATTAATTTATCAGATTATTATAAAAATAATAATCGCTACGAAATATTCATTTTAAAGTAGGACTTTCGGTTCTCCTTTAATAGAATAGGGGGATGACATGGTCAGAAAAATCAGCAGAATGCTCCTTTTGATGACGGCCATCGCCGTAAGTAGTTTCTTTCCGAGCAATCTTTCTGCAAACGAATGGAAAAAACCAACAGAAACAGAGAATGTTGACCACCTGAATGGTGCGATTCACCAAAAACAAGAATTTCGTTTCCCAGATGGTGTCACGTATTGGGCGCATAAACTGACAGGTCAGCGCAATATGATGCCATACGTTTTCACCATCCCGATTCAGGGCAACAGTCAGAACATGATGTTTCGCTATCGAGCCTATGATGAGTCGAAGAAACCGTATTGGAAGGTCGTCACGCTTGATCAGGTCCAGACCCTTCCGCTTGCCTCTGGTTTTGTAGAGACGGAGGGCAGGTATATTTGGTTAGGTAAGCCGATTACCTACGTGGATAAAGGCAGAGCCACGATTGAGGAAAAGCCGGCATTGGCGCTGCCAATCGAAGTAAAACAGACGACATCTGGTGTCGAGCTGGTGGTAAAGCTGCCGATGAAAGCAGGCTTTATCAGCGAAATGTGGGCACTCGATTCGAGAGATCCGCTCGTTCCTTGGGGAGAACAATCGATTGACAGCGTTTGGCTTAACTTGGACGTAACGGAAAAGGCAAAATGGCTGTACGATGGGTATTACTATCAAAGCCCTTCAACGTACGAGCCGACTTCGGAGTCCTCTTTTTGGCGGATTCCTGAAAATTATGTCCTTCGCTCCTTTTTATATACAGGTGGAAGCAAGGCTGCCCGGGATATGGGCTATGTGATGTTGAAAGCGAGCCTGAAACAGCAGGAGCCTGAGGGGTACTGGAAGACACAGCCGCGCTCCTTGTGGCTAAGCGACGATTACGGGATACCAGAGGGCTTTTACGATACGAGATTCAACACAGGAGCGGCTGATCTGATGCTGCGAGGCTGTGATCAGTATCAAGAAAATGACTTTTGCCAATCGGCGAAAAAATATGCTGCTTACTTTCACAATCACGCAGCCATGAACCGTTTTGTCATCGCTGGTGTACAGCAAGGGTGGCTGGTTTCTGACTACGCGACAGCAACGAATCCAATGATTCAGACACATGTTTCTTTGAATCATCAGTTGGCAGAAATCAATTTTCTCTACAAAAGCTACCTGCAATTCGGGGACCGGGTAGACAAAGACTTAGCTGACATCATGCTCTACGGTGTGGTAAACCTCGGATCGCAGTGGATTCTCGGAAATGGCGATTTGCATTACGCTTATTTTCCGGACGGGACATTCGGCAGACCGGACTATCCGTTCTTGACCTACAATGACTTGGTCGAAACCCAGCGCTTGTATCGTCAACTGCACGGGATGGATGAGATGACGCTTGCCTTGTTGATTGACAGTAAATTGATGTGGATGCAACTGAATAATGTTCAGTACCGCTAACATATGGAATTGTGAGCCGTGCGAAGGACACTGTATAAAGTGACCTTCGTACGGTTTTTTTATTTTTATCATCCTTCAGAAAAAGACGAAGAAACATGAAACCGTATGGCACACTCGCTGGTCTAACGAATGTACAAAGGAGGGGACACAGCATGAATCAATTTGAGCGAGTTCGGGAGGCTCAGGCGGGAAATCGCGCGGCTTTTCTTTCATTGATAGAAGAACAACAGGATCGCTTATACCGGATCGCCTATTATTATGTTCGACAAGAAATGGATGCAGAGGATGTTGTCCATGAGGCGATATATAGAGCGTTGGTCGGGTTGCCTAAGCTGAAGCAGCCACAATTTTTCACGACTTGGCTGATCCGTATTGTCATAAACTGCGCGATGACAGCGCTGAACAAGCGTCAACGACTTGTGGTAGATGAGCGTTACGTCGACGAGCTACAGCAGGTTTCTGTCACGGAGCATGACGATCGGATCGACCTGCTTGCTGCTGTCGATCAGCTAGAGTCAAGACAAAGACAAGTGATTGCATTCAAGTATTGGCAAGATATGACGATTGAGGAGATTGCAAACTTGCTGCGCATGCCCTCCGGTACAATCAAAACCATTTTGCATAGGGGGTTGAAAGCATTGCGCAAAAACTACTCGTTCACAGAAGAAGCCACTCGATCCGAATCTGCCACCGTATCTGAACAAGATCGATTGCAGCAAAGGCTTGTTACCTTAAAGGAGCTGGCAGAAGCAAGAATTGATATCCCACAAACGTATGAGCTTACCATTGCAGACTACCAGGAAGACAAACGGGAAGCAGGAAGAGCGACGTTCTTATGGACAAAACAAGGCGCTGATCCTGTATGGGGAGAATCAGGTAAAGATACAGGCATGTCTTTGGTATTTGGCAGTCAAGAGGAGTTGCTCGAATATACGATTGACGTGGCGGAAGCTGCCCGTGATTTACCCGTGCTCACACAAGAGGAATTGCGACTTCACGGCGAGGAGTTCGTCCTTATCCATTATCCGACCGCGCTGAAACAATTTTCCTTGACGCGTATGAAAACAATTGAATCCGGGACGATTTTCTTCTATGAGCAGATTGTGATGGATTTGCCACTGCCATCGTCAGGTTTTCGCGTAACAGTGCACCAGAGTGGTATGGTTAGTGGCTTCCATTATTTTGGTAAGCAGAAAAAGCCGAAGATCCCGGAGAAATTGATGGAGAAGGAGCAGATTTTGCAACACATAGAGAAAACCGTAAAGGTAGATCTGCAACTTACTTATGTACCAAAAGCAGTTTTGAATGGAGCGCAGGATGAGATACGGCTTGTGTATGAGCTGGACAATTGTTGGAGGAGCTATCCGGCGGACGAGAAGGAGGTTGCCAAGTTGAGCGAGGAAGCGGTGGAATGGGAAGAGCAAGCTGTATGGTTGCCAGTTCCACTACGTCCAAAGGCTGCGGCAGTTCGTACGTTGGAAGAGGTTCAAGCTTTACTTGGAATGGATTCAAAACTGTATCAGCTATTGAGGAACGCGGACATCGATGAGGAGATTTCCTCTTTTGTTTGGCGTCGGCGGGATTGGCAGTCTACTGATTCTGAAGACCGTTCGTTTCGCACTTTTTTCCGGACAAGATCCGCGGGTACCGTTAAAGTGATGATTCATAAAAGGACGGGTGCGTTGGTTTCGTTTTCCCGTTTCGAGGACTGTCCGCCAGGGGAAAAACGTTTATCCCGGAATGAGTGTCTGGACATTGCACTCCAATTCGTAGCGCGTACGCGACCTGAGTTGGAACCGTATTTATGGCTTCGACATCAGGAGGAAGAGGGGGAAACTGATCAGGAGCTGTTCGAGTTCCGCATCGGAGTACAGGGGGTGTGGCTCAGAAGAGAGTCCCTCCGAATTGTCGTCAATAAAACGACGGGGCTACTTGAAGGTATGGACAGCTCGTTCATCAATACGACTCAGTTGGAGACAGTCGAGACGACTCCACTTATAGACGAAAGAAAGGCGCTCCAAATTTATCGGGAAGTGCTCGATTTGAAGCTGGAATGGCAGACCGATTATTCCGGTCGGGGCAAAAATCATCGCTACCGTCTCGTGTATCGGCAAGTTCATCGATACAGTCAGAGAGAGATGCAGTGGATAGACGCCCGGACCGGAGAGTTGATTTGATAGAATATCCATCTATATCCGAACTAATCAAAATGACATTAGGCGCCTCGGGCTATGGCTGTAAAAGAACCCAGCCGTTTCCCTGTAAGCTTCAGGGAAGTGGCTTCTTAACTATAGTTGGTGGATCATTTCGCAATGGCACATGAACTTTGGAATCATATGTTGCGCTTTTCAAAGGAGAGTAGTATTCTCGTTTTTTTCAAATACGTTGATGCTCCCAATACAACGTCCCATTCTTTAGTACCACAAACAGTGCATCGATACCGTTGACGCTTTACCGGTATCTCAATGACTTCATTATTGATGAGATCTTTGTATATTTGGTGTTTATTATCCGTTTTGTGAAAGTTCCCATTCCCACAATGAAAGCAAATGATAGGGGCAACAATTGTAAAATTGCATTTGTCGATAATGATTCTCACCTTCCAAGATGTGTGTCGCACAAAGTTGTAGTAGAAATAATAAAAAAGAATGAAAAATAAATAATTTTTATTAGCACGACCATTTTAACAACGAAATATTGGTTAGTAAACTGCCCAGTTATGGAATAGCAAAGCCTAGACTAGCGGGACACTGTTCGATGTGATTGATCATAAAAAATTGCCGGTTTTCCCTCTCATAGGGTGTGACTGGCATACTTAACTAAAGTTGAAAGCATTCTGATCTATTTCCGCAAAGCAAACAAGGTCAAAAAACTGACAGCCTCCCGCAGCTCTACGCTTAGGCGGCCCGCGATATCTGGCGTAATTCCTTCTTTGTAGACGGGCTCTTCTCCCAGAAGTGTGAAGCCATTTTCGCTTGCCAACTGCTTGGCTTCCCAGGGCATCATCGTATTTTGGATCGTCGTCTCTTCGTATAGTCTGCGATAGCTATGTGCACGGGGGCCAGCTGTAGGACCGAGGATTCCCAAGACGAGAATTCCTTCGGGAGCGAGCACGCGGTGAAGCTCCAAGAGTGCCTTGAGCGGAGACGGCGTGAATTCCACAACATTAATGGAAAGCACTCCGGAGAATGAATCATCGGCAAAAGGAAGCTCGCTGATGTCTCCTGTCTGAAAATGAACAGAGCCTGGGAAGGAAATGACCCGGTCATGAGCGAGGCGGATCATTTCCCCGGCAATGTCGATGCCCTCCACCTGATAGCCGTGCTCTGCGAGCTTGCAACTGGCATAGCCGTCACCACAGCCTGCATCGAGAACAGGTCCCGATCCGACAGGTACATGCTTCATAAAATAGGGGAGGATGGTGCTGCGGCTGCCTTTTTCCCACATATGCTCACTTCGTTTTCGCCAGTCTTCTGCAAATTGATCCCATTGCTTGGCGGCTTGTTCCGTCCATTGGCTCATCCTTGTTCACGCCCTTCTCATCGATTGAGCAATACCGTTATGAAGAAAAACTCCGGTCGAGGTGGCCGGAGCTTTTCAAGGAAGTCGTTTTACGTCAAACGGTTGGGGATATGTGCGACCAAGTCAGCAATTTTTTTGTTCTTCAGCGTTTGCATCATTTGCTGCTCGGCGTCAGCCACAACCTGTTGAATCAGACACGCACTATCATGATGGAAGCTGCATTCAAACAAGGAGGTTGTCCCTTCAATGGCTTGGATAACATCCAGAAACGATATATCATCCTGGTTGCGTTTGAGTTTGTATCCGCCATTTGCGCCAGAGACAGAGTGGATCAACCCAGCCTTGACCAGTTTCGTCAGCATTTTGGACAGGTACGTTTGTGAAACGCCTAGCTTCTCTGCCAAAAGCTGAACACTAACGGGTTTATCAGGCGCTTCTGCCACCAGATAGAGCATCGCATGGAGGGCATAGTCTGTTGCCTGTGAATACTTCATAAGACACCTCAATCATGGACTTAATACATCCATCATAAAGTGAATGCGAAGCATGATCAAGGGGAAGAGTGATTCATGCTGGCATCTGCACTTTCGATGACCATTTTAGGATGGTGCAACTTGACACAAAAAATCTTTAAAGGATATTATAGATACAATAAGTCTATGAACAAGTTATTTGAAATGATCCAAGTACAGCGAGTTATTTTTTGTCCTCATTGAGGATATTAAAGGTCTGTAATGGTCGTTTTGATTAACTGTTCAACATAAAAAGGGGAGGAAAATACAAATGAGCATTTGCCACACGACAGATACTACGTTTCAACAAGATGTAAAAAGCGAAGGCTATACCCTCGTCAATTTTTGGGCGCCTTGGTGCGGGCCATGCCGCTTTTTTGGGCCGATACTCGAATCGTTTGATGGGGAGCATAGCAGCGAAGTGCGAGTCCTAAAGGTCAATGTCGATGAACAAACGGAGATTGCCAATCAGTATGGCATTATGAGTTTGCCAACGACCATTTTGCTCAAAAACGGGGAATTGATCGACAAAGTCGTAGGAGCGGCCCCTCTAGCGGAACTGAAACAATTTGTTTTCAAACATAAGTAGTAGGAAAACGCAGCGAAAGCCATCGGTCAACTTGATCGGTGGCTTTTTGGTATCCAGTTGTTACTCGCATGCGTACTTTAATAAATGAAAGCGTTTGAGCGTTTTCGCGTTGTTCCGTGTTCTTGCATGAGGAAGCGCTTCCAATGTACATTCAAGATAACGACAAAATAATCCCAATTCACAAAATAATGTCAATAATTGAACAGGAAAGCGGAGGGGTAGGCAATGAGCAATACCGATTTTTTCCCGATTCAGGACTGGGACTATCTGGAGTTTTATACAGGGAACGCCAAACAAGCTATGCACTATTTCACAAATGCGTTTGGATTTGAAGCAGTAGCCTATGCAGGTTTGGAGACAGGCTCTCGGGAAAAGGTTTCTTACGTTTTGAAGCAGAAGCATATGACGTTCGTGATCAGTGGGGCGCTTACGCCCGACAGCCCGATTGCGGATTTTGTGAAAAAGCATGGGGACGGAGTCAAAGACGTTGCCCTGCGTGTAGAGGATTGTGAGCAGGCTTACCGGGAGGCCGTTTCTCGCGGAGCCATTCCGATCATGGAACCGACTGAGTATACCGATGAATTCGGGACGGTCAAAAAAGCGATTATCGGTACGTACGGCGAAAACATTCATTCCTTTATTGAACGAAAAAATTACAACGGACCATTCTTCCCAGGCTTTAAAGCTTACCAATCTCCAGTCAAAAGTGAGAGTACAGGTATCATCGGCATCGACCACATCGTTGGTAACGTTGAGGTCATGGATGAGTGGGTAGAATACTATCAAAAGGTCATGGGCTTTACAGCCGTACAAAATTTCAGTGAGGACGATATCTCGACGGAGTATTCTGCGCTCATGTCCAAAGTGATGCAAAGTGGAACAGGACGCATCAAGTTCCCGATTAATGAGCCAGCAGAAGGACGCCGCAAGTCGCAGATTCAGGAGTTTTTGGAGTTCTACAAAGGGCCAGGTGTGCAGCATATTGCGATCCTGACCAACGACATCATCGACACTGTATCGAAGCTGCGTGATAACGGTGTAGATTTCCTCATGGTGCCAGATGCGTACTACGAAGATTTGAAAGAGCGTGTAGGAGAAATTGATGAAGACATTGAGGCGCTGAGAAAGCTGGGTGTCTTGGTTGACAGAGACGACGAAGGCTATCTCTTGCAACTGTTCAGCAAGCCGATTGTAGACCGTCCAACGCTGTTTATCGAGATTATCCAGCGCAAAGGAGCACGCGGCTTCGGGAATGGCAACTTCAAGGCACTGTTCGAGGCGCTGGAGCGCGAGCAGGAGCGCAGAGGTAATCTGTAATTCATTGATGTAACGAGCATGACAAGACCATCTCAGGCTGAAAACGCTGAAGGGATGGTCTTTTTCTATTTGCGAAGCAGAAAAATAAATTCTCATGAACCATTGACCTGCCTCTATCATCTATACTAATAGGAACCAAAAATTGGAGATAAAAGGAGGGTTATGCAATGTGAGCATCAAGTGGGAAGTTCAGCAGGACATTCAGCTAGCACAGGGCGGCAGCGTAGAAGCTTTTGCTAGAGTCATTCAATTGTACGAGCGTACCTTGTATGGTTTGGCACGAACCTATGTCGGGCGGGACGAGGATTGTGCCGATGTGGTGCAGGATACGGTAATGAAAGCATTCAGAGCCATCCGAACGCTGCGAGAGCCTGCTTATTTCAAAACATGGATGATCCAAATTCTGATAAACGAATGCAGACAATGGCAGCGAAAAAAGAAACGAAGTCCAACCGTAGAGCTGTCTCTGCTGCAAATCGAGGAAAAATCGGTACAAGCTCCCTACGAAGCCATTGAACTAACAGAGGCAGTATGGAAGCTGGAGCATGAGCTGCGCATCGTCGTGTGGCTTCACTATTACGAGGATTTGCCGATCAAGCAAGTCGCCTTGCGAGTAGGTGTCCCGGAAGGCACAGTGAAATCCCGGCTGCACCGGGCTCGCGTGCTGCTTGCAGAAGAGCTGGAATCCTCCCAGGAAAGGAACGTGGACGATGACCCGACTATTGTGCGGAAGCTGAGTCTGAATCTGGATGACTTCGCTCCGCTGTCAGCCGCATAAGTACACAGATGTCCAAAAGAGAGAGAAAGGGACGAAATTGCGATGATTCATCGATTGGAACCAAATGATTATGCAAAAATCAGGACGTTGCTGTCACCTGATAACGTGAACGATTTGACCATCCATGCAATTATCAATGGGACAAATCGAGGAGCGATTTACGTAGATGATGTGGAGCAGCCCCGGACAGCATTGGTCGATCAAACCGGCGTGATCAGTATTTTCGTAGGGGATGCTGCCAATGAAGCGTTCACAGCCGATCTGGGTGCCTTTATCGAGGGGGAATTACGCAGATATACGACCGAATCATGCGGGGGCACTCATTTTCTGGCAGTTGTGCCAGATGAAGCGTGGGAAAAGGCAGTGACCAAAGCTATCTCGCATCGAGAGATAGAAACGGATTGGGAGTATTACTATCAGTTCAATCCCGAGCAATTCCACGCGCGAAAGATCAGCTATCGCCCTCTGCCTGAAGGATACACGTTGAAAAGAATCGATGCAGGTGTCATTGAAGACGACCCTGACAACACCCTGATCGAGGTTGTAGAGGAATTCTATCATTCAGTGGATGATTTTTTGCAGTGGGGTGTAGGATTTTGCGTATGTAAAGGAAATACGATTGTGAGTGCTTGCCTGTCTTGCTGTGTCCATGAGCTTGATCATGAAATTAGCGTGGAAACGTACGATGAAGCCGACATGAACAAGGGCTTTGCTACGCTTGCTTGCGTGGCGTACCTGGAGCATTGCATGGAACATGGGCTGACACCGCACTGGACCACGCTGGAAACTAACGAGGAGTCGGTACGTCTGGGGACAAAGCTAGGGTTTGAGCCCAAGGAAAAGTGTAAAATACTGGAGTTCGAATACTAAAACGATACGGGTATCCATGGGTTGTCGAAATCACTTCGGCACCCTTTTTTACTAGGAAAGGAAGAGAAGCAAGAGGGAAATACGGTATGAAAAGTGAATATTTTGATTAGTTACAGAAACGAGATTGAACCATCGGGCAGCGATTGAGAGGGATAAACCAATGAACATGGCATTAATGGTTCCGTTGACGGAGCGGACGGCTGTTTTGATCGTGGTGGCCTTGCTGTTTACGCGTGTACGTGCATTCCGCAGCATATTGAACCAGCAAGCAACGTGGCGAGAAAAAGCACTGATGGTCGTCATTTTTTCTGCTATTTCCATCCTGGGTACATATAATGGCATCTGGTATCAGGATGCGATTGCGAATTCACGCGTGATTGGGACTGTCGTGGCAGGCTTGCTGGCTGGTCCATGGGTAGGGCTGATGACGGGACTGATTGCGGGGATTCATCGTTATTCATTGGGGGGCTTTACGGACGTGGCTTGTGCCATCTCGACGATAAGTGAGGGCTTGTTTGCGGGATTAATTTATCAGTTCCGCCGTAACCGCAGCAAAAAAATCGGGTGGACGACAGCACTCGTCGTCGGTTTCTTGGCGGAGTGGCTGCAAATGGGAATTGTTTTGCTCATCGCACGTCCTTACGCTGACGCTTTGGCATTGGTGCAGGCCATAAGTGTACCGATGTCTATCGTCAACTCGGTCGGAATTGCGATTTTGATCATTATTATTGATTTGGCCAAAAAGGAAGAGGATCGGATTGGTGCGCTCCAAGCCCAGCGAACGCTGCAAGTAGCGGACAAAACATTGTCTTACTTGCGTCAAGGACTGACGTATGACTCTGCCCATAAGGTAGCGGAGGAAATATTGCGGACGACGCGTGTAGCAGCGGTAGCGATTACCGATACGCGCTCTGTACTTGCACATGTTGGCGCAGGCTCGTCCCATCACGTAGTGGGAGAAGGCATAACGACCAAGGCGACCCGTGAAGTTTTATCAACAAAAGAAGTAAAGATTGCCCAGACGAAGGAAGAGATTGGATGCAGGGAGACGAATTGTTCCTTGCGCTATGCGATCCTTGTCCCCCTGATGCGAAGACGTGAAGTGGCGGGCGTGCTCAAGCTGTATCAGGATCGCTCACGCAAACTATCGGCGGTGGACTTGGAACTCGTACGCGGATTGGGGAACCTGATATCGAGTCAGCTCGAACTAGCTGAGCTAGAGAAGCAGTCCCGTCTGTTGGCAGATGCAGAAATCAGAGCCTTGCATGCGCAGATCAATCCTCATTTCTTGTTTAATGCGCTCAATACGATCGTCTCCTTTATTCGCTTCCGGCCCGAACAGGCGCGCGAACTGTTGATTCATTTGGGGGAGTACTTCCGGCGTAATTTGCATGACTCTGGCGGATATGTCAGTCTGGCGCGTGAGCTGGAGCATATCGAAGCGTATTTGGCTATCGAACGTGCGAGGTTCGGGGACAAGCTCCATGTAGAGTACGACATTGAGAATGGGGTAGAGCGGTTTACTGTGCCAGGACTGATTTTGCAGCCGCTGGTAGAAAATGCGGTCAAGCACGGGCTGTTGCCCAAGCGCGAAGGGGGAACCGTCGTGATTCGTGCGCGCCGCAAAGAAAAGCAAACCGTCGAACTGACAGTGGCAGATAATGGAGTGGGAATGAAAGTGGACCCATTCGAGCCAGCCCTAGATGAGAAGAGTGCAGGGCGGCAATTATCCGGAATCGGTCTTGCCAATGTAAAAAGCCGTCTCCAGTCGATCTACGGAGAACCGTATGGAATCGTGATCGAGAGCAAAAGCGGAAGCGGCACAACATGCACCATACAATTACCGATAGGGGTGAACGTCAGTGCTCAAAGTGTTCATCGTCGATGATGAGACGCCTGCCAGAGAAGAACTGCGGTATTTGCTGGAGCAGTTTTCGGAGGTGTCCGTAGTAGGAGAGGCGGGCAGCGGGGAAGAGGCGTTGGAAGCGGTGCTTCAAATAGAGCCGGATGCGGTCTTTTTGGACATCCATTTGCAGGACAGGGATGGCGTCGATGTGGGGCAGGAGCTTCTGGAATCCATGGTCAATCCACCTGTCATCATCTTCGCAAGTGCGTATGAATTTCATGCGGTTCGAGCATTTGAGGCCGAAGCCGTCGATTATATCGTCAAGCCGTTCAGTGAAATGCGTCTGGAAAAGACGATGAATCGGGTACGAAGAATGAGGAGGAAAAGTGAGCCTGCATTGGACACGTCACCTCTACTGGAGGAAAGGCTACAGTCCCTTCTGCAAAATGTGCTGGTCGATACTCAGCCGCGTCGTGTCCCGGTGGAGAAAAACGGCAAGATCATGCTGATTGATCCAAACGAAATCGTCTATGCTACCTTGGAAGGAAGGTATGCGAGCATTTATACAGCAGGTGAGCAATATGCGACCACCTTTACGTTGCAGGAGCTGGAGAGCAGACTGTCCCGTCAGCAGTTTTTTCGGACGCATCGCGCTTTTATTGTCAATTTATCCAAAACGGCAGAGCTGGTCCCTTGGTTCAAAGGCTCGATTCATCTCGTCATGCAGGATCATCGCAAAACAGAAGTGCCTGTCAGCCGCAATGTCGTGAAGGAATTGAAGAAACGACTGGGGTTTTAAAGGAAACAGACCAATCCTGCGTCCCGTTTGGGGGAGGATTGGTCTGTTTTTTTTGACTGCCTACACGGGATAGTCATCGTTTTTCTTACGTGTCACCATGATCCCGCCCAATACGATCAGGATCAAGCCGAGGATGCCGCCTACTTGGGTGGACGCCAGATTCGCGATCAAAAATACGATAGCGAGAACGGTGAGGATGCCAATGGGGATCAAGAGAGCGGGTTTGCGATTGCCGAATATGTACAGCTCAGTAAGCCCCACGGCAGGACCGATCAGGAAGAAGGGCCACGTCGTGCTCATATCCCCGTGAAAAAATAGCTGGCTGAAAAAGAAGAGTGGGGCATATACGAGCAAGATCCCGCCTGGCACGAGCAATCCAGCGCGATTCGGCTTTGGGTTCATAAAAAAGAAAATATGAAACCCGATTCCTGGGATGAGAAGGAAGACTGGCCATAGCAAGTCCATTGCGAGCGGTACGTTCAGGTAAGTAGCCAGAACAAAAATCGCTCCGATTCCGATAATGATGTAACCCCCGATTCGTCGCATAGTGCGTATTCTCCTTTTTGATTTCCATACCAATTTATGTATAACTTTAACATATTGTGGGGGAGTTTGTATCAGACTCGGGGCGGAGACTTTCTACGTCCCAAAATTGAACGCGCTTACACTCAAGCGAGGATGGTGCAGCTTGTGCCTGTTTTTGTACGGTTCAGCCATTTTTTATGTTGGCAAGCTGTCCGATGTGATACGTTTTTCTAAGGTTCATTGCCTGAATATTTGATAAATAGGAGGAGGCGACTCGGATGAAGAAATGGTTTCTTTCCCTCTTGATTTGGGGCGGGATAGCCGCATTGGGTGCTGTCGGGTTCGGGATGATAGCCCTCTGGCAAGGGGAATCAGTCAACTCGTTCTGGTTACTGACAGCCGCATTTTGCACTTATGCTGTAGCTTATCGTTTTTACAGCAAATTCATAGCCAAAAAACTAATGTCACTCGATGACAATCGCGCTACTCCGGCAGAAGTGAACAACGACGGCAAAGACTTCGTGCCCACGAACAAATGGGTGTTGTTTGGGCACCATTTCGCTGCGATTGCAGGAGCAGGCCCACTCGTAGGTCCTACGTTGGCTGCGCAAATGGGATATTTGCCGGGAACGATCTGGATTATCGTCGGGGTCGTGATCGGTGGGGCGGTGCAGGACTTCATTATTCTGTTCGGATCGATGCGTCGCAACGGAAAAAGCCTTGGTCAAATTGCCAAAGAAGAGATCGGTCCTGTTGGCGGAGCACTCGCTTTGATTGGTATTATTGCCATTATGATTATCCTGATTGCTGTTTTGGCGATGGTGGTTGTAAACGCTCTTGCTGAATCACCGTGGGCGACCTTCACGATATTCATGACCCTGCCTATCGCGATTTTGATGGGATTGTACATGCGGTATATACGACCCGGGCAGGTATTGGAAGGCTCGATTATCGGGCTTGCTCTCTTGTTCTTTTCCCTCTGGCTCGGTCAAATCGTTGCTGCATCGCCAACATGGGGGCCAGCCTTCACGTTTTCCAAAGTCCAGCTTGCCTGGATGATCATTGTGTACGGATTTATTGCCTCTGTTTTGCCTGTGTGGCTGCTATTGGCACCGCGCGATTATCTCAGCTCGTTCTTGAAAGTAGGGACGATTGCGGTATTAGCGGTGGGAATTGTGCTGACACTGCTGCCATTGCAAATGCCAGCACTGACGAAGTTCATTGATGGAACTGGCCCAGTTTTTGCAGGAAATCTGTTTCCCTTCTTGTTTATTACCATCGCGTGCGGAGCCGTATCAGGATTCCATTCACTCGTATCATCCGGAACGACGCCGAAGATGATCGCGAAGGAATCGCATGCGCCATTGATCGGTTATGGCGGGATGCTGATGGAGTCTGGCGTCGCGGTTATGGCGATGATTGCAGCGTGCGTGTTGACCCCCGGTGTCTATTTTGCGATCAACTCACCTGCCGCAGCAATTGGCGTGGATGCAGTCCAGGTTGCGACGACGATAACGGGCTGGGGCTATACCGTAACCCCTGACCAATTAACGACGCTCGCCAACGACATTCAGGAAAAGACAATCCTTTCCCGAACAGGCGGAGCGCCGTCACTGGCAATCGGGATGGCGACGATTTTCTCGGGTGTGCTCGGTGGCAAGGCATTAATGGCATTCTGGTATCACTTTGCGATCTTGTTTGAGGCTGTCTTTATTTTGACGACGATCGATGCGGGAACGCGTGTCGGACGATTTATGGTACAAGACATGCTCGGCAACGTCATTCCGAAAATGAAGGAAGTCAACTGGCTACCAGGTAATCTGATTGGTTCTGGGATCATTACCATCGGATGGGGATACTTCCTGCTCCAAGGTGTCATGGACCCGTTGGGAGGCATTTACACTCTGTGGCCACTCTTTGGTATCGCCAACCAGATGCTCGCCGCGATTGCGTTTACAGTGGGGACGACGATTATTTTCAAAATGGGCAAAGCTGCTTACTCCTGGATCACACTCGTACCGATGGCTTGGCTGACGACGGCTACGCTGACAGCGGGCTGGCAAAAGCTGTTCCATCCTGATCCAAAAATCGGGTTCCTCTCGCATGCAGAATCATTCCAAAAGGCACTGGATGCCGGTACGCTGCCAAAAGGAGTAAAAACAGTGGAAGCTGCTCAAAAAATGATCTTCAACGACCAGATCGATGCTGTGGTATGTGCAATCTTCATGGTCATTACGATTGGGATCATTCTCGACGGTGCGCGGGTATGGATCAATATTCTCCGCGGCAAGCATTATCCGTTGCAGGAGTCGCCGTACATCAAGTCCAAAGGAAATGTATTTGACGGGAAAGGACATCATGTAGCATGAGGCGCAAGCTGAGAGCCATGCGAAAGGCAATGCGCAAAGTGAGCTCTGCTATTAAAACGATTTTCGGAATGCCAGACTATGATCGCTATCTCGCTCATTGGTATGAGACACATGGGGCACCGGGTATCTTTCCGATGACAGAGCGTGAGTACTACATGTACGCATTGACCGAACGATTTGAAAAAGGCGGCGTAACGCGCTGCTGCTAAAGTGGTCATGTAAAAAAGGGTGTCTCCCCGGTCAGAAAATGCCGAGGGAGATACCCTTTTTCAATCATTCGGGAGCTGGGTGCAGCAACGATATTTCAGGCACACTCCCCATGGCTAACGTGTGGTGTAACAGCAGGTAAAGTATGGTACACTAAATCATATAGCATGACCGTTTTTTAGCACGAGCTGTCTCATCATTTTCAAATAAAACGTCGAAGCCTCTCTTTCTAGAAGAAAAGGGCGTGCTTTGCGAAAAAATAAGTCAAGTTTTAGGTGGCGATACGTGTGCAAGCATCAACACTGGCGGCTCTCAAGGAGCTCGCTTTGCAATGCGCCCGTTCAGCGGGTGAGCTGAGTCTGAAGCGAATGAAGGAGCCTTTTACCGTCGAGTATAAAACATCAGCCTCCGATCTTGTTACAGCCGTAGATAAAGAAGTAGAGAATCACGTCATTCAGATGATTCTTGCACGCTTCCCTGATCACGGCATTCTTGGAGAAGAGAGTGCACATGCGGAGGATTACAAGCAGTACGACACGCTCTGGGTCATTGACCCGATTGATGGCACGACCAATTTTGTGCATCAGCAAATCAATTTTTCCGTTTCCATTGCCGTTTACCATAAGGGAGAGGGAATGGTCGGAGCGGTTTACGATCCTTCCAGAGACGAGTTGTTTTATGCGGTAAAAGGAGAAGGGGCTTTTCTCAATGATCGTCCCTTGCAGGTGAATCGGGCAGTGAGCCTGGAGCAAGCTTTATTATGCACGAGCGTATTTTGGAACAAGCGTGCTGAGCAAATCGGCATCGACTTGATCGTGAAAAAGCTGGCTGGGAAGGTTCGCGGAATGCGCCTTTTAGGAAGCGCTGCTCTGGAGATGGCGTATGTGGCTGCGGGAAGACTGGATGGCTACGTCAGTA
This sequence comes from Brevibacillus sp. Leaf182, assembly GCF_001423865.2. Classification (NCBI taxonomy): domain Bacteria; kingdom Bacillati; phylum Bacillota; class Bacilli; order Caryophanales; family Paenibacillaceae; genus Brevibacillus; species Brevibacillus sp. Leaf182. The sequence continues at coordinate 252,576 of NZ_LMPN02000024.1, read as the reverse complement.
TGCAGCTCAATGCGTGGGATTTCGGGGCAGCTCGCATTATTGTAGAGGAAGCGGGCGGCCGGGTGACGACCATGACGGGGACACCACTACCGTACGACCAAAAAAGCAGCGTGATGGCTTGCAACCCGACTTTTTATGAGGAACTGCAACATTACCTGAAATCCGAACATACGGATATACCTTCACAAAATTAAGTGTCACAAGAACCCGCTGGACATACGTATCCAGTGGGTTTTCTTTTGCTAGGCAGATTGGTTTCCATTAGGACGGCGGTTGCATATGTTATAAAAGCATAGTCGGAAGACGAGCAGCGACTGTATTTATTACGAAGTCGGCTTGTCCGAATAAAGGGGGATAACCATGACCCTGATCGAGGAAAGTATAAAGCTGATCCTTCAGCATCAAGCGAGTACGGGGGCGTATCTCGCTTCACCCGTATTTGTCCACTATCAGTATGCGTGGCTCCGCGATGGAACATTTACGGCCTACGCGATGAACCGTACGGGTAATCATGAGAGCGCCCGCAAGTTTTACCAATGGTGCGATAATGTGATCCGAAAGCATGAGGCAAAGGCAAGAGCAGCCATTTCGGCAGTAAAAAAAGGATTCGATAAAAATGATGCGGGGATCGACCGCTTTTTGCATACGCGCTATACAGCGGACGGAGAAGAAGTAGCAGGAGAATGGGGCAGCTTTCAGCTCGATGGCTACGGGACATGGCTGTGGGGGCTGGCTGAGCATGTGCGGATGAGTGGGGAGCATGACTTGATTCACAAGCTGAAGCCATCTATTGAACTGACGATTGACTATGTAATGGCGTGCTGGCAGCTCCCGAACTTTGATTGCTGGGAAGAGGGAGGAGACCGAATCCACCCGGTGACACTAGGAGCCATTTATGCCGGGATCAAGGCGATGGAGCCTTATTTGTCCGACCGAGCTTTCGAACTCGCTCAAGAAGGAGAGACCATTCGCCAGTTCATACACGAGCATGGCATAGCCAACGGGCGATTGATAAAATCCATCGGGGACCATTCTGTAGATGCAAGTATGCTCTGGCTGGCACTGCCCTATGGGATCTTCGACGTCGATGATCCACTGATGATCCGAACCGTGCAGGCCATAGAAGAGGAGCTGCGTGCAGGAAACGGGGTGCATCGCTATCCAGCCGATACGTATTACGGCGGAGGGCAGTGGCTGCTGCTATCCGCGTGGTTGGGCTGGTATTACGTGAAAACGGGCAAGCGTGAAGAAGCTGAAAAGATAGCAGTGTGGATTGTGTCCCAGCGCCAAGCGAGCGGACTGCCTGAACAAGTGCAGGAGCATTTGCTTTCTTTCGCTCATTATGAGATGTGGGTGGAGAGGGCAGGCCATCCTGCTGTGCCGCTCCTTTGGTCGCATGCGATGTTTCTCGTGTTGGCGGCAGAGCTCGGCATTTGGCACTAGCCAGGAAGAGGGTCTTCCTGGCTTTTCTTATTACTGACATCTATTGACACCATTTGTTGCTATGCTCATCCCAGGACCGAACAGAGTGGTGTTCAACCGGGATAAAAGTGACACAGAGCATGAAGCTCTTCATGCAGCCAGTCGATTAGCTCGGCAGGCTCCTCTACTGTCGCTTCCCTTCCTATACCAAGTACAAACCGGGCTACCCAATCTATGTCGGAGGGAACGATGGTATCAGTAATGAAGCCAGAGCCATCTGCCAGAAGCGTAATCTGATTGCCGAATTGATGGTGGCTTTCGGCTAGCTTGCAGCCTTTTCTCGTCAAACGAATTCGCAGGGGAAGCTGCTCTGGTTCTTCATGCTGCGAGACATGCGGATCAGGCACGACAGATGGGGCATCTACAATCGTCATGGCTTGGATGCGGTCAACGCGCAGCTTGATCGTGCATTGCCTGAGAAAGCAAAAGCATTTGCAGTACCAGTAGCCATCGAAGGCGTACAAATAATCGGGTTGAATGGTACGGGTGCTTCGTCGGTTCAGGGAGTCGTACGTAATCTCCACAGCTTGTTGAGATAGAGCAGCATCCAGGAGCGGTCGCAAAAACGGAGCCTCCACACTTCTGCTCGGGTTCGTCACCCGCAGTTTTTTGCGCAACTGCTCTACCCTAGCCAAAGCGTCTGTTGGAAGACTCGCAAGCAGCTTGGCGATCACAGACAAGGTTTCTTTTGCAAATGGCTTGTCCGTGTAGGAGAGAAGGGCTTCATACGACAAAATCAGAGCAACGGCTTCCTCTGTCGTGAGGGCCAGGGGCGTTAGCTGATGGGATCGAATTAGTCTGTAACCACCGCCAGGACCGGGGGAAGCTTGCAAGGGCGCACCAGCCTCGCTGAGCAAGTGCAAGTCACGCAGCATCGTTCGTTTGGACACAGACAACGTATTGGCTAAATCACCTACGGTAAAGGTTTTTCCAGTGTGGAAAAGCGCAAGCAGTTCTAGTAAACGACCTGTTCGGTTCATACGTATTCCTCGCTTTAGCTAAAACGAATGAAGGGATGAGTCAAAGTGAAGTCAATGACAGTTTATCAGCAGGGGACAAGGTTACATGTATGGGAAGGTGCACGAAAGGGTGAAACGATTTTGTTTTTGCACCCCCAAGGCGGGACCTCATCTATCTGGAACGACATGTTACCTTATTTTTCAGAGGATTTCCACATCATTTGTATGGATCTGCGTGGGCATGGCCAATCAGAGCATGCTGCTACTGGCTACGATATCAGTACGCAATGTGAGGATATACGGGCAGTTCTCGATCATGCTGGGGTAGATAGAGCGCATTTGATTGGCAATTCTCTCGGCGGAGATTTCGCCACCTTTTTTGCAGCAATATACCCTGACCGTGTGCGATCACTGATCAATCTGGATTCAGGCATGATTGATTTTGTGGGCCCAAATGGCGAGAGGGAAGGATCAAAAGCTGAAATTTTGGAGCAGTATCGCAAGCGTGCAGTACCAAGTTTTCAGCATCGAGAAGAGTTTGCGCCATACGCGAGGCAGCATTGGCAGCCATGGGACCCGTATTACGAAAAATGGTTTCAGCATGTGACGATCTACCCTCTGTCTGATGGTCTGATCACGTATCAGATACCCACTGCCATTAACCTTCAAATCATGGAGACAGTCTGTGATCTGCACTATGAAGATGCCTACGCACAAATGAGATGCCCGGTCCTGTTTCTCCCGGCGGAGACTGAGCCCAAGCTCGATGTAAAGCTCTCGCTCATTCAAAAGGTTACGAGGCATCCGCAAAGCAAGACGGTAGTCATTCCAGGCTCCAAGCACTTGATGCCGATCGATGCTCCGCTAGCGACAAGCATGGAAATACTGGCGTTTCTAAAAGCCTTGGTGCCTGACGGTCCTTCTGGATAACCGAGGCTTCATCGTTGCAAGCAGGACACCGACAAGCGTCACAACGCCACCAGCCATCGTCACAAGCGTAGGACCTTCACCCAGCCACACCCAGGCAATCAAAAAAGCGAGCACTGGCGTCATATAAAGGGAGGTAGTAGCCTCCGAGGTGCCCACGACAGAAGTCACATAGGCGAGGGACAAATAAGCAACAACGCTAGGGAAAATCCCCAAATACACAACACTGAGTGTCACATCCCATGGCGCTTGGGCTATCGCTGTGCCAAGCCCGGGCAAAAAGAAGAGCATACATAAGGTACCTGCCCATAAGGTGTAGGCGGTAAATGCGAAAACGCCGTATTTTTCTACGAATGGCTTCTGAAACGCAAAGTAAATGCTTTCGCTAATGGCTGCTAATAAAATCAAGAATATTCCGTCTGATATAGACAGGGTCTCTCCTGTACCAATCGTGCAGATGGTGACTCCGAGAAAACTGATCAGTGCACCTAACCAGCCTCTCACACCGAAATGCTCCCGGAAAAATAGGAGAGCGAGGAGAGCGGAAAAGATCGGCGTCGTCGTGACCAAAAGGCTGGCTACACCTGCACTTACAGTCATCTCCCCGTAGTTGAGCGCTGTATGGTAAACGGCAAAACCCAAGCCTCCAAGCATAAGGATCGCTGGGACGTCCTTTAACTCCGGCAGACGGGTGCGGAAAAAGAGTGCGAGTATCCCGAGAAAAAGAGAGCCAATCAGAAAGCGAAGCAGCGAGAGATGCTCCGGCGAGTAGGCTTGCAGCCCAACGCGAATACCGGCAAAGGCCGAGGCCCATAACAAAATGCTGATAGCATGGGCAGCGAAAATACGACTCCTGACATGATGAAACAAGATAACTTCCCTCCTTTGAATGAAAAACCAACCAGCTATTCATTACTTCTTCTGTCTTTTCCATGGTAATCAGGAAATGGTAAAATATCTGCAACCACTCGGCTATCAAAAAAACCAACCACTTTTACCTAGAAAGATGAGGAAGACGAAGGGGATCGATCAGGTTGTACAGAGAGAAACGGTTGCCGAAATATCGGAAAATTATTGATTTTATCAAAGGAAAAATTTCGAGCGGAGAATGGCCGATTGGCAGCAAAATCCCCAGCCAACGCGAATTGGCACAATCGTTCGAAGTCAATCGGAGCACGGTCATTGCGGCATTGGAGGAGTTGACCGCAGACGGATTGATTGAGGGAAAGCTGGGGATGGGCACTGTCGTCGTCAATAACACCTGGACGCTGCTGGCTACGACAGCACCTCCGGATTGGAGTGAGTACGTCAGATCCGGATTGCACAAGCCAAGCATGACGGCGGTTCAAGAAATCAACAAGCGTGAATTCCAGACCGAACTGATACAGTTGAGCAAGGGAGAGCTCTCCCCAGACATGTTTCCAGTCGAAGCGATGAAGCAAGTCATGGAGCGGGTGACGAGGAACCTAAGCGGATTTGGATATGAAGAGCCGAGAGGATACCTCCCTCTGCGCCAAGCGGTAAGTGATTATGTCGGACGACACGGAATTACAACCTCGCCATCTTCTGTCTTAATCGTGTCTGGTGCATTGCAGGCACTCCAATTAATTTCGGTTGGGCTATTGCATCGAGGTTCAACCGTGTTTTTGGAACAGCCTTCGTATCTCAATTCTTTGCATGTGTTCCAGTCGGCGGGGATGGAGCTTGCGGGATTGCCGATGGATCGTCAGGGAATGATTGCACAGGCGATCTATGAGAGGCGAAAAGAGGAGCATGGGGCGATTCTGTACACCAATCCTTGCTTTCATAATCCAACAGGCATCCTGATGACAGAAAAACGTCGGCTGGAGCTGCTACGGGTATGTGAAGAAGAGCGCCTGCCGGTTATCGAGGATGACATTTACCGGGAGCTGTGGACGAAAGAGCCTCCACCGCTGCCGCTCAAGGCAAGAGATAAACACGGACATGTTCTGTACATCGGGAGCCTGTCCAAGACACTGACCCCCGGTTTACGGATTGGATGGGTAGTGGGGCCTGAGCCAGTAATCGAACGCCTGGCGGATATCAAGATGCAGACGGATTACGGGGTTAGCTCGTTATCACAACGTGTGGCGGAGGAGTGGCTGTCGAGTGGCTTGTATGAGAGTCATATGGACAAGGTCAGAGAGCAGTTGGTTACGAGACGATCGGCTGCGATCCGGGCACTTACGAAGCACATGAGTGAACTCGCGACGTGGGAAGTGCCTGCCGGAGGATTTTTCATTTGGCTGAAAATGAAAGGAGATCTCTCGATGATGGAGCTCTTTACAGCAGCCAAACGCCAGGGTATTCTGCTGAATCCGGGCAAGATTTACGGGGAGACGCAAGAAGGATATGTGCGGCTGTCATATGGGTACTCGTCGATCGCCGATTTTGAATCTGGCATCGAAAGACTGGGTCAAATCGTCCGCGATCGTAGATAAAAGCAGAGGAAAGGTGGGGATGGAGGAAAATGGGGTATTTAGAAATAACGAAAAAGAATATAGAAACGGAGCACATATGCTGTGCATTAGGTGCAAAACAATACGAACATGCAGTAGCCGAGAAGAAGAAGTGGCTGACAGAGCGAATGGATGAAGGATTGGTTTTTTATCGCTTGGATGAGCGGGCAAAAGTGTTTATTGAGTACTTGCCTGCGGAAATGGCATGGGTTCCAATTGAAGCACCCAATTATATGTATATCAACTGCTTGTGGGTGTCTGGCAGATATAAAGAGAGCGGGTATGCGAAACAATTGTTGCATCATTGCAAGGAAGATGCGATCAAACGTGGTATGGACGGAATCGTTCATATCGTTGGGAAAAACAAGTACCCGTATTTGAGTGAGAGGCGTTTTTTTGAACATATGGGGTTTGAGTTGGCAGACCAGGCAGAACCGTATTTTCAATTAGTGGCATGGAAATGGAATGAGCAAGCTGCTATGCCGTCCTTTAAGAAAACAGGGACGACTTCTCCAATGGAGAAAGGCGTCACCATTTATTACACAGCGCAGTGTCCATTTGCTGTTGGTGTTTTGGAAGAGCTGAGAAAAGTAGCGGAAGCGAAAAGTGTCCCCTTTCATGCGTATAGGCTGACAACGAGGGAAGCAGCACGGAACGCGCCTGTCATATGGACGACCTTTGGCTTGTTTTATCAGGGTGAATTTATTACCCATGAAATCATGAGTGCCAACAAATTTGAAAAATGGCTAACAGAGCTTCTCGCACATCAAAAGCCCCGCCAATCCTAATAGGCGAGGGCTTTGTTCGTGTGGCTACTTGCTCGTTGGCGTGAAGTCTATACCTTTTACATATTGCTGGCTGTGAACGGCGAACTCTGCCGTGAGTGGGGAGATCGACTGCCAATTGCGCACTGCGAGCACCACTTCCCTTGTAATCGGGGGCGACAGAGGGATCGCTACGACTTTGGGGATGACAGGCGGCATGTACAGTTCAGGCATGATGGTGACGCCGATATACTCCTGCACCATGGTCAGAATCGTATACACCTCACGCACTTCAAACGTAACCGTTGGGGTGATGTGATTCTCTTGCAGCATTTTTCGGATACAGCCATCCTTTGGCATGATAAAACAACGCTCCGCGATTTCGGAAAAACGAAGGGTCTGACTGTCCTTCAATGGATGGGTATCTGGCAAAATGACCATCATTTCGTCTTGCAAGAGCGGTAACGTTTGCATTTCCTTATCAGGCATAACGGTAAAAGCAATGTCGACAACCGAGCTGTGCAGCCAGTTGCTAATTTCATCGCTATCACCTTCCAAAAGCAGGATGTCCACGGCCGGAAACCGCTTGCGAAAGCTGCCCAAAAGTCCGGGTAAAAAGCGGGAGGCGACTCAGCAAGGAGAGACCATTCGCCAATTCATATGCGAGCATGGTACAGCCAACGGGCGATTGATAAAATCCGTCGGGATCATTCTGTGGATGCAAGTCTGCTCTGGCTGGCACTGCCGTATGGGATCGTCGAGGTAAATGATCCGCTTATGCTCCGAACCGTGCAGGTCATAGAAGAGGAACTGTGCGCAGGACACGGCGTGCATCGCTACCCGGCTGATACGTATTACGGCGGGGGGCAGTGGCTGTTGTTATCTGCGTGGTTGGGCTGGTATTACGTGAAAACGGGCAGGCGTGAAGAAGCCGAAAAGATAGCGGCGTGGATTGTGTCCCAGCGGCAAGCGAACGGACTGCCTAAGCAAGTGCAGGAGCATTTGCTTTCTCCGACTCATTATGAGATGTGGGTGGAGAGGGCAGGACATCCCGCTGTGCCGCTCCTTTGGTCGCATGCATGTTTCTCGTGTTGGCGGCAAGCTCTGCATTCGGTACTAGCCAGGAAGATGGTCTTCCTGGTCTTTCTTATTGCTGACAACGATTGATACCATTAGTTTAATATTTCTTAAGGCACTCCTTAGCTCTTTATAGACACATCTTTTTCCAATGTTCATTCATGAAACGATTTCATGCGTAGTTGTAAAAATGGGGTGAACAATAATTACAAGCCGAAGCTAACAATCCAATGCCACCCGCAAATAAAGCGAATCGTAAACCCATTGTGCCCCCTATCATCCTTCCCATTAACGAACCAAGCGGTAAAGAACCCCACGAGATAAATCGAAACGTAGCATTCACGCGACCTTGCAGGGCATCGGGTACAATTACTTGACGTAAACTGATGGTACTAATGCTAAACATGGAGACACCCATTCCGAAAAGAAGCTGTCCCGTCATCATAATCAACGCCATACTTAATTCTGATCCTACTGCTAATGGAGCAAGCAAACCGCCACTTGCTGCGACCGTAGCGGAACCCACAATTGTTGGACCTACTCCAAAACGACGTACAGCCCTTTGGGCAAGCAGAGAGCCAAATAGGTACCCTACTCCTAGCGTTCCATAAATGATGCCAAGAATGCTCGCACTGATTTTGAGTTCTTGCGATGCATATAGCACATAAACACTAAAAATAACATTCCAGGAAAGGTTAAAGATTGTTGAGCAGCGCACCACTCCCCACAGCAACGGTTTTGTGTAAACCGTAAGCAGCCCTTCTTTCATTTCCAGCCACATGTTTTTTTGTTTGTTGGCATCTGTCACGACTGTCTCCAATTTGCGAATCCGGGCTATGTACACAGCGGATACAAAAAAGGATACCGACGTAAGAACAATATTGCAAAAGGAGCGGTTATTAACTGTTCCAGTCCACCTGATAAACCCGGCCCAGTAATTTGTGCGGTAGATTTACTTGTCTCTAGCTTGCTATTCCCATCAACAAGCTGCTCCTTGCTCACAATGGAAGGCACAAAGGATGTATAAGCAACATCAAAAAAGACAGTACAGATCCCCACTATGAAGGCAACCAAATATAGAACTGTCATATTCAGGAATCAAGTTAAGGATGTCAACGGCATAATGAGCAGTAATGCACCCCTGAAAAAGTTAGCGGCGACAAGAATTGGTCGCGCTCAAGCTGTAGTTTTCTAGCTGATTCGGTTATTGAATTTTTATTACACCTACGTTATATTTCACATATGAAATATTAAAGGTAAGGAGTCTCTCTATGCATACATTATCGAATGTCGAATTCATGCTCCTGCAAATGATCGCGGAACATCGTCAAGCTTCCGGATACGATATTATGAAGTTAGTCGAACAGCGAGGTTATAAAGAATGGGCGAATATCGGTACAACCTCGATATATACAGGATTGAAGAAACTTAGCGATAAAGGATGGATCTCACCCGAGACATCCGACGAGAAATCCGGCAAGGGGCCAGCGCCGACCCGGTTTGCCCTCACCGAAGTGGGTATACGTAAGCTGAGAAATGAAATTCTTGACAGTCTGTCGTCTACACGGGAGCGTGACAACCGCTTCGATCTCGGTTTGGCCGCTTTGCCCCATATCGGGAAGGAAGAGGCCGTCATTGCTTTACGGAAACGACTGGATTTTCTTGAACAAGCCTCGATAAAAATAAGACAGAAGTACGAATCACAAGGCGGAGCTAGCTTGCCGCTGAACGTAAGGGCGTTGTTCTTGCATCCATTCAGCTTAATCGAGAGCGAGCAAGCGTTTGTTAGACGTTTCATACATGAATTATTGGAGGAGGCAAGTAGCCATGGTCAAATTTATTGAAGGTTTCATCCCTTATCAAGGCGAACATTGCGAAACAACCGCCATGGGCAATTTAATGCAATATGCGGGAGTCCACCTGTCTGAGCCGATGTTGTTCGGACTCGGGCAAGGGCTTGGATTCATATACTGGGATTCGAAGGGAATGGACTTCCCCTTCATCGGAGGAAGGATAAAACCCGATAAACTGACCGCTTATCTCGCCGAACGACTCGGCTTGAACGTCAGATATCAAGAAACCTCGTCCGTCAATAAGGCGTGGCAGAACGTCCGAAGCAGCATCGAACACGGCATTCCGGTTGGGCTTAAATTAGATGCCTATTACTTGGATTATTTTACGAACAAAGTGCACTTCGCCGGTCACTATGCGGTACTTTACGGTATAGATGACGAATACGCCTACTTGGCGGACACCAGACAACAGGGTGGACTAGTGAAGACGAGTTTGACAAGCTTGGCCGCTGCCAGAAATGCAAAGGGACCCATGAGCTCCCGGAATCGTTCCTTTACGATCGAGCCAAACGACGCATTGCTTCCGCTTGTTTCTGCTATGCGCAAATCCTTGACCATGAATGCGCATGACTATCTGAACCCGCCCATTCAGAATATTGGCAATAGAGGCGTTGTTAAAATGAGCAATGAAATCTTGAAGTGGCCTTCTCGCAGCAACAATTTCGAACATGATTTATGTCTTACCACGATGCTAATGGAGCGGGCGGGAACCGGCGGCGCTTTATTTCGGAATCTGTATAGGGATTATTTGAGAGAATGTGCTGATCGGCTGGAGGACCCGAGGATCGAACAAGCCCACTCTATGTTTACAGAGATCGCACCAATGTGGGTTAGCGTCTCTGCTTCAATCGACCATGCAGGAAGAACAGGTGAGCACCAAGAGCTCGTGCACGCGTCTAAGCTGTTGCTCGAGATTGCGGATAAAGAACGCGAAGCCATGGAGCTATTGTTGTGATAGCCTTATTTCATATCAGTAGAAAATGACCGTCCGACCCGTTACGGTGAACCGTATCACCAATTAAAGCTGTAATTTAACTAACGGACGATAGCTTAATAACACAGTGGGGTCTAAGACTTCGGGATGGATCCTTCCGAAAATACCTATATGCTTATGATCGCGTATAATAGCTCGATTTCAAAAAAGGAGGAATCAGAAAGTTGAAGTTCTATCGCTATGTGTTAAGTATCCCACCTTTGGATTGGGAGTGTTGCTTTCTTAGCATTGAGGAGTATAAGCAGAGCTTTGCGAATAAGTATAATCAGAATATAGAGTATTACAGGCAAGTTATCGGGGATTGTCAACAGCATCTCGCTGATGTCGACAACCTTGCTGTTGTGACTTATAAAGATCTGTGTGCAAGCGTTCATTCTGCTGAGCTGCGCTGTCCAGCCATGATTTTCTCCATACCTAGTGGCGATCATAGAGGTTCAGCTTTATTTTGTATCATGTACAAGCTTGAAAACGACGGGGATACGTTTATCTACTCTCCTGTTCCACTTGTTCATCTGGAGCAAGATCGAGCAGGTGAAATAGAGCTTTAAATTCGCACGCAATTGCCTTCGATGGCTACTGGTACTACAAATGCTTCTGCTTTCTTTTCCATGGGAGTCAGGAAGTGGTAAAATATACACAACTATTCGGCTACTAAAAAAACAACCATTTTTATCCAGAATCGCCAATTTTAATCTGAAAGCAGAGGAAAGGTGGAGGCGATAAAAAATGGGGTATATAGAAATCAAAAGCCCCGCCAATCCCAATAGGCGAGGGCTTTGTTCGTGTGGCTACTTGCTCGTTGGCGTGAAGTCTATACCTTTTACATATTGCTGGCTGTGAACGGCGAACTCTGCCGTGAGTGGGGAGATCGACTGCCAATTGCGCACTGCGAGCACCACTTCCCTTGTAATCGGGGGCGACAGAGGGATCGCTACGACTTTGGGGATGACAGGTGGCATGTACAGTTCAGGCATAATGGTGACGCCGATATACTCCTGCACCATGGTCAAAATCGTATACACCTCACGCACTTCAAACGTAACCGTTGGGGTGATGTGATTTTCTTGCAGCATTTTTCGGATACAGCCATCCTTTGGCATGATAAAACAACGCTCCGCGATTTCGGAAAAACGAAGGGTCTGACTGTCCTTCAATGGATGGGTATCTGGCAAAATGACCATCATTTCGTCTTGCAAGAGCGGCAACGTTTGCATTTCCTTATCAGGCATAACGGTAAAAGCAATGTCGACAACCGAGCTGTGCAGCCAGTTGCTAATTTCATCGCTATCATCTTCCAAAAGCAGGATGTCCACAGCCGGAAACCGCTTGCGAAAGCTGCCCAAAAGTCCGGGTAAAAAGCGGGAGGCGACGCTGGGGATCGAGGCAATACGCAGGGTACCGGACGAAATCCCGCGGGCCACGTTTGCTTCCTCCGTCATGCAGGATGTGATGTTCAAAATGTCGCGAGCGTGCGCAAGCATTCGCTCCCCGATGCTCGTCGGAGTGATTCCGCTGCGACTTCGCTGAAAAAGGCTGACGCCTAGCTCTTTTTCCAGGGTCTGAATCATTTGCGAGACGGCGGATTGCGTAAAGCCGATTTCTTCTGCTGCTCGCGTGAAGCTACCAGCTTTTGCTGCGGCGACAAACACTTGCAGTTGGGTAAGCGTCATCTCTCCTCGTTCCTTTTCATTAGTTTTATCTTATGAAAAATATTATAAATCATTGTTTTACTAATGGAAAAGAGCTTCGTATAGTAAAAGACATCACCACCAAGAACATACGAGGAGGAACATAGATGCATCCCGAATGGCAGCGAATTGCAAATGAATTTATCGAGGCAACCTCTTACCGAGTAGGCGAGCTGGAAAAAGGCTGGGCCTCTCGTTACGATTTTTCGAAAAGACCGGCGACGTATTTGCGATATGAAGAGGTATTTGTTCGCATTGATTTGGGCAAGCCGCAGTTTCCAGCGTCCGTCGATTTGTGGGAGGTCCTTGCCAACAGAAGATCCAAGCGTAATTTCTTAAAGCAGCCCATGACGCTTAACGAATTGAATCTCCTACTGTGGGGTACACAGGGCATCACAGATGATATGGGAGACTATCAATTACGCACAACGCCGTCTGCTGGCGCCCTGTATCCGATTGAGACGTACCTGATGATCAACAACGTGGAGGGGCTGGAGAAAGGCCTGTATCACCTGGATGTACAGAATTGGTGCTTGGAGGGACTGAAGAGAGAAGACACGTCCGAGATCGCCTATCTGTTCACGGAAGAACAAGAAGTGACAAGACGGGCTGCTGTCAATTTTGTTTGGACAGCCATGGTGGATCGCACGAAAGACAAATACAAAGAGCGTGCGTACCGCTATATTTGGTGGGATTCCGGGCACGTGTCGCAGAACCTGCATTTGGTAGCAAACGGACTGGGGCTTGGGGTAACGACGATTGGTCACTGGATGGATCATGACATGAACGAATATTTAGGCATTGATGGCACGTCCCATTTGTCTGTTTTGATGGCATCAGTAGGCAAAATCGCAGGCGGGCATTGGCTGACGGACCGTCGACCGGAATAAGCAGCAAAAAAGGATGGGCATAAGAAGCCGCATCCTTTTTTTCATTCATGATGGTGTGCCAAGTGCGATGTCACGTGTAGAGAGTGTATCGCGCAGAACGGTCGCCATGAGCTGGTAGCCGAGGACATGCGGATGAAGTCCGTCGTCAGCCAATTCCTTGCGCAGTGTAATGCCATCTGCGTCCGTCATGCGGGAGTGATAATCGACATAGAGACAGTCTGCTTGTTCAGCAATCACTTGAAAACGTTTATTGATAGTGATGACGAGCTTATTTCGCTCATAGTTGCGTGCGTATCGATCCATGCATGTAGGCAAAAGGGAACAAAGAATGGGCTGAATGCCTTGCTCGAGAGCCGCATGCACCATTGCTTCTACATCAGTGGTCACCTGCTGGCAAATCTCTTGGGGTGTCAGTCGGTCAGAAGGCAAGAATGTATCCAACGCCCACGTATTGTTAATCCCGATCATGATCACCACGTAACGTGGCTTCAATTGAAGGACATCCGCGGCAAAACGTCTGCGGGCCTGTTCGGTTGTGTCACCGCCGATTCCACGATTGACGATCGTTTGACCCGACCGGCCAAAAAAAGTAGCGAGATTCCACCAATGCGTGATGGAATCGCCGAAAAAAACAAAATTGACTGGCTGCTGATGGAAGAGCAGCGCTTCATTATGAAAGTCAAATTCGTTGCGTCGCCTGTCTGCTGGCGCATCGATACTGAAAAATCCGGGCTTTATGAGAGCTGGGCGCTGTCCGTCCAAGCTACATCCCTCCTCGACCAAAAGTTTACCATATCCCTGTAAGCGTGGTGTGCAGTTTCGTTTACTTCTTACTTGATTTTGCCGAGTGTACGCGATAACATATGTTCTGAATAAGAGTGATAACCATTATCAAAGTGTGGAAGTCGAAGAGAAGAGGTGACCGTTGTGTCCATTGCCAAAATCATTCGAGAGCGCCGCTCTATTAAAAAAGACTATAAACCAGACACTGTGTCCGAAGAGCTTGTTCTGGAGCTGTTGAATGACGCAGTGTACGCGCCGAACCATGGTATTCGTGAGCCATGGAGATTTATGTTTGTATCGTCAGAGAAAAAAGAAGCGTTTGTAGAGAAGCTGATCACCTGCTATCCTCCAGAAGCCCATCAGGCGCGCAGAGACATGTACAACCAACCAGCCGCTTATTTAGTTGTCATCATGAAAGAAGATCCGCGCCAAAAACAATGGGAAGAAGATTTCAGTGCGACGGCAGCTCTCATTCAAAACTTCCAGTTGCTCGCATGGGAGCGTGGATTAGGCGTCGTCTGGAAAACAAACGCGCACAACTGGGACCCGAAGGCACACGCCATCTTGGGTGTTGCACCAGGAGAGAAAGTCGTTGGTTTCCTGCACCTCGGTTTTTTCGATCAGGAAAATGTACCAGCAGCACGCACTCGCACACCTGCCGAAGAAAAGTTCACTCGGTTCGAATAAATGTAAAAACGAGACCATTCGAGGGTCTCGTTTTTTTGCCATTACTTTGCTGCGGCTTCCTGCGCTACGACTTTTACCATACTAGAAATGATCCCCAGATGAATGGACTCGTGCATGACGGCAAAGTTAAAGACTTCACCTACCGTCGTAAACTGGAAGGGTCCCATTATAATAGGAGCCGGCAAAGCTGTCTCTAGCTCGTCAGGGGTCACGGAGGCCAACCGTTCAAGCTGTACAGACAAGTAGTGAATCAGCTCATCTTTCGAGGGTGGTGCAGTCGTCCAGTCAGAAGGCTTCGTTCCTGTCTGAAAAAGAGTAGCGTAAGAAGCGGGCAGGTCAGATTGGTAAGGCAAGCCGATGGACAGGAAATGCTGAAAACAAAAGACGATATGCCCGATATTCCAGCGAAGTGTATTTGAAAAAGCGGGGGATTGAACATCCAATAGCTCCTCGGGAATCATGGGAATCTGTTGCAGGCCAATTTGACGAACGGATGTGGCAGTAGTGATCATGCTTTGAGACATGAGACAAAACCTCCCTATCATTTTCCTATGATTGACAGCAATCTTACCGTCAACTAAAGTGTACGTCGTAGGGGAAATCGCAACAATCATGCTTTTCCGATTAGAATGATTAGTAAAAATGATAATGGGCGCAAGAGGTGAAGCAATGGAGCTCAGGCAATTGGAGTATTTTATGGCAATATGTGAGGAAATGCATTTTTCCCGGGCCTCAGAAAAGCTGTGTACCTCGCAGTCTAATCTCAGCCAGCAAATCAAGTTTTTAGAGAGTGAGCTGGGTGTCCCGCTGTTTGACCGCTTAGGCAAGCGAATCAAGCTGACGGAAGCAGGAAAGGTATTGCTGGAACAGAGTCGGCATGTTTTTTCCCATATCGACTACGCACGCGAAGCGATTGCAGCCATGAAAAATAACGAAGGGGGCACGCTCACGATCGGTGTCCTGCCTGGCGATGCTGATTTGTTGTTTGATGCTCTTCTTGTAGAATTCCACCGCTTGTATCCCAAAACATCCTTATCCGTCATGGAGTCTACAAGAATAGTGGAGCAAATCATATCCGGTGAGATTGATTTGGGCGTGACTGTGTTACCTGAGCCGGATGAGAGAATCACTGTCATTCCGCTTTTTCACGAAGAGTTTGCATTGGCGGTTCATCCCGCACATCCACTTGCCAAGGAAAAGGCAATCAAGTTTGATCAGCTTCAAGATGTAAAAATGGTGATGTTTCCGCCGGATCACCAAGCGAGACAGCTCATCAATCGCTATTGCATACAGGAAGGCTTTCGCTTGCAGCCTCATATCGAAACGACCACACTCCTGTCTCTATTGACTCTTGTAAAAAAGGGGATCGGGGGCTGTATCCTGCCTAGCTTATTGTTGCAAAACGTAAACGACGACGAGATTGCGATCATCAACCTCTTGCATCCGACACCCAGCCAAGATATCTGTCTGGTTTATCGCAGGGACAAATATATGGGGTTCGCCGCTCGTACCTTCATCGATACGCTACAAGCATATATTCAATCGGCCATCGACAACGCCCATGCTCCCACCACGAATAAAAATCACTCGTAAGATTTTTCTTTCCTTGGTAAAATGCTTATCATTACGAGCCTTACGATCTGCTCGATGGGAGGAAGTTCACATGCATCCAAAAAAAGTCCCCCGTTAATCCCGAGGTCCTCCATTCATGTATTTGTGTCAGCTCACCCCACAATATATCAAGGGAGATGTACGTAAATGAACATGAATGGACCTGTACAAATATCTCGAAGTGAACGATTGCAAACCTGCCAAGAAATTGCTGAAAGATTACAGGAAGTGTACAAAGAAAAGGTTCTGGCCATTGGGGTGTATGGTTCCGTTTCTCGAGGGACAGACGGCCCTTACTCGGATATCGAGATGTTTTGTGTACTAGAAGAATCAGGGGAAGAAATAGAATTTAGCTACGAATGGTCAGCGGGACCTTGGAAGGCTGAAGTGAATGTGTGCAGTGCAGATGTTTTGCTGAACACTGCTGCTACTGTCGAGGATGATTGGCCGCTGACACATGGCCCATTCTTTTCTCCGCTCAGTCTGTACGATCCGAAGGGCTTTTTTGAAACGCTCAAAAAAGCAGCAGAATCACCGTCGCAGGAAGCGTTCACAGAGAATATCAACGGTATTCTCGTAGGGGAAATGTATGAGTTTATTGGCAAGCTGCGAAACGTAAATCTAAACGGCCCCCACACCTATCTGCCCTATTTGGCTATGGAGTTTGCCCAATACGGTGCGATGTTGATCGGGCTGCATAACCGACAGCTTTACTCAACAGGGGCCAAGGTTTTGCCAGAAGCGCTGGAATTACCGCATCGTCCGGCTGGATTCGATCAGGTAGCCAGCTTGGTAATGACGGGGGATTTGACTGATCCAGCAAAAATCGTTACCGCTTGCGAAGCATTCTGGGATGGTCTCCAAGAGTGGGCTGCACAGCATCAGTATGTGATTCATTCAGAACGAATTCCTTTTTAATGGATAAAAAAAGAAATGAGACCCCTACCAAAAGGGGTCTCGACTTACCAAGAAAGCCTTGTTTCCTAGCGAGGCTTTTATTTTTTCTTACTCAACTTTGCCACTCAAATGCTCATGAATGAGCTTCCATTCATCTGTCTCTGTTTTCGTAAAAATATTCGTGGCTCTACCACTTCCCTTGACGAATTCCCCGTTGTAATAGCCTTGATATTGATACGTATATACACAGCTAGCGGATCTTTGATCGACAGCAATCCACTGGACATCCGTAGCTGCATAGACTTCATCCTTGATCAGATGCCATGCATTTTCAAAGTAAGCGCGGATCTCACTCATGGATGTACACGTCTTGTCGGAAAACCAGTAAATGGCATTCGGATGAAGCACTTTTTCTACATTGGCAAAGTCATGTGTATTGGTAGCGTCAATATATTGCGCTAACGCCCGTTTATACTCTTCCATGAAGTAAATCCCTCTCTCCGCTAAAAAATGGTCTATTTATCCATATTTTATAGGTTTGCGGCAAAGAAAAAAAGCCCGCCCGATGTAGAAGGGGGCTATTCGGGCGGAAATGGAGGACGTAATGTCCATCGTAGGGTCTGACACATTCATGATAGTTGTCTGATGTTAAGGAAGAGTAGAGAGAACATGAAGCATTTGTTAATTTTAGGCTTTCTATATATGCGGAGGGCAAGCACCCGTTTTTTTCTTTTTAATCGCTGGGATAGACAGGCATCCATACAGGAGAGATGCGGCTGTCATAAGCTGAATGTGTACTGATCCTTGCCAGCAGATCGGTGCGTCCATCTGATTTCTATGAGAGGTGAGGAAGATCATGGGTTGCGATCGCGGAGGCTTCGGCTTTTTTGGTGGCGGGTTCATTTGGATTCTCATTATTATTTTCCTAGTGATTTGCTTTATTGATGATTAAGGTACTTGCAAAGAAAAGACTCTGTGCTCTTATACAAGAGACAGAGTCTTTTTTCTAGTCACTACTTCAAATGCTGCAAAAACTGACGTGTGCGTTCCTCACGCGGTTTTGCGAACAAATTGGAAGGTGTATCTCGCTCCACGATGACGCCTTGGTCCATGAAAATAACTTCGTCGGCCACTTCCCGGGCGAACCCCATCTCGTGCGTGACAACGATCATTGTCATTCCTTCCTGGGCAAGCTCCTTCATCACCTTCAACACTTCGCCAACGAGCTCAGGGTCGAGAGCGGAGGTAGGCTCGTCAAATAGCATGACTTGCGGGTCCATCGCCAATGCCCGCGCAATCCCTACGCGCTGCTGCTGTCCGCCAGACAACTGTGCCGGAAAATGGTCCAGCTTGTCGCCGAGACCGACCTTTTTCAGGAGAGCAACGGCTTTCGTGCGTGCTTTTTCTTTGTCTTCCTTTTTGACAGTGACAGGCCCCTCCATGACATTTTCAACGGCTGTCATGTGAGGGAACAGATTGTAGTTTTGGAACACCATCCCTGTCTGCTTACGCAGCTTCGGAATACTTGTTCTCTCTACTTTTTTGGAAAAGTCCAGCTTGACGTCGCCAATTTGGACGCTGCCGCTGGTCGGAACCTCAAGTGCATTCAGGCAGCGAAGCAAGGTTGTCTTCCCGGAGCCAGAAGGACCGATGATAACGACTACCTTTCCTTTTTCCACCGAGAGGGAAATGCCTTTGAGCACATGTAAGGTGTTGAATTGTTTATGCACATCCGTGATCGTAATCATTCGTTTTCACCTGCTTTTTAGACGTAACGGTCCAGCTTGTTTTCAATGCGATCCTGGATAATGGAGAGTACGAAACAAATCACCCAGTAGATAAGGGCCGCTTCCACATAGACGAGCAGCGGCTCATATGTCGCAGCAACGACTTCCTGGGCTTTGCGAAACATCTCCGGAACCAGAACGACCGAAGCCAGCGAAGTATCCTTGACCAAACTAATAAACGAATTGGATAAAGGAGGAATGGAGACGCGAGCTGCCTGAGGGAGCACGACTCTGCGCAGTGCTTGCCAGTAGGTCATCCCCAGGGAGTAGGCTGCTTCCCATTGCCCTTTGTGAATGGACAAGATCGCGGCACGTACTACCTCGGAGGAGTAGGCACCTACGCTGAGAGAGAAGCCGATGATTGCCGACGGTATCGGATCGATCATCAAGCCGATGCTCGGCAATCCGTAAAAAATGATGAACAATTGGACCAATAAAGGAGTACCGCGAATGATCGATACATAAAAGCGGGCGATGGCAATCAGCGGCTTTATGCCGGATAGACGTGCAAGCGCAGTGAGAACCGCTAAGATTAGACCAATGAAAAAGGCAGCGATGGCGATTGTTAAAGAATAGAGCAAGGCTCCTTTCAACAGGGGAAGAAAGGAGCTTTGCGCGATATCGATCCATCGGTTCAGGCGTTCTGGGTTTTCAAAGAAGCTACTTAGAGACATCTGCACCAAACCATTTCTCTGATATTTTTGCGAGGGTACCATCTTTCGTCATGTCATCCAGTGCTTTGTTGAATGCATCAACCAGCTCTGTGCTGCCCTTGCGGAAGAGGAAGCCGTTTTTCGCTACGTTCGGATCTTTTGCGATTATTTTGATAGGAACATCAGGCTTTTGCTTCATGAAGTCCAACAGGGAAATCCCATCGTTGATCGTAATGTCTACACGCTTGGAAACAAGCAGGTCAATCGCTTGGTTAAAGCCTTCCACACCGACGATTTCCGCTCCGTTTTTCTTCGCGATATCGGTGAGGTTGCTCGTCAATGTTTGTGCTGCTTTCAGACCTTTAATATCCTCGAAGCCTTTTACGGTCGTGTTGTCTTTATGGGTGACAAGGACCGCTGTGGATACGGTATATGGATTGGAGAAGTCGTACTTTTCCTGGCGATCAGGGCGAATGCCTACTTGATTGGCTACGACATCAAAGCGCTTGGAGTCGAGACCCGCGAACATCGCATCCCATTGTGTTTCTTGAAACACAGGCGTGACACCGATGCGCTTCGCTACCTCTGTCACGACCTCCACATCATAGCCCGTCAGCTTGCCAGACTGATCGTGGAACGTAAACGGCGCGTATGTGCCCTCCGTTCCAATCAGAATTTTACCGTCAGCTTTTACTTTTTCCAACAAGTTTTGTTCTGTTTTCTCTTCTGTTGGGGCAGGAGCGGCACTATTTTGCGGTGGTTGTCCCGTTGAAGACGACCCGCAACCTGCCAATGCGACTAACAGAGTGGAAGCGAGAAGGGAAAATAATAGTTTTTTCATAAAGTAACCCCCACTAAACCGATGTGAATTTGAATAGGAACATACTAAAAGGGACAGACAATTTTGTCAATCAGTAAGAATTACTTCGTGATGTCCTCGCCGAACCATTTAGTGGAAATTTTGGAAAGGGTGCCGTCCTGATGCATCTCATCGAGCACTTTGTTAATCGCGTCAGTGAGTTCTGTGCTTCCTTTTCGGAACATGAAAGCGGTTGGTTGGCCATCTGCATTTTTTGCCACGACTTTGATTGGCGTATCCGGCTTTTGTTTCAGAAAATCAAGCACCGACAAATTATCGTTGAGCACAACGTCCACTCGTTTTTGTGCGATCAGGTCAATCGCCTGATTGAAGTTGTCTACACCGACGATTTCCGCCTCATTGGCGCGTGCGAGGTCAGCGTAGTTACTGGTCATGGATTGTCCGGCTTTTAACCCTTTGATATCCTTGAAGTCTTTGACGGTGTTATTGTCCTTGTGCGTGACCAAAACCGCACGGGAAATCGTATATGGCTTGGAGAAATCGTACTTTTCCTGACGGTCAGGACGGATTCCTACCTGATTGGCAATGACATCAAAGCGCTTGGAGTCGAGTCCCGCAAACATGGCGTCCCACTGGGTTTCCTGGAACACAGGCTCTACACCGAGTCGCTTGGCAACTTCTGTGACAACCTCCACATCATACCCGGTCAATTTGCCCGACTGATCATGGTAGGTAAACGGAGAGTATGTACCTTCCGTACCAATAACGAGCTTCTTCTCGGCTTTCACTTTTTCCAGCAAATTTTGCGAAGCTGCTTGATCAGCAGGCGGGGTTGTATGATTGGGCTGAGAAGGAGAACCGGAAGTGCTGCATCCAACCATTCCCAGTAGCAGACAAGATAGTAAGGTAGACAGAATGACTTTTTTCATGTTGTAATCCCCTTTATGTTAATCGGATTTCATGGATTCATAGTAGTGGTCGTTCATGCCTTTGTCAATCTTTAAATTGTTAAAACCTATTTGATTACTTTGAATTGAGATCTGTGCAGCTGCGGTGAAGAGAAGAATATTTCCAGACTAGGCTCCAGGCTTCGTCCTGCTGGGGGTAAAGACTGTCCGCTCCGAAGGGATTCACGAGGAAACGCAAAAGTGGTAGCCGCTACGACGCGTGGGCACGGTTGCGTTTCTTTTGCCCGCGAATCCCTTCTCCGCTCGGTAGGACTCCACAAGTCGCTACGTCTGGAAATATTCTTCTCTGTCGTAACAGATTACGATCTTCCATCTATTAAGGCATTAAAAAATCGAATCAAACTGACAGCTTGTAGAGGAAACAGGAGAAATAAGCGAAGATCTTAGGGACACCGACCGAGGCGCAATGAAAAAAAGAGAAACAAGCTCTTAGCGTCCACCTCTGAGACGCCTCCTGAATGGACGACTTTGGACGCGGGTTTCGCTTTTTTTCATGGAGCCGGGCAGTCAATCCCACAGCGGGTGAACCTAGAATCTGAGCGTTTTCTCCTGTTTCCTCCCCACCCCTACAGTAACGTTTACACTTATTATCTCTTTTAAGATTCTCCATTCATGCGGGAGCTATGTGCATGAGACGAAACTTGGCGCAGAAGTAGTGGTTGAGGTTCCTCGACAAGAAGCGTACAATTAGTACGAATTGAAAGGCCTACAAGCAATGACGTGCTTGTTCTTCATAGGAGAGCGCACCGATAAAAGGAGTCAATCATCATGTTAAACGACTGGCGTATGTATACAGATGGAAGTGGAATGGAGCAAAAGCATGTAGCTTGGCATGAAGTGTTGAAGGAAATCGCTCAATTGGATGGAGTAACGCGGACATTGGTTCACGCTGCATATGGAGACCATGTGGATTTGGTCGTGGCAGGCGGGAACAACGGCAAAGTATTGGTGCAATGGAAAGAACACGAGCCGGCGGAGCAGCACTTTGTCCTTGCGGCAGACAAACAATCGGCGGTGATGTCCACGCTTGTCATCGAGGGTAGTGAAGTTGCCTTTCCCCTTTCCTGGTGTGTTCCGCTTGAGCAGGTTGTTCCTTTGTGCGGAGATTTGCTACGAACATGTGAAAAAGGGGAGCCGACCGAACTCGAATGGCTTCCGGTAGAAATGTAGGCAGGAGGGCAGCATGGAACTACAAACGTTGCAGCAGTCCATCCTCATCATGGCCGTCATCATTGGGATCGGTAGCTTAATCGGCTACCGGCAACCCTTGACTGCGGACTCTCGCCAACTCGTCATCACGATTATTGTAAACGTAGCCATGCCGTGCATTATCTTAGACGGGATCTTTCAGACAACCATTGATCAGCAAATTTTATACCAAATTTTTGCAATATTCTTCATTTCGATTATCCTGAACTGCCTGGGCATTTTTATCGGCTGGTTAGGTGCGCGTGCACTACCTCTTCCGGTGAAAAAACGTCGGGAGATCGCGCTCTTGTCCGGCTTGGGGAATACAGGCTTCATCGGTTTGCCGCTTTGTGCCGCATTGTTTGGGCCAAAAGGGGCGCTCTTGGCAGCTATTTTCGACGCAGGCGTGGATGTCGTGCTATGGACAGTAGGAGTGATGATGCTCCAGGAAAAAGGAAGCTTCTCCTTGAAAGGGCTCAAGACACTCATCAACATTCCGATGATTGCGATTGTATTTGGACTGGGTTCTGCCATCATCGGGTTTGTGCCGCCTGAGCCTGTGAAGCAGCTGTTTGGAACGCTGTCCAAGCTCGCCTCTCCGTTAGCCATGATGTACATTGGTATGCTCTTGCCGATGTTTTTGCGCAACAAACCGCAAGTGTCATTGAAGCTTTTAAGTATGCCACTCACGTTTAAATTAGTTGTTTTTCCGCTGATGACGGCGGTTCTTTTGTCCGTTTTTTCAATCGACAGCGATATCGTCAGCGTTTCCCTTGTGCAAGTAGCAATGCCCACCCTGACATTGGCCTCGATCTTGTTCGGGCGCTATGCGGCGGATGAGGAGATGGGCGCCATGACAACGGTTTGTTCCACCTTGCTGGCGCTCTTGTCTATCCCGGTTGTTCTGGTCATGGGAAATTGGCTTTTGCACTAATCTCTCGCCAATCTCAGTCATAGTGAAACGAATCAGAGGAACCCTATGTCTAACAAGTAAAGAATGACGAAAATGATGATCAGGGATGGAGGAACAACAATGAAAGGCAAATCGATTTTGGCTGTTGCCCTGACACTGCAAGTGTTGGCGGCTTATCCTGTGCAGGCGGCAGTGTCTAGCACACCCCAAACAACGACTGCTCCGATACTGGTAAACGGAGAGCAATCTTCCTTGGCAAAAGCACCGATTCTCGTCCAGCAGCGTACGTATGTCTCCGCTGAGGATGCGAGCCGGATTTTAGAAGGTACTTGGAAACAAGATGCAACGAATGGAGAAATGAAGCTGGCAAAAGGTACGCTGACGTTCCACCTCGTTACAGGAAAAGTAGCGTTGAATGGCAAGTGGCTACTAGATGGGCAGGGCGCAATCGTGCGTGACAAGCAAGTGTATCTGCCGTTGAGATGGATGGCAGAGCAGGCCGGACATCAAATCACGTGGAATGCCGAGAAAAAGGCGGTGGAAATTGTGATGGCTGGGGAAGAGAGTACGTTTACGCTTGTCGATGCCGATAAGCTGACGGAACAGGAACGTACGTTTATTGACTCGGTAAAAGAACAGCAAGGCATTCACAAGCAGGGAGATCTTTACGTCATCGCACGCGGGGCCTCACCGAACCCTGGCTACGGACTGCAAGTAACCAAAGTCGAGCAGGGCTGGGAGCAGCTTTTTGTGTATGTCAAACAAACGTTGCCTGATCCGGGCAGAATGTACCCGCAAGTGATTTCCTATCCGTATTTGGTGGCAAAAGTAAAGCTGCCGCCTTACACGACGATTGTATTCCTGGATGCAGAGACGAAGAAGCCGTTGTTTGCCACAGAAGGCAACGGAAGTCGATAAAAAAATCGGGTAAAAGATGTAGAGGGCCTGCTAGCGAGGAGCACGTAGCAGGCCCCCTTGTTTTTGTGTGACGCCTGATGTAAGATATGGTTGTGATTTCCTATCCCTTGAGAAATGGAGGTGTGTGTACGTGTTCGGAACTCTGCAAGCATGGTTTGTGGTAGAAACTTCCAGTATGACGCATGATTTTGCATTCAACGGGACCAGTCTGTCCTTTTTTGCGCATACAACTGAACGGAGTTTCCATAGGCGTACCATGCATCGATCAGGGGCGGTTTGTTCTTGTCTATAATGGGTAACTGACGTAAGGTCGGTCCCTTTCACGATGCCGCAGGTAATGGCCTGCGGCTTTTTTGCGTCCACTCGCACGTGCGGTGTGGTCTTCAAAATTGTGCCGGGGCCACCAGGAAATCCATTGTTTTGAACCGTTACCAACTTTTCAAGGAGGAAATAATCATGATTATTGTCGCGACACAGCAATTGCAGAAATCGTACGGAGCAGATCCGGTTTTACAAGATATCACATTGGAAATCAAAGTAGGAGAACGCGTCGGGATCGTCGGACCGAACGGAGCAGGCAAAACCACGTTGTTCAAGCTGCTGGCAGGCATCGAAAGCCCTGATTCTGGTGAGCTTTTTCGGGCAAAAGGAACGATATGGGCGTACCTGCCGCAAACGCCGCAGTATCCGGCTGAATGGACGGGGGCGGATGTCGTAGCCAGCGCGTTTGCCGATGTCATCAAGCTGCAAGAGCAGATGCGCGAGCTCGAGCAACAGATGGGATTACTTTACGAGAATGAACAAGAGCTAAACCGCCTCATGCTGCGCTATCAAAAGCTGCAAGATGAATTTGAACAACTGGATGGCTATCAGTGGGAGACGAAAATGACCCAGGTGACACAGGGCTTAGGGGTTAGTTCAGAATTGTTAGCGACACCTTTTGCCCAACTCAGTGGTGGGGAAAAGACAAAGGCTGGCCTTGCCAAGCTACTCTGCCAACAAAGCGATGTTCTACTTTTGGATGAGCCGACCAACCATCTGGATGTGGAGTCGATGGAGTGGCTGGAGGAGTTTTTAAAAAATTATCAGGGCACGATCCTGATCATCTCCCATGACCGTTATTTTTTGGATGCCGTCGTCACGTCTGTCTATCATGTGGACGGAGGAGAAGCCGAATTTTATATCGGCAATTACAGCGCGTTCGCTACGGAGCGTGAAGAGCGCTTGCTACGCCAGTTTGCCGCTTATCAGGAACAGCAAAAGCAAATCAAGAAAATGAAAGAGACAATCAAACGGCTCAAGGAGTGGGGCAATCGCTCCAATCCGCCAAACGAGGCTTTTCACCGAAGGGCAAAAAGCATGGAAAAAGCGCTGGCGCGAATTGAGCGTATCGAGCGACCGAAAATGGAAGCGGATCGCATGGGCTTGCAGTTTATGAAGACCGACCGAAGTGGGCAGGATGTGCTGAAAGCGACAGGGGTACAGAAAACATTTGGCGGAAAACAGTTGTTTGCGGACGCTAGCTTTTTATTGCGCTACGGGGAGCGAAAAGCGCTGCTTGGACCAAATGGCTGCGGTAAATCTACGCTGATTCGTATGCTGCTTGGTGAGTTAGAGCCAGACGCAGGTACGCTGAAAATTGGTAGCAGCGTTAAGGTAGGTTACTTGTCACAGCAGGCTTTGGAAGGGGATCAAAATCAGCGGCTGATTGACGTTTTCCGTGAAGTAGCCAGAGTGACGGAGCCAGAAGCACGACATTTGCTGGCACGGTTTATGTTTTACGGCGAACAAGTTTTTAAGCGGATCGGGCAGTTGAGCGGTGGAGAGCGGATGCGACTGCGCTTGGCGCAAATGATGCATCAGGAAATCAACCTGCTCATTCTGGACGAACCGACCAACCATCTGGATATCGAAGCGCGAGAAACATTGGAGGAAGCGCTGGCAGATTTTCGCGGGTCGTTGTTCATCATCTCGCATGATCGCTATTTCCTGCAAAAGATGGCAGATGGTGTGTTTTGGGTAGAAAATAAGCGGTTGGTTCACGATGTGGGTTCCTATGAGGAAGCAAGGGAAAAGCAAAAACAGCGGATCGCTGCTCGTGCCAGTAGGCCGGAGGATATAGAGCGAAAGCAGCCAGCCATCAAGCAAGTCCAAGAGACGGCCGTGACGAATGCGACAGCCAAACGTCCGAATCCATATAAGCTGGCAGAGCTTGAACACAAAATAGCTTCATTAGAAGGAAGAAAAGGTGAACTGACGTCCTTGCTCCAGAGTGAAGGCGCCGATTACGAGCAGTTAGTGGCTTGGCAACAAGCGATCGATCAGGTTCAGCAGGAGATAGAGGTAACCTTTTCGGCATGGATGGAGCTACAGGAACAGTAGGCTGCCATAAAAATAGCACCGCCAGCAAAGTGTAGAATGCTGGCGGTGCTGCCATTTGTATGGCTTACGATTGCACTTGTGTGCCTGGTTCTGGCAGGCGACGATAGCTGCTAACGAACCAGAGGAGGAGAAGTACCATCAAGACTCCTCCGAGGAAGAACGGACCGCTGTGCGAGACTTGGTAAACCGCTCCACCAGCTAATGGACCCAAGATGCGTCCAAGGCTGTCCATCGAGCTGATTGCCCCACTCGTCACGCCTTGGCCTTGCGTGGTTCGTTGAGTGATCATTGCTGTAGCTGTCGCTCTGATCATCCCTTGACCCGCTCCGAATAACGAGAGAATCAGCGCCAGCACCCAAAAGTTACCCGACAGTGGAATGGCAAAAAAGCCAATACCGTAAAGTATCATCCCAATGACGAGGACACTTGCTTCCCCTAGCTGTTTGACCATTCTTCCGATGAGTCCGCCTTGTACCGCGGCAGCAATCAAGCCCATGACGAGAAACATATAGCCGAGGTCTTTGGAGGTAAAGCCGTACAAATCACTTATGTACAGGGCAAAAGTCGTTTCCAGTCCGGAAAAAGCAAAGGAGACAGTGAACAAAATACCGTACAGCAAGGACATGGAACCAAACAAAGAGACAAGTGGATTTTGGCGCTGTTCTTTTTGCAGATTCGCCCGTTTTTCTTTCGGCAAGCTCTCTGGCAAGGCAAACAGGATCAGGAAAAACGTAAGCAACGCCACGATACCCGAAGCATAGAAGGGAACGGCAAAGCCGAATTCACTGAGGAGCCCACCAATTACCGGACCGAACACAAAGCTAAGTCCAATCCCGGCGCCAATGACTCCCATCCCTTTTGCCCGTTCCTCTGAAGGGAAGAGATCCGCCACCATAGCGGTTACGGTTGGCAATGCGGCAGCCGAGACGATCCCACCCAAAATGCGATACAGGAGCATTTCTGTATAACTGTCAGCTAGTCCAAACAGGATAAAGGTGATGGAAAAGCCGAACAGCCCGAATGAGATGAGTGGCTTTCGCCCGATTCTGTCTGAAAGTGCTCCCCAAATCGGTGCAAACACCAGCTGCATAATATTGTAGCTGGCAAAAAGCACGCCGATTTGAAACGAAGTCGCACCCAATTTTTCCGCGAAAAAGGGAAGAATGGGGATAATGATGCCAAAACCGAGCATGATGAAAAAAGCAATAAAGAACAAGAGGGCAAGGTGCTTCTTATTCACTACGTCTACCTCTTTTCGCACAAAAATCTGTTCAAGCGGATTGTTTACTTTTTCCACCTTACGTGAAGGAAAAGGCGAAGTCAAGCCAGCAACGTGGGCAGTTATTGCGAGACGTGCTATAATAGAAAAGAAATAAGAATGGCTACCTATATTGTCAAGTATATATCCATGAGGTGTTTGTTACATGTCTACTGCGATGCTTTACTACCTGGCCTGGCAAGAAGATGATTGGCTAGATGAAGTGCTCGATCGTTTTCCTGAGATCAATGCCATTGTTCCTTCAGTCAAAACGTTTGAGTTGCTGGCTAAACAAAGAGAGTCCGGAGAAATTGAGAGAGCTGTCCTCGTTCTGAATGCGGCTGTCGAACAGGAGAGATGCAAGGAGTTTTTACGCCTGTGTCAAGAACACCCGCAGTTGTCCGCGGACCCTTTGTATATCGTCGGATTGAAACCGGAAGAGGAGGAGGCGTGGCAAGAAGCGTATCCACACGCGAAGATCATCGTCATTACCGGCTTTGCTGTCGAGTTTGATTACGATGCCGTCCTCGCAAGGATGGAAATCGATCTGGAGGGAGCTCATTGAAAATAAACCCGAATGAATTCGATTTGAAGGCGTTTCTGCACCGTTTCGGATTGGTTATTTATACAGGCGATCCTGAAGGGGATTTGCTGTTGATAGAAGATGAAATTCGGGAGCTATATGAGCTGAATGTCATTGACAAGGAAGAGTTCATTGAAGCCATGTCAGCGTTGCGCAGCAAGCGTAAGGCTGAGGGAAGAGAATAGAATAAAGAGTAAGAACGTGTTTGCCAAGCCGTGTGTATACGGGAGATGGTAAACACGTTTTTTTATTGGCGATATCCAATAGTGAAATGTAATTTCGCAACTTTCTACCTATTTTTTCTAATTAGTTCAGTGTCCGATATCTATTATGTGGGCATTATTTCCTTATTTATATATAGATTGGATTTCGGTCGTCATCTCTTAGCACAAGCATCTTCCATCTGTATAGGAACCCTTACAGAGAGGAGGAGACTGTATGCCCAATATTGAAGGTATCTCTGTCCAGAAATCGAATGCCGAACGTAAGAGTTATGTGGTTGTTGGTGCCATTTTATCATGCAGCAGCGGAAGTCAGTTAAGTCGGCTGAAAATGCCATTCAGTCATGGTGTTTTTGTAAAAGGGAAGCCGCAAATGAATATCATGGACTTCGTTTCCAACGTTAATATCATGCCATTTGGAAAGTGCAGCAGCCTAAAGAATCCCGCTGTAGCCTCAGCCACCGCTGCCAATAACGGTGTACTCACGCCAATGCCTTGCACACCAGTGATGACGATGCCATGGATGGATGGAAAAACGGACAAAGTAGTCGGTGGACACCCCGCATTGCTGAACAAATCCACGAATATGTGTTTCCATTGTGGACTGATCAAGATTGAAGATGATGGGCAGGATTTAGGTGGTGTAACGATAGGGAATCAGTCGTCAGCAAACAGTAGACCTTCAGATGTCGGTTTTGGACAAGGACCAGCTTGCGAGAAGCCTCAGGAAAAGCCAACCATGTGGGACAACTTCGTCAAAGGGATATCAAAGCTGGGAGACGTTCCTGCTGCAATGCAAAAAGCGGCAAGTGAGCTACCAGGGGCTTTGGAGAAAGCCGCAAATGATTTGCCAAAAGGTTTGCAAAAGGCGGCAGAGGATTTACCTAAAGGTGTTAACGTGTTTGTGCAAGAAAGCTATGTTAAGCCAATACAGGAAGACTGGAATACGTTGCGGGATGATCAGCTAAATTTCGCCGATGCCGATGCAGTCGGTGGGATTGTTTTAGCGGCACTTACGGTGGGAAGAAGTAAAAATGCTGAGGATTTATGGGATGGGTTAGCGAATGTAAATAAGAGGAAGGTTAATGTTAATAAGAATACTAAATTTTCCGAGATGGGCGAAGAGCAACAACTTAATATAGCAAAAGAGTATAGAAAGAATGCACCAATCGAAATACCTGAAAATGCAAATATGAAAGCAAAGTCAATGAACGATGGCTACGAACAAATAACTTACAAGTGGAATGACGGAACATATAAATATGAAGTTAGGTGGCATACAAGAACCTCTGGAGCGCCGGTTGAACAAGGAAACACCTGGGTAATTCAAAGAACTATTCCTGGCAGTGGAGGACAAAAGCCAAAGTCATTTTATAAAATTGGAGAAAATGAATGGGTGGAAGGGTACAAGTGGTATGAAGCAATAGCTGCTAGAAAAGCGGGAACCGCTACACCTGAACAAGTAAGAATATTAGATCAAGGTCATTGGAAGGAGTAATATCATGAAATCAGAAGTGATAAATGATTTATATTATGTTGGATTTGAAGGAGAGCCTGAGATAATCTTTATGTATGAAAAATCAACTGAAGTTCAAGTGCTCAAGCTTTGGAATGGGTATTTTGAATCATTGCTAGATTGCTTGGTTCAACAGCGTCCCGTTCATGATGGAATTTTACATGAATATTACTTTCATGAAGGATGGTATGAAGAAAGCCCTTGGGAAATCAAAGATGTTGAAAAAGCAATACAATTGTTTAAATCATTTGATGTTAAGAAAGTTACAGAAAAAGAATCGAGTAATATCATTCCAGTTCTCCCTGATATTACAATGAATATTATTAGCTTTTTAGAGCAAGCAATTCAAAGTGGAAATAGAGTGTTTATTGTGTACGAATAAGTGAATTTCTATCATTTTATGTAGATCAGTTTATACAATCCAAACCAAACAAAAAACTTGAAAACCCCTCATGATTCACCTAAAAAGCTCATTCCACTTTAAACACAAAGGAGGAATGAGCTTTTTTGCACACTTCGTAAGAAATTCTTCAGAAATACTTATCCTTTTCTTAAGGATTTCTGTCTTCTTTTGAAAGGTTTACCCGTTAGGATAGAGTGCAGAGAGAAAGGAGGCGGCACAAGTGGAGCTTACAGGGTATTACGAGCTATTCCGGGAGATGGTTACAGGCATGCTGGGAAAATTCATTCCTGATGAGATTACGGTCATGACCGTGGGGGCGCAGGTTGCCAATACAGGAGCGGACTTTTTTACAGCATATGCCGTCATATACCCCGTTTTTTTCATCGTTTCTTGCACGGGGTACTTGCTGGGAGCGAAGGCATTTGGCTGGATGGCCCGGAATCTGGGCTTTCGTGCTGATTTGCTGTATGCATTACGCGGGTCAATGGGCTGGCTGCTTGCTTTTGGTATCTTTCTCCCGATTATTCGTCATATCGTGCCGATCCTCGCCGGTGCTAGCCGAATGCCGTTTCGGCAGTTCCTCCTATTCTTTTTGCCGAGCAGTATCGTTTGGACCTTGCATTACTTTGTGGCAGGCTATTGGTTCTTCGATCAACTGGAAATAATGGTTGGGGGAGTTTATCAATATAGCAAAATTACGTTGACGATTGTTTGTTTCGCAGTGTTTTCGTTCCTCATGATTCGCCAATTGCAGCGTCTTGCTGAAATGAAAGAAGCGAGAACGAATAAGCAACCACCTGTTTCGTAATCGATACGAATTCCTAGAGTGCGGCGTCTACTATCCACGAGCTTTTTGGATGGGAGGTGCCTTTTTGTTATGTGGATGGATTGTCGTTATGTTCTGATGTTTTGAAAAGTTTGTAAAGAAGTAGTTTACAAATGGTAATAATGGGGTAGATTACCAAATGTCGTCGTGTTATAGATTTCCATTTTTTCAAACTGTGTGATTGGAGGCTTTTGCATGAGGAGCATAAAAAATGTGTTGGTAACCATTTTGGCTGCCATCACCATCGGTATTTTTATTCTTCAGCTAGTGTTTGGTTTTCTCCAGTTTGAGCAAATTATCTCGAATGAAGTAGAAGCAAAGCTACAAATGCAGGTAGCCAAAGAGGCGGCTTATCTGAATGGGATGCTGGACAAGACAGGCAAGCTCTCGGAAACACTCACTTATTCTGTCTCGCATGGCTCCAAGGAAACAATCAAGCAAATGGAAGGGACGCTGGTCGATGTCGTAGCATCTGAACCTTTGATTGTGGGTGGTGGATTTTGGATGGAGCCATACAGCTTCGACAGCTCGCAAAAGCTGTATGGCAGGTATGCTATCCGCAATAACGACAAGGTAGAGCTCGATCCGGCTTACAGTGACGGCAGCTATGATTATCTCGCACAGGATTGGTACAAGGCGGGGATGGTGGACAAACCATATGTGTGGACAGAGCCGTATGCCGACCCCATTTCCAAAGTTCCTATGGTTACAGCAATTGCGCCCATTAAAGTGGGAGGAAAGATCAGTGGTACGACGACATTGGATATCGGGCTTACGGAGCTTAACAAAAGCATCGAAAATCTGAAGGTTGGCGAAACAGGTTATGGTTTTATCGTTTCCAAGTCGGGTATTTACGTTTCTCATCGCGATGCACAAAAGAACTTGCAGGTGAAAATAACGGACGAGTCTGAAACGGGATTGCGGGATATTGCCAATCAAATAACAGAAGCAACCGCTACGGGTATGACGCAAGCAACCATGGCTGGACAAACGCAATATGTTACCTTCGCTCCAATCGGGGAAACAGGTATGACGCTAGCTACTGTCATGCCAGCAGCAGAGATTAACGGACCGATTACCCAATACTTTTACATCAGCCTGATTATTTTTGGTGTCTCCATCAGTATTTTCCTCGTGCTCTTGTATTGGTTTGTCAATCGACAGGTAGCACGTCCACTGTTGCAACTGAAAGCAAGCATCGTGAACTTGGTGGAGAAAAAGGATTTAACCCAGACGATCCCAATCCGGCGCAAGGATGAGATTGGCGACGTAGCGACAGCGGTGAATGCATTCATTACAGATCTGCACGGAATGATGCAAAATATTAACGGCTATACCGGTCAAGTAGGAACAGTCTCGGAAACCTCCGCGAAGAAGGCCCACGAAGCCCGACTTGCCTTTGGTCAGGTTGCCTCGTCGTTCCAAGAGGTAGCAACCGGCACGGAGAATCAACAGCATAGTGCCGAAGAAAGCGCCCGGGCTATGGAAGAGATGGCGATCGGTATTCAACGTATTGCCGAAGCTTCCTCCACGATGGCCGAGTCATCGAAACATATGGCAAACGAAGCAGTGGCGGGCAACCAATCCGTAGAAAAGGTGTCAGGACAGATGGATTCGATCAACCGATCTGTAAGCCATTCTGCCGATGTCGTTCGTTCGCTGGATAGCCGCTCAGCAGAAATCTCACAGATCGTGGAAGTAATCGCAAGCATCGCTTCCCAGACGAATCTTTTGGCACTCAATGCGGCGATTGAAGCTGCACGTGCAGGTGAACAGGGAAGAGGTTTCGCAGTGGTAGCAGATGAAGTGCGCAAGCTGGCAGAGCAGTCCAACGACTCGGCCAACCAAATCGCCAACCTGATTACCGAAATCCAACGGGAAACGACTTCAGCGGTACAAGCCATGGATGAGGGAACGCGAGAGGTCGAAGCTGGAATCCAGATCGCCCATGAGACAGGGGAAGCATTCCGCCGGATCATGGATTCTACCCAGGATGTAGCCGATCAGGTTCAGGAGATTTCCTCCGTTGCGGAGCAAATGTCAGCGGCAACGGAACAGGTGACGGCATCTATTTTGCAGTTGTCCTCGATTGCAAAGGAATCTGCCGAAAGTGCATCGAGTGTGGCCGCTTCAACGGAAGAGCAACGCATCTCGATGAACCAGCTCTCTACATCCGCAGAGCAGCTAAACCAGATGGCAAAGGAATTACAGCAAATGATCAACCGTTTCACCCTCTAACCACTTGTTTGTTTGCAAAAAAATGCAAAATGATGAACTGCTGCTGTCATGCGATGGGAGCAGTTCATTTATTGACAGAAAAATACAAGTCGGAATATAATGAATACTACACAAAGCAAACTAAAGCAATATTTTGCAAACAAAAAATCCGAGGCTGGTGGAACAGAATGCAAAACCATAAGTATGACGTTGTGGTGATTGGTGGTGGAGTAGTCGGTACAGCCATATTACGCGCCCTTTCGTTTTATCAACTGAGACTGCTTTTAATCGAGAAGCAGCCTGATGTTTGTGAAGGGACAAGCAAGGCGAACAGTGGGATTGTTCATACCGGGTTTGATGCAAAGCCAGGCACGGTTGAGGCAGAGTGCCTTCGCCGCTCCCGCAGCTTATGGCCGATGTTGGTTGAGAATCTGAGAATCCCCTTCCTTCCATGTGGCGCCGTCATGGTGGCGACAAACGAAGAAGAAAAGCAGATCATCGAAACCACCTATGTTCCCCATGCAAAGGCGAATGACGTAGATGTTCACTGGATGTCTGCTGAGGAGATTCTGGAGATGAATCCCGCTGTGACAAGCAACGTAACAGGCGGATTGGCAGTACCGGGTGAAGCGATCTGCGATCCATTCTGGGCCACCAGAGCCTTCGGAGAGATAGCAGTGCTAAACGGTGCGGAGGTTGTGCTAGGGCAAGGCGTCTCCCGCATCGAGACTGTACCGGATGGAGAGGACTTGCTCCTTACGCTGGAAAATGGTGAAACGGTCACGACCCGTTATGCGGTGAATGCGGCCGGATTATGGTCCGATGAAATTGCCCGGATGGTGGGAGATGAGAGCTTCTCGATTTCACCGCGTAAAGGCCAGTTTATCCTGACCGAAGAGGCGGTATCCATCTCCTCAATCATCTTGCCTGTTCCTACGAAAACCTCCAAGGGCGTGCTGGTTTCGCCAGTCGTGTTCGGCGGTTTTCTGCTTGGGCCAACGGCGGAGGATCAAGCAGACAAATGGGATCGTTCCACTTCACAGGCAGGCATGGAATCGGTACTGGCAGGCTGTGAGAAACTGGTTCCCGACTCTCGAAAGTTTTCTACGATTCGTCAGTTTGCCGGGGTCAGGGCAGTTTGCAGCGAGGGAGATTTTATCATCCGTCCATCCGCTGTACAGCCACGCATGATTCATGCCGCCGGGATTCGTTCCACCGGACTCTCTGCTTCTCCTGGCATCGCAGAGCTGGTAGCGGAAACTCTCCAGAAAGCCGGGCTTGAGCTGCAAGCAAACGAACAGGCACAGCATGCCCTGCCGGATCTTTTTTCAGAGGAGCAGGAAACAGGAGAAATCATTTGTCTGTGCCGCTCCATTACCCGGAGTGAGATCGTCCAATCCTTGAAGCGTCCCCTCACCCCGCAGACCATTGATGGAGTAAAGCGACGGACGGGCGCCACCTTAGGAGAATGCCAAGGAAACTGCTGTATTCCCAAAATCATCGATGTTATGGCCGAGACCTATCCTGAACACACCGGGAAGCAGCCTTTAAAAGGAGTAAGAAACTCTTATCTAGCTGTCGTACAAGGAGAGAAGCGGGCATGAGGTATGATTTGGTGATCATTGGAGCAGGAATCTCGGGATTGACGGCAGCCCTTTCAGCGTGGGAAGGAGGAGTCAGCTCTGTTCTGATGATCGATTACCAGAAGAGAAGAGGTGGCTTCACCTTACCGTATTGGAGCTCAGACGAGTTTGCTCCAGAACGGGAGCTTCTGGATAAAGCCGCGTCGCTTCCCTACGAGATTCACGAACAATCAACAGTCGTCGGTTTTTTCCCAGGCGGAAACGGTCAATTGCATCAGTTGTACGTCCAATCGCCGATGGGCACCTATTCTATTGAGGCAAAAAAGGTACTGATCGCCTCAGGCTCACTGGAAAAACCGCGTGAGGCGCATAAAATCCCGGGGACACGTCCGGCAGGAGTCATGACCCCGATGATGGCGATGCAGCTGATAGAGCGAGGATATCAGCCGGGGCGCAAGATTGTGTTGATCGAGAATGGCAGAATCTCTCGCAGTACAGCGACCCTTCTGGAAAAAGAGACGAGCAATCTGGTCAAATATGCTGAGTCAGATTGGGAGCTTACCTCTATCAAGGGATTGTCTCGGGTAGAAGGAGTACAACTGCGGAATCGGATGACGGACGAGATAGACGAAGTGGCGTGCGATACGCTCATTTTTGCAAAGGGTCGGGTGCCTTGCACGTTTTTCTTGAAAGGAACACCAATCGAGCGAGATCATACCGGTGCGATTATCGTAGATGCCACAGGGAAAACGAATCTGCCAGATATTTATGCAGCAGGAAGCTGTACCTGCCTTGGCGACGATGATCACACGAATTCGTTGGAATGGGCAAAAGAAACAGCCAAGCACCTCTTGTAAAACGAGCATCAGAAGGGAGAGTTTACGATGAAGCTATCCGACTCGTTTACGATTCAAGCAAGTAAAGCAGATGTATGGTCCGTCTTTATGGATGTTGAAAAGCTGTCAGGTTGCGTACCAGGCTGCAAAGAAGTAAAAATGAGCAGTCCCACCCGTTATGAAGCGAACATGGAAGTGAAGATACAGTTTATGACGATTCAATTCCGCGTGACGGGGGAATTAAAAGAAGCGGTAGACGGAGAAGCGCTGCAAGTGGAGATGACCGGACAACCGGTAGCGTTGGCAGGCGTTTTCCGCAATCAATTGCACCTTCAGCTAAAAGAGGAGCAGCCTGGAACCACACGAGTGCAATACGAGATGGATTTGCAAATGACAGGGCGACTGGCATCGTTAGGAGATATACTAATGAAGGGGACTGTGAAGAAAAAGGCAGAAGAATTTGCGACGAACGTCCAGACCCTGTTCCAGTCTAGTCAGGAGATTTACAATTAAGAGAAGATGGTGATCATCCATGCTACAAGAAGAAAGACAGCAGCTAATCCTGCAAATGCTACAAGAAAATCAATCCGTTCGTATTGCAGAGCTATGCAGCCGATTAACGGTGACACGCGAAACAATCAGGCGGGATTTGTATGAAATGGAGCAGCAAGGACTACTCAAGAAGGTGCATGGTGGCGCTATTCTGAATAAAACCAACGTGGAGCCTCCTTATGCCAAGCGGAGTGGATTAAACTTGGCGGAGAAGGAGGCGATTGCGGTCGCCGCAGCCTCCTTGGTGGAGGACGGCGACGCAATCTATATTGATTTGGGCACGACGACACAATTGTTCGCCAAACACCTTTATCATAAAAAGGGGATTACGGTGATAACCAATGCGCTATTGGTGGCATTGGAACTATCTCATCACCCGGATGCGAAGGTGATCATGAGTGGAGGTGAATTGCGCGCAGGGGATCTGGCCATGTCCGGTCCGATCGCCAGGAAAAGCCTCGAGGGCTTGTTTGTGGACAAAGCGTTTATTGGTGTGGGGGGATTGGCAGCAGAAACTGGTTTTACGGATTACCATGTGGGCGAGTCAGACATCAGGCAGTTGATGCTTACAAACGCCAAAGAAACATATGTACTGATTGATCATTCCAAAATAAATGTAACCGCTTTTATGAGGGTGGCAGAGCTATCCGACATCGACGTAGTCATTACAGATGAGGAACTACCCCAATCTCTTGCTGGGCGACTCGCTCAGGAAGGATTGCAAGTCATCGTTGCTAAGACATCCGTGTAAAGCAAATGGTGAGGGAGGCAATCCATGGTGAAACAATCGGTACAAGCAAATGATTCGCAAGATATGCAAACGTATCATTATAAGCAAGAATTGAGACGGACATTAAAACTGTTCAGTTCGTTTGCCGTCGCGTTTTCTTTTATTTCCATTACCACAGGCATTTTTAGCAATTATGGATTTGTGCTTAGTACAGCTGGGCCGGCTGGTATCTGGACCTGGCCGATTGTAACCATTGGGCATTTGTTAGTAGCCATTATTTTTGCAGAGCTGGCTGGACGAATTCCATTGAGCGGCTATTCCTATCAATGGGTGACACGTCTCGCTAACCCGGGGCTGGGTTGGTTTGCTGGCTGGATTGCCTTTTGCTTTCTCGTTATCGTAGTTCCAACCGTCGACTATGCGCTGGCTCCCATCATTGCCGAGATGTTTGGCTGGGATACAGGCTCCAAGACACTAGTCTGGATCGTGATTGGTACGCTAGTCGTACAAGCCTTATTAAACATTTTTGGAGTGAAGCTGGCTACTCGCATTAATGATATCGCCGTGTACACCGAAGTGATCGGTATGGTTGGGATCGTTGTGGTGCTGGGAGCAGTTGTGATGTACAACGGGGCAAATTGGAGCATGCTGACCGATATCGGTACGGCTGCGACTCAATCGGACGGCTCGTACCTAGGTG
Source organism: Brevibacillus sp. Leaf182 (assembly GCF_001423865.2). Taxonomy (NCBI): domain Bacteria; kingdom Bacillati; phylum Bacillota; class Bacilli; order Caryophanales; family Paenibacillaceae; genus Brevibacillus; species Brevibacillus sp. Leaf182. Next base: position 214,430 of record NZ_LMPN02000024.1, on the reverse strand, counting down.
CTTTTATCATGGCTGCCCTGATGGGTTCCTTTACATTGGTAGGCTTCGAGGCTGCTGCGAATCTCTCCGAGGAGACGATCAATGCGAAGAAAACGGTGCCTCGTGCCATGATTTTATCCGTATTACTGAGTGGTGTGATTGGTTTCTTGCTGTTGATCGTGATTTCTGTTGCCATTACGGATCTGCCGACTGTACTCGGTGCAGCGAATCCGATTCCGTACATATTGCAAACAAGTCTTGGCTCCGCTGTATCCAGTTTCTTTCTGGTGCTTTGCCTCATTTCCATCTTCGCGTGCGGCTTGATCATCATGGCTTCCGCTTCCCGACTCATCTATGCGTTGTCACGCGACAATGTATTCTTCGCTTCCTCCGTCTTCAAGAAGGTATCACCTCAGACTTCCGTACCAACAAACGCCGTTTTACTCGTTTTAGTGCTAGGCATTCTCGCTGTATTATTCGCCGATTCCCTGACCCTTCTGGTAGGAGCCACCTCGGTACTGCCAGCCCTTCTCTATCTGACAACGATTGCTGCTTATGCATGGAAGCGCAAGGAACTGCCCAAATCGAAGTACTTTGACCTGGGCAAGTGGCGCACACCGCTCACTTTCCTTGCGATCGCATGGCTGATCTTTGAAATTGGCATCCTGACCATTCCGGAAAATTTCCATAGCGTAGCGATCGTGGCAGTTACCTTGCTGGCTATAGGTGTCATTTTGTATCATCTGCTGTTCCGCAAAGGGATTATGGAGGGCCGTATCGGCATAAAAGACAGAACATTCGGATTTGATGAAGAGAAAGAAGATCATTCCGCCTAGAATAATGAAAAAGGAGCCTGCAGTATGGAGAAGTATTTGCTGTCGATTGATCAGGGGACAACTGGGACCAAGGTGCTGCTGGTAAATCACCATGGACGGGTTGCTGCTGAAAGCTATCAGAAGCACACGCAATATTATCCACAGTCCGGATGGGTGGAGCATAACCCGGAGGAGATCTGGGAAAAGGTCTTGATGGGAGTGGCCGACGTGCTGCTCAAGGGACGTACCGAACCTGAGCAGGTGGAAGCGGTAGGCCTGGCCAATCAGGGGGAAACGGTCCTCTTCTGGGATTCGGTAAGCGGAGAGTCGCTTTATCCGGCTGTTGTCTGGTCCTGCCGTCGCTCCGATCAAATCGCAGAGCGTTGGAAGGCGGATGGCGAATGGGCACAGAAGGTGGCCGAGAAAACGGGACTTTTGATTGACCCGTATTTTTCTGCGACGAAAATCAGGTGGATGATGGAGGAAGTGCCCCTGGTGCAAGAAAAGATCCGACAGCGGCAGGCTTATTGCAGCACGCTTGACTCTTGGCTGATCTGGCAGATGACAGGAGGCGCCTCGTATGTAACGGATGCTTCCACTGCTGCCCGAACGCTGTTGTTTGCTCATCGGCAGGGGAAATGGGATAAGGAAATATTGCGGTATTTGGGAATAGAGGAAGACTGGCTGCCGCAGGTTCGTCCAACAGTTGGTTCTTTTGGTAGGACGAATCCGGATAAATTTTGCGGCATCCAAGCACCGATTCTTGTCAGTCAGGTGGATCAACCAGCGGCCCTTTACGGTCATCTCTGCATTGAGCCGGGTATGTCCAAATGTACGTATGGCACGGGCTGCTTCGCTTACATGAACGTCGGAAACGAGACGCCTGCTACGAACGGGAGCGGACTTTTGACGACGCTCGTCTGGAAACGCGGGGCGCAACATACTTATGCACTTGATGGCGCGATTTATGCGGCGGGGTCAGCCGTTGAATGGGGAAAAGAGCAGCTTGGGCTGTATCAGGATATAGAAGAACTGCAACGATGGTCGGAGCAGTGGTATGAAGAACTGCACAAGGGAGAAGCCCCAACCAACCTTTTATTTATCCCGGCATTGAATGGGATCGGCACACCGTACTGGAACTCGGAGGCGAGAGGGGTGTTTCTCGGACTCTCCCAGCATACTGACCGACCGCTACTGGCAAAAGCGATGCTGGAAGGGATCGCTCACCGTGTAGCGGATGTGTTTGTCACAATGGAACAGGCAGTCGGACAAAAGATTTCCGTTTTGCGGGTAGATGGCGGCTTGACGGATAATCCGTATTTAATGCAGTTTCAGGCAGACCTGCTGGGTGTTCCGGTGGAGGTGCCGCAGATCAATGAAACAACAGCGATGGGGATTGCGTTTCTACTCGGGGAAGCGTGCGGCTGGTGGTCGGTGAAAGAATTGGAAGCGCGAATGAAGGTAGGGCGTCGCTATGAACCGACACTTGATGAAGCAGTGAGGAATAGACTGCGTGGGCGTTGGAACAAGGCGGTTCACCTTCTGTTACAGGTAAGCGAAGGATAACGTAAAAAAAGCAACCAACTGCCAAAGCGAGCATAATGCTTTTGGCGGATTGGTTGCTTTTTTTACTTCTTCAACTCGAACGCAGGCTCCCAGCCAAAGCTGTCAAACCACTGCTTTCGTCTAAAGTTCGAGAGAGCTTGTCTCACATAAGGAATGACGTTCGGGGGTAATTTATCCATGTCCACCCATACGAGCTCATCGCATTTATTCGGCTCGGCATTGATAATTTCTCCGCGCCATTTTGTGGCGGCGACAAAAAAATCGATGCGCTCATCATTGGAGCGGCGATGCATGACGCCTACGATCTCCAAGCTCGCTGGATCGATGTCAATTCCGCATTCTTCTTTAGCCTCGCGGATCGCGGCAGTCTTTACTTCTTCATTCCCGTCCAGATGTCCAGCGGGAACACTGTAATTGCCGTCTTCGTAGCCGGTATTGTAGCGGCGTAATAACAAGACCTGCGCATCCTTCACCAGGAAAAGGTGAACGGCTACCTGCATCGAGAAGCGCTCTTTTTGCATGCGAATTCTCCTCTATTAATGATATTCTTCCGGGCGATGATTCTCGGCAGCTTGTCTACGGCGTTCCATTCTGTTTTTTTTCAAAATCGGAGAGCTGGTCAAGGCAAAGAGCAGCATACCAATTCCAGCAACACCTAAAACGATCCCGATAGTAAGATACAGCCAATTCATTGAAAAAGACCTCCTTAATTCATGCAAAGCGAACATGATTATGAATGGGAACTATGCTATAATGGCACAGTGTGTTTTTACCTGATTCTCGGTAGTAATTTCTAGAAAACGCAGGGAGGATTTTGCGAGATGACTCAGCAAACGTCTGTTGATCAGCTATCCATTAATACCATCCGCACGCTGGCGATTGATGCCATCGAGAAGGCGAATTCCGGTCACCCGGGAATGCCGATGGGTGCAGCTCCTATGGCACATGTACTGTGGAGCCGCTTTATGAAAGTAAATCCGAGCAATCCAAAATGGATTGACCGTGACCGTTTTGTCCTCTCAGCTGGACATGGCTCTATGCTATTATACTCGATGTTGCATCTGATGAAATACGATGTTTCACTGGAAGACCTACATAACTTCCGTCAATGGGGCAGCAAAACGCCTGGTCACCCTGAGTTTGGACACACGGCGGGTGTCGACGCGACAACGGGTCCTTTGGGACAAGGGATCGCGATGGCTGTCGGTATGGCGATGGCGGAAAAGCACATGGCAGCTGTTTACAACCGCGACAATTTTGACATCGTTGACCATTACACATACGTAATCTGCGGCGACGGTGACCTGATGGAGGGTGTATCCAGCGAGGCTTCTTCTCTGGCTGCTCACCTGAAACTGGGCAAAATGATCGTGCTCTACGATTCGAACGATATCTCTCTGGATGGCGAGCTTTCCCGTTCCTTCTCTGAAAACGTAGCGGGTCGCTACCAAGCGTATGGTTGGCAATACATTCGCGTAGAAGACGGCAATGATCTGGCTGCTATTGACGCGGCTATCGCAGAAGCGAAAAAAGATTTGGATCGTCCTACCTTGATTGAAGTAAAAACCGTCATTGGATACGGAAGCCCGAACAAAGGCGGCTCCAGCTCTTCTCACGGCGCTCCGCTTGGAAAAGACGAAGTGAAGCTGACAAAAGCAAACTACGAGTGGCACCATGAAAGTGAGTTCCACGTACCACAAGAAGTGACTGATTTCTATGCTGGCTTGGCTGACGCTGGAGAAAAAGCAGAAGCTGCTTGGCGTGACCTGTTTGCTGCATACGCAAAAGCGTATCCGGAACTGGCACTGCAATTTACGACTGCACAAGAAGGCCATCTGCCTACTGGTTGGGACAACCATATGCCAACGTATGAAGCTGGTGCGAAGCTGGCGACACGCGTTGCTTCCGGTAATGCGATCAATGCATTGGCAAACAGCGTTCCATTCTTCCTAGGCGGATCTGCTGACTTGGCACATTCCAACAACACAGTGATTAAAGAAGCGGGCAACTTCCTGCCAGGTTCTTACGATGGCCGTAACATTTGGTTTGGTGTTCGCGAATTCGCGATGGGTGCAGCCCTCAACGGTATGGCTCTCCACGGTGGCGTTAAAGTATACGGCGGTACATTCTTCGTGTTCTCCGACTACGTGCGTCCGGCGATTCGCCTTTCTGCACTGATGAAGCAGCCAGTTGTCTACGTATTTACACATGACTCGATCGCAGTTGGTGAAGACGGACCGACGCATGAGCCGATTGAACAACTCGCTTCTCTGCGTGCGATGCCAGGCTTGACCATTCTTCGTCCGTCTGATGCAGTGGAGACGAACGAGGCTTGGAAATATGCTGTATCTCGTACAGATGAGCCAGTCGTTCTGGTACTGACTCGTCAAAACCTGCCAGTTTTGCCTGAGACCTTGGAGAAAGCGGCAGAAGGCGTGAGCAAAGGTGCGTATGTTCTAGCAGACGCGCCAAGCGGCAACCCGCAGCTCATCCTGTTGGCAACGGGTTCTGAGGTATCCCTCGTGATGCAGGCGCGTGAGCAACTCCTCGCGAAAGGTATTGAAACACGCGTTGTTTCCATGCCGAGCTGGAACCTGTTCGAGCGTCAACCGAAAGAGTATCGCGACACTGTGATTCCACCGGCTGTAAAAGCACGCGTGGCAGTAGAAATGGGCTCTCCAATGGGGTGGGAGCGTTACGCTGGCGATAGCGGTACAGTCATCGCAATCGATCAGTTTGGCGCATCTGCACCAGGTGAGCGAATCATGAAGGAATACGGCTTCACGGTAGAAAACGTTGTGGCTGAAGCAGAAAAGCTGCTGAAATAAATCATAAACCTTTAGGAAAAAGCCTATCTTCTGTTTCAGGAGATAGGCTTTTCCAGTGACAAATAAAGTTCAATATGGAATGATAGACTACGACCCAAAACAGAAACTTTTTTGAAATGGGACCGTCTATATAAGATGTGGGGGAGAGAGAGAAAATCAGGAGGTAAATAATGGCAACAAAGGCCAAGAAGAAAGTCAGGAAGAAAAAGAACAACTTGCTGATGATTGCCGTATCGTTTGCAATATTCCTTTTCCTTAGTGTGATCGGAGGCTACTTCGCCCTGTTGTATGCGGGAGACCGGATGATTGAGCAAAACGTACAAAAGCTACAGGACTTGAAAGCAGAACCAACTGTCATATACGACAAAAACGGGAAAGAGATGACGAGTCTGATTCGTCAGAAAAACCGTGTATACAAACCGATTAATGAAATGCCAAAGACTTTGATCAATGCTTTCCTCGCTGTTGAGGATAAGCGCTTTTACGAACACAAGGGCGTCGATATGGTTCGGATCGGTGGCGCCATTGTCAATGATATTAAAAAAGGATCGTTAGCTGAAGGGGGAAGTACCATTACCCAACAGCTAGCAAGAAACGTCTTTCTCACCCTAGACCAAACGTTCTGGCGTAAAACAAAAGAAATGAGTATCGCGATTGGCTTGGAGCGCAAGTACTCCAAGGATCAAATTTTAGAGATGTACTTGAACCGCGTTTATTTGGGCGAAGGGGAATTTGGGGTAGAGGATGCTGCCCAGTATTACTTCGGTAAATCGGTAAGCGATGAGAACTTTACCGTTGCGGAAGCAGCGATGCTGGCAGCTATTCCAAAAGCACCGACCACTTATTCACCTTTTAACAATCCAGAAAAGGCGAAACTGCGTCGAGATACGGTCATTCGTCTGATGCATGAGCAAGGAATCATTACCGATGAGCAAAAAGAGGCAGCACAAGCAGAGCCGTTGCCGAAAGAGCCGCATGAAGTAGCGGGTGCGAGCTTGAAAAAAGGCTATCGCGCGTTTTTTGACAATATGGTAGAAGAATCCGAAGCCAAGTTCGGCGTGACAGAAGAAGAACTTTACCGCGGGGGCTGGAACATTTACACGACCTTTGACCCGAAAGTACAGGATGCCATGGTAGAGGAATATGCCAATGCCAAAAACTTCCCGAAAGATGGCGCCAAGCGCGGTGTAGAATCATCGATGATTGTCATCGACGCGAAAACAGGCGGAATTGCCGGGATGATGGGCGGACGCAACTATGCGCCAAAAGGCTTTAACTATGCGACAGACATGAAGCGTCAACCGGGCTCCAGCTTTAAGCCGATTGCCGTGTTCGCTCCAGCAGTCAATAAAGATATCAACAAATGGAACGCGAATTCGCAACTGAGCAACAAAAGGCAGAGCTTCAATGGCTATGAGCCGCGCAACTACAATAACCGATACACGGAAACAATGAGCATGAACCGGGCGATGATCGACTCCGCGAATATCCCGCCGGTTTGGCTGTTAAATGAAATTGGTGTACCAGAAAGCTTGGAATACCTCAAGAAAGTCGGTATTGAGCTGACTCCGAACGATCGAAACCTGGCAATCGCCCTTGGGGGATTGAGTGTAGGTACGTCTCCGTTGGAAATGGCTCAGGCGTACACGCCTTTTGTCAATGGAGGGGTAGTGTCTGAGACGCACTCGATCACGAAGGTGGAGAACAAGGACGAGGGTGTTGTCCGTGAATATAAGCCTAAACAAACTGAGGCACTGAAGCCGGAAGCAGCTTGGGAGATTCACACCATGCTGGAGAAAGCGGTCCAGGAAGGTACAGGGAAGGCAGCGCGTATCTCTGGCCGCCATGTTGCAGGTAAAACCGGTACGACACAATCGATTGCAGGAGATAGCAAAGCAAACAAGGATGCTTGGTTCGTTGGATATACTCCGGAATATGTCGGTGCCGTTTGGATGGGCTTCGATCCGGAGGACAAACAGCATTTGATGCACCAAGGAAGTAGCATGACGGCACAAATGTTCTCCAAAGTGTTGGCAACAGCGTTAAAAGGTGTACCGTCATCGGACTTCGTTCGACCAGAAGGCGTGGTACAACATAAACAAGAGGAAGTTGAACCAGAGCTTCAAATGGCTGCAGACATGTCATTGGACCCAAGTACGAATAAATTGATGGTCGTGCTTAGCTGGATTGGTGGAGCTGACGGCAATACGTACGATCTGTACCGCATTAGCGAAAACGGCGAAAGACAGCTCATCTCTGCGGGTATGAAGGAAACCTCTTATGTAGATGTCCTGGATAGTCCGAAACAGTATCGTTATCAAGTCGTGCCGCGAAATGCACAAGGTGAGGAAGGCACACCTTCAAAAGAAGTCCCAATCGACTCCAAAAAGCTGGAGAATATGCTTAATGGAGATCCTGGTCATAACGAGGAAGGCAACGATCAGGGGCAGAATCCGGGTGGTACCGAAAATGGAAACGGTGAAAATCCACCTGACCAAGGTACCGGAGAAGCTGGTGAGCATACAAATAATGGAGATGGTGGGCAATCGCCAAATCCGGGAACAGGTGAGGTTCCACCGGACATTGTGAATCCAGATCCTAGTCAGACAAATGGTTCCTCCAATGAAATTCAATTACCGCCACCTCCACAAGAGGAGGGGCAGAACCAGTTCCCAGATGCATCAAACGGCTAAAGATTAGCCCAGCAAGAACGATTCAAAACCGATTCGACTATTTGCACAGCTTCTTTCGCGTGGTACAATACCAGTAAATCGGGAGACAGGGGGGACAGTCCATGTCTGGCTACGCACAAAGAGATCTACCCACATTTTTCAAAGAACAGTTACGACAAACCAAGGTGAATTTTGAGCGAGCTCTTGACTGTAAACACACCGATTTCGATGATCTTTACCCATACATGAACGAGCAGCCACAGTTCTTCTGGTACAAACGCTACGTGGCTTGGTCAGAATTGTTGACCGTCGTACGTCTAGCTGAACAATTGGGTATTGAGTGGACAGAGGATTTCAGTGAGCAGCAGGTAGAATTCATTCAAGGCAAGGTTCTGCAAGGAAAAGTGCTCGATTATTGGAACCCGGAAGAAGGACAAGAAGAATCGATGAGAGAATTGGAAGAAGAAAAATAAATGTGATCGTAAAAACATGGCGCGTTCCCACTTGCGGGAACGCGCTTTTTTGCGTGCGCTAAGCAAAGCTCACTTTTGATAGTCACAGTGTCTAACGTTTCATACATGTTCATGAATTTTTGTAAAAAAATGTATACATCTTCCCTCTTCTTTTCAGTAATATGTATTGGCACCATAATTGCAATTCTAACAACGTGTATTTTATTACATTCCAAATGGAGAGAAGGTGAACTTGGCCCACTCCAAATACGGCTTCCACGCAACAAACGAAAATACGGTTTCCATTCAAAGGAGGTTTGCTCATTCATGAAGAAAAAGCGTCACACAGTACACACAGGCCGCATAATGGCTGGTGTCCTTCTCTCGACATCATTTTTATTGGGGACGGTTGGAACTCCTGTCCAAGCCTTGGCAGTCAAAGATTATTCAAGTGCGCTCGCTAGGGATGGGAGTCAAAACGTTCCGCCTTCTGGAAAACCTGTGGAGAGAAAGCTGGACCCAATCACCTCGTTTCAGCATCAATCCAGTGATGAAGCAGGGGAATATCCTCATCCAGTAGAGCCGACCTGGAGTGTAGAGGAGCAAGAGTCTTCTAACGAACAGCAGCGGAGCATGAAGGCAAATGTCGAAAAGTACACGATGTCCGATTTGAATAAGCTCAGCTACGACGAATTAGTCAATGTACTGGTGACAATCAACTGGGAGCAGATTCCTGAATTATTCGACTTTACTCCTGATTCGTATGCCTTTTATAACGATCGTCAGCGCGTTCAGGCCATCATTGACGCATTGCAAGTCAGAGGCACACAATACTCCAGCAGCGATTCTAAAGGAATTGACACGTTGGTTGAGGTGCTTCGCTCTGGATATTACCTCGGGTACTACCATCAGGAATTATCCTATCTCAATCAGAGAAGCGAGCATCAAAAAGTGTTCCCTGCTCTGCATGCCATTGCAGACAATCCGAATTTCAAATTAGGGACAGATACTCAAAATGAGGTGATAGGTGCATTTGGTGGACTCATCGGAAACACTTTTGTAAGCGCTTCCCTCGTAGAGAAAGCTGCACCGATCATCCGTCAATACGAGGAACAAATGGACACTTTCATTCATCAGCGCAGTGCAGGTGATGCTGTTTTCCGTATCATGAGCCAGTTTAGCTATATTTTAATGTGGAGAGTGGATGAACCAACCAAACAACAGGAGTTTTACGGCAAAATAGATACGTATTTGAACGGGCTGGGAAATCTCGCCTTGCATGGCGATACAGATGAAGCGAAAGAATGGGTCCTCGACAATGGTTTTTATCACAGTGCTTATTTGGGAGAATACCATTCCAATCCGAATAAGGGCAACGAGGTGCTCACAGAAGCGTTAAAGCTTTATCCGTATGTGGGACTTCAGTATATGCAGGTAGCGAAGCTGATCCAGACGGTCTATGGCGGAAAAGATGCGCAGGGAAGGGACATTCAGTTCAACAAGATTCGTGAGGATGCCATGGAAAAGTATCTGCCCAAAGAGTACACATTTGATGACGGGAGCGTCGTCATGAAAACAGGCGGAGATGTCACAGAAGAAAAAGTCAAACGGTTATATTGGGCGGCAAAAGAGGTAAAAGCTCAGTTCCATCGGATGGCAGGACGAGATGAACCGATGGAGAAAGGGAACCCCGACGATATTTTGACCATTGTCCTTTACAATAGTCCTTCAGAGTACAAGATGAACAACCCCCTGTACGGCTATGAAACGGACAACGGAGGCATGTATATCGAGGGGAAAGGAACCTTCTTCACCTACGAGCGAACACCGCAGCAGAGTACGTACACACTGGAAGAATTGTTCCGCCATGAATTCACGCACTATTTGCAGGGGCGCTACGCTATCCCTGGTTTGTGGAATGAAGGTCCGATTTACCGAGACGAGAGACTGTCGTGGTTTGAAGAAGGCGGAGCGGAACTTTTTGCAGGCTCCACGCGAACAACAGGTGTTCTGCCTCGAAAATCCATGGTCAACAATTTGATTCGCTTTGGACAAAATAATTGGTATACGGCGTCTCAAACTTTGCACGCACGCTACGGCACATGGGACTTTTATACGTATTCATACGCCTTGCAGTATCACATGATGAAAGAGGACTGGAACAAGCTCGATGATATCATGGATTACATAGAGGCCAATAACGTGGATGGTTATGACCAGTTAATCCGTACGCTCAGCAATGATTCAGAGCTGAATCGGGATTACCACCGTACCATGGAATCGTTGGTAGACAGCTATCCTGATCTGACCGTGCCGCTGGTGTCGGATGACTATCTGGTCACGCCAGACCCCAAAGCAAGTGCAGAAATCTTTCAGGAAATAGAAGATGTCACCGGATTGCAAAATGTATCTACCAAAAGGCACGATTCAGAGTTCTTCCAAACCTTTACGTTAACAGGCACGTACACGGGTACGCAGGCAGAAGGGGAGAAGCAAGACTGGGAGACGATGAGTCGCATCACAGACGAGTTTTTAACCACGCTTACTTCCCATCCATGGAACGGCTACAAAACCGTAACCGCCTACTTTACCAACTACAGAGTAAATGCGTCCAATCAGTTTGAATATGATGTCACGTTCCATGGGGTATTTCCAGAACAAGGAAATGGAGAGAATCAGCCGCCTGTTATTGTCATGAACGGCCCGGCAAAAGCAGCCGTAAACGAGGAAGTGACGTTTAGCAGTACCGGAAGCTCCGATCCGGATGGCAGCATCGTATCTTATCTGTGGGAATTTGGAGATGGCAAAAGCAGCAGTAATCCCAATCCTACGCATGTCTACGAAAATCAGGGAGAATATACCGTGAAGCTACGAGTAACGGATAACAAAGGAGCCGTTACTGCGAAATCGATTACAATTACGATCGAGGAGCAGGGTGGAGAAATTGGGGAAAAGGAACAAGAGCCAAACAACAGCTTTTCAGAGGCAAATCGGTTGAAAAGCAATGTGGAGTTGAGTGGTCAAACAAGCAAACAAGACGACAAGGACATTTTTGCCTTGAAGGTATTGAGCAACGGAGCGGTGAAAATCAACGTAACGAGTGAGCACGATACCGGTTTGAACTGGGTCGTTCACCACGAGGATGATCTGCATAATTATTTCGCTTACCCCAAAACCTCAGGAAAAACGCTTTCCGGTGAGTTTGAAGCAACTCCGGGCACCTATTATTTGTCCGTGTACAACTTTAACGGTGAAACCATTCCATACAAAGTTACCGCGGAATTGCCAGAAGAAGAAACAGAACCAACCGAAACGGAGCCGAACAATTCATTCGATGACGCGAATGCGCTACAGTTGGGCGAAGAGGTAAGTGGTCAAACCGATCGTACAGATGACAAGGACACGTATATCATTCAGGTTGAAGAGGAAGGGATCGTTCAAGTTACGGTAAGCAGCGAGAAGGACGAAGGCTTAAACTGGGTGGTGTTTCATGAAGATGATCTCGAAACCTATTTCGCCTACCCCGAAAACACAGGTAAGAAACTGACGGGAGAATTTGAGGCAAAACCAGGGAAATACTACTTGTTGGTCTACAACAATAACAACACGAAAATTCCGTACAAAGTGATCGTGAACGCAGAGTAATCTCTCCATTCAAAGGAAAAAGCCTTTCTACCCCTTTTTTAAAAACGGGATAGAAGGGCTTTTTTCGTTTGATAAGCGTCTGGTAAAAATCAGTGCGTAACGGTATGGCGTTCTGCACGTCTTTTCTTTACGTAACCCAAGAATTAATGGAGCCAATTGTAAATGACTTGTGGCGTCTCTTCCTCAGGGCCAGCCGGGAGAACGAATGGAACAGGATTGCTCCAAGGCTGGGCAGAGGACGGGGCATTGGAGATAATGAACTCTGTCCCCAATGAAACAAAGGTGTACAGCTCCTCGACAGCGGCATTGTACAAGCGAACACATCCGAGTGAAACAGATGAGCCGATGCTCTCGGGATGGTTCGTCCCGTGGATGGCATACCCGCTCTCCTGAAAGACCATCCCCCTCGTTCCATAAATATTGTCATGTCCGCGAGGCTGATTGATTTTTTGTTGAATGGTATAGTAGCCTTCGGGTGTTGAACCGTTTTTGCCTATGGCGACGGGATAGCTGCGCACCAGATGGGAACCGCTGATGAGCTGCATCGTATGTGTCGAGGTAGTCAAGTGAAGCTGTAACGGTTCGAAAGGCGCCACTGGCTCCGGATAGCTGGGAAGCGGCAGCACATTGCGCAAGCTGTCCCATGCGGACTCTGGCGAGAAGGCTTTGGGATGATACGGATAGCTTTTTAACAAAAGTCTTTTTGGTGGTACTGGAATTTGCGGCAAATAATTGCCTGGATAAGCGCCAGCCAGATCAGACAGTTGGGCAGGCAATGTACCCGTTTGCTGATAATAGCGGTACAAGGCGTTTCGCAAGATCAGTACATGCTGGAGGGTTAGCTGCTCATCCGTGAGTTCTGCCTTACCTGTGGCAAGTGTCGGTTCTCGTTCCAACTGCACAGGTTTATCCCACCATTTTTCACTGAGAACAGTCCGACTCGTCGGATTGTAACGCAAGATGCCTCGGACTTCGCGCGGCTGATAAAACAGCAAGGGACGGAACAACGGCGAACCAGGTACTTCTGGGACAACCATCACCGTAAAAGGCTGCGTAAGAGCAGGACGCCGGGACTCTACATAGCGCCGGACCTGTTCAGATAGCTCACGGGCACTGAGTGTAGGAGGGACTGCGATGACCTCGACATGTGGCTGCGTTTGAGCTGTTGTCGGTACGGGCTGTTTGGCAGCTTGCGGCGTTGTCTTGGGTGACGCATCTCTCAACGGTCCGGGCGAAAAAGCGAATTGAAAATAGAGAAACAAGAGCGAAGCCAAGAGTAAACGTGTTCGATTGCCCAAGGAATTGCGCTGTCGCTCCCGCAGCAGTCTTTGATAAGCGTCACGCGTCTCGTTGTAATACGAGCCTTGCTTGGATACGAGACCACGTCTGTACGCTTCGAGAGCCTGTTTTGAGTTGCCTTGTGCTTCTCGTTCTTGGCCAAGGTGAAACCAGCCGATGGCTTCGTTTGGATACTGAGTCGTATACCACCGGTAAAAGGCGAGGTCGCTCTGATCCGGATATTTCATATGAAATGTACTTTTTTCCTGAAGAAAGGAAACCTTGTCCACGGATACTTCTCCCCCAAATAAATGAGCGTTTAAAAAGGCGCCCTTATAAGGATGTATCGGCGGGAGACGGGAAAATAATGAGAGTGGAGGTCAAAAATGGTTTATTTACGAACGATCAAGCTGCTGAGAGAGGATTTTCCGAACACGAAAGAATATCCTTTTCACCTGCCTTCCTTGCGTAAGCTGGAAGCAATCGAGCTTGATAGCAGTGTCACTTTTTTTGTAGGAGAGAATGGCTCGGGTAAATCTACGTTGCTTGAGGCTGTTGCCTATCAATGTGGTTTCCATACGGCTGGCGGATCGCGTAACAATTTTTATGAAGTGCATCGCTCGGAGGCGAGTCTGGGTGACTACATACGCCTCTCCTGGCTTCCCAAAATAACGAATGGCTTTTTCTTACGGGCAGAGAGCTTTTATCAGTTTGCCAGTCATATAGATCAGACGGGCTCCGAAAGCTATAAAAACTACGGCGGACGCTCGCTGCATGAGCAGTCGCACGGAGAATCTTTTTTCGCGCTGTTTGCCAATCGCTTCAACGGCAGGGGAATCTACCTGCTGGATGAGCCCGAGGCTGCTCTTTCACCCAAGCGCCAGATTGCTTTTCTTTATCTCATGCGTGATTTGATAGAGGAAGGCGCCCAATTCATTATTGCGACGCACTCGCCGATTCTGTTGGGTTATCCCGGAGCGACTATCCTCAATTTTGACGAATCGCCCGCTCAAGAGGTGAAATATCGGGATACAGAGCACTATCAATTGACGCGTCGTTTCCTGGAGAAGCCCGATCTATTTTTCGATGAAAAATAATTTTCATTCTTCCTGTCACAAAAATCTCCTTGGCGGTTTCTATTAGATGAACGAAGCAGTAGAGGCATTCGTCAATAGCGCACGCAGGAAGGAGGAATCCAGTGGAGGTGCAAGCAAACCTGGTGATGAACCATGCTCGAGTAGAGGATCATACAGATTCCTTTCAAGAATTGTTTACGACCTATTATCCGTTTGTGGTCAGACAGATCATGCGAATTGTGAAAGATCAACAGACGGCAGAAGATATTGCACAGGATGTATTTCTCTCCTTTTACCATACCGATCGCACGGTGATCGAACATATCCCGGCATGGCTGTCCAAGTCCGCACTCTACGCAGCGTACAATTATCTTCGTTCAGAAAAACGCAGGTACGCAAGACAAGAGCGAAGTGCATCTGAGCAAGAACATGTCAGCCCTTCTTCAGAAGAGATGTGGCTTGCAAAAGAGTCCCAGAGTGTCGTCCGTGATGTGCTAGAGCAGCTAGACGAGCGGGAACGAACCTTGCTGGTCATGAAATATTCCGGATTTCCTTATGCGGAGTTGGCGAAAGCGACCGGCACGCAGATCAGCTCGGTGGGAACACTCCTCGCGAGAGCGAAAAGTAAATTTCGTACCATATATGGCCGGATGAGGGGGGAAGAGGAATGAAATGTGCCGATACAGGCTTTATCCAGGCGTTCTTAGACGGTGAGTGCAGCTCAAAAGAAAGTGAGCAATTCCTGCTTCATCTGGAGTACTGTGTAACCTGCCGCACACAGCTAGACGAACTGTCCGCTTTGGATAGCTGGACGCGTGAGAAGATGGAGCATGCTTTTTCCGAGACAAACGATGTGAGGGTCAATACGGAAGCAGCGTGGCAGCGTTTTTCGCAAACAATCGAGAAACCGACGAACACAAATGCACAAGATCGACAAGCGATAACCAATCGAGCAACAATCAGAAGGAGCTGGAATCAGATGAACAAGCAAACCAAAAGATGGGTGACAGGTGCTTCGGCAGCAGCAGTATTAGCTGTGTCCCTGTCTTTCCCACAAGTACAAGCAGCAGCGAACGATTTTCTGTCCATTTTCCGCATGGATAAAGTTGAGTTTGTCAAAGTGACGCAAGAAGATATGCAAGAGCTGGAACAATGGATCGCAAACGGCAATTGGGGCGAGACGGAACTGCCTGGGATCGGAAAAATCTGGATGGATGAAAGCGATCAAGAGAAACTTGAGCAAAGAAGCTATTATTACAACAACAAGGAATCCGCTGAAAAGGCTGGCGTGAAGCTGCCACACCTGCCGCAGGACGTCACGGTAGATAGTGTAAACATCCAATCTCCTTTTACCATGCACATGGAGATCGATGCCGATCGTGCAAACAAGCTACTGGCGCAATTGCAGGTAGAGGCGCGCTTTGATGAAAAGCTGAGTGGCAAACGCTTCTCCTTGAAGATTCCACAGATGCAGCAGGTCTGGATGATTGTCGGAAAAGAAAATATTGGCTACTCTGTCGTAGACGCTCCTGAGCTAAGCGCACCAGAGGGAGTCGATCTGGCACAGCTTCGCGAGACACTCTTGGCCCTGCCGTTCATTCCAGATCAAGTGAAAAAGCAGATGATTAGCATCGAAGACTGGCAGCATACCCTCCCTGTGCCATACATGGCAGACGGCGAGAGCCAGATGAAGGAAGTAAAAGTGAACGGTCAAAACGGCATGCTGATCACAGGTAAATACAATACACATCTGATGTGGCAGCAGGATGGACAGATTCACATGCTGGAAGGCAGCGAAAAGAACGCGGATGGGCTGTTGGATTTTGCAAATCAACTGAAATAAGTAAACAAATAGTGGGGTATTGGCAGAGTTTTCCTGAAGAAGGAGGGCTCTGCTTTGTCCCGTTTGCAATGGGGAAAGTGAGGTAAGCGATGTCAGATTATGTGATAGAGACCTGGGAGTTGACCAAGCAATATAACGGGAAAGCTGGCTGCAAAAATATTACACTACAAGTACCGCGCGGCTCCGTATTTGGTTTCCTCGGGCAAAATGGAGCGGGTAAAAGTACCTTTGTCCGAACGATGCTCGGGTTATTGCACCCAACGAATGGCAAAGCGGTTATGCTTGGGCAGCCGATTGGCAGTGTAGAATCGCGAAAAAAGGTAGGGTACTTGCCAGAGCTGTTTCGCTATCCAGATTGGTTGACGGGCCAGCAGCTCTTGGAACATCATGCCGAGTTGTGTGGATTAACATATCGTGAGAGCAAATCCGTGATAAAAAATGTCGTTGAGCTGGTTGGAATGGCTGGACGCGAGCGTGAACGTATTCGAGGCTATTCCAAAGGCATGCAGCAGCGTATCGGGATTGCCTGCGCTCTTTTATCCGATCCAGAGCTGATCTTCCTCGATGAGCCGACCTCCGCGCTGGACCCAATCGGGCGGAAAGAAGTACGCGAGCTGATTGCGCGGCTGCGTGACCAGGGAAAGACTATTTTTCTCAACAGTCATCTACTGAGTGAAATGGAGAGCGTGTGCAACTACGTCGGGATCATTCACCGCAGTGAGCTGGTCGTACATGGCGACTGGCGCAAGCTGAGCAGCGTCCAACCACAAATTGAATTGACAGTGGACAAGGATAGCGCAGGTTTTCATAACGAGCTTCCTTCCTTCGTCACAGAGAGTCGTCTCGTAAGACAAGAGGAAGACCGTGATACATGGTTAATGACGCTGGATCAGGACGATCGGGTACCCGCTCTGTTGCAACAGTTAATTGCATCCGGGGCTGGGGTACACGAAGTCGTGCGCAAGCAGCAATCACTCGAAGACGTATTCCTGTACTGGGTGCAGAGAAAGGAGGGGGAACGACATGTGGCCGATCATCAAAATCACGTATAGAGAAATGATCTCCAAGCGTATTTTCACGATTACGCTGATCATGTCGCTGGCCTTCCTATTGCTGTTTGGACTTGCCACAGGCTATGCGGTTAAAGAAATGAAAGATATGTTAGGGGACGCGGGCGTGGAGAGATTGTTGGAAAAGCAGGTTCTCTCCACGCAGATGCTGGGCATGGGCTTGTACTTTGGCTCTGTCATTACGGCACTCCTGGCAATTTTGAGCAGTGTAGGAAGCATTGCCTCTGAAATCGAAAGCCATCAAATCGATACGTGGCTGGCACGCGCACTCCCTCGCTACAAATATGTGCTGGGGAAATTTTTCGGGTTGGCGAGTATGCTGGGGTTGTACGCACTCCTGATGTTTACCGGATTATTGGCGATTAACCAATGGGTGGGGGAAGGTATGCTGGCTGTTCAGGTGGATGCTAGCCAAATCCTGAAAGCAGGTGCTTTCTTCGTTAGCATGCCGATCATTCTTGTCTGTGTAGCTATGCTTTTAAGCAGTATCACCACCACGGTGACGGGTGGTATTATCCTGATCATTCTGTACGGGATCAGCTTCGTTGGCGGCTTTATTGAGCAACTTGGTGCGGTCTTTAGCAATAGCTCGCTTACTAACATCGGGATTATTTCCAGTCTGCTCTTCCCAGCAGATTCATTGTTCAGGCAAGCGACACTTTCGTTATTTGATTCGGCTGACGATCCGCTGTCCTTTGCTTCGCAAGGCATTTTCGGTACGACTTCGCCTCCAAGTACTGCCATGCTCATCTACACCATTCTTTATGGCGTCGTAGCGTTGGGGCTGTCCATTCGGGTTTTTCAAAAGAGAGATGTATAAAAAAACAAGAGAACGGCTGATTCGTGCCGTTCTTTTTTTTTCGCCCTTTCATGGGCGATCACCATATGCGCATTTCGTAATTTTTATGATGTTAATAGAGGAAATGCGGTTAAAACAGTTTATGCGCATATTCTATTCGGATTTTTACGAACATTGTTATAATGACAGCACAATATGAAAGCGCATTCGTCATGGTTGCTACAACATCATTGTAAGCGCATTCTTGCAAGGGGGAACTAGGATATGCTGGCATTACTTGGATTTCTCATGGTAGCCGTTTTCATGTACTTGATTATGTCGAGACGGCTTTCGGCATTAGTTGCTTTAATTGTTGTTCCTGTTGTTTTTGCGTTGATTAGCGGATTTGGTACAGAAATTGGCGACATGATGCTTGCAGGCATCAAAAAAATTGCGCCTACGGGAATTATGCTGTTGTTCGCCATTCTATACTTTGGAGTCATGATGGATGCAGGTCTGTTTGACCCATTAATTAAGAAAATCGTGAAAATGGTGAAGGGTGACCCACTGAAGGTTATTGTAGGTACAGCGATTCTCGCTACCTTGGTTGCACTGGATGGAGATGGGACCACGACTTATATGATTACCGTTACGGCGATGCTGCCTTTGTATCGCAAGCTGGGAATCAGACCGATGATTTTGGCGGTCATGCCGATGCTCGCACTCGGTGTCATGAACATGACGCCTTGGGGTGGACCAACAGCACGTGTCATGAGTGTACTCCATATGGATGTTTCCGATATTTTCGTCCCTGTTATTCCTGTGATGATTGGCGGAATTGCGTGGGTGATGATCGTAGCCTGTATTCTGGGCAAACAAGAGCGTAAGCGTCTGGGGATTATGGAGATACCAGATGAAGATTTGCAATCGCTTGCAGGACAAGAAGTAGCGGCGACGGATGAGACTGCTGCACTGAAACGTCCGCGACTGATCTGGTTCAATCTGTTGTTGACAGCAGCCTTGATGGTCGGTCTGATTACGAGCTTCTTGCCATTGCCGACGATGTTCATGCTCGCTTTTGCCATTGCCCTGTTTATTAATTATCCGAAAATGCAAGATCAGAAAGAGCGAATTGCAGCCCACGCAGCTAACGCACTGGCTACCGTGTCCATGGTTTTCGCTGCGGGAATCTTTACAGGCATCCTGACCGAAACGAAAATGATCGATGCGATGGCGAGCACACTCGTTTCCTGGATTCCGGATTCACTTGGTTCCCATATGCCTCTACTCGTAGCGCTGACAAGCATGCCATTCACCTATTTCATGTCAAACGATGCGTATTACTTCGGGATCGTTCCAATCCTGGCGAATGCAGCAGCAGCTTACGGAATCGATCCTGCGGAAATTGGTCGCGCTTCCATCCTGGGTCAACCGCTGCATGTACTCAGCCCGTTGTTTGCAGCACAATACCTGTTGATCGGAATGGTTGGGGTCGATTATGCGGAAACCCAAAAGTTCATCCTGAAATGGGCGTTTGGAACATCGATCGTGATGATTGCGCTTGCTCTTCTTACCGGAGTCATCTCGTTCTAGTCAACTATAAAAAGGAAGAAATAAAGAAGAGGCCTGCTCATGGCCTCTTTTTTCGTCATCGAGCGAAATGAGATACAATGAGAAGAAGAGGAGGGAACGATGTGCGTTTTCACAGCAAGCTGATGTTGATTATTTGCTCGCTCCTTTTTGGCGTGATTGTCATACTCGGTACGATGTTTGAACAGATGCTGGCGGGCGTATTGGAGCATGAGATCGGGACGCGCGCACTGCATACCGCCAAGACCGTCGCGCAGATGTCCGAGATCAAACAGGCGTTTGACGCAGAAGATCCTGCCAAGATTATCAATCCAATCGTGGAAAAAATACGCGTGGACACGAATGCGGCATTTATCACCGTAGGAAATTTGCAAAGCATCCGCTATTCACATCCTGATCCAGAGCAGATTGGCAAAAAGATGGTGGGAGGCGACAACGAAGCAGTATTTGAGGGGCAATCCATCATCTCTGAAACAGTCGGTTCGCTTGGCCCCGGATTGAGAGGAAAGACTCCGATCTATGATGAGGAAGGAAAGGTGATGGGGGTCGTTTCTGTCGGCTTTTTGTTTGAGGATATAAATGAAACGATCGAATCGTATCGCAATCGAATCTTCGTCATCGGCATCGTCACCTTGCTCTTGGGTGTGGTGGCTACGCTCATTCTTTCACAAAATGTAAAAAAAGCGATATTTGGTTTGGAGCCTGAACAAATCGGGCGATTGTATCAGGAAAATCAAGCTGTACTGGAATCAATTCGCGAAGGCATTGTGGCAGTCAATAAGGAAGGAGCGATCACGCTCGCAAATCAGACCGCGCTCCATATGCTGGGGAAAGCGAAGGATAAAGACAGTATCATGGACAAACAGGACGAGCTGGTTCGTTCGCTGGGCCTTCATGAGGTGATTGAGACAGGGAAAGCCGAATTTGACCGCGAAACGAATGTGGACGAGCATGTATTAGTCGTGAACCGGGTCCCGATTATGGATAAGGAGCGCCATGTAATGGGTGCGGTAGCGAGCTTTCGCAATCGGTCCGAGCTGTTCGAGGTCACACAGGAGCTGTCGCGCGTGAAGGAGTACGCGGAAGTCCTTCGTTCCCAGACGCATGAGTATTCCAACAAACTGCATCTCATATCGGGCCTCATCCAGCTTGAATCGTACCAGGAAGCCATTGAAACAATCTCTGCTGAGTTGAATGTACATGTTCACAATACGACGTTTATTATGCAAGAAGTCCCCGACCCGCTGATAGGTGGCTTATTGCTCGGGAAGCTGAACCAAGCCAACGAACGCAAAGTGGAATTGAAAATTGATCCAGAAAGCAACTTCCGTGACATTCCAGCCTCGATTGATCGCTCGCAACTGATTGTCATTCTTGGCAATTTGATAGATAATGCGATGGATGCTGTAAAAGCGCCAGGTGCATTTGCACCAGAAATCACGATCTTTTTGCTCAATATGGAAGAGGTCTTGCTTATAGAGGTAGAGGACCGAGGACCAGGCATCTCCGAAGAAAATGCTGAACGAATCTTTGAGCTGGGCTTCTCTACCAAACAACAGCAGAATCATGGCTACGGATTGCACTTAGTCAAACATGCTGTTTTACATGTACACGGCAGTATTTCGCATACGGGAAATCCGGTAGGCGGAACGATTTTTACTGTGACGATACCAAAGGATGCACGCACGGCAGAACGGAAGGAGGCCGTAAGAGGTGATACGGGTACTCATTATTGAAGACGACCTGAGAATTGCAGAAGTAAACCGACGCTTCGTGGAAAAAGTAGAGGGGTACGAGGTGATTGGCATTGCCACGAATGGGCAAGAGGCCAAGGATCAAATGGAAATTTTGCAGCCTGATCTTGTGTTGCTCGACATTTATTTTCCGGATATGGACGGCCTCGATTTTTTATCGATCATAAAGGAGCAGTTCCCTACAACAGATGTCATCATGCTGACTGCTGCCAAAGAAGTGGATGCGGTTGTAGAGGCGATCCGCTATGGCGTATTCGATTTTATTACCAAGCCACTTATCTTTGCGCGCCTGCAACAAACGTTACGGAATTATCAGGAGTTCAGGCAAAAGGTAAGCGATTGGAAAAAAGACACCGATCAGATCAGTCAAGCCCAAATCGATGAGCTCATTGCCCGGACAGGCCAAAAAAAGACAACCGAGACAAGGGCAGTTAAAGGGATCGACCAAATTACCCTGGACAAGATTTCAGGTTTTCTCATGCAGACACAGGAGGCCACGACCGATTTGGTCAGCAAAGAAACAGGCATTAGCCGTTCAACAGCAAGGCGATACCTAGAATATCTGGTAGCCAAAGGAGACGCCATCGCAGACCTTTCGTACGGTGTCGTCGGCCGTCCAGAGCGCGTATACAAGAGCGTCGGGCGGCAAAAAGAATAAAAAAATAACCCTTCGCGCCCGCAAAAGTAAGGTTCAAAGCCTACTTGAGAGAGCGTGAAGGGTCTTTTTTTATGATACGCATTTAAAAGGTTCCGATAAACCAACAAAGCTGGGCGAGAAGAAAAAGCACAGATCTCGCAGACCTTGACAACGCCTACCCAGTCGGAACTTCAAAAAGGGGACCACGCTTGTCGAACACTTCTTCCTTGAGAAACTTCCGCCCGTAGGGTGGCTTTGGCTCGACGGGCCCCTTTTTGAAGTGGAGACGGACATTCAATCCCCCTTGCGGGCGTGTCAGAGTCGAAGAGAACTGTGCTTTTTCTTCTCCTGCACTATGTTGACTCAAACACTTACTTAATCACACAGCTCGCTTCCACCCGATAAATGCGCTGCCCACGAGAAGAAAAGCGCTCCTCATACTCCGTCATCACATTATCCGCCGCCAGCTTGGAATGGTGCAGGTCAAAGGTGATATTGCGCATCTGGAAGCGCTCCGCAGCGAATTGGTTGAGTGAAAACTCAAAAAGGTTCTCATTGTCTGTCTTCATATGAAGCTCACCGTCTGCCACAAGCACCTGACGATAGGTGTTCAAGAAGCTTTTGTAAGTAAGACGGCGTTTCGCATGACGGGTTTTTGGCCACGGATCACTAAAGTTCAGATAGATGCGAGAAATTTCGTGATCGGCAAACAACTCGGTCAACTTGGAAGCGTCGAACTGGACAAAAGCCAGATTCGGAACAGCTTTGTACTCCGTACGCTGGACAGCGCGCAGAACGACCTCCGCCTTCAGTTCAACCGCAATGAAATTGATGTCAGGGTGACGCTCGGCCAATGTATTAATGAAACGTCCTTTTCCGCAGCCGATTTCCACGTGAATCGGATTGTTGTTCCCGAAGCGTTCCTTCCAATTTCCTTTATAGGAAAGGGG
Source organism: Brevibacillus sp. Leaf182 (assembly GCF_001423865.2). Classification (NCBI taxonomy): domain Bacteria; kingdom Bacillati; phylum Bacillota; class Bacilli; order Caryophanales; family Paenibacillaceae; genus Brevibacillus; species Brevibacillus sp. Leaf182. The sequence continues at coordinate 191,497 of NZ_LMPN02000024.1, read as the reverse complement.
ATTGTCTACGAACGTCGGATATTCTCTCAGGGCCGCTTCGGCACCTGGAATGTTACGCAGTCGCATATGTGCCTCCTTCAAAACGAACTCCTATCTACTTTACGATGACTCCCTGCTAGTTGCAAGTAGAGAGAGAAGAAAGGGAAGAGAGATTCCAAATGCAGATTACGTGAAAAAGGAGGGAAAAGGGGTTTTTTGTAAATGAGACTAGGACAAAAGTCGCATAGAACACGGGTTTTAACAAATGAGGGCTGGATAAATTTTGCCAATTTGCGAGGGACATTCTGGTAAGGAAATAGACTGAAAATTTGAGGAATGCCTGTTAAATCAAGCGTGAAGGCGTCAAGCGGTAATCGTATCCAGTTGAGAAAATAGTTTTTGGTAAGTTTTTGGTAATTTCATAGAGGGTGAGCTTTGGTAAAGTAGAGAACAAGTGAGAGGTCAGCCAAACTTTGCATAAAATGGTCCCTTGTTGAGCAGGGATCTTTTTTCAAAAGAAAAGGGAGGATGAACAGCATGAAATTACAGAAAGCCCTCATAGGAATCGTAATGGGAGTAACATTGGGAGTCACAGCGATTGTCGCTCCACTGCCAGGAGAGCAAAATGTAGCGGAGGCTGCATGGACGCAATCCAAGGCGGACAAGGTCATTGCCACGGGAAGAAAGTATATGGGTACTCCTTATAAATTCGGTGCGAGCAGTAATACCACAGCCGTATTTGATTGCTCTTCCTTTACAAAGCGCGTTTTTAAAGTCGCAGTCGGCAAGAGCTTGCCACGCACTTCTCGCGATCAAGCCAAGGTAGGAACGAGTGTGTCCAAGTCGAGCCTGAAAAAAGGAGACCTGGTGTTCTTCAAGGCGAGTACAACGACGACGTCCAAACGGATTACACACGTGGCGATTTATGCAGGCAACAACAAACTCTTACATACATATGGAAAACCAGGAGTGACGTATTCGACCTTTAAGGGTACGTCCTGGGAGAAACGCTTCGTTTCGGCACGGCGAGTCTTGTAATCTACTCGTTTGGCTCTCTACTTACTAATACGTCTCGCAAACTGTAAAGTTGCGATGAGCGAAGAGGCAAGTTTTGTAAACATGATAGGAAAAAGGGATGATCCATTGCAGATCATCCCTTTTTGCTTTCGCGCAAAACTCAATCGGATCTCTTTGCAGGCCGAGCGTACTTTTGCCGCCAATAAAAGAAACAGGAAGCAAGAAAGAGGGGGATGGAGGCAAGCAGCATCACTTCCTTGGCCGTAAGTCCGCATGCGATCAATAGACTCGTCATCGCCTGTGAAATCGGCTGCAAGCCTAAAGAGGAGAGCGAGACCAAACTCATGACTTTCCCTAACGAGGCTTGTGGCACCTTTTCCTGAACAAAAGAGAGAATCGGAATATTAATGAGAGAAAATGTGACGCCGAGGGTAAACAGAATAAGCAAGCTGAGCCAGAACTGTTCGGTGAGACTAAAAGCAAAGAAGACAAGCGCTTGCATCATCATGAAAAGAAAGGCGATCTGCAACCTGTTTTGGCCCAGTGTCGTGAGTGCGAGCACGATTGCCCCGGCAAGCATGCCAAAAGCGAGTGCCCCTTCCAAAAAGCTGTACTGCAGGGTAGAGCCAGACAACACCTGATCTACAAAAATCGGCAAGCCGATGTATAAGGGGCCCATCAAAAATACGTTCAGGCAGATGATGGAGGTCAATAGCAAAGGAAGGAAATCCGATTGTCTGACATAACAGAAGCTTTCCTTGATAGATTCCTTGAGCTTTTGCTGTGGTTTGGAAAGAACGGCTGGTTCTTGTTTCGGCATGCACCATGCAGATACACTTGCAACCAGAAGAAGCAAGCCAACAAAGGCGTATAAAAGGGGGTAACTTCCCCACTCAATCACAAAACCGGCAAGAATAGGACCGAGGAGCTGTGAGGTTTGGCTTGTCGTTTGCAGCACAGAATTCGCTCGCAAAAGGGAAGAAGAGGGTACGATTGACGGTATGAACGAATTTTGAGCTGGCCAATAAAAGGCATCAATGGTACCGAAGAATAGAGCGAACCAAACAAACAGCGTAAGCGAGGAATACCCCGACCAGATGATTCCTCCAAGCAACAGCATCAAAAATGCTTTCAGCATGCTTGTGATCGACAGGATTCTCTTTTTGCTCATCCGATCAGCGAGCGTTCCGCCTATCAGCATGAAGACGATTCTGGGAATCGTTGCCGCCATAAATACGAGGCCTAATGAGGCCTCCTGAGATAAGACCTGGATGATATACCAGGTTTGCGAGAAAAGAAAGAGTGAGATACTGAGTCCGGAACAAAGGGCGGACAACCACAGAAGGGTAAAAGGTTTCGTAAACAAGCGGGATGTATCCGCTGAGGGAAGGCTAGATTGCTTGGGGACAGCTTCCATGGAAACTCACTCTCCTTATTATTAACCGGTTAAAAAATATTAACTGTATGTCCGAAAGAAAAACCTACTCGAATAGGCTTTTCATACACATGTGGACTTATGGTCTTACATTTTCCTTTGTTACTCCTGTCCATCCCTTTTGAATAATGGTTCATCAATTTGAAATCCCGTAATCATCAGGTAGTAATCCTGCTTCGAAGATGGGTCATCCAGGGAGCTTTGCTGCAATTCGTGGAGCAGGCTCCGGTATTTTTGCAAAAAGGACACAAACGCTTGCTCACTGACTCTGACTTCAGACTGTAGGGAGATGCGCGGCCATTTCTCGACTTCCGTTGATGTCAGTGCAAAGGCTTCATCAGGAGCACAGAGCGCTCTTGTTTTCGCCCGTTGCAACACTTCGACATAGGATTGTCTGGTAGCCTCCTTCGACTCCGTATACGTGAGCAGATGATCAGCGGGTATGAAGCCTCTTGCCACAGCCTGATAGTATTTGAGAATGTTGCCGCCCTTTTCTTCTTTTTTAACCAACTGGATGATGCCATGCTTCTCCAGCTCACGCAGGTGGTAAAGAATTTTCGCGCGGGACAGTCCAAAAAGTTGGGAGAGTTGTTGCCCCGTGTGCGGCTTTTCTACCAGATGCATCAGCATTTTCGTGCGTAACGGGTCACTGATCACTTTTAGTTGATCGTAGTTTTCGATGATAAAAATCGACTTTTGCTCCAATATCTATCACAATCCTTTTAACCAGTTAAAAATTATTAACTTGATTGTAAAAGGGGATAGCTGGAAAAGTCAATACAAAAACCCTTCCTGAGTGAAGGTGATTCACAGAGGAAGGGTTTTACCTTTACTTGTAACACTAGATTTTCAAAATACCACCCATGCTCGCATTCGTTACCATCTTGGAGTAACGAGCCAGATAGCCTGTTTTTACTTTTGGCTCGAATTCTTTCCAGCCTTCTTTGCGGCGAGCCAGCTCGGCTTCATCCACCTGTAGCTGGATCGTGCGCTCCTCGAGGTCAATCGAGATGATATCTCCGTCCTGTACGAAGGCAATTGGACCGCCTTCTGCCGCTTCTGGAGAGACATGGCCGATACTGATCCCGCGGGAAGCACCGGAGAAGCGTCCGTCTGTAACGAGAGCGACTTCTTTACCAAGGCCCATACCCACGATTTGCGAGGTAGGAGCCAGCATTTCTGGCATGCCTGGACCGCCTTTAGGTCCCTCGTAGCGGATGACGACAACATGACCGGATTTGATTTTGCCAGCAGCGATTCCTGCCAGAGCATCCTCTTGGGAGTCGAAGCAGATGGCTGGACCTTCGTGCTTTTTAATAGAAGGATCGACACCGCCTGTTTTGATGATCGAGCCTTGCGCAGCCAGGTTGCCGAACAGAACAGCGAGACCGCCGGAAGCGCTGTACGGGTTGTCCAGACGACGAATGACTTGATCGTTTTTGATTTCGGCGTCAGCGATGTTTTCGCCAAGGGTTTTGCCCGTGACAGTGATACGGTCTGGATGGATCGCGCCTGCTTTTTTCGCGATTTCTTTCAAAACTGCTGATACGCCGCCTGCCTCGTGGCAATCCTCGATATGATAGTCGGAGGAAGGCGCCAGCTTGCAAATATGTGGAATACGCTTCGCTACTTCGTTGATGCGCTCGATCGGGTATTCGATGCCTGCTTCTTGTGCGATAGCCAGTGTATGGAGAACGGTATTGGTTGACCCACCCATCGCCATGTCAAGTGCGAATGCATCGTCGATTGCCTCGAGTGTCACGATGTCGCGTGGCTTAATGTCGCGTTCAATCAGATTTTTCAGTTTTTCAGCAGATGATTGTACCAGCTCGCGACGTTCAGGAGAGACAGCGAGTACGGTACCGTTGCCAGGCAGAGCCAAACCGATGGCTTCAAGCAGACAGTTCATCGAGTTTGCTGTAAACATGCCGGAACAGGAACCGCAAGTCGGGCATCCATATTGCTCCAGCTCTTCGAGTTGCTGGTCGTTGATCAAGCCTGCTTGGTGAGCTCCGACACCCTCAAATACGGAGGAAAGTGAGATGGAGCGGCCATCACTCGTTTTTCCGGCTTTCATAGGACCACCGGTTACAAAGACGGTTGGAATGTTGACACGAAGCGCACCCATGATCATCCCAGGCGTGATCTTGTCACAGTTCGGAATACAGATCATGCCGTCAAACCAGTGAGCAGCGACAACGGTTTCCAAGCTGTCTGCGATGATCTCGCGGCTCGGGAGGGAGTAGCGCATCCCGATATGTCCCATAGCGATTCCGTCGTCAACACCAATCGTATTGAATTCGAATGGAACCATGCCAGCAGCACGAACGGCTTCTTTGACCAGTTTTCCAAACTCCTGCAAGTGCACGTGACCTGGAATAATGTCGATGTACGAGTTGCAAATGGCGATAAACGGTTTATCGAAATCCTCATCTTTTACACCTGCTGCACGGAGCAAGCTGCGGTGCGGTGCGCGGTCGAATCCTTTTTTGATCATGTCACTTCGTTGTCTGGCCAATTTGAAAAACTCCCTTCCAATGCGGAAATGCCTGTCTTATATTTTGAACTATCTTATCAATTTTTAATAACAGAAACAACTGTAAAAGTCTGAACATTTGCTCAGTCTCGAATGATTCGGACAGCTGCTCTCGATTGCCATAAGCTTAGGAATCATAGCGAAATCAGCTTGTTTGGGATAAAATAGAAGAATCGATTCTATTTCGGTTGGAGTGAACAAAATGTTAGATGAATTAAAAAATATCTGGTCGGACGGGAATGAAGAGGAGCGCCGCATTCTCGAGCTGGCTGTTGCTGCCATTCATCAAAAGCGGGAACGGAATAGCGCGTTTATCTCTGGATTTCTTGGATTAAAGGGAGAATTCATAGACGAAGAAAGACAGTCGTATCGCTTCGAATTGCCTCTGACCCCTTTCATGCACAATTCAGGGCGAGTTGTTCATGGAGGAATTCTCGCGACCTTGATCGATTCAACGATGGGCTCCTTGATCAATCGGTCCTTGCCACCCAATCAGTATGCAGTGACGACAGAGCTAAAGATCAATTATTTGCTTCCGGGAATCGGGGAGCGGCTTCGCGCAGAAGCGAGCTTTTTACACCGCGGAAACACGCTGGTCGTCATGGAGAGTAGTGTCTACGATGATCGGGATAGGCGGATCGCTCACGGTACAGGAACGTTCATTGTGCTATCCAAAAATGATCGGAAATAAAAAACCCTTGCTCCACACCAAACAGGTGAGAACGAGGGTTGACGGTGCTATTTGATGATAACAAGACCGCTGTATTCCGAAATATACGTGAGCATTTTGGTGGAAAGCGGCACGATAAACTCCATGTCTTCTTTTTCGACGATACCGGATCGCGAAACAATCCGCGCCCACTTGACGGTCAGCTTGTAGTAATCGGAACCAAACGAGGCGTGAACCGTCTCACTCTGATGCCGAAACGTGACAGGGCTAGCGTCCAGCTTCAGCGGAACCATGCTGATGATATCCTGCAAAAACAAATGGTAGGTCATGTGTGGCTTGAAAAAAACGAGCTCCTTTGTGGTGACAGAGAAGCCGTAGCTATTGTTCATTTGGGTGAATTTGAGTTCACCTTCCATATTTTTCAGCCGAATGAAGTCGGTGTTCATGTTTATCCCCCCTCCTTCGGGTGTCTTTCTATATTAGTAATGTTTCCTAGGCAAGTGCAAGTGGAAGGTTGTTCAAAAAAGTGTTTCAAAGAGAAAAAGGAGCGAAATGTCATGATCGAAATTGCTAAAGAAGCAGCAAGTGTCGCGGGAGCGTTTTTGAAGGAACGTTTTCTCGAACAGCTCGTGCCCGATGAGGAATTGCATAACGACGTGAAGCTGCCAGAGGATAAAGGCAGTGAACAGCGCATCATTGAGGTACTGCATCGCCACTTCCCGACACATACCATTTTTTCAGAAGAGGTCGGTATGGTTCCCCGCGAGGAAGAGTATCTGTGGATTATCGATCCGTTAGATGGAACGAATAACTATTTTATCGGCTATCCGTATTTCTCGATCTCGATTGCGTTGCAGCACAAGGGCGAGCTGGTGCTAGGCGTCGTCTACAATCCGGTAGCGGGTCAAATGTTTTGGGCGGAGAAAGGAAAAGGAGCCTATTTGAACGGAAAACGATTGAATGTCAATCACCGCCAAGACCTCACTCGTGCAGTCGGTACATACATCCGTGGACGTGACACGGTAACGAAGGAAGAAGAGATGGCGTTTACGGAACCGTTTGTATTCCAGACCAAGCGTCTCATGCGAAATATTGCGCCTGCACTGGACTGGTGCTTGCTGGCAAACGGATGGCTCGATTATATCGTGATGCAACGATCCAATATTATGGATGTGGCTGCCGGAATTGTCATCGCCCAGGAGGCGGGTGCAACGATTACGGACTGGTCTGGAAAACCGTATCAGCATGAGCCATTCCAGCAAGATCACACTCCTTCATTAGTGGCGAGCAACGGACCTTTGCATGAAACGATTCGCAGTATGATTCGACAGTAACGGGTACAAAAGAAGTAGGACGAATGTAGCGGTTTATGGCTCTGCTGGATTTCTTTTCATTTATTGGCAACCAAATGTTTCAACGCACGTATAAAATTGTTGCGAATGATTTGCTATTCTGTGATAGGTAAAAGAGGTGAGAAAAATGGCACGAATGGAATATCGGCTGCTGGATGAGGCGAGAGGATACCCTGTTCAGTTTTACTACGACAACGTGAACAAAGATGAGGTCTCCTTGCGTTTCGCTTGCGATTATTTGGTGAAGGGGCATGTCGTTTATGAAAAGACGTCCTGTGCAATCGAGAACGGCACTTATGTCATCTACGTCAAGCGCTCAACAGAAGAGCAGGCTGTCGATTACGCGGAGGCTGTGACTGCACGCTGGGGCAGCATCCAGATCGAAATGCGTGAATATCAAGAAAATGCAAGCGTTTATCCGCTCGTACACACGTTTTACTTCAAGGACGATGACGATGCTCTCTTGCATTTGCAAAGTGACTATTTGTACGTGAATGGACGCGAATGGGAGAAGACATCAGCCGAGGTGGATGAAGATCGGCAGGTTTATGTTTACTACGCGAAGCCAGTGTAGGAGGAAGAAAAATGGCACAAACGAAATCGAAGAAAGTAGTCGGTCTGTTCGTCGCAGCCGCACTTGCGATCAGTGGTTGTTCTTCCGGGGATGACTATGATGATGATTGCTACGATAACGACAATGACGGCTATTGTGACGATAGCAGCAGCGGTGGGGGTTCGAGCTCTACTTACAGGTCTTACAAGGGCAAATCCGGAGTATCGAGTGGGATAAGCACGAGCAGCTCCAAGGGCGGTATCGGCAGCTCGGGCTATTCCAGCTCCGGGTGAGGTGAGGGAAGTGGAAGACCATAACCGACGAGAACGAGAGGCACTGTATGGCCCGATGCGGGAAGAGGGCGTTTTTACCTGGGATTGGATGTATGGCGAGGAGTATGCGCTTTATGATATCCACCTGATCCCTTCCTCCTTTCGTGAGGAAATCAAGAAGGCAACCGAGCGGCTTGGGCAAATCTTTACCAAGGTCGTCCCGGTATTGCAGCGAGCAGAGGACTCCCTGTTGTTGGAACTAGGAGTGCCAAAGCAGGCATTGCAGGCAGTCAGGGTCGTCGTTTCCCAAACAGTGCCGACTGTGATAGGACGCTTTGATTTTGCCCAGACGACAGAAGGTTTGAAGATGCTTGAGTGCAACAGCGATACCCCTACAGGAATCGTCGAGGCTTTTTATGTGAACGGTCGTGCTTGTCGTCATTTCTTGCGTGAGGACCCGAATGAAGGGATGGAGCAGCAGTTGCGTTCAGCGTTCAGCAAGGTGATCGACGCGTATCGGGCGCAGGGCTATGACACGGATTCTGTCTGGTTTAGCTCGCTCGACTGGCATGAAGAAGACAAGGGAACGACCGTGTACTTACTGAACCAATCGGGTCTTTCTGCCCGGTTTGCCGCTTTGGAGCATTTGCGTGTTTGGCAAGATCGTCTCTATGTAAAGGAGAATGAGGAGCTACTGCCAGTTGATGTGCTGTACCGTCTGCATGCTTTGGAAAAGCTGGCGGTAGAACAGGATGAAGATGGCTACCCAACTGGTGAGCATGTGCTTTCGTTGATTGCCCGCAAAAAGCTGGCCATTATTAATCCTCCTTCTGCGTTTCTCATTCAGACGAAGGCTTTGCAGGCGCTCATCTGGAACTTGCACGAGGCGAATGAATTTTTCACTGAAGAGGAGCACGCGATCATCAAAGCTTACATGCTGCCGACTTATTTTGAAAATCGGTTTGCAGGCAGGGAGGACTACGTCACGAAGCCGATTTTTGGACGGGAAGGTGGCGGTGTCATGCTTTTTGCGTCAGATGGTACGCTGCAAGAGAAGGATCAGGAAGAGTTCTACTGGGAGCAGCCGATGATTTATCAGAAACGGGTGGAGCTTCCAGAGATAACAGTTCAGACGATGAAGGGAGCTTATGCTGGACGGCTGCTCTGGGGGTCCTTTTGGATCGGTACAGAGGCATCAGCAATTGTGGCCCGTGTCGGGGGACCGATTACAAACAACCTGTCATATTATTTGCCGGTCGGCATAGACAAGTAGCGAAAGGAGAGGACAACTTACATGTTGGGACAATTGGATTACGTAGTAAACTTTTTAGCGTATTTGGCAGTGACCATTCCGATATTGGCTGTGGGGATTTTTGTATTTACGATTACAACTCCTTACAAGGAGTTTGATCTGATCAAGCAGGGAGCACAGACTGATGATCCGAAGAAAATGGCAGCGGCAAAAGCAGCCTCGCACGATTTGGGAGGGAAAATCATCGGTTTGGCAATCGTCCTCGCTTCGGCTGTATACCACTCCGTTAACTTGTGGGATTTGGTCATCTGGGGTATTGTAGGAATGGTATTTCAAGTCATTATTTTTTATTTGTTCGAATGGGTCACACCATTTAAAGTCGTGTCTGAAATTCCGAACGGGAACGTATCCGTCGGTATTTTCGCTTCGCGGTTGAGTATTGCTGCGGGCTTGTTGATGGCTGCGCTGATCAGCTACTAAGCATGGAAAGAGGCGTTCACCTTCGAAGTCTGGTGCTCGTGTAGGTTCTCTACATTTAGCTCCTCCCGCTTCAGGTTCTCGCCTCTTTTTCGATGCAAGAACAGATCAATTTTGAACAAGCACTTATGAGCACAGGGAGGAGTCTTTTTGTTCTGGCGCGTCATGTATGAGATTTTTATCATTATGCTAGTGATTACGTATGCGATCCTGTTGTTCGCAGACTTCTCTAATCACCCTCTGCTGACTGATGAATTGATGGACAAGGTAGACAATGGACTGATCATCCTGTTGATTGCCGAGTATTTGTTCCGGCTATGGAGGGCGAAAGACAAGCGAAAATTCGTTTTTGCTAACTGGTTTGATCTGATCGCAATGATTCCATTGGACTCTTATTTGTATTTAGCCAGAATCATGCGCGTGCTTCGGCTGGTGCGCATCGTGCGTGCTTCGCCATTTTTACTGGGAATTATTCGATCAGGCCCGATGCGTCAAGTATTTGGCGTCGTCACGATCATCATGCTGTGGAGCTCGACTGCTATTTATTTGCTCGAATATGGTGTGAACGAGAATATCAAAAGCTTCTCTGATGCGTTGTGGTGGTCGATAGTGACAACCACGACAGTCGGCTACGGTGATATTTCGCCTGTGACGGCAGGTGGAAGGATCATGGCGACGATCTTGATGATAACGGGGATCGGGATGCTGGGAGCTTTGACGGCGAATTTTGCTACGCATTGGACAGAGACACATGAAAGCAAAAGCCAGAATGAGAAAGATCGTTTGACCGAAGAGATCAAAAAGCAGTCGATCGCCAATATCCAACAGATCGAAAACTTGACCGAGCGCGAGTATGAGACACTCAAAGAAAGTATGGATTTGCTGTATCGTCGAACGAGGAAAAAGAGTGAGGAATAAGGGGAGAGCTGTCAGGTAATAGGCCTGGCAGCTTTTTTCGTGTGAGTAAGAGTTCCGCGAACGCAGGATGTACACTTATTGTTTTGCTTGAGCGTAATGCTGCACGACGAATTCACGAAAAGCCTGTGCAGCAAGTGACAAGTAGTGTTTTTCATGCCACAACAAATGAGGAGTCCATTGGCAAACAGGTTCCTCAATATGAAGGAGCGTAAGCGGTGGCAATTCCTTTTTGGCGTCGACGGGGATAAAAGCAACACCAAGACCAGCTCGTACCAAGCCGCTGATGGCAGCAGGTTCGTCCCCTTCACATACGATTTTAGGGATAAAACCAGCCTCTCGACAGAAAGCATCGGTGATCTCACGGAAGCTGTACCCCGGTTTTAAACTGATGAACGGATCATGTGCTACTTCACTGAGACGGATACGCTGGCGGCCTGCGAGACGATGTGTACTCGGCACAGCCAATACAATTTCTTCCGTCAATAAGGATAGATTACAGATTCCCGGCCGATCAATTGAGGAAGAAGTGAGGCAAAAGTCGATTTCCCCTTTTTCGAGCAGTTGAACCTTCAATTCCTCTGTTGTTGCTTGGGTTATGCGAAAATTGATGTGAGGATATAAGGAAAGAAAAGGTGCTAGCAATGCAGATACCCGATTCAAGGTTGTTGTAGCCAACAAAACACTTCCACGTTCCAATCCAGCCAGGTCTGAAATTTCGCGTTTCCCGTCTTCTAATGCCCCAAGAGCAATATCTACCTTTTTGAGAAAAGCTTTTCCGAAAACATTCAGGCGGATTTGTCGCCCGACACGATCAAATAAAGGTACTCCTAATTCTTCCTCCAAACGTGCGATGGTAACACTGAGAGCGGGTTGGGCTATGCGGAGCTCCTGTGCTGCTTTTGTCATATGCTCCGTACGAGCAACTGCTTGAAAATACTTGAGTTGGAGCAATTCCATCTTACGTTTCCACCTCATATTCATATATTCAGGATTATTAATATGATAATTAAATATATATTTTTATTTATCAATGATCAACCTTACAATGAAGATACGAATCAAAACATTATAAACAATTAAGTATATAAATGGAGGAGAAAGATAGATGGACACTCAAAAATATCTAGAACGAATTCAGGCGCAGAGCCAAAGTGAGCAGAATCTCGCGTATTTGTCCCATCTTCAAAAACAGCATGTACTCAACGTTCACTTTGAGAATCTCGACATTCTTGCAAGGAAACCGCTCTCTTTGCGTGAAGAGGATCTTTATCAAAAAATTGTCCACGCAGAGAAGGGCGGCGTGTGCTACGAGTTAAACGGAATCTTTTATTTTCTGCTAAGGGAACTGGGTTTTGAGCCTTACCTGATGGCAGGAACCGTATATGTAGGAAATGGAGTCTGGGCTCTTGAAAATGCCCATATATTCAACATCGTAACGCTAGATAACAAGCCATACTTGGTGGATGTAGGCTTTGGCGGTAATTCACCACGGCTACCTGTACCACTAAGTGGTGATGAAGTTGTTGATAGTGATGGTATTTACCGCGTCTATAAGGATGAAGCCGAATCGCTCTACTACATGCAAAAGAAGACCGATGAGGAGTGGGAAACCCAATATCGTTTTGAGGAACCCTCTAACCACTGGAACTTTGAAAATATCCATCCAATCTGTATGCTAACGGAAACATCCCCTGAGTCCATGTTCAACAAAGTGTATTTCCTTTCGAGAGTGACGGAAACGGGGCGTATCACCTTGTTGGGAAACACGTTGATCATCGTCAACGGAAAAGAGAAAACAAAACAAAAGCTAGAAGAACAGGAGATTGAGGAAACCGTTCGTCGCTACTTTCACTTCTCCATTTGATGTGAGGAACCACAGCCATCCGCGAAAAGGGGTGGCTGTGGTTTTTATCATTCGAAAGATTTTGTTATTGACGAGGCAATCCATCCCAATTATAATTCCGAGTAAACATATATGAATTACAAAATAAGTTTGGATAAGGGGATTATCCGATGGCGAAAACGGCGGTTTTGGTAATTGCTCACGGTTCACCCGATCCTGACTGGTTGGCGTTGGTGGAATCAGCCGTTTGGCAGTGCCGCACTGATTTGCCAATTCGGGTAGCTTACCTGGGAGGAGTGGAAGGACGAAGCATCAGCGACGAAGTGAAACGTCTGGAAGCATCAGGAGCGACAACGATTGTCGTCGTTCCCCTATTCGCTACAGCAGGAAGTAATCATGTAGGGGAAATCCGCGCGATGCTTGGACTAGACCCATGGCCGACAGGAGAGACTGACCTGATTCGCGTTCCGGTTCAGGCAAGAATTCTCTGGTGTCCGCCATTGGAGGATCACGGAAACGTCGAGCAGATCGTAGCAGAGCGAATCGCAAGTCTATCACGCTTGCCTAGTCAGGAGGCTTTGTTGCTCGTCGGGCACGGCAGTGACTTGCCTGGATGTCATGAGCGCTGGGAAAAGCTGCTCTTGCGCCTGACATTCCGCTTGCAAAACCGCTACCAATTTGCCGCTGCCGGATATGCGACACTGAGGCCCGATACACTGTACGATCAAGCTTGTTCACTGGCACAAAAAGGGGATGTTCTCGTGCTTCCTCTGTTCGTAAGCCAGGGCTACTTCACGCGACAAGCAATCCCAAAACGGCTTGCAGGCTTGGCTTATCGCTATGAAGGCAGCGCGTACCTGCCCCATCCATTGATTGCGGACTGGATGAGCCAATCGATTCAAATGGCATTGGTAACTGACATCTTCACACAAAGGAGCATGTACGAGCATGGCAGAGAGAAAGCAGTGGAAGTGGGCTGCTGATCCATCCCTCAACAAAATGGAGTTTACGAAGCTGGAAAAAGACGGACTGGATGTCATCGAAACGATCGTAAACACCTATTCCAAAGAAGGCTTCGCATCGATTGAATCTTCTGATATGGATCGCTTTAAGTGGGCAGGCGTTTATCAGCAGCGACCAAAGGACGGCCACTTCATGATGCGCGTGCGCATACCTGGAGGCATTTTGAACAGTGAACAAGCTCGGGTGCTTGCCAAAATCGCGGAAATTTATGGACGTGATCTGGTGGATGTGACCACACGTCAGGCCGTGCAATTTCACTGGCTCACGGTAGAATCGCTCGCTGACATTTTTGATCGGCTCGCATCAGCGGGACTATCCTCTTTTGAAGCATGTGGAGACTGCCCGCGGCAAATCATGGGGAACCCACTGGCAGGTATTGATCCGCATGAAGTGCTGGATACACGTCCCATCGTAGCGGAGTTAGAAAAATTCTTCTTGCTCAATCGCGACTTCTCCAATCTGCCACGCAAGTACAAAATATCAGTTTCTGCTAATATCCATAACGCCGCGCATGCGCAAATTAACGATCTGGCTTTCACTCCGGCTAAAAAAGTCATAGCTGGCGAGGAAGTAATCGGCTTTCATGTATGGGTAGGTGGCGGCTTGTCAGCGAAGCCATACTTGGCGAAGCAACTGGATGTTTTCGTGCGACCAGAAGAGGTGGTCAAAGTAGCGGCAGGAGTTACGACTTTGTTCCGCGATTTCGGCTACCGTCAAAAACGTACGCATGCACGTCTTAAGTTCTTGGTCGCTGACTGGGGACCGGAAAAGTTCACGGAGCAATTACTGGAGCTGGTGGGCGAGCTTGAGCCGGGTGGTATCGATTTAACCTCGGGCTGGAATGGCGGATATTTTTACGGCATTCACGAGCAGCGCCAAGCAGGACAATACTACGCAGGCTTGTCTGTTCCCGTTGGGCGGATGAATGCAGGGGAGCTAAATGAACTTGCACGTCTGGCAGACGAATATGGCGATGGGACGATTGGCACCTGTAACACGCAAAATGTCCTGATTCGCAACATTCCCGAGGCGAAGATCGTAGCTTTCCGCGATGAGCCGATGATTGTGAACCGTTTCAAATGGCAGCCCAATACGTTTGTCGGGTATTCCGTATCATGCACGGGTACGGAATATTGCAATCTGGCTATCGTGGAGACCAAGGAGCGGATGCGTTCGCTGGCTCAATATTTGGATGATACAGTCGTTCTCGAAACACCGCTTCGCATTCATATGATTGGTTGCCCGAATTCTTGTGGTCAGCGTCAAATTGCGGATATCGGCCTGCAAGGCGCATTGGTCAAGACATCGAACGGGATGGTAGAGGCGTTTGACATCTACGTTGGCGGGACACTGGAGGAGCCGCAATTCAACCGCAAGCTCAACGCGCGGATTACTGTGGACAGACTCGGTCCGTTCCTTGCGCAATTGATCACGCTGTACAAGGCGGATCGTCAGGTAGGCGAACCATACTGGCGCTACGTGGAGCGGGTAGGACTTTCCCATATCCAAGCACAGGTTGACGCCATTCTGCAACCAGCGTAATGCTCGTGCGGGTATAGCCAGGTCAGGGGGGACATGTCATGGGAGAGGAACAAGCAGAGAGCTACCTTTACAAGCTGGAAGCTGTGCTAGAGGAAGGGCGGTTACTGACAGTTGTGGTGATCGCAAAAACGGATGAGCGTGCCTTCTCTTCAGCCGAGAACAATCTCTTGCGACATACGATAGCGCCACCTCGTATCAAGGAGCTGAGCCTGGTGGAAAAGAAGCCGCTCGGACGCCAAGGAGTCGGGTACGTAGTGGAAACCTCTACATTTGCTTAAAACGTTCAAGACTCTTCCTGTGAAGGAACAAAGCAGCAAGGAGGACGGATTTGGAATGAACACAGGCAGAGTCGTCTTTGTCGGAGCAGGGCCTGGTGACCCCAAGCTACTGACGATTCGCGGCATGGAGTCACTTCGCCTTGCGGATGTGATTGTGTACGATCGCCTGGCAAGCCCGCAGCTTCTCTCGTACGCAAAAAAGGGAGCCACCCTCATCTATTGCGGGAAAGAGGCCGATCATCATACATTGCCGCAAGAAGAGATCAACCTCCTGCTCATCCGGGAAGCTCAAAAGGGGAAATGCGTCGTTCGACTGAAAGGCGGGGACCCGAGCATGTTCGGGCGGGTAGGAGAGGAAGCGCAGATGTGCCGCGACCATTCTATTCCGTTTGAGATCGTCCCAGGGATTACTTCCGGGATGGCGGCTCCGCTCTATGCGGGTATTCCGCTGACGCATCGTGACTACAATTCTTCCGTTGCTTTTGTCACCGGTCACTTGTGTGAAAAAAATGCGGGAAAGGAGCCGGACTGGGCAGCCCTCGCCTCGATGGAAACATTGGTCATCTACATGGGTGTGAAAAATCTGCCTCGTATCAGGGAGCGCCTTCTTGCGCATGGAAAAGACGCTCATACGCCCGTTGCTCTCGTGCGCTGGGGGACGGTGTGTAAACAGGAGACGTTGATCGGCAAGCTTGGGACGATAGATAAGGAAGTCGAGCAGGCTCGTTTTACCGCACCCGCTATCATTATCGTAGGTGAGGTCGTACGTCTGCGGGAATCGCTGAACTGGTACGAATCGCGCCCCTTGTTCGGTCAACGAGTAGCCGTTGCAAGAAGAGCAAGCGAGGAAGGAAATAGCGAGCTCGTGATTGCCTTGGAGCAGTTGGGAGCCGAAGTCATGCCGATTCCTTTGATCGAACGCTGCACGTTTGACACACCATTGGCAGAGCTTGCTACTTATCGTTGGCTCGTCTTCGAGAATGAGCAGCAAGTATCCTTTTTTACTTCTGCCTTGCGACAACAGCGTTTTGATGTACGGCGCTTGACGAGTAAGCTGGCTGTTTGTGGACAACGGGCTTTTGAGGCTTTTGAGAAACGGGGGATATATCCGGACTTGGTGCTGGATGAAAACACACCTCTGCTGGCATTCCCCGAGCTGCTTGCCTTGGAAAAAGAAGAGAAGGTGCTTTACGCAGGGGTAAGGAAGCCGCAAAGAATCACGCTGGACCACGGCAAGGTGATTCAAGTGATCCAAGCGGGCACGCTCGAATGGGAGCAGAAGCACCTCGGTTCGAAAAAGGAAGAATTGTCATTTGACTGGCTAGCGACGGATGACGCCCATACGCTCTTTGCGCTGGCGCAATTCGCTGGCGATGCCTGGTCAACGACACCGATCGTATGTGTCGGAAAGGAAGCAGCAGATACGGCGAGAGAAATGGGCTGGCAATCTGTGAGCAGCCATGCAGGTAACGTGATCCATACAAATGAGCTCATGGCGTGGCGCGAGCATGCCAAGCATGGGTAGACTCTTGTCTTGTCGACGACTGCTTCGCAGGAAGGATCTTACGCTGAATGATCAAGGAGGGGGCACATGAGCCAACTGAATTATGCGTCAGCTACAGAGGAACAACTCGCTTCCATCAATAATAGTCTCACAAAGGGCGACACCATAGATGTAATCAAATGGGCCTATAAAACGTTTTCAGATGACTTGATTTATTCGTGTAGCTTTGGGGCTGAGGCCATGGTGCTGCTCGATATGATCAGCGATGTGAAAAAGGATGCCAAGGTCACTTTTTTGGATACCAATCTCCACTTTTCCGAGACGTATAGCTTGATTGAGCAGGTGAGAGGGAGGTATCCCGCGCTGCGGATAACGGTCAAGCAGCCGGACATCACGTTGGCACAGCAGGCAGACCTCCATGGCGATGAATTGTGGAGCAGGCAGCCGGATATGTGCTGCCATATCCGCAAAGTACAGCCGATGGAAAGTGTGCTGACCGGAGCGGTTGCCTGGATGTCAGGACTACGCAGAGAGCAGTCGGCCACGAGAGCGGATGTCGAGTTTGTTAATCGCGATGAAAAATTCCAGTCGCTAAAAATTTGCCCGCTCATTCATTGGAAGTCGGAGGAAGTATGGCAGTACATTCGGACATTTGAATTGCCGTACAACCCCCTTCACGACCAGAGCTATCCGAGCATCGGCTGCGCTCCTTGTACTCGTCCTGTAAAAGAGGGCGAGGATTCGAGAGCAGGGCGCTGGGCACAAGCGGGGAAAACGGAATGTGGCCTGCATCTCGCAAGGTAACGAAAAAGAGAAGAACAAACCAAGGATAGGAGGGGCTTTTGTATGAGTGGGAAACCTCACGGGGGAGAGCTGGTAAACCGATTTGATCCACAGGCAGACCTGTCGGTGACTACGCATGAGGTAGAGATAGATGCATTTGCACTCGCAGATTTGGAGTTAATCGGGATTGGGGGCTACAGTCCGCTTGAGGGGTTTTTGAATCGGGCGGATTATATTTCTGTCGTAGAGCAGATGCGACTGGCAGATGGTACCGTTTGGAGCATTCCGATCACGCTTCCGGTCTCGACCACGGTCGCAGGAGCCTTGCAGATCGGAGACAAGGTACGGTTGAGCCATCAAGGTACGGTTTATGGCATTCTTGCGATCACTGATATTTATTCACCTGACAAGGAGCGGGAAGCTCGGCTCGTCTATGGCACTGACGATATGAATCATCCCGGGGTGAAAAAGCTGCTGGAGCGTCCCGCCGTTTATTTGGCTGGCCCAATTACGTTGGTAAAGCGCACCGAAAAAGGTCGCTTTGCTAGCTATCACTTCGATCCGGCACAAACGAGAGAACGATTTGCCGAGAAGGGCTGGAAAACGATTGTCGGCTTTCAGACACGCAACCCAGTCCACCGCGCGCATGAATACATCCAGAAGTCAGCTCTCGAAATCGTCGACGGTCTCTTTTTGAATCCTCTCGTGGGCGAAACGAAGGCAGATGATGTCCCTGCTGATGTGCGGATGAACAGTTATCAGGTATTGCTGGAAAAATACTATCCGGCTACCCGGGTAGAGTTGGCTGTGTTCCCGGCCGCCATGCGTTATGCAGGACCGCGAGAAGCGATTTTTCACGCATTGGTAAGGAAGAATTACGGCTGCACTCATTTCATTGTAGGCCGGGACCACGCAGGTGTTGGCAACTACTACGGGACTTACGATGCCCAGCATATTTTTCGCCAGTTCCAGCCAGAGGAGCTAGGGATTACGCCGTTATTTTTTGAGAACAGCTTTTATTGCAAGAGCTGCGAAAACATGGCTTCTACCAAAACGTGCCCGCATGATAGTGAGCACCATGTCGCGCTGTCCGGGACAAAGGTGAGGGAAATGCTGGCGCGCGGGGAGGCTCCGCCACCTCAATTTAGTCGTCCTGAAGTCGCGCAGGTACTGATCGAAGGGCTGCGACCGGTGTCCGTATAATCGGCTAGAAAAATGCGGTTGTAAGAGAGGAGAGAGACGATGAGTAGAGAGGGCACCGCGAATATCGTATGGCATCCGACGACGGTAACCAAAGAAGACCGTCAGAAGCGTGCAGGCCACAAGAGCTGTGTCTTATGGTTTACGGGGCTGTCAGGTGCTGGAAAATCGACGTTGGCCAATGCAGTCGAACACGAACTGCATCAAAGAGGGCTAGCCAGTTACGTACTGGATGGTGACAATATACGTCACGGCTTAAACCGCGGATTGGGGTTTGGGGCTGAGGACAGACAAGAAAATATTCGCCGAATTGGCGAGGTCGCGAAGCTATTCGTAGATGCAGGTGTGATTACCTTGACGGCGTTTATCTCTCCTTATCGGGAGGACCGGGAGCTTGCGCGTAATCTCGTAGAAGCGGGAGAATTCATCGAGGTATATGTAAAATGTTCATTGGATGAGTGTGAGCGCCGGGATGTGAAGGGATTGTACCAAAAAGCGAGAAGCGGAGAGATTGGTCAGTTTACGGGGATTTCGGCACCGTATGAAGAGCCTCTTCAAGCAGAACTGGTCATTGAGAGCGACAAGCAGACGATTGAAGAATCTGTCCAGATTGTCCTTACATACCTGGAGGAGCACCAGATTCTCTAGTTTTATGGATAGGTAAAAAAAGCACGACGCGAGTGGCGCCGTGCTTTTTTCGTGAGGAAAAATATTACTTCGTAGTGGTCGCTGCTTCTTCAGCTTCCAAATCCTCAGTCAATTCTTCCATCCATTTTTGTTGATCAACCATGCTCTCAGCGATTGGACGAACAAAGCCTTTGTCGCTAAAGCTGTTGATTGCTTTTTCATCTTTCACCAGTTGTTCTACTGTCAGACCAGCATCTTTTGCTGGTGCATTGAACTTGGTTGCTTTTCCGAAGTTGTATGCATATTGATCAGCAGCCAGACCAATTGTTACAGCTTGCTTCATTTCAGGAGCTTGGAAAGTTACGCTCAGATCGCTTGTTTGTTTCACAGGCATTTTGTTGCTGTCGATGTAGAAGTCGAGGTTCCAAGCAAGCTTGTGGAAGCCTTCTTTTTTCATTTCTTCTACGATTTTTTCAGGTGTGTATTCCTTACCTGTTTCTTCCAACCATTTTTTCGCTTCAGCCATGCCTTCGTTTACCATTGCTTCTGCATTTGCGCGCTTCTCAGCTTCTGTAGTTTTCTTGCCCAGTTCTGGGTACAGATCTTCTGTCATGGAAGTGGTCAGTACCATCATATCGATCGCAAAATCTTTTACTTCTTTGCTAGCTACTGCATCGTTAGCTGTGAAGAAGAACATTTTCACCAATTCTTTTGCGTCGATTTTTACAGTTACGTGAGTCGCTTCTACTTTTTCGCCGTTCGGCAATGTAACGGATTGTTTGCCATGGTTTTTCGCGTCTGCCAATGTATAGCCGTATTTACTTACATACTTTTTAACAAAGTTGAAAGTAAGGTCGTTCATTTTGTCTTGGTAGTCTTTCAGCTTTGCAGCGTTAGCAGCATCGGAGTCAACCCCAGCCATGAAAGGATTGGATGCGTTCGAATCGATTACCAGGTATTTGCTGTCCAGTGGAGACTTCACGTAGACTTTGTCTTCGTCCACGATCGTTTCAACAGATGCTTTTTTGTCACCTGTCCAGAGCTTGTTGTCGCGCAGGAGCTTGTCGTCTTTTACTTCTACTTCAAACTTCACAGTGTCCAGATCCAGTTGGGAGCCTTTTACTGTTACGCCTGCTTTCAAAGCGGACAACAACGCCTGTCCTTCTTTGTCGGCCGGTTCTCCGAAAGCTTCAGGCAATTTTTCAATGTCGCCTGTCAGCTTCAAGGAGCCTTCAAAATCATAGTTTGGCTTGTCAATTGTCGCTACGATAGAATCCCGCACCAGGGATGCCTCGCCTGCACAACCGGTCAGCAGTACTGTACCTGCTACCAGAAGGGCGCTACCTTTTTTCCACATGATGTGTTCCTCCCCTATGTATATTATTTTTTATTCCCCCTTTGTTCTACGCGCAAATAAAGAAAAGGTTTCGCAAAAACGGAAAAAAATCACAATCCAGCTAATTCTGCCCCCTTTTCGTGGTAAGATGAAGGGGAAAAGATGGTTAGTGAAGAAAGGGCGTTGCAACATGTGGTCGTGGCTTCAAAAGCTGATGAACTTTTTTCAGGGAGAAAGAGAAGAAGAAATAGAGGAAGAAGGACGTCCAGCAGGTACCAGTAACCCAACAGGTAATCCCGCTCCCCGTCAGCCTCAGGCGAAAACAAAAAGTATATACCCAAAAGAACGGGTAAACAATCGAGATATAGAAGACAATGTGCGTCAAAGAAGAGACCGTCAATTTCGTTTTCCAGTTGTCCCGGATGACTATTTGGAGAAGAAGCGTAATCAAAGCGTAACTCCTGCCGAATCGAATGAACGCAGTCGCCAGCAGGCACCTCGTGAGCGATTCGAGCCCAAGCGTGAAACGGTGCGGCCAGCAAATGAACGCGTGCTGGAAACAAAGACAGAGCCTGTTTTCGAGAAAAAGAAACCTGAACTTGTCAAAAACAACATCGAGATACCGCAGCGTCCAAACCGTATGCCGCAACAAAAAGAAGCGGAAAAAGTAACGAGACCCGTTTTTTCTCCAGAAGAAAAGCGTGTTTACCAGCCGTCTGAAATTGTTTCCCCTGTTTATGGGAAGATAACTCCGGCGACGCGCGAGGCAGAGCATCGGATTCATACGACTGCGGGAATCATTTATCCGCGTCTGGAGCAAGAAGAACATTTGCAGCAAATGAAGCAGTGGGAACAAGAAATGAGCGAGCGGTATTTTCCAGAGGAGCAAGAGACTGCTACTGTTGAGCAAAATGAACCGCAGCATGTTGTTGTTGAAGATGAATCTGTACATAACGAAAGAGAAGAGACTGCTTCGGATTCTGCTGTGGCAGAAGCACTAGATTCAGAACAAGAGGTTGTTGCTTCCGTACAAGTGGAAGAGACGGTAGCAGAAGAGCATGAGGAAGAACAGGCACAAACTGAAGAGATAGAACTTGGAGAACCAATGGCGAGCGTGAATGTCGAAGAAGAGGTATCGGAGTCTATTGGGCAACCAGAATCGACAGACGACACTCTACCGATGGAAGAGCGGCTAGCCCATGAGGAAGCCGAGCATAGATTGATCACTACAAGCAGTGCGGTTGTGCAGGTGGAGAGCGAGAATGATGGCGATAACATACAGTCTCCTTCTGTTGGGGAGGAGAACCAAGCAGTCGAAACGGAGCTAGAGGGCGATGGCGTCGAAGAGCCTGCCTATGCATCTGCAATTAGCCGTTTGCTAGAGAGAGCAGAAGTTGATTCACCACAAGAGCTCAGTTCAGCAGGATTGGTTTACGAAGAGACGCCAGAGCAACCAGAGCAATCAGAACCAACTGAGCATGAGTCCATTGCTCAACCAGTAGTGGAACCGATTGTAGAACCAGTTGTGGAATCTGTTGAAGAAACCGTAGTAGAAACCGTCCCAGAAACCGTACATGTCCCTGTCTCGGCTTCATCCGCTGCACAGTCCGTGAACATGTCTCAGGCATCGATTACTAGGCAGCCTGCTGTTCAGGTAAAAGCCCCGTCCAATGAAGCTGACCAAGGAGCAGAGTCCGCACAGCCGCCATACGCCTTGCCGGATTTGGGACTGCTGAATCCGAGCCCGCCGGTCAGCGATGACGACGATGAGCATACCCAAATTCAAAAGCTGTTATTGGAAGAGACGCTTGCGAATTTCAATGTCAGCGCTCAGGTAGTAGGGATCGTCAAAGGCCCATCCGTGACACGCTTTGAATTGCAACCGGCTCCTGGGGTAAAAGTGAACAAGATTACGGGATTGATTGACGATATCAAGCTGAATTTGGCTGCAAAAGACATCCGCATCGAGGCACCGATTCCAGGGCGCAATGCCATCGGAATCGAAGTCCCGAATATGTCCAGCCAGCCTGTATTAATCGAAAAAATTATCAGCTCAGACAAGTTTCAGGAGCATTCATCCCCGTTGGCGGTCGCACTTGGTATGGACATTGGGGGAGAGCCGATTATTGCGGATATTAAAAAGATGCCGCACGGTTTGATTGCCGGCTCGACAGGCTCGGGTAAAAGTGTCTGCATCAACTCTATCATTGTTAGTCTGCTTTACAAGGCGACTCCTGAGCAGGTGCGATTGCTCTTGATCGATCCGAAAATGGTAGAGCTCGCCCCTTACAATCATCTGCCGCATCTGGTTACGCCTGTCGTGACGGAGGCCAAACAGGCAACGGCTTCTCTCAAGTGGGCCGTGGAAGAAATGGAGAAGCGCTATGCGCTATTCGTAGATGCGGGTGTTCGTGACATCGACCGTTACAATCAGACGACAGATGATCAGCTACCTTATATCGTGATCATCATTGATGAGTTGGCGGACCTGATGATGGTCTCGCCGCAGGATGTGGAGGATTGCATTATCCGGATTGCTCAGAAGGCACGTGCTTGTGGTATTCATTTGCTTCTGGCGACACAGCGCCCATCCGTGGATGTCATTACTGGAAACATCAAGGCAAACGTACCGACTCGTCTTGCTTTCGCCGTGTTCTCCCAAGTTGACTCGCGTACGATTCTCGATCAGTCTGGGGCAGAACGACTGTTGGGTAGAGGGGACATGCTATTCCTTGAGAGCGGCACGACTCCGGTTCGTCTGCAAGGGAACTTCGTTTCGGATGACGAGATTGAGCGAATCACGCACATGATTAAAAAGCAAAGAAAGCCTGCCTACATTTTCAGCAAAGAAGATTTGGAGCAGCAGGTTGCATCGTTTGACAGCGGAGATGATCCGTTGTATCTGGAAGCGCTGGTGTTCGTGGCTGATCAGGGACAAGCTTCTGCATCTGGATTGCAACGCCGTTTCCGCGTTGGATATAACCGTGCTGCCCGTCTCATCGAAATGATGGAGGCAGATGGGTACGTCGCAGGACAAAGCGGCGGTAAGGCTCGCGCCGTCCTTATTTCCAAGGAGGACGCACAAGCCGTAGTGGAGGGGTCGACACTCCTGTAAAAAACGAGGGTCTTGCATGGAGCAAGGCCCTTTCTACACGGATGAGTTGCCTAAATATTCAGTAAGGTAGTATGCTATAGAAATAGATGTGAGAGGGAAAGGACCGATGACGATGAATCCGCTAGCGAAAAAGTATCAGGAAATTGACGACAAGATTGTCTTGTTCAATGAAGAGTATTATTTGAGCGTGGAAAAAATCGACATTGCCGCAATGACGCTGGAAAAAAGGGAGGCGCTCTTTAACCAACTGTACGATTTCGACAGTTCGGACATGGAACTGGAGATCGATGTCTCCGAGGAAGAAAAGGGCGTTTGGTACCTGCAATTGCTCGTACCGCATGTATTGACACTGCCTGAGGCTGCCAAAAGACGCATCGAAAATGGAACCAATCAACTCACCCAGCATTTGAGTGAACAGGCAGATGAGCTTGTGAGAACACAATTGCTCGGGGAAGAAATTTATACCTATGTGAAACGGTACAATCCGGATTTGGAGCGTATTGCCTAATAACAAACATCCATCTATCCCACAACGAGGGGCAAGATGGATGTTTTTCATTACCCTAAGCTTTTGGCCGTTTTGGTCGCTAGCCAGGTGCAGGCAGTCTTATTTGTCGTAGTAGCAATCCATTCGCACGGTTGATTGTTTACAGGAGTGATCAAGCGTAGAGTATCGCCTTTGAGACCGCCATATTTGACGGAGGCGCTGGGGGCTGTTGCGACATACACTACACGTTCGTTGATGGAAACAGTTGGGATATAGGAAGAGTTTTCGGATTTGTAGCCGCTAGTGAGGGAAACAGGAACAGGGAGGTTTTTCATGGAGAGGGTTATTTTATCCGAAGTCTTGTGATAAAACATTTTTCCAGTTACCTGGCTGAAGTCGCCTCCATCCACGGTGACTACCAATGGGTACGTTCCGGTGCCGTAGAGCATGATCGCGTGATCAGAACCGGAATAACGGTTGTTTATGAGGGAGACATTTCCGCAGCGGTTCAACGAAATGTTTTGGATTAGCCGAGGGTCAAACGAACAGTTTCTCACGGTAATTTGTCTCTCGGCGAGCACATCCCATGGCTCCAAGCTCAAGGCGTAGCCGCCGATGGAAGTCGCTGTATCATTGGCCTCGAAGCTACAGCCATCAAATACAAGACCTACATCCGAGTAATCCACGGTCAGACCGGTACCAACCGTCTTTGTACCTCCTTGTGCGGTCGTATGCAATACCCAGCGACAGTTGCTGAAAGTCATGTTTTTCATAAAGTTCACCCGATTTTTCTGATCAGGTGCCGTATAAAAAACCGAGGAGCTGATACAGCCTGTCATGCCAGTAAGACTGAAGCTGGCGAGCGAAACCAGATTACTACCTTGCACGACCATCGGGGAGGACAAATCTCCTTCCAAGTCGAGCTGTTGACGGCAAGAGATATTGCTCAGGTTTACGAACATGGGTGTGGCTCCGTCGTACCCTTCATTGAGCTCGACCTCAAAACGATCACAAGCTACATTCGTTGCATTCAGCCGCTCTAGGCCACCCGTCACCGTAATGTCTGAGCGTGTACGCTTGCGGTTGTCGCTGTAAAAATCGGTAACTTGCACAGTGCGGACATAGCAGTTCGTTTCCCCGGCAAAGTAAAAATGGTCGGCGACTCCATCCGTACACCATACTTGTCGTAACGCTACGTAATTGATATAGCTGTTAGGACCGGCACCACGAATGTAGAAGTCGGCGCTATGCTCGTAATCGTAAGGATCGGGAGGCAGCGGGTTTGCTCGGGCATTGGAATCAATCTTTAGGTTGTTGACCACAAAGGAATCCGCATCACCACCCGTGGACGTAATCGAGAACAGCCAGCGCCAATCTGCTGCTGTTGAATTGGCTTTCCTTTTTAACACGGAAAAAGGACCGATTCCCTGCATCACTAGGCTTTTTCCTGTTCCTAGGATGACCTCCAGATTGTTTGGTTCAATGACATAGGTGCCAGCAGGGAAAAATAATGGAATTTGCAGGTTCAGAGCAGCAGTCAAGCCAGCCTGGATTGCTTGGGTATCGTCGGTCACTCCATCCCCCTTTGCTCCGTACGTTTTTACATCAATCCACATAAAAGCATTCTCCTCCAAAAAATGGGTAGACAAGATTGTCTTCTTTTCATTTCATTCAACCATTTCTCAAATGTTGACAACCATTTAGTAAAAAGGGCATGGACTACGCAAAAATGTGTTCCATAAACTTTGGGCAACCACTGGCATATTTGTCCTAGAACCTCCGTATGAATAAGCAAAGAGGTGGATAGTATGTCGGTTTTGGTGACAGGATCAGCTGGTTTTATCGGTTTTCATGTTGCACGACGGCTTTTGGAACAAGGACAGACGGTGTGGGGGGTAGATAATTGCAATGAGTATTACGACCCGGTCTTGAAGAGCAAACGACTGGAAATCCTCCAAGCGTATCCAACCTTTCGTTTTATCAAAGCGGATATTGCAGATCAGGGCAAAATGGACGAGTTGTTCCGAGAAATGGAGCCGGAGATTGTCATTCACTTGGCCGCTCAAGCGGGTGTCAGGTACAGTCTGGAAAATCCTCATGCCTATACGACTTCCAATATCACCGGGTTTCTGCACATTTTGGAAGGATGCCGACGGTCGAGAGTCAAGCATTTGCTCTACGCATCCTCAAGCTCCGTCTACGGAGGGAATACAAAGCTACCATTTGCGGAGTACGATCCCGTAGATGAGCCGGTCAGCTTGTACGCAGCAACGAAAAAAGCCAATGAACTGATGGCCTATACCTATAGTCATTTATACGGCTTGCCTGCGACGGGACTTCGCTTCTTTACGGTATATGGGCCTTGGGGCCGACCTGATATGGCGCTCTATACGTTTACCAAGGCGATTTTGTCGGGAGAGCCTGTCCGCATTTTCAACTACGGCAACATGACAAGGGACTTTACGTATGTGGACGATATCGTCGAAGGGATGCTGCGACTGATGAACCGAAATCCCCAAAGGGAGGGGGATAAGGCGCCGCATGAGGTCTTCAACATCGGGAATCACCAGCCGATCGATTTGCTTACGTTTCTCTCGATTCTGGAAGAGAAGTTGGGGAAAAAGGCTATTCGCGACTATTTGCCTATCCAGCCTGGGGATGTTCCTGCCACCTATGCGTCCGTGGAAGCTCTGTATGAGGCGACAGGCTTTCGACCGAAAACACCAGTCGATGTGGGGATATCTCGCTTTGTAGACTGGTACGTCAGCTATTATGGTGTCGCGCATGCGTAAAAAAGTGGGAGTAGTAGGTCTTGGGTATGTAGGACTTCCTGTCGCGATTGCTTTTGGCCAAGTGCTTCCTGTGGTGGGTTTTGACATAGACGGAAGACGCATACGCAGTCTGGAGAGCGGAATGGACGAAACGGGAGAGATGTCTACAGATGAGCTGATTCGAGCTAATATCACGTATACTGATGACCCCGCAAGTCTCGCAGCGTGTGACTTTATCATCATAACAGTACCCACTCCTGTCGATTCTGCGAAACGGCCCGATATGCGGGCACTCATTCTCGCTTCTGAAAGCGTTGGGCAACATCTCGCTTCAGGAACCATCGTCGTCTATGAATCGACAGTCTATCCAGGGGCAACAGAAGAGATTTGTATTCCTGTATTGGAACAAGCGTCTGGAAAGCTGGCGGGAATTGATTTTTTCGTCGGCTACTCACCTGAACGAATTAATCCGGGGGATCAGGAACGGAGATTGTCCCAGATCGTCAAGGTCGTTTCAGGGCAGGATCGCCAGACGTGTGAAACGATTGCCGAGATGTACGGGTTGATTGTAGAGGCAGGTATTCACAAAGCGCCCTCGATTCAGGTGGCTGAGGCAGCCAAGGTGATTGAGAATACGCAACGCGACATCAATATCGCCTTGATCAATGAGCTCTCGATTATTTTTGACCGCTTGGGCATTTCTACGGCAGATGTGCTCCAAGCCGCTCGGACCAAATGGAACTTCCTTCCGTTCTCTCCAGGACTCGTCGGTGGTCATTGCATTGGCGTCGATCCGTACTATTTGACATACAAGGCGGAGAGTGTTGGTTATCATCCGCAGGTCATACTGGCTGGACGACGGATCAATGACGGTATGGGCAAGTTCGTCGCGACCTCACTCGTGAAGCAAATGATCTGGCAAAATATTGCGATTCAAGGCTCGCGAATTACGATCATGGGCATCACCTTTAAAGAAAACGTGTCGGACATTCGCAATAGTCGGGTCATCGACATTATTCAGGAACTGAAGGAGTTCGGGGTAGAGGTCCAAGTGACAGATGAATTGGCTTGTCCAGAGCGAACGAGAGAGGAATACGGGATTCAATTGCGAGAGTGGGAAGACCTGCAGCCTGCCCACGGAATCGTATTGGCCGTCCCTCATGAGCGATATCTGCACCTGGGATGGGAGGAGCTTGCAGGGCTCTTGTATCAGGGGCAGGGTGTCATCGCAGACGTGAAAAGCGTACTAGACCGCGAAACATGCCCAGCAGAAATTAGCCTGTGGCGTTTATGATGACCATTCTTTGAATAACGATCACCTGGAGCGGATGAATATGAGCTACCGGAAGAGAAGATTCTGGTTAAGCTTATCGGACGCAGGAATTATCAGCTTGGCTGTCTGGTTGGCCTGCCTGGTTCGATTTGATTTTTCTTTCACAGAGATAAGCGAATATCAACCTATGTATTTGATGATGGGCCACGTACTGTTCGTCGTGACAGGCATGCACTTTGCTCAACTTTATCGACCTGTTTATCGCTATGTCAGTGTTCGCGAACTGGTCTCGATTTTTTCAACCACGAGCATCTCCATTTTGGCTCTCTACCTGGTACTGAAAATGACGTACCTGCTTGGTTGGTCCATCCGATTTCCCACCTCACTCTTTCTCATGACGCTAGCCTTTGTTTTGCTCGGGATCACAGGCTCTCGGTTTGTATGGAAGTGGTGGTATGAAGAGCGGGAGAAAAGAACGCAGGATCGCAGGCGCACATTAATTATCGGGGCAGGTAGCGCAGGTGTGCTCGTAGCCAGAGAGATGAAAACCTCGCCTTTGTCGGAGCTGCGTCCCGTTGCCTTTATCGATGATGAGTCCAGCAAACAAAATCTGCGTGTGTACGGCCTGCCCGTTGTGGGGAATCGGGCTGACATCGCCCGCGTCGTGCAACGACTTTCCATATCAGACATCGTAATTGCCATGCCATCCGCTTCCCGGCAGACGATTAAGGAGATTTTCGACATTTGCAAAACGACGAGAGCGAGCGTCAAAATTTTGCCGCATGTAGCAGACATCATTAGTGGAAAAATCACGATGAATATGATTCGGGATGTAGCGTTGGAGGATTTATTGGGGAGGGAGCCTGTTCAGGTCAATCTGGAAGAGATTACGGGGTACTTGCGGCAGCAAGTTGTACTTGTGACAGGAGCGGGCGGCTCGATTGGGTCGGAGCTTTGCAGACAAATAGCTAGATTTGGCCCAAGGAAACTTCTTCTCTTGGGGAACGAAGAGAACGGCATTTTTGAGATGAGCCTGGAGCTCTCGCGTTTGTTTCCTGAGCAGGAGACGGTCAGCTTGATTGCGGATATACGTGACAGAAAAAGAATTGCATCGATTATGCATGAGTATCGTCCCGCCGTGGTTTTTCATGCGGCAGCTCACAAGCATGTACCGTTAATGGAGAACAACCCGTGTGAGGCTTTGAAGAATAACATTCTGGGTACGAAAAACGTTGCGGAATGCGCGCTGGAAACTAGCGTCTCTCATTTCATCCTGATCTCGACGGACAAGGCAGTGAATCCAACCAGTGTGATGGGTGCTACGAAAAGGATCGCTGAGCTTTTGATCCAGGGCTATAACCATTTCGGACTTACCCGGTTTGCGGCTGTTCGTTTTGGAAATGTCCTGGGGAGCAGGGGGAGTGTCGTTCCCGTTTTTCTCAATCAAATCCGGGCAGGTGGACCGATTACCATTACACATCCAGATATGGAGAGGTTCTTTATGACGATTCCTGAGGCGGCCCAGCTCGTCATCCAGGCGGGAGCACTCGCTCAGGGAGGGGAGATATTCATCCTCGATATGGGGAAACCGGTCAAAATTGTCGATATGGCCCTCGACCTGATTCGCTTGGCAGGCTTGGAGCCCGGGAAGGATATTCCGGTTGTATTCACGGGAATTCGTTCGGGTGAGAAGTTGTACGAAGAAATTTTAACGGCGGAAGAAGGCTTGTCGTCTACTTGCCATAATCGCATCTTCATTGGGAAGCCGCTCGATTTTTCCTGGAATGAACTCTTGGCAGGGATCGCCCGATTGGAGCAAATTGCAGACAAGGGAGCGACGCTGGAGGACAAACAATCCATCATCGAGATTTTGCAAGGGATCGTTCCAGGCTATCATTCCACTTCTTACGTAAAGGAAGAGTCTACGCCAGTCCCTTATCAAGTGGCGATCGGATGAGCGTCAGCCAATGGAAGGAAAAGATCGCCACGATAAAGTGGAAGCGGCTGTTTGTATGGGGAGGGTTGATTTGTCTCATCAGTTTGAGTGGTTATGGTGTGTACGTCTATCTGTCGTTAAAAGAAACGGCAAGCAAAATGTACCTCCCTATCCGCACACAGAAATCTGTCGAGGTACCTGTAGCAACTGAACCAGCATCAGTGAGGCAATCGCCGACCGTGAATTCCCCAGAAGCAACTACACCACCTGCGGCTGAAGTGGAGAACTCCGCTATCTTGCCCAAAGAACCAATCACCCTGCTGCTTCTTGGCGTTGATGAACGGGAGAATGACAAGGGGCGCTCTGATGTGATCCTCGTACTCTCCGTCAACCCAAAAACGAAATCTGCGTTGCTCATCAGCATACCACGTGATACGCGAACCGCTATGGCTCACAAAGGTACCCAAGATAAGATCAATCACGCCTATGCATTCGGCGGCGTGCAGCAGGCAGTAGACACCGTGGAACAGTTTCTTCAATTTCCCATTGATTACGTGGTGACTGCGAATATGGAAGGATTCGCAGGTGTGATCGATGCACTGGGTGGAGTGGAGGTCAACAACAAGCTTGCCTTTACTTATGCCGATTACACCTTTCCGGTCGGTCCTATCCAGTTAGACGGGAAGCAAGCCTTGGTCTACGCTCGCATGCGCTACGAAGATCCGAGAGGCGACCTCGGTCGCAACGAAAGACAGCAGGAAATCATCAAGGCATTGCTGGATAAAGGTGTAACCCTTGCATCGCCTACTCGATTGAATGATGTGCTTACGACGATGGGGAAATACGTGAAAACGAACATGACCTTTGATGTGATGAAACAGCTTGCCCTAAGCTACAGCACGGCAGTTACCTCCGTCGAGACGATTCGTTTGGAAGGAAAGGGTCAAATGATCAATGGAATCTACTACTATATCGTCAGCCCGCAAGAGCGTGAGAGGTTGACTGAGAGTCTTTCAACTTTTCAAAAACAAATCGAACCTCCCGTACAACTGCGGAAAGAAGGAAGTGACAGCATAGCGGGGCAAAGGGGGAAGCAGGATGAATGAGGAGCTTAATCTTCGTGAAATACTCCTGATGTTGTTGAAGCGATGGAAGCTGATCCTTTTGATTACCTCTTTGTGCACCATCGGAACAGCGCTCGTGAGCTTCTATTTACTGACACCGATTTATCAGGCTAAGACGGAAATATTAGTGAATCGCTCGCTGGATTCAACCGTAGAGAGCATGCTATCTGTCGCGGAAATTGATTCCAATCTGAAATTAATTGAGACCTATCGCGTGATTATTGAAAGTCCGCGGGTAATGGAACGCGTGCTCGAAGTGATCGGGACCGGCGCTACGATGGAGGATCTGCTGCTTCAGACGAAGGTAGAGCCAGTCAAGGACTCGCAGGTCATTTCGATTACGGTAGAAGACCCGGATCAGGGCAGAGCTGTGCTTATTGCCAATACAATTGCGACGACCTTTCAGGGAGAAGTCGTCAAAATGCTTAGCATGAACAACGTGCATATTTTGGCGGAAGCCCGAAACAATCCGGCGGCCATTCCAGTAAGCCCAAAACCGATCCTCAATTCGGTGATCGCCTTTGTCCTCGGGTTGGCAACGTCTATGGTCGTCGTCTTCTTGCTCGTGCAGATGGATACCCGACTTCAATCGGAAAAAGAAGTGGAGGAGTATTTAGGCTTACCTGTACTGGCAACCATTGCGGTGATTGACAAAAAAACGCGGAAGGCATTTCGCCAGCCCAAGGTGGAGGAAGTGAGGAATGAGTATGAGAAGGCAGAAGCCTGATGATCGTTACCAAAAGCTGATCGCCCATTGGGAGCCACTGTCACCGCTGGTAGAAGGCTACCGTACCCTTCGCTTAAACATTCAGTTTTCCATGGGCGACAAGCTGATGCAAACGATTTTAGTCACCAGTCCAGGGGCTTCTGAGGGAAAAACGATCACCGCTGCCAACCTGTCCTTGATGATGGCAAAGGATCACAAAAAAACGGTGCTGCTTGATTTTGACTTGCGCAATCCGCGCGTACATTTCACCTTTGATATGCCGAATCTGTACGGGATCAGTTCTTACTTTTCGGATATGTGCCAAATTCCTGATATCATCCAACCGTCTGGGGTATCAGAGCTGTCGATCATTACGGCAGGGCCGATCCCCCATAATCCAGCGGAAATGCTCGGGACGCCACGGCTCTTGGAATTGATGGCATACCTGCGCCAGAACTATGACTTTGTGATTGTTGACAGCCCGCCATTAATCGTAAGCGATGCAATGGTGCTGGCGAGGGAAATGGACGGCTGTGTCATGGTGGTGGATGCAAGCAAGACGAAGCGGGATTCTGCTGTCAAAGCGGTAGAGCAATTAAAAGCGGCAGGCGCCAATCTGCTCGGTGTTGTTCTCAACAACAAAAAGGTAGGGAAGAGAGAAGGCTACTACGGATACGGGTACAACGCATAGCGGAAAGTGGGGCGTTTGTAAGCATGCATGCCCTCAAATTAGCTTGGCAACGACAATGGAACCGTCTGCATAATGATCGCGATGTTCACGAAGTGATTCGCGGCTCGGCCTTCACGTTTTTGTTTCGGCTCCTTGGCTTCGTACTGCTCTATCTTTTGCAGTTCTACATTGCCAGAGAGTATGGAGCCGAGAGCCTGGGCATCTATTCGCTGACGATCACCCTGATGAACATTGGAATGGTGCTGGCCGTTTTGGGGACAGATACAGCCATAATCCGCTTTCTCTCGGAGTTTCGCGCGAAAGGCTCGCTTTATCAGATTTCCGAAGTATTCAACAAAGTAGTGCTGTGGGCGACACTGATTTCGATTGTGCTTGGGGTCCTTTTGCATGTGTTCTCAGAGCAGGTGTCTGCCTACGTGTTTGCAGGGGAGCTGCCAGCAGAGGCACTGCGAGTCGTCGCTTGGATGCTCCCGTTTGTGTCACTCGCAAGGCTGTATGCATCTGCATTTCGGGCACTTCATCGGGTTGTCATCTCGATCACTGTCGATATCGTCGGTATGCGTTTTCTGCACTTGGCGTTTCTTTTTATCGCCATTCCTTTTTTTGAACCCAGTACGATGCTCTTGATTCAACTGCTCGCAGTTGCTGTTATTTTGAATGCCGTTTTTGGGATGGGGCAGTGGTTTGTGACGAGCCGAGGTTTCCGTAACGGTGTACAGCCGACTGCGGGAGAGCCTGGTGTTGGGTTGAGGGAAATTATTGCAGTCGCACTCCCGATGTATCTCAGTGCGTCGATGGAATTGATCATGACGTGGACAGATATGATCATGCTGGGCATTTTTACGGATGCAAAAACAGTCGGAGTATACAGTGTGGTCATTCGTCTGGCAATGGTGACGGGCTTTGCGCTGATTTCGATCAATACGATCCTCTCTCCGAAGTTCTCTGAGCTGTACGCACGTAATGATATGGACGGCTTGAAAAAGATGATTGCGTTTGCCAATCGGCTCATTTTCTTCACCTCTGCTCCTCTCAATCTGCTAGTGGCGATATGTGCGGTTCCATTGCTCACTTTTTTTGGCGAAGAGTTTGCGAGTGAGAGCCTCGTCCTTGTGATCCTGTGCATGGGGCAGTTTGTCAATTTTTGCACAGGAAGTGTTATCCCCTTATTGACGATGACCGGGCATCAAAAAACGGCCCGGAATATTCTTATCTGTTCAGCTACACTAAACATAATCGGAAACGCTTGTCTCATTCCGCTGTATGGAATTATTGGGGCCGCCATTGCTACTTCAATCAGCCTGATCTGTCGAGATCTTTGTGCTTCGTATTGGGCATCCAAATATTTTGGCTTTCGTACGTGGTATATCCCGTTTTTATCCAAAAAATATTCCGTCTCGCTCCAGGAGACGAGGTCATGAAGAAGGTGGCTTACCGTGAAGGATGAGCTGTATCCGTCTATGTTTTGGGATAGTGAAGAGACACGCCATTGCCGTGTGCAGGTGCAGAAGCCGTGGAGCAGAGAGGAATTTTGGTCGTACTACTTCACACGTCGCATCTCCATCTACGTGAGCTTATTGCTGACCCGCAAAACACAAATATCCCCCAACGCAATTACAATCGGGGGGATTATCGCCGGACTCCTTAGCGCTGCAGCATTTATGTACGGAACGGCGGCATCCTTTCTGCTCGGCTGCTTTTTCTGTCAGGTCAGCTACTTGGCGGATTGCGTGGACGGGGAAGTAGCTCGCATGCGCAACCAGAAGAGCAAGGGAGGAGAATGGCTGGACATCGGGCTCAACTATGCGCTCTATCTGGTGTCCTTTGGTGTGATATACGGCATCATGAATCATCACGCGATATGGGGGCCGTGGCTGCTCTATTTGATTCTGCTCACGATTTTTGCAGAGATTTTGGCGACCAATGGCTCCGATCTCGTCTTTAGTCAAGGGAAAATCTCTCACGAAACAGTCTCTATGAGAAAGCGCAGCAAATCGATCGATGCTTTGGTCTTCCTTTTTCTTACCCAAACGGGCTATCAATTGGGCGTGCTTGTTACCGCATTTCTGTGGGCAATCAGCGGTCAGATGCTATTTTTGCTCCTATGGACCTTCTACCACCTGTTCGTCGGACTGGCCAGATCGATGTACAAGCTGAAGCTGAACATCAAATACGTCATGCCATCTCTGAAAGAAGGAGGGGAGTCGGATGAAGGCACT
This sequence comes from Brevibacillus sp. Leaf182, assembly GCF_001423865.2. Classification (NCBI taxonomy): domain Bacteria; kingdom Bacillati; phylum Bacillota; class Bacilli; order Caryophanales; family Paenibacillaceae; genus Brevibacillus; species Brevibacillus sp. Leaf182. The sequence continues at coordinate 156,578 of NZ_LMPN02000024.1, read as the reverse complement.
ACTCATGGCAGCAGGTCTCGGGTCACGAATTAACGAGCACATTGATGGAATTCCCAAATGTACAGTAGACATCGGAAGCCAATCACTCATTGAAAATACGATAACGGAGCTAAGGCGCCACGGAATTGAAGAGATCGCGATGGTGGTGGGCTATCAAGCCAACGTGATTACCCAGTTGCTTAGAGATGAACCTATTCGTTTTTATCACAATCCTTTTTATGATCGGACGAATAGTATGGTGTCCCTCTGGTTCGCCCGCGAGTTTTTGCAAGGAAGCGACTGCTTGCTGTTGAACGCCGACGTTTACTTTGAATCGAAGGTACTGGAAGTTGTGTTGCAAGAGACCCTGTGTCCCGTCATGTTTGCTGATCCAGTCCGTCGTTCTGAAGGGGATTATAAATTTGGCTATGAAAACGGACTACTACTCCGCCATGGAAAGGAGCTCTCACTGGAAGAGACTACTGGCGAATACGTTGGAATTGCCAAACTTCAAGAGAGTTTTCTGCCGATATTTTTGCCGCGCTTACAAAGGTTGATTCAGGAGAAACAGTATGATTTGTGGTGGGAAAATGTTTTCTATTCTTTTTTGGGCGAAAGGAATGTGTATGTCGCACAAATACCACCGGGATTGTTTTGGGCAGAGGTTGATACGTGGGAGGATTATCGGCGAATCCTGCAATTCACCAACCAACTGGCGCACAGGTAAATGATGATCAAGGAGAAGCTCTCACCGGACAAGGTCCTGCTTTTGCTATATGTGGTGCTTAAGCCCTTCTACTTCTTCCCAAGTGGCAATCCGCAAATCGCCGATTTTATCATGCTCATCTTGATCACCTACAGCTTCTTGTTTCGGCTGGGTCGGGTCAACCGCAGACTCGGACTCTTTCTCTTCCTTACCCTTCTGTTTTTGTACGACATTATGATGGTGAATGGCATATGGACGATTGCACTCGGTGGGGAAATGGATGTATTCAGCTCGACCAAGTGGTATTTGTACAACGGAGCCGTGATGCTTGCCTTGATTATTTTGTTCAGGCGCAACCCTCAAGAGTACGTCAAATGGGTCTTCTTGGCTACGTCCACTTCCTTGCTCGTTCAGGCATTCATTCTCGTGTCAGGACTGTCACCGGATAGCGGAGAGTTCAGGCAATCCTTGTTCTTCAACAATCCGAACCAGCTCGGCTATTTTGGACTTTTGTGCATGGGGATATGCCTGCTGTGCGCTCGCTTCGTGTCTGTGAAGACCATTCCTCTCTTTCTTGCGATTGGCACGGCGTTCAGCATCATTGCCGCGTCCTTGTCGAAAGCAGCGATCATTAGTGCTGTAGGGATGTACCTCGTTTTTTTGCTCCTCTCCATCAAAGAACGAACGGGCTTGTTCTGGATGAATCTGCTATGCGTGCTCGTCTCGTCCTTCACTGTCTTCTTCATCTATTTGTACACCAACGAAAACGTGCTGAGCGATGCTTCTATTTACACACAAATTGAAGAACGAATGGTAACACTCGGTGAAGATTCGGATGACAATTTGGCGGCGCGGGGCTATGACCGGATTGCCAACCATCCGGAGTACATTTTGTTCGGAGCAGGGGAAGGGATGTACGAGCGATTTAACAGCAGCATTTCGTTGGAACTCCATTCTACCTTAGCCAATCTGTTCTTTTCCTACGGCGTAATGGGCACAGTGTTGTTCATTCTCGTGATTTATGGGGCGGCCCGTGGGCATCGATTGGTTGCTTGGTATCCACTTGTCTTCCAAATTTTGTACGGACTCACTCATAACGGAATTCGCGAAACGTTTTTCTGGATCATGCTCGCGCTGTATTTCGTGACAGCCGAAATCAATACGCGTCAGACCAAAAATGGCGGTGATCTGCTTGAAAAAAATCTTGCAAGTATGCGCAATTGACCGCTCTGTAGAAAGTTTATTGTTTCCCTTGATTGAAAAGCTGATGGGTGACGGCTACGAAGTGCATACCGCGTGTTCGGATACGGGGCGCTTTGATGTGCTAACAGCAAAGGGATTGACGCTCAGAAGAATCCCGATTAAGCGAAAGATCGACCCGATTTCCAATTTGATGACAATTTGGGCATTGTATCGGCTGATGAAAAGGGAGAAGTATGATGTCGTGCATGTTCATACGCCGATTGCCGCTGTTCTCGGGCGCGTGGCAGCAAGGCTGGCAGGAGTACCGCATGTCATTTATACAGCGCACGGCTACTTCTTTCATGAGGGCATGAGCAAAAGTACGTATCAGATGTACTACACGCTGGAAAAATGGTTTGCCCGGCATATGACCGACTATCTTTTCCTTCAGAGTCAAGAGGATTATGAGTTGAGCGTGAAGGATGGCTTCTCCTCCCAGACGGAGCGGATTCTGCACATTGGCAACGGCGTTGATCTTACGGAACGCTTTCATCCGCGACACATAACGAGAGAAAAGGTCCATTCTATCAAGTCCTCACTGGGGCTGCAAGATGATCATGTGGTGATCACCTATGTAGGACGCATGGTTTCGGAGAAAGGAATTTTTGAGCTGCTGGAAGCCTTTCGCAAGCTGGCGGGTGAATTTCCGCGCCTGCGCCTCTTGTTGGTGGGGGACGTGTCTTCCAGTGAACGCGATCAGCGAGGTCAAGACTTCGAGGAGCTTTGCCGACAGCATCCGCAAATCATTTTGGCTGGATTCCGCACAGACATTCCAGAGCTGATGGCCACAAGCGATATTTTTGTTCTTCCCTCTCATCGCGAAGGGCTGCCTCGTTCCATCATTGAGGCGATGGCGATGGGAAAACCGATTGTCGCCACGAATATTCGTGGATGTCGGGAAGAAGTCAGGGACGGTGTCAACGGATTTTTAGTAGAACCGAAACAGGTATGTCCCTTGTATACAGCCTTAAAAAAGCTCGTAATCGATTCCAGACTCAGAGAAGCATTCGGGCAGAACAGCCGCAGCATCGCGCTCGAGCACTTCGATGAGCGAACGGTCCTTGCGAAGCAAGCGACATTATTTGCCCAACTGACTGGTCAGGTACGAGAAGAAAGAGGGCAGGAGAAAGGAGGCAGCGGAGAAGATTGGACAAGACGGGAGCATTCGTCATTTCCCTAGACTTTGAACTTTACTGGGGCGTCCGAGACAAGAGAACCATTCAGTCCTATGAGCAAAATTTGTTAGGCGTTCGTCAAGTGATCCCCGCACTTTTGGAGCTGTTTGCCAAGTATGAAATGCACGTCACCTGGGCTACTGTCGGCTTTTTGTTTTGCGAGTCGCGCAAGGAGCTTGCAGGCGTCGTCCCACGGCATCTCCCGGCGTATTCCGATGAAAAGCTGTCACCCTATCCCTATTTGGACACAGATGCGATTGGAGAGCATGAGCAAGTCGATCCGTATCATTTTGCTCCTTCCTTAATCAAGCTGATATCCTCTTACCCGCATCAATTCATCGGAAGCCACACCCTTTCCCACTATTATTGTCTAGAGCCGGGGCAGACTCCCGAAGCTTTTGCTGCTGACCTTGATTCTTTTCATAAAGTGACGCGCAAAAAAGGATACTCCCCTTCCAGCATCGTTTTTCCACGAAATCAGGTGCAGTCTGCCTATTTATCTTTGTGCAAGAAAAAGGGGTTCCGTTCCTATCGGGGCAACGAGCAGTCTTGGATGTATCACACAAGAGGGGCTGCTGAAGAGACATTGTTCAAACGAGCCATGCGACTGATGGATGCGTATGTGAATCTCTCCGGTCATAACAACTATGAATCATTGCAGCGTAGTCCAGAGGGAATGGTCGATGTTGCATCCAGCCGGTTTTTGCGTCCTTATTCTCCTCGGCTACAGCGGTTGGAAAAATGGCGCATGAAGAGAATCAAATGCGACCTCACTCATACCGCGGAGCACAAACGCTTGTATCATCTGTGGTGGCATCCGGAGAACTTTGGGAACCACATCGAAGAGAATCTGTCCTTTTTGGAGGAAATACTCCAGCATTACACCATGTTACGCGAGAGGTACGGCATGCAGAGCCTCAGCATGGAGGAAGCGGCAGCGAAGTGGAATCAACAGGAGGTGCGGCATGAAGTCCTTGTTTGATCGTTGCGTTTCCTTCCTGATGCTCGTCATTCTGTCCCCACTGATTTTGCTGGTGAGTCTGCTTATTCGCTGGAAGCTGGGGTCTCCTGTTTTGTTTGTACAAGAGCGACCAGGTTTGCATGGAAAACCATTTTTCATCTATAAATTTCGCACGATGACTAATGAACGCGATGAGAGTGGAGGGCTTCTCTCTGACGAGGAGCGACTGGGATCTTTCGGAGTACTTTTGCGCAAATATAGCCTGGATGAACTGCCGCAATTGTGGAATGTGCTTCGTGGTGAAATGAGCCTCGTAGGGCCGAGACCGCTACTAATGGAGTACTTGCCCCTGTACACGCCGCGGCAGTTGAAGCGACATGACGTAAAGCCGGGGATTACAGGCTGGGCGCAGGTCAATGGGAGAAATGCAATTGACTGGGAGCAAAAGTTCGAGCTGGACGTCTGGTATGTAGAAAATGGCAGCTTTTTTCTGGATATGCGGATTATCGGTCTGACGATCAAGCGCGTTTTTCAATCGACAGGCATAAATCAGCAGGGCAGCGTCACGGTAGAAGACTTCAGAGGGAGTGAAAACAGAGAGCGCGCTGGGAGGGAAGCATGTGAGCCTGATCGTACTTTCGGAACAGGATGATTGGACCGAATATTTGCGACGGTTTTTAAAATTAGATGTGTCCTACACGAAAGAATACGTACAGCTATACGCGAAAATGGAGCAGGGCACGCCAGAAGCTGTTTTTTTCAAGAGTGGGGAGAATGAGGTTTTCTACCCGTATTTGGTCAGACGTCTGGATGAGTGGATTCCCGGCTATGCCGATTTGGTTTCGATAGGATACGGAGGGCCGTTCGTTGTGGGGGGTCAGACGGCTGCCCGATTGTTCCAGGAGCAATTCCACGTCTACTGTCGGTACAAAAACTATCTGACGGAAACCGTTCGCTTTCATCCGTTGCTGGGGAATGCGGAGCTATTCGCGGGTCAAATGCGACTAGATCTGGTGAGGATGGTAACGGCGGTCGATTTGCGCCCCACACTTGCCTACATTCGTGCCCACTATACGCAAAATGTAGGGCGAAATATGAGGAAGGCAGCGGCAAACGACGTCCGGATTACATTGGGCGGAACTGAGTGGCTTCCTTCTTTTATCCAGCTACATCGGGAGACGATGGATCGCAATCAAGCCGCGGCGCTCTACTACTATGCACCGGAATTTTTTGTGGGACTCATGAAAAAAACAGTGTTGTGCAAGCCGCGGCTTCTACTTGCCATGCATGAGGATCGGCCGGTGGCGGGCGTACTTTTGCTCAGTGGAAATCAATTCGCCCATTATCAGCTAGGGGCATCCCATACGGAAGACATGGCGCTTGGCGTCAACCACCTCCTCTTCGACGCCATGATTCAGCAGGCAAAGCTGGATGGAGCACAGTTGCTTCTCCTTGGAGGCGGGAATCTGGATGGAGATGGTTTGTTCCGTTTCAAGTCCTCGTTTGCAAATGGCAATCATTTTCCTTACTGGATGGGCAAGAAAGTTCACGATGAGGAAGTGTATTTGGCTTTGTGCCAGAAATTACAAGTCGATCAGGCTGGCGAGCAAGATTTTTTTCCTGCCTATCGCAATGGGGGGACGTCGAAATGAGTGCGCAGCAGCGGATCTTTTTATCACCGCCACATATGGGGGAGGACGAGCGGGACTTGGTGGCAGACGCCTTTGCCTCCAATTGGATCGCACCGTTGGGGGAACACGTCGATGCTTTTGAGCGAGAGATTGCCCAGTATGTGGGCGTAAAAGCTGCACTGGCTGTGTCCTCTGGTACAGCCGCTATCCATCTCGGGCTAAGGCTAGCAGGCGTTGCTCCGGGTGATACGGTGTTCTGCTCCAGCCTCACCTTTGTCGCCAGTGCCAATCCGATTCTGTACCAGGGAGCGACTCCAGTATTCATTGATTCCGAGGAAGGGTCTTGGAATATGTCTCCGCTGGCATTAGAGCGAGCCCTGCGGGAAGCGGCAGCAGCGGACAAGTTGCCCAAGGCGGTCGTCATCGTCAATTTATATGGGCAGAGCGCAGATATGGGGCCGTTGATGGCGCTTTGTGAGCAGTATGGGGTGCGCGTGGTGGAAGATGCAGCAGAATCGTTAGGGGCTGTATACAAAGGGAGAATGAGCGGTGCCTTTGGGCATGTTGGAACCTTTTCGTTTAATGGAAATAAAATCATGACGACTTCAGGTGGTGGAATGCTCGTCTCCGATGACGTTGAGACGATCGAAAAGGCACGCTTCTGGTCTATGCAGGCGAAGGAGCCAGCCAGGCATTACCAGCATGAAGAGATGGGCTACAACTATCGGTTGAGCAACGTACTGGCGGCAATTGGCCGGGGGCAACTGCGTGTTTTGGAGGAGCGAATCGAGGCGAGGCGAGGGATTTACAGGCGTTATGAACAAGCCCTCGGACCATTGCCTGGTGTTTCGTTCATGCCTGAGCCTGCGACAGGGCGATCCACCAGATGGCTGACCGTGCTGACACTGAATCCAGCCGACACAACACTCTCTGCTGCACAACTGATCGATGCACTGGGCAAAGAAAATATCGAAGCCCGTCCCGTGTGGAAGCCGATGCATCTGCAACCGTTGTTCGAGCAGTGCCAATATTATCCGCACCAGCCCGATGAGAGTGTATCCGATCGGTTATTTGCCCAAGGTGTTTGCTTGCCGTCCGGTTCCAGCTTGACCACTGAACAGCAGGAGCGAGTCATCGGTGTTATCACGAATTGCCTCCTGAACCAGCAACAGGGGGTGCGCCATGTATAGTCATGAGCAGATAGAAAAATGGCGCAGTCTCTGCTCGTCTTCTTTTTACGTACTGGACACCGTAAAGCTCGCCGAGAACTATCGTCGTTTCCAACGGGCTTTTACTCGACGCTATGAGCATGTGGTCGTGGCGTATTCGTATAAGACCAATTACTTGCCGTTTTTATGCCAAAAGCTGCATCAGTTAGGGGCTCATGCAGAAGTCGTTTCTCGACTGGAGTACGAATTGGCACGAAAGCTCGGCGTCGATCCTGCGTCCATCATTTTTAACGGCCCGCTCAAAACGGAAGAGGACATTCACCTTGCCTTGGAGCAGGGGAGCCTGATCAATCTGGATTCTTTTTCGGAAATACCGTGGGTGGTGGCCTACGCCAAGCAGTATCCCGAGCATACGTTTCGGATCGGGCTGCGGATTAATGTGGATTTGGCCAGGGGTGGAGTGAGTCCTCTGCAAAATGGGTACGAGGTCAGCCGATTTGGTTTTTGCGTCGAAAACGGCAATTTGGAAAAAGCCCTGAGCCAGTTGGCTGTCGTGCCGAATGTGCATGTAGTCGGATTGCATGGACACTTTTCCACCAATCGCAGTGTGGGTGTGTATCGCCAAATTACGCGCCATCTATGCCGTTTGGGGAAGGAGCATTTGGGCGAGCGGCTTGCTTTTATCGATATTGGAGGCGGATTCTATGGGGAGCTCCCAACCACGTTCGGGATGACGGCAGCACCGACCTTTGAAGAGTACGCCGAAGCGATTACGTCTGTCGTGAAGGAGGAGCTGGCAGAGCTGGATCATGCGCCGCTGCTGATTCTGGAGCCAGGTATTTCACTCGTGGCAGATGCCCTTGATTTCGTTTGCCGAGTCATCGATGTAAAAGAAAACAGGGGAGAGCGGTTTGTTCTTGTGGATGGAAGCATTCACAATGTCAAGCCGACGATGCACGCGCACCTCTTGCCAGTCCGACTTGTGTGCAACCGCAAGTCAGTTCCCGAAGCGAGCTACCATGTCGTCGGGTATACATGCATGGAAAAAGATTATTTGCTGCAAGGCTACACGGGGCCTTTGCCTGATATCGGGGATTATTTTGTCTTCGGACACGTAGGGGCGTATACGCTCGTCTTTAATCCACCATTTATTCGGGAGAGGCCGCCTGTTCTTGCCATCGATGGAACTGAAGCGTTCATTGTGAGGGGAAAAGAGACTCTTCAACAATTCATTCCCGAATCGGTTTATCGTTTTCACGTTGACAAGCAGGGGGTAATGAACTGAATGAACGTACTTGTGACCAGTGTAGGCAGACGGGTCAAGCTGCTCCACTATTTTGTACGCGAATGGGGTGATACTGGCAAAATCATAGCAGTCGACTGCGATCTGACGGCCCCGGCCCTGTACGCTGCCCATCATTACGAGCAGGTGCCGCGTATCGATGATCCTGGTTATCTCGATGCCCTGCTGCAAATTTGCCAACGATACGAGATCAAGGCAATCCTCACTTTAATAGACCCTGAGCTGACGTTGTTGGCAGCGCATGCAGATCGTTTCTACATGCAGGGCATCGAGGTGATCGTGTCCAGCCGGGATGTAATCGAGATGTGCCTGGATAAGATGGCTACGTATGATTTTTTGTCCGCGCACCAGATTCCTGCCATTCCCACTTATACAAAAATGGACGAGGTACAAGCAGCACTTTTGGCAGGGCAGATTACGTATCCATTGATCGTCAAGCCACGGTATGGAAGTGCCAGTTTGGGCATCAAACGTGTGGAGAATGATCAAGAATGGTCCGTGCTCATGGAAAAAACGGAGGATGTCGTCATTCAACCGTTCTTACAGGCAGAGGAGTACGGAGTCGATGGCTATGTCGATCTGATCTCGGGAGAGCTGGTGACCCTTTTTACCCGCAAAAAGCTACGCATGCGGGCAGGGGAGACGGATCGCTCCCTCGCGGTAAAAGATCCGCGTTTGCTGTCACTAGCGAAGGAACTCATTCGTGTCCTAGAGCCGCGTGGGCCCATTGACATCGATTGTTTTTTGGTGGGAGATCAGTACGTTGTGTCGGAGATCAATCCCCGTTTTGGCGGCGGGTATCCGCATGCTCACGAAAGCGGAGTGAACAGCGTGCGTGCGCTTTTCCAAAACATAAAGGGTCTGGTGAATATGCCAAAAGTGGGGGAGTACAAGGAAGGTAGCATCCTGATGAAATACGATGAGGTCATGCTACTGGAGTGAGGGCAAAAAATTCCTTCAGGAGCGGGAATGGGCAGGGATGCTAAAAACATGACAAAGACTGCGTACCTGCCCATATTGTATCCTGCCTGTATATTGCTGAAATGTGCTACAATTGTAGTTGAGCGTCCACGTGATGCCTACATCATCAAAAAGCAGGAGTGTTACAGACCATGATCATCCAGTTCATTCGTCTTCGGTAATGTGAGGTACAGATCAACGTAATCCCGCATTTTTTTGAAAATGCTTGGGGTTTATTTGACTGTGCCTTTTTTCATTCACCGAAATACGAATGAATGGGGTGCTTTTTTTGATGTCTACAGCTATTTCCCAGCATGTGGGGATTTTTCGTTGTCCAATTTGCCAGGCGGCTATGCAAAACGTACCTGCAACCAGTTTGGTATGCAATAATCATCATTGCTTTGATTTATCCAAGCACGGCTATGTTCACTTGGCTGCGCGAACCTACAAAACAAAGTATGACAGGCAATTGTTTGCAGCGAGAAGGGCGATCATGGAGCAAGGTTTTTTTGATCCATTGTATGAGGTGTTGAGTGAGGTCATCCTGCACACGACAGAACCTGAGGAAAGCCGGATGTACGTACTGGATGCAGGATGTGGCGAGGGCTATCATCTGACGCAGGTTCGGAAGAGGGTGATGCAAACAAGCGAAGCCTCCTTTATCGGAGTGGGTGTCGATCTCGCGAAAGAGGGAGTTATGCTTGCGGCAAAGAACGATCCAGAAGTAGTTTGGTGCGTCGGTGATTTGACGAAGGCGCCGTTTGCCGACAGACAGTTCCACTCCATTTTAAATCTGTTATCTCCGTGTCATTCCAGAGGCCAACTATTTGCGAGAGCTACGAGAAGTCTTGTATCAAGAGTCACCCAAAACAAAATATGCGAATCATCGTACGATCGAGCACTTCAAAGCCAGCTTCCAGCTAATCGGCAAGGAACGGGTTCAGTATCAGTTCCGACTGGATGAAGGAAGTCTTTCCTCTTTGCTCCAGATGACTCCGTTGGCGTGGGGGGCGACACCTGAGCAGTTGAGCCGGGTGTCTGATTTGGCAGGAGTGGACATGACGATAGACTTGGTTGTGTTGATTGGCAGGAAATAAAGCAGCGACTGTCCTGAGCGGGAATAATCCGTTCTGGACGGTCGCTTTTATATTTTTACATGGTCTTTGTTGACAGCGTTCTTTATTTTTTTGAAAATGAGTATGAATAGTCGGAAAATTGTCGGAGGGATCGTATGGGGGCGGATCAGGATGAGGCTTCCTTTTTGCGTGTAAAACCTTTTCTCGCGGATATCCAAAAGCATTGCTTGTCCCTCACGAAAAACGACTGGGATGCGCAGGATCTCCTGCAAGATACATTGACGAAGGTGTATCGTTCCTTACAGAAGGCTCCAGACAGAGAACTAACCAAGGCATTTTTGAGGCAAATTGCCACGAATGCTTGGATCGATCATTGCCGAAAAGTAAAGGCGAATGAGCATCCCGCTCTGTTTGATGAAGCGAACTATCTGCATCAATCCACTGTATCCGATACGTTTGTGCAGAGAGAGATGTTCGAGCAACTGGCTGATCGTCTAAATGCCAGACAGATGGTGCTGATTCTCATGATGGACATTTTTTCGTTTACGGCGCAGGAAACAGCCACATTGCTACATACGACAGTAGGGGCAGTGAAAGAAGGGTTCAAGAGGGCTCGCCAGCGCTTGTTCGTGTTGGCTGAGCAAACCAGACAGGATGAAAGCCCATCCAGCAAAAAGAAAATCGACAAAGCTGGACGTCGTGATTCATCCGAATTTATTTCAAAAGAAGGGTTCGAGCAATTTTTGGCTGCCTTTCGTGCGGGGGATGCTTATGCGATTTGTCAAACGTATCTGCGCCTCGCCGAACAGGGCGTGAGCGTGGAAAAGGTTTCGGTAGCAGGCGATCGCCTTTTCTTTGCTGTTCGTGACCCGGATGGACATTTGCTGCATTTTTTTCAGAAATGGTAGAGGTACCCGTTTCTTTTTGTTCTTTTCTTTCGTTCATGAGGGTGAAAGTACATATTTGAAATAAAGGAGCGAACACAAATGAGTATCCATGTGCGTAATTTTGCGGTTGTACAGCTACCTGTCAAAAACTTGGAGGTATCCGTAAAGTGGTACCGCGATGTACTCGGCATTCCGTTTACTTTCGAATTTTCACCTGGAGACAATGAAGCTTGGTTGAACGTAGGCGGAGTAGGTCTCGGGCTCATTCGTTGTCCAGAAGTTCCGCGTTTGGATTTTACTGATATGTCAGGACAAGCCCAGCCAATCATCTCCTTGCAGGTAGACCAAATCCATGAGGTTTATGAGGAGTTGAAAAGCAAAGGAATCGAAGTAAGTGAAATGACGTATAAGCGAGGCGGAGGTTACAGCTTTAGATTTCGTGATCCAGATGGGCATGTGAACCACCTATGGGGTGGATGGCCTTCCGCTGAGGATGAAGAGAATAACGCATAGAGTTCTTCTATCACTCAAAATGCCACCTGTGAGAGTTATGCAGGTGGTTATTCTTGTCAACGGGGCCGCGGTGGAGAGAAGAATACTTCCAGTCTATGCCCCGGCAGGAAAGGTTTTCATCTGTTATCACGATACCGGGGAGATCAAGTTATTAGCGGATTCATTCGAAGCGCTGATCGAGGAAAACTTTTATGAATGGTGAGTAGTCAAGTTCGGTCATAAGCAAAAAAGACTGGCGGTAAAGTGCCGCGGCATATGTAAATATAAAGTCTTACTGTAAAGGAGTGTTTGCTGGTGAGCACCATATAAGGAACAGCGGACAGGAGCCATGGCTAAGACAGTTAAGCATGATCATGCATCACTTGAAAAGTGTTTGGAGGTCATCCGGAAGATGGACGGCTTCCTATGCAGCCAGATCAGTATTCAACATATGGATAAGATGATCATGATCGGCGGAGGCAGTCACCAGTTCATCGTTACTGTTGAGACAAACACGGCGATTCATAACCTTCTTAGTTTACAGGAGGAAGAAGAGGAATGGGGGCTTACGATGTATTGCTGGGGAAATTCACAGCCTTTGCCCCCTACGGTAGCGGCAATCGAATTTAAAGAAACTTGCTAGGACGATGCTGTGAAACCAAACAATAAAAATGGAAGCGACTATTAGGCTTACTGAAAAGTCAACATATACATCGAACTCAAAAATGGCCATCCGGCAAAAGATGGCCTTAAAGCTTAAAACGTGCTATCAACATTGCTTCACTTTATTCAGTAATTGCGTGCTGCGTCGAACCAGCGTTGAGCCATCTCCTCCGTAATAGGCTGGTCGATTAGGTGGTCAGACTGGCTTAGTTGCCATACAGCTTCACCGAGGTCTTCTCGTTCAATGGTCTCGATACCTTTGAGGGTGTTGAAACGCACGGTGAAGGCGGTAATGGCTGCCTCCGCATCAGCAAGGCTGCGGGCCTGGGCCAAGTCCGCTTGTGCAATGTCATAGGCTTCATTAGCCAGCTTGGCCAGACGTTTAGGCCAGGACGAAAATGGGCGGCCAAACTCGGTTGTCCACCACTCAGGCTTCCGTAATTGGCTCACGGAAGCGTAGCCCGTCCACGGGCGGGTGTTAGCTCGCGCTTTCATTTGCTGTCTCAGCCGCTTGCCCGTAATCTCCTCCACGTTAAAGGCGATAAATCTGTCAAGCAACGGCCACACATTTATTGGCGGCAAGTCACCCAGATCAGGCATGAAGCGCAGCTCCAAATTCGTTAACTGGGTCTGACGAGCTAGCAACTCCAAATCGCAGAAATTCCCCCATAAACTCAGTGATGTAAGATTCTGAAAACGTTCTATGCACTCCAGCGAGATAGGCTGTGCCAGCGGTTCGTTTTGAAGTGTTAAACTCGTGACCTGGTGCAGTTCGCCAAGATCGGGTAGCAAGAAGGGATCATTATTCTTGCGGCGGCTGGTACGCGGCTTCAGTGTCAGAGAGTATGGCATGTCGCCATCGACAGAGAAACGCGATAGATCGCCAGCTACACTCAGACGGAAATATTCAGAGACCTGGCGTTTCGGGAGCTGCAGATGCAAACGGCTTTCAAACTGGTCGAGTTCGATATGCAAGCCGTGCAATTTGGACAGGCTGGCGTCGACGTCTATGTCTTTAGGTAGGGTCGGAACCCATGACATTTCTTCAATGGGGCGTTCTTTGGCCCAGTCGAAAAAGCCCACATCGCTACCCGTGTAGTACAGAAATCGCGGCCATGGCGAGCCGGCTGGTGTGGCAAAGGAATCGAATACGTTCCAATTGATGGGCGTATAGGGATCGACGTGCAGGTCTGCTTTATTGCCCGATTGTGAAGGTCCAATGGAAAGACTGCCTACACCGGGCTTGATAACCAGTGTGTGGCTGTGAGGACCAGTCAGGTCGATGGGATAACGACCTTGCTTATGATTTGGCATTTTCTTCATCCTTTCAACCATATCAATACCTTGGAGTTTACTAAAAATATAGCATATAAAGCCAAACCGAGTTTGTCGTTACTAAAGTGGAGAGAAGAATATTTCCAGTCTACGCTCCGGGCTACGTCCTGCTAGGAAGTGTAGACTGTCCGCTCCGCAGCGATTTGCGGGGAAATGCAAAAGGGGTAGCCGCCTCGTCGCGTAGGCACGTTGCATTTCTTTTGCCCGCAAATCACTGCGAAGCTGGAGCGTTTTCTCCTGTTTCCTCCCACCACAGCAGCCGGAATAATAAGTATCAAAAAAAGACTCAAAGTATCAAATTGATACAATTCAATCTCATTTTGATACGATTACCACCGAAACAATAAGCCATCCACACCTCATTACCGTTGGCACGATCCTTGCTATATCAAGAAGGATGAAACCACCCAAGGAGGAACACATCTGATGGAAAAACGTCATCAACCACCAATCTACGTCGTAAAAAATAAGAGAAAAAATAGCGAGAGCTCTCGCATTCCTACCTATTTGACCGAAAAAGAAACCCGTTTTGCCAAAGCTTTTCACCAATCTCTCGCAAACTACGAGCCGACTCCCCTCGTTATATTGCCTGCGTTAGCGCATGAGCTGGGAGTAGGACAGGTCCTGGTAAAAGATGAATCCAAGCGATTTGGGCTCAATGCCTTCAAGGTTTTGGGAGCTTCTTACGCGATGGCTCGTTTCTTGTGCGATAAGCTGGGGAAATCGACAGAAGAGATGACCTTTGAAGCATTGTGTTCTCAAGAAATGAGAGAGCGAATCGGAGAAGTCACCTTCGTCACTGCGACAGATGGCAATCACGGACGGGCAGTTGCGTGGGCTGCCAAGGCGCTCGGACAGCATGCCGTTGTGTACCTGCCCAAAGGCTCCGCCCAGCAACGGGTAGATGCGATACGCGAGGCCGGGGCACACGCTCACGTCATCAATGGAAACTACGATGAAGCCGTGCGTCTTTCTGAACAAATGGCCAAAGAACGTGGTTGGCAAGTGATTCAAGATACGGCATGGGAAGGCTACACGACCATTCCCGCGTGGATCATGCAGGGCTATACAACAATGGCAGCAGAGGCCATGGAACAACTCTCAGCCCTCACCGACGCCAAACAGCCGACACATCTGTTCTTGCAGGCAGGTGTCGGTTCCATGGCCGCCGCAGTCTTGGGACATTTCGTAGCGGCGCAAGCAAACAAAGACCTGACAACCGTGATCGTCGAGCCGCATAGCGCCAATTGCATGGTCCTCTCAGCAGAAGAGAATGACGGGCAACCACATGCAGCTACGGGCGAGCTCGGAACCATCATGGCGGGTCTGGCATGCGGAGAACCGAATCCGATGGCATGGGAAATCTTGCGGGAGCATGCAGACTTCTTCGTCAGTTGTGCCGATTACGTGGCGGCAAACGGCATGCGTATACTTGCGGCACCGACTGGAACCGATCCTTCCATTGTGAGCGGGGAAAGTGGAGCAGTTGGGGTAGGTCTACTCGCTGCCTTGATGAGCAAGCCCATGTATCATCAACAGCGTGAGCAGCTTGGCTTGAATGAAAATTCCATTGTTTTGTGCTTTAGTACGGAAGGGGATACGGATCGGGATATCTATAGACGTATCATCTGGGAAGGCGCATGTCGACAAAAGGAGGATATGACAAAATGAACGTGACGATCAATCGAGACGAACTGATTTCATTGGTGCAGGATTTGATTCGGATTGATTCGGTGAACCCGTATCTGGATGAGGATGGACCGGGCGAAAAAGTGATCGCGGCTTTTATTCGCGAGCGTTTGGAGGCGGCTGGACTGGAGGTCCATGTCACACCTATTAACGACACAGCGGTCAATGTCGTCGGGACCCTACGGGGGACAGGCGGCGGCAAATCCTTGATGCTCAATGGACATATGGATACGGTAAGCGCCAAACGCATGGAGATTCCCCCGTTTGAGCCTACCCTTATGGACAACAAAATTTTCGGCAGAGGCAGTCAGGACATGAAGGGAAGTCTGGGGGCCATGATTGCCGCAGTAGAGGCAATCGCACAAGCAAAGGTTCCGTTAGCAGGAGATGTCATTTTGACTTTTGTCGCTGACGAGGAATATAAAAGCATCGGCACGGAGGAGCTAGTAAAGGCGTACAAAGCAGATGCGGCGATATGCTGTGAGCCTTCCGATCTGGCGATTGGCGTCGTTCACAGAGGATTTGCCTGGGTCAAATGCGAGGTGCTGGGAAAGGCAGCTCACGGAAGTCGTCCAGCAGAAGGGATTGATGCAATCGTTCGGGCGGGCAGAGTCCTGCAAGAGCTGGAGCGTCTCTCGGACAGGTTGGCTCAAGGCCCGGTTCATCCGATACTTGGTGCGGCATCTGTCCATGCTTCACTCATTCAGGGTGGAACGGAGCTGTCTACCTATCCAGACTATTGCCGTATCGACTGGGAGAGAAGGACGTTGCCGGGCGAAACAGAGGTAGACGTTGCAAATGAAATAAAAGCATTACTACAGAAGCTGCGTACTGAAGATGAGACGTTCCAAGCAAGCGCCGAGCTGTCATTTTTGCGAGAGCCGTTTGAAGTCGGGCTGGATGAACCTGTTTATGTAGCCCTTCAGGCCGCATGTAAGAGTGTGATGGGAAAGACACCCGATGTATGCGGATTCTCGGGATGGACGGATGCAGCATTATTGCAGGAAGCAGGAATCCCTACTGTTTTGTTTGGACCAGTGGGAGCTGGTCTGCATGCAGCAGTCGAATATGTAGAGGTGGATAGCGTAGTAGACATGAGTGCCATCTTGGTGGAGGCGATTTGTGATTTTTGCCGGTAAAAAATGCATAAGGGCAGGCTTCTCCTGTGATGCGCTATAATGGAGGCAAGAGATTGACGGGAGGGGAAGCCAGATGCCCTTGCGAGATATTCAAGAAAGTGTGCAACAGATTGCTTCGGCTGTTGCATCCGTTCTGCGCGTAGAGGTAGAGATTGCGGACAGTCAATTTTTACGGATCGCAGGGACGGGGAAGAATGAGGCTGGCGTTTTGCGGACGATGGCAGGAGAGGACCATATATACCGGGAGTCGTTGCTCGCTGGGCATCCTGTTGTGATTATGCATCCGGGGCAGGATGAGCGGTGCCGTCCTTGTATGCATTATGGAAATTGCAAGGAGACGGGAGAGATTTGTTGCCCGATACAATTAGACAATGAAAATATAGGTGTGATCGGCCTGCTCGCTTTCGATGAGGAGCAGCGTGAGCGGTTGTTTGCGGATGTGGATGCGATATTGACCTATTTGCAAAAAATGGCCGAGCTGATCGCCATTAAGCTAAAAGAGCACTATTTGTACGTCGAGCAGTTGCATACAGTAGAAAAGCTGCGTGTCGTCATGGATGAAATGGACAAGGCCATGCTTCTCGTCGATCAAGACAATCGGATCATTCAGGCGAACCAGCGTGCCCGGCAATATTTGCAGCTCGATCACGACGACAGTCAAACGGCAGAATGGATAGATGCTATTCGCCGTGCAGATGCCGCGCAATCTGCACCTAAGCAGGTCGTTTTGTCCATCGGGCAGGAAGCCAAGACATTTTTGTTTGCTATCAAGCCCATTCTACTGGCAGGAACGGTCAAAGAATGGGTGATTACGCTTGATGATGTACAGGAAGTCGTGCAAATTGCAAGGCAAGTGAGTGGATACTCGGAGCCAGACCCTTTTCAGATGATCGGTGGAAACAGTCCTGCGATCGTACAGGCAAAGGAAGTGGCAAAACGTGTGGCAGCCAGTGATTCGACTGTCCTGCTCCAAGGTGAAAGTGGTACTGGCAAGGAGCTCTTTGCCAAAGCCATTCATCAGGCAAGCCCGCGCCGAGACGAACCGTTCCTCTCGATTAATTGCGCGGCAATTCCTGAGCATTTAATAGAAAGCGAATTGTTCGGTTATGAGGAAGGCTCATTCACAGGAGCGCGAAAAGGTGGAAAGCCGGGATTGTTCGAGGTCGCAGGAAAAGGCACGCTGTTTCTCGATGAAATCGGGGATATGCCTATGCATTTACAAAGCAAGCTGCTGCGCGTGTTGCAAGAAAAGGAGCTGTTCCGAATCGGAGGTAACGGCAAGGCCATACGCTTAGCAGCAAGGATCATTGCAGCGACCCATCTGGATTTGCAGGAGCGGGTAGACGCGGGGTTGTTTCGGTTGGACCTGTACTATCGATTGCATGTGATTCCCATTTACTTGCCTTCGCTGCGAGAACGTAGAGAGGATATACTGCCTTTGGCAAACGATATCCTTTTGGCTCATGCGAATCGAGCGGGGAAGAAGATGCACGGCTTTTCCCAAGAGACGCAAAACGTCCTGTTTCATCACGATTGGAGAGGAAATGTCCGAGAGTTGGAAAATGTAATCGAGTACGCGGTCAATATGGAAGCAACTTCTTGGGTTCAGCCTGCGAGCTTGCCCATTCGAACGGGAATTCTACGAGAATCTTCCCCACATTCCGTAAAAGAAAGTCAGGGGCCATTCGACTGGCAAAAGCAAGGACTGATGCTGAAAGAATTGGAACGAGCAGCAATCAATACCGCGATGCAACAAATCCGGGATAGAAACGGACGAAAAGAAGAAGCAGCTACGCTATTAGGGATAAGTCGGGCAACGCTGTTTCGGAAACTGCGCGAGTACGGTCTCACCTGAACTTTGCTTCTGGCCAATTTTTTGGGATTGGGCGGATAATGTGTTATGATGGTTTCGATACGGGAAAATAGAATGGTAAAAGGAAGGAGTGCCAAAAGAAAATGAGAGAAGTTTTAGGATGGATTCGATCGATAACTTTTGCTGTCGTTTTCGCTCTTGTCCTCGGAATCTTTGTATTTCAACCGTTCAAGGTTGATGGGCATTCCATGGACCCAACCTTACAAGACGAGCAGCGCATATATGTGTCAAAACTATCACACACGTTTTCTTATTTGCCAGATTACGGCGATATTGTCGTGATCGACAGTCGGGTAGAGCGAGACCGTACTTTGATGGACGATATCGTGGGGCATCCATTGGTATCGCTGGTCACAGGTCAGGGCGATGACCACACAATGTATGTGAAGCGGGTCATTGGAAGACCAGGAGACGTACTAGAGTTCAAAGACAACAAGGTATATCGAAACGGTGAGGCATTAAACGAACCATACATCAAAGAAACGATGGAATACGTAGCGGACGGAAAGATCACGGTTCCAGCCAATCATGTTTATGTCATGGGGGATAACCGGAATAACAGCACAGATTCCCGCGATATTGGCTTTATTCCACTGGATCATGTGATGGGAACCATGATCGAAAATCCTCTTAAGAAGTAAAACGTGAAGGAGAAAAGGTTGTCCATTTATGGGCAACCTTTTTTTCGATGAAACAAACCTCTTCTTTCCTCGTCTTACGGGTAATAAATATGAGGGGGAAGAGGTGTAGTCCTTGAAAAAACAGTTTATCTTCACCAAGCTTTTATTAATAGGGATGCTTGTTTGTGCAACTACTGTAAGTGCACACTCTTCAAGTAACTCAAATGCGGGGTCCCACTATCATTTCATCCCGAACGCGAAACCAACCGACTGGCAGGACGCCAAGATCATGCCACTTCCAGATCCCGATGAGTGGAAGACCCATGTAAGACTTTTGAAGACGGACTGATAGCAGTCAATATGGTAAACTAATACCAGCCCCATTCTCTTTAGGGCTGGTATTTCTTTTCCGATTTAATTAGGTAATGGTCGAGGAGGACGGCTTATGCCCAGCATTTTGATAGCGGATCGGGACCAGAACGAACGAATCGGGATCGGATGGCTCGTCAATAGCTATGCCATTCCGTATGACAAGGTGCATAGTGCCGGGACCATGGAAGACGTTTTCGAAATGATGGAAGCGCATACACCGGAAGTGCTCTGTATTGAACTGGACATGATCGGGCGCGGGCAGTGGGACCGGCTGAAGCTTTTGGTGGATCAGTATCGTCCGACCGTTGTGGCGACCACATCAGAGGCGACGTTTGAGCGGGCAATGCAGGGGATTGGGCTTTTTGCACGCGATCTATGGCTGAAGCCACAGACACCGGAATACATCAGGAGAATCCTGACGAGATGCTGCCAGGAGCGCTTGGATCGGAAGCGAATGAGCGAAGAGAAGGGAACGGGATCGGACAATGCTAGGGATGTCTCGTATCTTGACCTGTTTTTCCCCGGGCATGCACAAGCCAAGTCTTATTCACTCATGCTGGCTCAACTGGAGGATCCGAAAAGGCATCCGGAACTGCTGCGCTTTTTTGAGGAATATCCGTTTCGCGACAAGCCCGATCTTTTGCCGCTAGGGGAGGCCATAGTGGGGGTATTTCCAGTGGATGCTGCGGTCTCGCCATCTACGCTCCACCAAATGGGCAAGCGTTTGCTGATGGATTGGGAAGCAAACCATGATGCGCCGCTCTTTTTGGTTATGTATGACGCAAGCAACCATGAGCAGAGCTTGAACGAAACGTATGAGGAAGCGAGCGAAGCGCTGCAAGTCCGCTTTTTCAAAGGATATCGGCAAGTGACAGTCGTGGATCATCGTGTGAATTGGACGATGATAGATCCATTTTTGACGCCAGCCGAACAGCGCGCGTGGGTTGAAATGCTGGATGAAGGCAATCGGGAAGAGTTGAAGCAGTGGCTGTATACACACTTCTTTTACAAGGAAGAGCCTTATCCAGAGCCGGGATTGTTGCGTATTCGGCTGACAAGTATTTTGGCCCAAGTCAGGCGCTACATGATATCACGAGGTCTTGACTCCGCATCTTTGGAAGAGGAGTATCACCGGGTTTTTGAAACAATTCTTTACTCGCCGATCTTGTATCGGATCGTGGTGGAACTGCTGCTGTTCATTAATCAGCTTCTTGATGCCGCCCATCATTCTGTCGACGAGTCTCGTGTAGATGTCGTGGAACAGGCGATTCGCTATATAGAAGGACGTTACACCGATCCTGCACTGCGCTTGGAGGAAGTCGCGCGTTATATCGACCGTAGCCCTTCCTATTTCAGTACACTGCTCGCACAAAAGCAAGGAAGCTCTTTTCGCCAGATACTCACATCCTTGCGAGTAAAAGAAGCACGCCGATTGCTTCTCGAGACATCCTTGTCTGTCCAAGAGGTGGCAGAGCGATGTGGTTTCATTAACGCCAATTATTTCAGTAAAATTTTTAAGGAAAAGACAGGGACAACTCCACGTTTGTTACGAAATCAGAAGAAAAGATAGAAATCGAAAGAAAAGACAGATTTTTTCGTCAAACCATGAATGCGGTTGCAAATGAATCGAAAATAGAGGCACCAAATCGAAAGCGCGGTGCCTTTTTTGTCTTTCCTTGCTTTTTTACAATGGAACTAAGAAGTACATCCTTTTAGAAAAGCAGGTGGGAATGATGACGACGACACAATCCGTTGAGCAAATGATCCAAGCCTTTTCAGGTACCCAATTACACACAAAGGGATGGGTGCAAGAAGCGGCGTTACGCATGCTTTTGAACAACCTCAATCCTGATGTAGCGGAGCGTACAGAGGATTTGGTCGTATACGGCGGAATTGGCAAGGCGGCACGGAACTGGGAATGCTTCAATGCGATTGTCAAAACATTGCAAACATTAGAGAGCGATGAAACACTCCTCATCCAGTCCGGGAAACCGGTTGCTGTATTCAAATCGCATACGGATGCGCCGCGTGTGCTGTTGGCTAACTCGAATCTGGTGCCTGCCTGGGCGAATTGGGAGCATTTCCACGAGCTGGACAAAAAGGGTTTGATGATGTACGGACAAATGACAGCGGGAAGCTGGATTTACATTGGCAGCCAGGGCATCGTGCAAGGAACGTACGAGACGTTTGCAGAACTGGCACGCCAGCATTTTGAAGGCACGCTGACCGGAACGATTACCGTGACTGCAGGCTTGGGTGGCATGGGTGGTGCGCAACCGTTGGCCGTATCGCTCAATGGTGGTGTCAGCATCAATATCGAGGTGGACCCAACCCGTATCCAACGCAGACTGGACACGAAATACCTGGATGTGATGACAGAAAGTCTGGACGAAGCGATCCGTTTGGCGGAAGAAGCGAAACGCGACAAAAAAGGCATTTCCATCGGGCTGTTAGGCAATGCACCTGAAGTGCTGAATGCCATGCTGGCTCGCGACTTTATCCCGGATGTGCTGACGGATCAGACCTCCTCGCATGATCCGCTCAACGGCTACATTCCCATCGGCATGTCACTGGAGCAAGCAGCCGAACTGCGGACACGCGATCCGAAAGCGTACGAATCTCGCGCAAAAGCAAGCATCGCTGAACACGTTCGCGCCATGCTCGCCATGCAGGAAAAAGGAGCAGTCACCTTCGACTATGGCAATAACATCAGGCAGGTGGCAAAAAACGAGGGTGTGGAGGATGCGTTCCGTTTCCCTGGCTTCGTGCCAGCCTATATCCGTCCGCAATTTTGTGAGGGCAAGGGGCCGTTCCGTTGGGTAGCACTGTCCGGTGACCCTGAGGATATTTACAAGACAGACGAAGTCATTCTGCGCGAGTTTTCCTACAACACGCATCTGTGCAACTGGATTCGCATGGCGCAGGAGCGCATTCAATTCCAGGGACTGCCTTCCCGCATTTGCTGGCTAGGCTATGGCGAGCGTGCACGCTTTGGTCAAATCATCAATGAGATGGTGGCGCGCGGTGAGCTATCAGCCCCTATCGTCATTGGACGTGACCATCTGGACTCCGGTTCTGTCGCTTCGCCAAACCGTGAGACAGAAGCGATGAAGGACGGTAGCGATGCGGTTGCAGACTGGCCGATTCTCAATGCCATGATCAATGCGGTAGGCGGAGCGAGCTGGGTATCGGTACACCATGGTGGCGGCGTTGGCATGGGCTACTCTCTCCACGCTGGAATGGTCATCGTGGCTGACGGAACACCAGAAGCAGCACGTCGTCTGGAGCGCGTCCTCACGACAGATCCAGGCATGGGCATCGTCCGACATGTCGATGCAGGGTATGACCTCGCGATTCAAACTGCCAAGGAAAAAGGCGTCCACATTCCGATGATGAAGGAGTAAGAGCCATGACTAAACCTGTATGGATTCGCCACGCCAGTCAGCTTGCCACG
The DNA here is from genome assembly GCF_001423865.2 of Brevibacillus sp. Leaf182. Lineage (NCBI taxonomy): Bacteria > Bacillati > Bacillota > Bacilli > Caryophanales > Paenibacillaceae > Brevibacillus > Brevibacillus sp. Leaf182. The sequence continues at coordinate 133,852 of NZ_LMPN02000024.1, read as the reverse complement.
CTGGCTGGTGGCTCCTCTTCCCCTGTAGTAGGAGCGCAAATGAACGAGTTGTCGATCATCGAGGATGGAAGCATCTGGTTGGAAGACGGCGTTATCCAGCGTGTAGGAACAGATGAAGAGCTGGCGCTTTACTATCGAGACCGTGTGCATGAGGCGCAAATCATCGATGCTTCGGGTAAGCTGGTCACGCCAGGGCTGATTGATCCGCATACACATCTGGTGCACGCGGGCAGTCGGCAAAACGAGTTTAACATGCGGCTAAACGGTGCGACCTATATGGAGATTATGAACAATGGCGGCGGAATTCACTCGACTACTGCAGCGACACGCGCAGCTACCCACGAAGAGTTGTTTGCCCAGAGTAAGCAGCGTCTCGATCAATTTCTGCTGCATGGGGTCACAACCGTCGAGGCGAAAAGCGGCTATGGCCTGACATTGGAGGATGAGCTAAAGCAGCTCGAGGTCGCTAAGCAGTTGCATGAGGAACATTCCATCGACATCGTCAGTACTTTCATGGGTGCACATGCGGTGCCGCGCGAATACAAGGAAAACCCGGATGCATTTGTAGACGTGGTCATCGAGGAAATGATCCCAGAGGTCGCTCGTCGCAAGCTGGCTGTTTTTAATGATGTGTTTTGCGAAAGAGGTGTGTTTACCCCGGAACAGTCCCGACGCATTCTCGAAGCAGGGGTCCGTCATGGGTTGCTGCCGAAGATTCATGCGGACGAAATCGAACCATATGAAGGAGCAGAGCTGGCAGCTTCGGTTGGCGCGGTATCTGCGGATCATTTGTTACGTGCCTCTGACAAGGGGATTGAACAGATGGCTGAAGCGGGTGTCATCGCTGTGTTACTGCCCGGAACGGCGTTTTTCCTGATGGCAGAGTCTGCAAATGGCAGGAAAATGATTGATCGTGGTGTGGCTGTCGCGATTTCGACGGACTGCAATCCGGGCTCGTCTCCAACCGTTTCGCTCCCACTCATCATGAATCTGGGTTGCCTGAAAATGGGGATGACGCCAGCCGAGGTGCTGACGGCAGCTACTATCAATGCTGCTCACGCAATCCGCTGTGCGCATGAGGTGGGCAGCCTTGAGGTCGGGAAAAAAGCAGATGTCACGATTTTTGACGTTCCTGATTTCATGACCTTGCAATATCGATATGGAATCAACCACGTAAACACAGTAATCAAAAACGGAAATATTGTCGTTGCTGGGGGCAGACTGGCGTAAGACGAAAGAGAGCAAAAGAAAACGGATAGAAGTGGGGGAGACCGGCTTGTCTTTAAAATGGGGGGACATGTATGGGCAATATTTCAAACAGCAATCTTGCACCGCATCCTAGGCAGCAAGCCGTATCCACCACACATGCTTGGAAGTTTTTTGTTTTTAGTCTCATTGGCATTTTCGTCTTTTTTATCCCTGTTACGATTCATAACACGAGCTCGATTATGCTGGATCATATCGTGACATGGGTTCGGCAAATCATGCCGAGTGCGATACCGGTATATGCCTTGCTTGTAATTGTGCTTGGGGCCATTTATCCGTTTGTAACGGGCGGTTGGAAGCTGAGCAAAGTAAACCTCGTCTTTTCCGCGCTAAAAGTACTGGGCGTGCCAATCGCTCTATTGATCTATTTTCAGGCGGGTCCTGCATGGCTGCTGGACAAGGATATGGGGCCATTTCTCTTCGAAAAACTGGTGATTCCCGTCGGCATGGTGGTTCCGATCGGCTCCGTGTTCCTGGCTCTGCTGGTTGGCTACGGGCTTTTGGAATTTATCGGTGTAATGGTACAACCGATCATGCGCCCGATTTGGAAAACACCTGGCCGCTCTGCAGTAGATGCGGTGGCTTCCTTTGTGGGAAGCTATTCGATCGGTCTTTTGATCACGAACCGGGTCTTCAAAGAAGGCAAGTATACGATTAAAGAAGCAGCCATTATTGCAACGGGCTTTTCCACCGTTTCTGCGACATTTATGATCGTCATCGCGAAAACATTGGATTTGATGAATTACTGGAATCTCTACTTCTGGGTGTCGCTCGTAGTGACATTTCTCGTAACCGCAGTGACGGTGCGTATTTGGCCGCTGTCCAGCATGAGCGATGCGTATTACCAGGACAACGGCGATCCTGAAAAAGTAATCAAGGAAAAGCGGTTGCGCCAGGCGTGGACGGAAGCGATGGAAGCGGCGGAAAAGGCGCTGCCGCTAACACGGAACATTTGGGAGAACTTGCGGGATGGCTTCATCATGACCATGAGTATTCTCCCGTCCATCATGTCGGTCGGTTTACTCGGGTTGGTGCTGGCCGAATTTACCCCTTTGTTTGACTGGCTTGGTTACTTGTTTTATCCGATCACATGGCTCTTGCAAATTCCAGAGCCGATGCTGGCTGCAAAAGCGTCAGCGATCGAAATTGCCGAAATGTTTTTGCCAGCGCTTCTTGTGGTAAAAGCGCCTCTGGTCACCAAGTTTGTGATTGCGGTTGTTTCGGTTTCTTCCATCCTGTTCTTTTCAGCAACGATTCCTTGCATTTTGTCCACTGAGATTCCGATTAGTATTCCAAAGCTTTTGGTGATTTGGGTGGAGCGTACCATCCTAACCCTATTGCTGGTGACCCCTCTGGCATTCCTGCTTCTGCCATAATCCCGATAAGCGAATGGACAAATATGGTATGATGAGGGCAGGTTCGAACAAGCAGAGGAAAGAGGGATTAGTCATGTCAGGATTCGGAATATTCCGTGATGTGATCACGTCAGAGCAGCAACTGCGCGAAATGGTCGGAGAGCCAAGTCGTCTCGTACAGAACAAGGCGATAACCCAACTGGATGACCATAGCCGCAATTATATTGCCCAATCGCCATTTCTCATCTTGGCCACAGCAAACAAAGATGGCCATTGCGATGCTTCGCCACGTGGAGATGCGCCTGGCTTTGTGCATGTCATCGATGATCACCATCTCGTCATCCCTGAGCGCCCAGGAAACAAGCGGATGGATTCCATCACGAACATTTTGGTCAACCCGCATATTGGGCTTATCTTTTTCATTCCTACGCTGGAAGAGACGTTCCGCGTGAACGGCAAGGCTTGCATTATTCGCGATGAAGAAATACTGGCGAAGATGGCGGTAAACGGGAAGGTGCCTACGCTTGGGATCGGCGTAAAGGTAGAGGAGTGCTTCGTCCACTGTGCGAAGGCATTTATGCGCTCTGGTCTATGGAAGCCGGAGTCATGGCCAGCAGAGGGGACGACTCCTAATGTGGAGCAAATGCTGGCGGACCATGTGAAGCTTCCCGGTGTGACGGCAAAAGAAGTGGCAGAGGGCTTGCAAGACAGCTATACGAAGCGGTTGTACTAATCATGTCAAAGAGAAAAGGCAGCCCTCCATTCAGCGTGGCTGCCTTTTCGTCATGTTATTCGCGAACAGGATCATCAACCAGCCACCCTGCACCGATTTCACCCAAGTAGTAACACTCCAGCGAATACGCTTGCATATTCGAATAGCGGATGTGTTCAGGGATAATGAATGCGGGATTTACGCCACCTGTTCCACCTGTGGGTGTACCTTTGGTGATGCCGCGGAAAATGACCTTGATATTGTAGTTCGGAAGATTGTACATGCTACTCAGTCTTTGAATAACTCTTTGCTTGAGATCACCTAGCTCCTGAGCGGCTCTGTTTTCAGCGGTTGTGTAAGGCCAAGGGTTTTCAGGATGATACTTTTGAATGACAATCACATATTCATCGAATTGATCCGTATCACGCCGTTTGTCCAATTGAACGATTGCTTCGTGAATGCGGGCGTTAATTTGTAAATCATCATGGGAGCTGATCGTCTTGATCTCGGTAGCAACGCGTTTATTCTTGTATAAATTGCTGGAATTATCCTCGTCCATCATGTGGACTCCCGCGTCGTCATCGTTGTCCTGCTTCTCCAAATAGCTGTAATCGATGTCAGGATCGTTATCCTTATCTTGACCGAAATAGGGAGTGATCTCTTTTTCGAAAAGACGCTGTGCTTCTTCCAACTCTGTATAGTTCCCGCCTGTAACCGAGAAAATGTCGGAAATTTTGGAGTGCAGACTGTAGCTGTACCGCACTTTGTCAAAGTAAGACAAGTAGTTTGTCTGGTCAAAAAGTTCATTGATTGTTCCTTCATGCAAATCATTGGTTTTTGCCACATGTTTCTTCCACATTCTGCGTGCATCTAACAAGGCTTCGTCCCAAGTGCCTTGGATAATCGGGGATGATACAGAACCAGTAGCATCTGTACCTGTGCCATCTGTCATGGTGCCTGTGGCTGCCAGTGAACCATAGCGATCAGCTTCAGCTTCGAGGGAGGGATCGTCATTGATGGGCAGGCTAGCATCCGGAACGTTCGCCTTTACCCGCCCTTGTCGTTGTTGGACCACATGTGTCAGCTCATGGCCGAGTAGTTGCTGCCCGCTTTGCGTTTCCGGCTGATAGGTGCCGGGAGCGAAGTGAATATCATTCCCTTGGGCGAAGGCAACAGCCCCGATTTGGGAGGCGACAGACGATTCTGGATGAATCTGTACCTCTGAAAAATCAGTGTGAAATGCCTTCTCCATTTTTGCTTGGACGGAATCGGGGAGTGAGCGACCGCTGCCGGAAGAGAGATTCTCCGATTTTTGCAAGGGAGTCCTTGATAACATGCGCTGCACCGCCTGATTACCAAGAGTCTTTTGCAGAGAAAGGATGTGGGAAGAGTGACTCGCCTTTCTTTGGACCTGGCTCGGTTGGAGCATGGGCTTGGAAACAGGTGCTTTTGGTTTTTCATGAGTCGCATCCATAGACGGCTTGCTAGATTCATAGCGTCGCATTTTTACACCCCCTCTGCTTTTGTCACGTCCAATTGAACGGGTTCCTTTTGCTGTGCTTGATAGAAATAGAGATACAGATACGGGTCGACCAAATCGCTTATGATTGCTCCGGTACGATTCGTGTACGTGGTCGACGTCTTGGGCAAAATGGCAGATTTGCTGTCGAGCTCGTTCCGATCTTCTTTGACGATCGAGATGACCTGTGGGTGATAGACGTGGACGGCAGTGACAATCTGCTTGGTAGGGTGTCCTGGCGCCGGTTCAAGTGTAAACGCCATGTTCATTTCACGATACGCAAGTTTTTGCGGCGATAAGGTGGGATCCTTCGCTGGTGGAGCTTCGGGTGCTTTTTGATTGGCAGGAGGAGGGACAGCATCTTCGCCTTCTTTCGGCCCGTCATCGTCGGGCTTGCCCATAATCTCTTCCAGCTTGCTCCTGGAGATACCAATGAATCCTGGCAAATAAATACGGCCTTCACGGAAGTACCCCTTGTATAGCGGCAAGCCTTCCTTGTCGTAGAGTACCCCGATGCCGTCGTAGGCACCTGCCCGAAATTGCCCTTGATACAACAGAGCGTCTTCAGCAGAACGAAGCTCTCCCGTTCCGTGATAATGCCCTTCTGCAAAACCGCCTTTATACAGCGTTACGCCACTTGCATCTCTCAGCTCGCCCTGCCCGTGATACACGCCTAGCAAAAAATCACCTTGATAGACGATGCTGCCACTGGTGGAGAATTTGGTTCCGGCTCCATTGAAGTGCCCATTTCGAAAATGACCTTCATACACGAGCTTGCCATCCCGATCAAAAAAACTTCCGGTCCCGTTGTATCTGCCGTCCACAAATTGCCCTTTATACTGCAGGAGCCCGTTTTCGTAGTAATCGGTACCTTCACCGCCGTAGAAGCCATTGTCAAACAGTCCGTCGTAAAGCAGCTTTCCATCCTTCGTAAAAAGTCGGCCAGCTCCGTTGTACACGCCGTTTTTAAAAGCACCCTCGTATTTGCTTGCGCCGTTTGTGTACAATTCCTGACCGGCTCCATCCAGCTTCCCATTTTTGAATTCTCCCTGAAAAACGATTTGCTGGTTGTCGTTGTACAACGCCCCCTGACCAGCGTAAACGCCATTTTCAAACCCGCCTTGATAGACGAGAACGCCTTTCCGGTATCCTTTGCCTAAGCCTTGCGGAGTGCCACTTTTGAACTCGCCATTGTAAATGAGCTTCCCTTTGTCGTCATAGAGCTCTCCTTTTCCGTCATACAGACCATCCACGAGCTGGCCAGAATAGATCATCGTGCCTTCCGGGTTGTAGATGATCGCCAGACCCGTGTCGGAAATTTGTTGATTGGGAGTTTTTAGATGAATGACGATAGGACGTTGCAAAAAGCGGTTAAGCGCATCGGGAGGATTGATGAACAGGAAGTAGGCCAGGACAAGGAGCAGTAGTCCTGTCAAAATGAGAAAGCGTTTGGCGATGTAAAAACGGCCGATATGCACGTAATCGTTGAGTGAAGTTTCTTTTTTGGTGAACAGTCCGGCAATGCCGTTCTTGATCCAATCGAGGGCTTGCTTGGGGAGGGCGGCTCCTTTTTTGATCCAATCTTGCACCCATTTTTTGAGCGGATTGGTGAGCGGTTCTACAATGGTTTGTTCTGTTAGTTTTTGGAGTTGTTTGTCCATATGTTTCCTCCCTATCTGTCAGGGAACCTGAATCGTTGCTTGTCCGGGGTTCGTGATCTGAATGACGCCACCCCAGTTGCACATGAGCTTGGAGGTTTGATTGAGGGCGGGCATGTTAGCCACGAGAACAGTAGGGGAGCCAGGAACCCAAGGGGCGGCGGTGACAGGAACGCAGGGGACCGGAGTGAAAACGCCCAGCTTCGCCGCTGTGGCTGCTGCGACCTGAGGGTTGGACATCGTATTGCACATCCCGAATGGAAGGACGTTTACCATTGGTTTATTGTCCATAATGTTTGCGATCGGCATACTGGTTGTGACGCGATTCACCGGGAGCACCATGAGTGAACTGGGAGCAGCACCGAAGCTGCACTGTAGCATGGCTCCTCCGCAGACGAGTTGTCCCATGAAGCCAACTCCTTTTCATAAGTCATCTGGTAAGATATTGAAAATCAATCTGTATAGTAGTATAAATGTCAAATAGAGAAGATGTATAGCGAAATTTGTAATTTTTAGTATAATGTTGCTTGGTATCATTTTCGAAAATACGTTTTCGAGAGATGGGAGAACCGCAAACGATGGGAAATAACAAGAAGGTTTCCCGGTTGACCGGACTGCTGATTGTATTTGTTGGGATCGGCTTGCTGCTCGCTTGGAACATGGATAGGAGCGGGAAGCAGGACGAACCGTTTCAAGGGATCGACAGCATCGCGGTCAATCGTCAAAAGGATGTCGTCCTCATAACGGATGGACACCAAAAGCTGACTAGCCTGTACCCCGATCGGACGCTAAGGTATCAGCAAGTACTGGAGCAAAATCCAGAAGAGGGCTTGGAAAATTTCACAGAGGTAGCCATCGACGAAGAAGGATATGCGTACGTGCTGATTACAAAGCTCGATAGCTTTGGATTGCGGACCGTATCCGAGAGAATCGTGCGAATGGCGCCAGATGGAGAAATCGTACAAGTCGTGTATGAAGATGCATACGGAGCGAACAGCTCGTTCAAGCGAATTGGCAAGGTACGCTCCCTGCAAGTCGAGAAAGATCGCCTTTATTTTTATGTTTATCAACATCCTGAAGTGATTGCCTATCAATTTGTACCCTCTGATTCATCCCCCACACAACTCTATCAAATCCAATTGCCTAATCAAGTATACGTCAATGAAATCACAGGAGTAGACCCACGGCATACCTATGTCACTACCAAGCGTGGAGAGTTTTTCCAGGTCGATGTTCCCCAAGGAAGCGGGGAAGCACAAGTAAAAGGTCCGCTCTACATTCACTCCGAACGCTCGGAAAAGAATCGTACCGTCCCCGATCATGTCAAAGTGGGACCAGCAGGTCGCCTTCTTTTCTACAATTCTGATCAAAATGTCATTGAACGCTTCGATCCCGCACATCCAGATGAAATCGCCTTGATGGTGCCTTCCAAAACATTCGAGCAGATCAAGTCGAGTGATAGTAGTGCCTTAACGGCGTTTGCTGTAACTCCCCAGTATGAGATCGTAGTAGCCACAGATAGTCAACTCGCCTTCCTGGATCAACAGGGAAATGTGATGACCAAGCTCACGTCCCCGTCAGTATCCGAAAAAGACCGCTTGAAGGAATGGACCTGGTGGGTAGGATTGGGTGTGGAAATTCTCCTGTTTTGCGTCATTCAGTTTCTGCTGTTTCGCCTCTTCCGGATTCCGTTGATTATCAAGCAAACGATAGTGATAGCCCCACTTATTGTTGTCCCTGTATTCCTTCAACTGGAGGGAACGAAGCTGACCTTCTCGTTTATGGAGCAGGAGAATCAAACCGATCTTCGTCTCCAAGCCTATGTGATTTCTACGCTGATCGAAGGGGACAAGCTGGATGGAATCAATGGAGCGATTGATTACATGAATGAGGACTATCAAGCCGTACAGGCCAACCTGAAAAAACTGGAGGTCCCAGATGATGTGAATGTGAACAGGGGGCTGTACAAAACGATTTACAAATACAAAGATGGCGAATTGTTTCTCATGATGGATGACAATGACAGCGCAGAAGTGTTTGAAAATGTGTCCATTGATGACGAGTTCCGCAGTGTGGTCATGAAACGGGAGATCGTCTCGGGTAAAGCCCAGGATCGGACAGGCTACTGGATGTACGCGATGGCCCCGATCTACAACTCCGCAGGCAAGCTATCGGGTGTGTTGGAGCTGGGCAGAGAAATGAACGGGGTCCGCATACAGCACACCGAAATGTCCCGTGAGCTCGGCCGTGGAGCTGCGCTGGTCTGGTCAATTTGTGCGAGTCTATTCTTCCTTTTCTCGTGGCTGACATACCGAAACATCCGTAATCTGCAAACGAACGTCTCTGATATGGGAAAAGGCGACTACAGTGTGGTGGCCAGGGTTCGCTCCATGGATGAAATTCAAAAGCTGGCAGAAAGCTTCAACCAAATGGCAAAGCGCATTCGTCAGTACATCTCGAATATCACGAGGATGAGCGAGGCGAACAATCGCTTTGTGCCGCAGCAGTTTATCCATTTTCTCGGGAAGGAAAGCATACTCGACGTGGAGCTGGGGGATCAGGTGGAGCGGGAAATGGCCGTCATGCGGATGAGTCTGCAATCGTTTCATGCCATCTCACATCGTCTGCGACCAGAGACGACATTCCGCGTCATCAATGCGTTTCTCAAGCGTTTTGCTCCGATTGTGAATGAGAATCAAGGGATGATTACCGAATATCTCGATCCCGGGGTGCTTGCTGTTTATCCAAAAGAGGCGAAAGACGCGTTGGATGCGGCGGTACAAATGCGCCGTACGTTAGCGGACTATAACGAGCAACGGGCGGAAAAAGGGTACGATCCGATTGAATTGCGGGTTGCTCTGCATCACGGTCCACTCATGCTCGGCATTATAGGCGAGGCGACTCGTTTGGAGGCTGCGATCATATCGGATCACGTCCGCGTGGTGGAGAAAATGGAAAAGATGGCGGAAACGCTCGGGGCCTGCATCCTGATGTCCGATTCGCTGTTTTCCGAGATGGGAGAGAGCACGCCGTACCGATATCGTGATTTAGGCTGGGTGCACATCGAGGGAGAGGCTCAGCCGATGCATTTGTACGACGTATACGAGGGGGATGCTGACCAGATTCGTGCGCACAAGGATGAGACGAAGGAATTGTTTGAGCAGGCGATTGCGATGTATCAAAATGGGAGGTTTCACGATGCGCGCTCCGCTTTTCTGTCCGTCATCAAGCAAAACCGCTGGGATCAGGCGGCGCGACAGTATTTCTATCTATGTGACGAATACGCCCAAAAAGGGGCCGAACGAGATTGGTCTGGTGAGTTGAAAATATCGTAGGAGCGGTGAAAAAGCGTAATGACGAGTCCCAAACCGAATTACAACCAGTGGAACTATTACGAAGAGATGCTGCAATGGCTGGATATTCATTTGATGCGCTTGCTGGCCGTACGAGCAGAGCAGGGGGATGATTATCCGCTTGATCAAATGAGGGGGGTGATTGTCACAGAGGACGAGGTCGTACAATTGCTAGAGGCAGCTCCGCCAGCAACGCAGCTATGGGAAGTCTTCACAGAGCGGCTGGTAGCATGCGAGGAACGACTTCATGCCCTACACATGCACGAAGCGGGTAGCATACCGATTTTGGCAGTGGCAGACGCTTTTTCACTCAACTGCTTCGAGTTGGGATGTTTATTTCTTTGCCTGGCAGTCGAGCTGGATCGGAAGTACGAAAAACTGTTTGGCTACCTCCTCGATGATATTACGTGCAAGTCACCTACTCCCGCATTGGCGATGCAGCTATTTTGCCGGACAGCCACTGAGAGAATAGAGGCCTGGACAGCGTTTGCGCAAAAAAGCAAGCTGGGCCGACTGCTGCTTTTTACCGAGGGGGACATGGGGGGCAGCGGCTCTTGGCTCTCTCGGCCGTTAAAGCTGGATGAACGTATGCTGCACTTTTTGACGACAAGGAATGGAGGTGATGCCACTCTGCCGCCGTGGCTATCCTGGAGCTTGCCAGATCAAGAGCTGGAGCCGTTGGTAGAAGAGAACGCGATTCATTTGCAGGAGCGTTTTGAAACATTGTGGGAAACGGCAGGAGCAGATTCAGAGCGGCTTCTCCTGCATTTGCATGGTCCGACTGGCGTTGGCAAAAGGCATCGAGTCAAGCATCTGTTTCATCGCGTCAGGCGACCAGTGCTGTTCGTGGATGCAGAGCGCTTGATCCGGGAGGAAGCTTTTTCACGAAGATTACAGCAGGTCTTGCGGGAGGTACAACTGCGACGGGGTGTGCTGTGCTTGCATCAGTTCGAGGTTTTTCTGACAGAAGAGATACAAACAGTTGGGCGCAAGCAACTGATGATGGATGAACTCGAAAGCTTTTTAGGCCCGATTGCCATTGTGGCGAAAAGTCAATGGAAGCCGGAAAATGCTCTGGGGAAGCGGATTTGGCTGGAAATGGAGGTGCCTAATCCAGATGAAACGGAAAGGAGGCGATTATGGGAGACGGGCAGTGCAGGCATGAGCTTTTCTCAAGAGATTGACGCAGGTGTTTTGGCTGGAAAATTCAAGCTGAATGCCGGGCAAATCAACCAGGCGCTTCACAGAGCAAATGAGATGGCGATGCAGACGAAAGACAGGATCATTACGAAAACGCATCTCCACGAAGCTTGCTTCCTGCAAATGAGACATGCGCTAGAAAAGCATGCCACGCGATTGAGGCCCAAATATAGGTGGGAAGATCTGATTTTGCCAGAGGAGCAACTGACTTTGTTGCGGAACGCCTGCAATCAGGTGACCTATCGAAATGTTGTTTTGGGAGAGTGGGGCTTTGGACGAAAGCTCTCTTATGGCAAGGGCGTCAGCATGTTGTTTGCAGGTCCTCCGGGTACGGGCAAGACGATGTCGGCGGAAGTCGTGGCGAACGAACTGGGTCTGGAGCTTTTTAAAATAGACCTGTCGCAAGTGATTAGCAAGTACATTGGGGAGACGGAAAAAAACCTCCACCACATCTTCTCGGAAGCGAGAATCGGCAATGCCATCCTCTTCTTCGATGAAGCCGATGCCCTTTTTGGCAAGCGCTCAGAAGTGAAAGATTCGCATGACAAATACGCGAATGTGGAAACGGCCTACTTGCTGCAAAAGATGGAGGAGTACGAGGGGGTCTCCATTTTGGCGACGAATCTCCTGCAAAATTTTGACGAGGCCTTCATGCGCAGAATCAACTATGTGGTGAAGTTTCCTTTTCCCGAACCGTTCTATCGCGAAGAAATATGGCGCAGCATGTTCCCGGCCGATACGCCGCGAGCTGCTGACATCGATTTTGAGTTTCTCGCGTCCAAGCTGCACATTGCTGGGGGCGGGATCAAAAATGTGGTTCTCGCTGCCTCTTTCTTGGCTGCATCGGAAGGCACGCCTGTTTCCATGCGTCATTTGATTGAGGCTGCGAAGCAGGAATTAAAAAAGACGGGTAAGCTGCTATTGAAAGAGGATTTGGGGGAGTATGCCAACGGGTAGTGCGTATCGAGGGAAATGTGTAATTTTACAAAATTAGATAAAAATTCATGTAAAACCATTAATTTCAATGTTATGATAGGGATATTCTGTCAAATAATGTCGAGGTGAACGGGTATCAGCCAGTACACCGCCATTGCTGAAGTAGGAGAGTCGCTGCTCGCTCTTTTGCGAAAAGAGATGACGCCGGAGCCGATTAGCCAACCGGAGTTGATTGGTCTAAGCTCGCCTGCTCAGTCAGGAGATTTGGCGTTAGCCTTGTTTTTATACGAAATCCGGGAAAGTCAGGAGAGGCAGCACATGATGATCAGTGAAGGTACTGATCAGCTGCGATATCCCCCAATGACGGTCAATCTATCCTACATATTGACCGCCCATTCCCCAGCAGAACAGCATACCCGCATGCTGGACGAGCATCGCATCCTCGGGCGTGCCATGCAGGTTCTCTACGACAACGCCATTTTGCGTGGCGATCAGCTTCAAGGCTCCCTTGCCAACATGGATACAGAGCTTCGTGTCGTCGTGGAGCAGCCTCCCGTTGATAAACTCATCCAACTCTTTCCACATGTTCCGTACAAGCTATCCATCGGCTACTCGGTAGGACCGGTTCATATCGATTCCACCCGAGTTCGTTCAACGAAGCGCGTACTGGAACGGGATATTCGCATACGAGGGGAAGGTCATCGCTAATGGATCAGCATTTCCAGGTGCGTATTCGTTCCGTCTTCTCGTATGCCGTCCGTCTGGTGGACATGTATACAAGAGGAGCCCCTTTTCGATCGAGCTTGTCTGTTCGCTTGGCAAACCATCCACAAGTGCCCGTATGCAAAGGGGACGGATGGTATATCTTTTCTGACTTGCCTGATGGGATTTACACGCTCACCATAAGCAGCCGGGAGTATATCGATCGCTCCGTGTCCTTTTCCGTGATCACTGGGCGCACATCTTACACGGAGTCAGTCATCTACTTGCATCCGAGTCCAGCCTATCCATTTCGGACAGGAGACTCCCTTATTCGAGGGAGAATTTTCGTGGAGGATGGTTCCCCAACTGGCGGTGCCTATGTGCAGGCTGTCATCTCGTATGAACGAGATGCCCCGGTGAGATTGGCCGAGGACGCAGACAAAGAGGCTACGGAGCTAATCATTGCCAGTAAAAAGGGTCAAGTCGATTTGGCTGACGCTTTTCTTCTCGAAACACCCACATGCAAAGGGACGATCATTCGTTTTGCAAGTCCCCCAAAAGGTCGGGTTTACCCCTTGACCGAACCTCTTTCTTTTGCCTACCCAAGAGGCACTGTCTTACTCCCACTGCTCGAAACGTATTGCGACGACAGAGGGGAATTCGTAGTTGCCCTTCCGTTGTTTCTGGAAAAAACTCATGCTCGTATGAAAATTGAAGTGCGGCGGGAAGAAGCCGCTGGTTTTGCCGAGCTTTCCATTCAAGCCGGTACGACCCAATCCATAGGTACCATCCAATTGAACAGACCCAAATAGGGTGATCCGGCAGTTGTTTGGCTTCGGTCCATAACATCCTGCTGCCTGATTATAGAGCAAGACTCACGTATCAAAACGGCATTTTTATAAGTGGTAAAGCAAGTGATGAAATTATTCGGAGGGAGGGACTGATTGCAGGTTTCTGCTGCTGATACATGCGGAACTCTCCAATCAGGTTACGATGCCAGAGTACTTATCACCAGGGGTGTATGTCGAGGAATTTGATAGTGGCCCCGTTCCCATGGAGGGAGCGAGTACGAGCACGGCCGGCTTTATCGGGTTGGCGCAAAAAGGACCCGTTGCGGGATTGCCTGAGCTGATTACAGGTGTCAATGATTTCCGCAAATTGTTCGGTTCCTATTTGTCTGAGAATGCGTTTGGCGAATACCGCTATCTCGCCTATGCGGTGGATCACTTCTTTCTGAATGGAGGCTCCCGTTGTTATGTGATGCGGGTAGCGCCAGCAGATGCGAAGCCAGCTTCCAATGAAGGTAACAGCGAAGAGGCTGTCCTTCGGATTACGGCCAAAAATCCGGGGGCATGGGGAAATCAGATCCGCGTTCATTTGATTCCGTCGAGCAAGGCAAAAACGCAGATTTACGAGCAGCTAGGCGAAGCTCCTAAGTACCGTGTGAAAAACAGTGCAGGCTTTCAACCAGGTGATGTCGTTTCTTTCTATGACGGTGAAACCAAACAGTACAGTGAAGTGGTTTCGTCTCAAGACAATGTGATCGAGCTATCTGCTGTGCTTACAGGAGACGTCATCGATAACAATCTGCTGCCCGTCAAAATTTTGTCCACATGCGAATTCACGGTGCAAGTTTTCTACAACGATGAAGCAGAAGAGTTCGACAAATGCTCGCTCAATGTTTCTGCTGCCAATCATGTCAGCAAGCTGCTGTCCAAGAGCAATATCGTAGAGGTCGAAGCGGGTGCTGCCCCAGCGAGCCCGGAAGTCATCCCGCCTTTTACCGTCATTTCAGGGATAGCGGAAGAAACCCAATCCGAGGGCGGTAAGACGGAATTCGGTCTGTATCAAATCTCTTTGGCAGGGGGCAGCGACGGTTCTGTCGCCAATCTGTCTGCGGGCGAATACATGGGGGAGGATCATGGACCCGGCAAACGTACCGGAATCCAAGCCTTCATCGATAATGACGAAGTGAGCATTATGGCCATTCCAGGCGTGACAGACCCGAATGTGCAGCTCGCGCTTGTGGCTCATTGTGAAAACTTGAAAAGCCGCTTCGCCATCCTCGATATCCCACGCGACAAGAAAAAAGTAAGCGATGTGTTGACGCATCGCAATATTTTCGATACGCAATACGCTGCCATCTACAATCCTTGGCTACAAGTGTTCGATCCGCTTGACAAGCGTAACATCTACATTCCGCCATCAGGCTCCATGGCTGGTATTTACGCGCGCTCGGACAATACCCGCGGCGTCCACAAGGCCCCGGCAAACGAGGTCGTGCGCGGCTGCACCGGACTGGATTGCCAGTACAATACGGGCGAGCAGGATATTTTGAATCCGAAGGGAGTCAACCTGATTCGCGCATTTACAGGTCAAGGAATTCGCGTCTGGGGTGCACGGACGATGTCATCCAACGGGCTATGGAAGTACATAAACGTGCGCCGCCTGTTCATTTTCCTCGAAGAATCGATCAAAAACGGGACAAACTGGGTGGTATTTGAACCAAATGACGAGAGGCTGTGGGCCCGTGTCCAACGCACGATCGATTCTTTCCTGACGCGTGTCTGGCGAGATGGCGCATTGATGGGCTCAAGCCCGCAGGAAGCCTTTTACATCCAAATCGGAAGAAGCACGATGACGCAGGATGATATCGACAATGGCAGATTGATCTGCGTGATTGGTGTAGCACCTGTCAAACCGGCAGAGTTCGTCATCTTCCGTATTACGCAAAAAACATCTGATCAGTAATAATTCACGGGGAAAAAACAGTGTGAAGAAAGGGGTACAGTATGGCAGATCGCAAGGATCCATACCGCAAGTTTCGGTATCGGGTAGAGATGGACGGCATTCAGCAGGCAGGCTTCAGTGAGGTATCAGGCTTTGATGCGTCTGTGGACGTAGTCGAGTATCGAGAAGGCAATGAAGTGATTACACCGCGCAAGCTCCCGGGCTTGGCGAAGTACGGGAATATCACGCTGAAATGGGGCGTGACGGATTCAATGGATTTGTACAACTGGATGCAGGACACCATCCAGGGCAAGGTCGCACGAAAAACGGTAACGATCATTGCCATCAATGAGGCAGGGGATGATGTCGCTACATGGAAGGTCATTGAAGCATGGCCGACCAAATACACGGCGCCTGATTTTAACGGTACGTCCTCAGAGGTAGCGATTGAACAGTTGGAAATTGCCCACGAAGGAATGACACGCACGAAATAATAGAAGATCCCGACGCCAAAGAGTGGCAAGGAAAAGGCTTTTCTTTGTCACTCTTGCTGGCCTAGGGTGATGAGGAGGATGACACCATGGCATTTAAAACGGAATACGAATTTGAGCTCCCGCGCGGCTATGTGGATGAAGAAGGAAACCTGCACAAACGGGGCGTCATGCGTTTGGCGACGGCTGCCGATGAAATTTTGCCGATGCGTGATCCGCGTGTCCAGCAAAATCCCGGCTACTTGACGATTATTTTGCTGACGAGAGTGATTACCAAGCTGGGAGATGTACGGGGAATTGACACAAGAGTGGTAGAACGGCTATTTACGGCGGATCTCGCGTATCTGCAAAACTTGTACCGACAGATCAATGAATTGGACAGCTCGATGTTCCAGACATCTTGCCCGAAATGCGAGCATGAATTTCAGGTAGACATGGCTTTTTCAGGGGCGCTGGAGGGAGTATGAGTGGATACCCCGTCGACAAGATCTATGAAGAAGCCGCCTTCATCGCCTACTATTTTCACTGGCCTCACGACGAGATCATGTCGATGGAACACAAGGAACGGCGCCGGTGGTGCGAGGAGATATCCGCGATCAATCGCAAGCAAAATGACGAACCTGAAAATGTTTTTGATGTGTTCAAGCGGAGGTGATTCAGGTGTTCGCCAATGAGAATCCGTATTACACCAACCTCCGATTTCGTGTGGACTTTCTTCCGTTTGGATTGGAGATGGATGGCATCTGGGTCGCTGGATTTAGTGAAGTGTCCGGTTTGGCCGTCGAAACAGAGCTGGAGGAGTACCAAGAGGGCGGCGTGAATCATTTCGTCCACAAGCTGCCGAAACGCAGCAAGTTTCCCAACCTGGTCTTCAAACGAGGATTTGTGAGATCAAACGAGCTGTGGAGATGGTATGAGGACTTCCACTTTGGCCCGCCAGAAAAGCGCAAGCGCAAGCAGGGGGCGATCATTCTTATGGACCCAAACGGAAATGACGTGGGAGCTTGGGCATTTGAAGGGGCTTATCCGGTCAAGTGGGTTGGACCGGAGTTCCGGGCCACGCATGGAGAAGTGGCCATCGAGACATTGGAAATCGTGCACCACGGCTTAAAAGCGTATTTTTAAGCCTTATCCCGTCTGCAAGGAGCAAAAGAAACGATGATAACGATCAAGGCGCTCCCACCTTCGCGTCGTCCATCACTGCTGCCAAGGGCGTCCAGCCAAGGCTTTGCACAAAGCATCATGCAGAAGTATCGGCACGAGGAAGGTCGCGATCCCGCCTACCTTGCTTTGATCCATCGTGATTTTTCGCCGAGTATCGGAGGGCAGGAAAACCACTTTCATCAAGCCTTCATTCATGTACGCATGCAGGTACAAGTGGACTCCTACCTCGGATTGAATCGAGAAATGTTGCCGAACGGACAGGCTGGCTTCCCAGGGACAAAAGAGCGTGTGGTGACCACGCAAGCATCGGGATCAGGACGAAAAGTACGACCAGGTACTTTGATACATGAGCTTTTGCGGAAGTGGGAGTCATCCAAATTAATCGAGAAGGTCTACCTGACTCGGATCACCGTTGTCTCGAATGGAAAAGAAAGATATCGCTTGTCCAGTTATGTTCAGTCTTCGGTTCAGCGAGCGAGCTTCCTTGAAAAATCGCTACCGCTGGGACGGTTCAGCGAGCAGATAAGCACGGTCGATTTTGCTTCGCCTCTTTTGAAAGCAGCACTAGTTTCAGATAACAAGGAAGCCGTACATGAAAGGTTTTGGACGCCTGGGACTTCCTATAGTTCGCCTGGATTTTTGGTACACACGGCGCGAATTGGTGAGCCTGATGGACTCAAGAGTATGCAAAATGCACGTGAGCGGATACGGCTCGAAACAGCGACAAGAGTAGCTGCGATCTCGATTTCACGTGTCGGAGCGACGGGTTTTGCAGCTAGCCGATTCGAACGGTTTGGGGTTCGCGATTTTTTGCAGTTGATCGGTAGAGGGATGGAATCAAAGGTTGGGACGTGGTCTTTTCCTGTTTTGCTAAAAAGAGCAGAAGGACGGGCTGCAAGCTTACCTTTGGATCGCTCGGTATGGACAGAGAAAGCCGGAATGGACGGCAGAGAATTCGCAAGACAAATCATTCATGAAAGTACACGTTGGTCTGTAGTTTCTCAGCAGACTGAGCTTTGGGAGCGCTGGTGGGAAAACCTGAGTCTGTACTGGCAGGAAAGTCGAGCAACTTGGCTGCCTAGGACGATGACCCCGAAACTACGGCCACGTGTTTTACTGCCAATTGTTTTCGCGAGTAGCCGTCAACATCCGCAAGCGAAAAGCGAGTGGATGCTAGAAACGCTGTCTGAAGTCTCTTCTAGCTCATTGGAACGGAAGATACTTCAAATCATTGAGTCTTCGAAGATGTTCTCGTCCGTATTGCCTGGCATGCTTCATCGAGCGGATGCCAATAGGAACAAACAACTGTTCCATTTAGCTCAACAGTTTTCGACGATAGAAAGCGAACGTGGGCTAGCAGTGCTTGGTTCTCGACAGAGGTTGAAGCAGATAAAGAGCGGGCGGGAGGAACAGTCGAGCACTTTGTTGTATTGGTTGCGCCAGCTTGTCATAAGTCGAGAGCGACAAGCAACTATGCTTGCATCTCGGGTAGAGCAGGAGCAAATGAGTAGCATTACATTTCCCCCTTTGCAACTGCTTCCTTCTGAATCCATCGCAACAAGGAATCAGCTGACATTACAGGAAGCTAGGTTGAACGAGATTGTCAGGGGGCAGTGGGAGCAGTCCATTCGCTTGAGATCAAGCCATGGGCAAACTCATTCGGGCAAAACGAGCATGATCCCGGTTGCCTCCCGTGCCTCATATCAGCAGTCTGACATGCTACAGCATGAGTGGTGGACGGGTTTGGCGTTACACGTTTTACACCCCATGCAGGGGCAACCGTTCCCTTTGCATATGACACCTGTCACGGATAGCTCCCGAATAGTTCCGCTTCTCTCGCAGTCAGTTGTCAGGAAGTCGATCGCTGCTTATTGGATACAGAGCTTCCAGTCCGCCAATGCTCCTGTTTTCTTTGAAAAACGAGGATGGTTGAACCAGCCTTGGATCAAGGAATATCTTGAAACTCATAACGAAATCGAGCGTGAGCCAGCAGGTATAGCTAGTACTGCACGATTTGTATGGAATCGCTTCGTACCTGTCTTCCATACGAATCGTCAACGCTGGCAGACGCTACAAAATCGTATCGTAAGTTCTACCCGTCATGAGACGAACGAGAAGTCTGTGATGGCGTGGGTGCATCTTCAACAGTTGGTGGCAGAACAGCTCAGAGCAAGGGAGATCCTGGCTACTAGCACTCATGCAAGGAACCTTCTGAATGAGCCGGAGAACCAATCTCCGTATCCTGCGGCAACAAATACGCCTAGTAGATGGTTGATGCACCTGCGGAATGTTCTGACCAAAGAGAGCGCATCCCAAGGCATCTCTCAACCATTTTCCCAGCCAACTATTCATTATCTGCAAAATAAGCACCTTATTCAGATGTCATACGAGCTGGTACGTCAGCTACTATTGTTTCAGGGTGGGAAGGACAAGCATACAGATTTTGCTTTCTCTTTCTCCAAGAATCAAGAAAAGTTCAGCCTGCCCGAACGAAAAGCGACGATCTCGATGGTACACGAGCATGAGTATCGTCCAATACGGCACACCGTCTTCCTAAATAATGAACAGAGTACAAGTCGAGCATTCGTGCATGCTCATCGCCATGAGCGGGAAGCCGTATTCCTCAGGCTGAACCGCTTTGATTCTGCAATGCTTCGTGCCACAGAGTGGATTGGACTTGGAGAAGCTGATCATCAGCGATTGTACGACACGTCTGTGAAGCCGTTTTCTATCACAGAGAACGCCTCTGACAGAAAATCATTGCGACGGATAGCTGCTGGATGGAGTGCGGAACTAGGACTCACGATCCTCTTACAAAAAAGCGCGAAGCTCGCAGCGATGAGCGAGTTTGCAAAGGTAGGCGCAACAAGCACAAGTGGGAAAGCTCCCCCGAGCAGTGAAAAGCAATCGAATGATCAGTCAAGGTCTCTCATGGGCGAAAGCAATCCATTACGAGAAAGCCGACGATCCCGTGAAAGACGCCACTCCCTCTTCTTGCAGCAGACCGCCAGCCTGTGGACAAACTCCGTTGCCCTACGTGCTCACGCCTTTCTTCAAGTCATGGAGCAAATCAGAAAGGCTACCAAGACTGATTTCCGGACGGAAGCATATGTCCAAAACCATCACTCACTCTCGGCAGTTCTGAATCGACACGATGCACAAATGGTTGTTCAGAAACGATGGGGACCATTCCCTAGCCTTGTGCATGGTCAAAGCATGGGGGTGCTCGACAGTTCCGTTCACGAGAACAGAAGCAAACGTGCAGCAGAGCGACTACCACAAAAAGGTCGAGTTAACAGCTTGGAGCCATTTTCTCACCACCGTCCAATCAAGTCTGGTTCATTCGCGAGAGAAAAATCCACTGATGTTGTCTTGGATAGGTTGCATTCACGACAGCGTAGTAGCCGCAGCCGTTTTCAACAAAGCAACCATGAGCAGATTCTGACAGTCAATTCGAAGGCACAGACGATTAAACAGCTAACTCGTAATGAGGCACAGGAGGTCGAGATTCAAGACGCTCGACTCACCCCCCTGCAAAGACTAAGGCTGTTCAATCTGAGGTCAACAACACTGGCAATGCAGCCTCCACTCCTGCAACGAATGCAACAAGCTCAAAGAGCGCCTGGAGAATCCGAGCAGCGCTCCCTGTCTGAAAACACAACCCATATTCATCGACAAGCGTTACGAACAGCGGACAGTCACGAAAGCCCTGCTGCTACCGTTCAGTCACCGCCATCCATGGATTATCTGCGAAAAAGCAACCAGTCTCAAGAAACCGCAGTGCAGCAGACGACAACACTTCCGCTCCAACGACAAGTCGATCTACACGTGCAAGAGAGGGCTGGCAATCAGGCGTCGTTATCCCCACAAGAGGTAGATCGATTGATGGATAAAATGATGAAGGAGCTGGACAAGCGCCTCACTCAAGAGCGGCAGCGACGAGGTCTATAAGCAGGAGCCGCCGCATTCACAGACGACTATTTCTTCGGTAAAGAGAGGCAGAAGCCAATGATGGGTCAGGAGAAAAAGGCCAAAATTTTAGTGGATCGCAACGGGCAAGGAGACTTCAAGGAGAGTATTTCCGTTCTCTTTAACCCTTCGGAATACAAGGTAGATGCTTCCAATAACTACTCTTGGCAAAAGATACTGGGGCAATCGGTACCAGTCGGAATGTTCACGAGCGGTGATATCGAGACATTATCGGTCGACTTGTTTTTTGATACATACGAGGCTGGAGTGGATGTGCGTGCCTTCACGAATCAGGTGCTGGGATTGATGGCCGTAGAAAAGAAAATCAGTACGCCACCCCTTTGCAAATTCGTCTGGGACAGCTTTCAATTCACTGGTGTTGTCGAGAAGGTTTCACAGCGGTTTACGATGTTTCTCGACCAAGGGACACCGGTAAGAGCTACGTTAGGCGTCACCTTTAAAGGCACGAGCGTGAAAAAGTCTGCAGACGATATCGGGGCTGCAAGAGAAAAGGTCGCACAACAAACAGTCAATCAAGGAGACCAACTGTATTTGATGGCATATCGCTCGTACAGTGATGCGTCGAAATGGCGAAACATTGCGAACGCCAATCAGATCGACAATCCCAGACTGCTAAAACCGGCTAGTACCCTGCATGTGCCACTTGTGAGGTGACGAAAGCATGAGCGAATTGAAATTGACGACAGACCGCCATACCTTCGATGACCTGCGCCAAACGTACAACAACTTTCATTCCCCAGCCTTGGAAATACTCGTTGGAGGGAAAAAACTGATCAGCCAAGTAGGTGTCGCCATTACCAAAGCGACGATCAATTCCAGCTTGGAAGGCAAAGCGGATACGTTCTCGTTTTCGGTGATCAATGCTTTTGATACGGCAAAGTGGGAATTTCGCTGGGCAGATGATTATTTGGTTCCTGGCAACGAAATCGAGATTCAGTTGGGCTATGGAACCGAGCTATCCAGCCTCTTTTACGGGCATATTACAGCCGTTTCGTTTGCCTGTGAGGAGACGCCAACCATTACGGTAAAAGGGATGGATAAATCGTTCCTGCTTATGGTCGATAACAAGTCTACTTCCTGGAATAAAAAGAAATACAGCGACGTCGTGAAAGAGCTGGGACAGAAATACGGCTTGTCGACGCATGTGGATGATACGGTTCATACAATCGAGACCATTACAAAGACGGTCTCCGAGACTGACTTTCAGTTTTTAAATCGTCTTGCAAAAATTTGTAACTACGACTTTTTTATCGTCGGGAAGAACTTATATTTCCGTAAGCCACTGAGCAACATGACGCCGGTCCTCACCTTGATCTGGGGAGTTTCCTTGCGTAGCTTTTCCGTTGATGTCAACATTGCTTCCCAAGCTTCCTCCTATACGGTGAGATGGGTAGACAATGACAAAACAACGGTGCTCCAGGAAGCAAAAGCAACAAGCACAGATATCGGGAAGCTCGGGACCAATTCGAAGACAAGCGCTGATCTGCTGAAAGCAATCGGTGATTATTTTGATAAATACGAGTCTACGAAAAAGCTGGACTCACCTGAGGAAATAAAAGCAGTTGCCAAAGCACGCTTGAATCAACTCGCCATGAACCTTCTCGATGGCAACTGTGAAGCAGTCGGTCTGCCAGAAATTCGTGCTGGCCGCTATATCATGCTAGAGGGCATGGGGAAAAAACTGAGTCAGCCTTATTACATCACATCTGTCACACATACCATCGATGTGGCATCTGGCTATGTTACGACGTTTCATGTGAAGGGAAATACGATATGAGCTTTGATCATTGGTTCTACCAGGATGAAATAACAGAAGAAGAACGGGCAAGAATTCACGGTGTCATTGTCGGTATTGTGACGAACAATGAAGACCCGGAAAAACTCTCTCGTGTGAAGCTGAAGCTGCCTCTGGTTGATAATGAGCGGGAGACGGATTGGGTGCGAATCGCCACGCTATTTGCAGGAAAAGATCGCGGCAGCCTGTTTATTCCGGAGGTAGGCGACGAGGTGCTGGTCGCGTTTCACTGGGGAGATGTACGCGAGCCGTTTGTAATCGGGATGCTCTGGAATCAGGAAAACAAAGGTCCGGAAATGGCAGAGAAAAACAACATCCGAAAAATTACGACTCGTGCAGGCCACGAAGTGATTTTTGGCGATGACCCGAATGACGGGAAGATCACGATTGCCACGAAAAAAGGACAACAGGTGGAGCTGTCGGACAAGGATGAAAGCATTGTGCTTACGGAGAGCGGTGGAAACAACCAAATCTCCATTAAAGGCGGCAGCACGGGCGAGGTTACGGTGAAGAGCGGCTCAAGTACGATCACGTTGAATGCAAAAGGGCAGGTAACCATTCAGTCAGACACATCGCTGACAATCAAGTCCACGCAACTGAATCTGGAGGCGCAGGGAGCCATGTCGATTAAAGCAGGAGCGTCCCTGAACATCAAATCTGACGGAATTGTTGCCGTCAACGGTTCGGTGATCAAATTGAATTAATTCATGGGGGGATTCCATGCAGCAGCCATTTGGTGAAAAAGGATGGAAGTTCCCTATTCAGGTGGATCAGGCTACAGGTCGTATTCGTTTGTCCGATTACGAGGATGACATCGCAGAAGCCATTCGTATCATTCTTTCCACAGCAAAGGGGGAGCGTGTGATGCGACCGAAATTCGGGAGCGGATTGCAAGGCTTCATGTTTGATGGTACGGACGGAACGAGCCTGGCTTTGCTCCAGTCGGACATCGCAGAAGCGATCATGATCTGGGAACCGCGTGTGCGGGATGTGCAGGTGGAGGCCAATGTCGACAAGACTCATTCTGAAATGGTGAACGTTACGATCAGCTATACGGTACGTGCGACAAACAAAGGCTATCAGTTGTTGTATCCTGTCCATCGTCTCGGTCCACGTGGATAGCGCAAGAGTCACAGCCGCGTGAAGAAAAAAGGAAGGGAGGTGGGTAACGTGAAACCACCTTTGGTCGATCCGCGGGACATGCAGGCAGTCATCCGAAAAATGCGCGAAATGGTGCCATTCTATACCCCAGAGTGGCGATTCACTCCAGAAGATCCTGATTCGGGTACGGCTTTATTTCTCCTTTTCGCAGACATGCTGATGAATAATCGTGAGCGTTTGAATCAAGTGCCCGAGCGAAATTTTATCGCTTTTCTCAATATGCTCGGTACAGGAATGGCTCAGGCACGACCGGCAGAAACCTTCTTGACATTTGAATTGAGTACAGGTGTGCAAAAGCCGGTTTGGATTCCGGCGGGTACAAAAGTTTCGGGTAAGTCTGCCCTTGGCGATGAAGTGGTTTTCGAAACAGATCAGCCTATGCTGGCTACCCCCTCTCTCCCGACAGATCTGTTGTTTTCCAATGGCAGTCGAGACTTTTTAACAGATGTAACGAGTTGGCTTGGAACAAATTCCCCCCTCTCTCTCTTGGACTGCAAGGCTTTGCCTAATCATCAGGAGCATTGTTGGTATTTGGGACATGAGGACTTGTTTTGTTTAGGAGATCGTGCTTCGATCCAGCTCACGATGGTTTCCAATCAGGAACGCTATTTGGAATCCTTGCTGACAGAGAAGCTGGCGAATCCAGAGCTGGTCGAGTGGACGTATCTGTCAGAGGGCGAATGGATTTTGTTCGACAAGATCGAGGCTGATCAAAATCGGCTGCGCTTGGAAAAAAAGCAGCGGAAAAAATGGGAGTCTAGCCAAGTGCAAGGAATCGAAAATCGTTGGCTCCGTTGTAGAGTGAAGCCAGATATGATTCATGAATGGATGAAAAATGGCGGGAGCACCTCTCTGACCCAAATCCAGATGAAGACGGATTTTTTGCCTACAGACGATTCGAACGGCCTTGTACCCGACATGCTTTTTTCCAATGATGTACAGGTTTCCGGGAGTGGTTGCCTTGCATTTGGCGAGCAGCTCGCACCGTATGGCATGTTTTTTTTGTCCTGTGAAGAGGCGTTGACGAAGCCTGGTAGTACAGTCGCTCTTCATTTTCGGATGAAAACGGTGCCTTATCCCGCTACGCATCTCTCACAACCGGAAACGAAATGGAAATGGATCATGAAGGAATCTTCCTTTGACCCTCCTGCGACGACACCCGTCACGGTCAGCAAGGTGGTATGGGAATACTGGAATGGCAGCGGATGGATAGTGCTCCTGTCAGGAGAGGATCGTGAGAAGCTGTTTGCTGGCACCGATTCGGATGAAGAGATTGAGGTTGCCTTTACGTGTCCAGATGATTTGCAGCCGACAACCGTCCAATCACAGTTAGGTTATTGGATTCGTGTGAGAATTCTTCAGGTGGAAGGCTTATATGGCCCGAATCCTGTATACATGGCCCCGTGGCTGGAAGACATGCGCCTGACCTACTCGTACCGAGAGTCGCTGCAACAACCGGAAGTGATTCTCACTCAGAACGACTTGGATTGGCAGCAACCTGTCAGTACAGGCAATCATCAGGCTAGCTTCCAACCGTTTTGGCCTTCCGAATGCCTGCATCCCGCCGTCTACTTTGGATTTGAGCAGCCGCCTTTACAAGGACCCCTCTCTTTCTACTTTTCTTTTCTACCTATGGAAGAATCCCTGGGTGCTGCTCCGGTTGTGCAATGGGAATACAAGCGCAAAGAAACAGGAACAACGTCGTGGGCCAAGCTGCAAACGATTGATCAGACCGCTGGTTTTACGGAAAGTGGTACCGTCCGTTTCGCTGGTCCTTTTGATATGGAAAAAAGCAAAATGTTTGAGCGGGAGCGTTATTGGATTCGCGCCGTCAACGTAGACAATCGTCTTGGAGGAGGCGCTTTGGATGCAAAATTTCCCGTGCTAAGCGGCTTTTATCCGAATACGATACGAGCCATTCAACAGGAGACGATTCGCAATGAAATGGCAGAGCGGATAGCAGAGGGACCACAAGCCGAGTACAGACTCATCCGCCCTCCCGTCATGGGCGAAGAGGTATGGGTAGATGAAACAGGCTTCTTTTTACCGAGTGAACGAAAGAGCTGGCTGGAACATCCAGAAAATCGGGTGGAACTTCTTTATGATTCTGAGGGGAACGAGCAAAAATGCTGGGTTCTCTGGAAGCGAGTAGAGCATCTACACGATTCTGGCCCGGATGATCGCCATTACTGCTTGGAGAGCGCTACCGGAAAAATTTTGTTTGGCGATGGCCGACACGGGAGGGAGCTTCCTCAATCCGGACTCGGTTCCGTGAGGGTGACGTATAAGGTTGGAGGGGGAACAGCAGGGAATCTTCCTGCTGGGCAGTTGAATCAACTGGAACAATCGATTCCGTTTGTCCAAGCTGTCAGCAATCCGGTGCCTGCGATTGGGGGGAGTGATCGAGAGTTGCTGACGGAAGCCTTACAGCGCGGTCCTCAAACAATCAAGCATCGCTATCGAGCTGTGACGGCTGAAGATTTCGAATGGCTCGTCCGTGAAGCGCATCCGGAGATACCCAAAGTGAAGTGTTTGCCGAATCGGAACAGCCGCCTGCAAAGAGAAGCAGGGCATGTCACTGTGATCGTATTGCCCGCAGCGGGCTGCTACGGTACGCAATTTTTGGAGCTTCGGCGTTCTGTCACGAACTACTTGCTTACACATGCGGCAGCGACGGTAGCCTCCCCCGAGCGAATTCATGTCAGGGAGCCAGTCTACTTGGAAATTGCGGTGACGGCAGAGCTGGCAGTGGGGGCTTTGGACGAAATCGTTGAGGTGGAGCTGGAGACACTCGGCAAGCTCGCGCGATTCCTTGACCCGATATCGGGAAATCTGCACGGTGGGGGGTGGGAAATAGGCCAGCGCGTGCACCCTTCGCTCTTATTTGCGTTGTTGAAATCCGTGAAGGGCGTCCGCTTTGTGGATCATCTGACCTTGGCTGTATTTCGAACGGAAAATGGACAACGAAAGGAAATACTCGCTTCTGAATACGAAACGATCGTACATGGGATCGTCACAGAGGGTGCGCATCGAATCAGCGTCCGCGTTCACGAAAGCTAGGCTTTCTCCCCACCCAAACATTGAAAAAGGAAGTGCGCGCTATGCTTCCATCCAAGAATCTGGATGATCGCCACTTTGAGGAGATCATCGAACAAGCAAAAAACGCGATCCCCAAGCTACAGCCAGAGTGGGGTGATCACCGTCATCACGATCCGGGCATTACGATTTTGGAGATGTTCGCGTGGTTGATGGAAATGCAGCAATACTATCTCAACCGGATCACAGAAAAGAACGAACGCAAATTTTTGCAGCTCATGGGTGTACACCCAAAGAACCAGTCATGTGCGACGACGGATGTAACGTTTTTTGACGTGTCAGAAGAAGCGATCCTTCCGGAGAAGACGAGATTGTTCGCGGGGAATCTTCCTTTCGAGACGGAACATTCGCTTGTTCTGGTACCAGCCAGCCTGGAGCGTGTTCTGGTTCATACAGAAAGCGGGACGACCGATGTGAGTTCATCCAATGCGCATAACGGTGTTTCCTACTACGCATTTGGCCAGGAACCAAAGACAGGGAACAAGATTTATTTAGGCTTTGATCGGCCATTACCAGTGGGGAAGGCAGTCTCCATCGGTTTGCGTCTGTTTGAAGATTATCCTGTCCCAATCGTCCCGCTTACGCCCACATCGCTTTTCGTTCCATCGGCTACTCTCGAGTGGGAGTATTATGGACAGAACGAAGGCATGAACGAAACGGGTTGGAGTCCGTTGCCACGAGTCTCGGATGAAACGATGAATCTCTCCTTTTCGGGACGACTCCTGATTGAGCTGGAAGGGACAATGAAGCCGCTCATGCTTTACCCCGCCAATGATCGGCCTCGATTCTGGCTATGTGCGACATTGCGTGCAGGTCGATTCGAATTGGCTCCACGCATGGAAAAAATCGAGCTGAACACCGTGAACGCCATCCAACGCGAAACCTTCAGCCAAGTGTGGGAGTACGATGGAACGGGTCAAGTGGATCAGAAGATCGTCCTTGCAAGCTCGTTACCATATGAAGGCACAGTAGAGGTTCAATCCAAAAAGGGGCATTACTGGCAAAGTGGATGGAATCAAGATGAACCAGGCCAAGCCGATACAGGTGTATTTTCATATCGCGTTTCGCGGGACCCAGAACAGGGCGCAACGATAATTCGGTTTGGGAGTGCAATGCCTGAAGGCCTAAGAAATATTCGGGTCATCGCCTATCGGAGTGATTTTGCAGGGCAGAGGTTGATTGGAGAAAGCAGTGGATTGCCACATCAAGTGTTTCGGTTGAATGTCCAATCGATCTTGCCAGAAACGTTTGTCATTCAGGTGGCACGTCAGGTAGAAGGCAGTCCGTTTCCGGTCTGGGAAGACTGGTCGCTGGTCACTGATTTTGACCGATCGGGGCCTCAGGATCGCCATTTTATGCTGCATGATGCGGACGGGGCAGAAATTGCGTTTGGTAACAATGAGCACGGAGCCATTCCTGAAAGGCTGGAAGGCATGGTGGGCATTCGGATCATATCTTGTCAGACAGGCCAAGGTGCGAAGGGGAATGTACAGGGCGGCCAAATTACTCGATTCCTCCCGCTTGCCCGGCAGCGAACCCTCGCGCAGGTGACGAATCCCCGTCCAGCCAGTGGGGGAAGCGAGCGCGAAACGATCGATCAAGCCAAACGCAGGATGAGAATGGAATGGAAAAAACCACAGCGGGCCGTTACAGCAGAAGATTATGAGGCCATTGCGCTAGCTACTCCCGGATTGCGAGTGGCCCGCGCGAAGGCAATCCCCCTGTATAAAGTAGGGGAAATGGGAGCATCCGAGCAAAGTGCAGCCGCTCAAATGACCGTGGTCATCGTCCCGTTCAGCGACCAGCCGACACCACTGCCAAGTGAAGGTTCCTTAAGGACCGTTCGCCACCAATTGGAACAGCGAAGGCTGCTGACGACAGAAGTCCATGTGGCCGCTCCCGCCTATATCAAAGTGACCGTTTTCTCCACAATCGTGGTAGAGCCTGCGTTTGCAGACAAAAAGCAGATCGTGCTACAGGCATTGAAGCAGTATTTGGCACCATTGAATGTCCAAGATTCTTCGACTCATCAAGGAAAAGGATGGGAATTCGGACGGCCTGTTTATAAAAGCGATCTCTACGAGGTATTAAACCAGATCGAGGGTGTGCTGTACGTGACGGATTTGTGGGTTTCCGCGGAGGGCACAGGCATCATCAGGGATGAAGGGGGAGATATTCAGATACCACTTCATGCGCTGGTGTACTCAGGAGAGCATGTTCTGGAGCTCATTGTGGATAGAGAAAGATAGCCGGGAACAAACGGAGGAGTGGGCGTGGATACAATGAATCGTTTCTTTTCCCTGAACAATCCGTCCGATTGGCAGCAGGGGGTCTGGTATAACCTTCACGTCTCCAACGAGGGGATCGCGCTGAACAAATCGCCCGAATATGTGATCGATCATGTGCATCTGGCTGGGACGACACATCACTCTCGCCTCTTGGATTTTGCCATTGCACGGGTTGGCTCGTTGCTTTGGTTGGATGAAAGCGGTCATATCACGCATTACGATGACAGCAACAACTTCAAGGAGACTGTGTTTCGCGCTGGACGCGGGCTGTTTTCCAAAGACTCGTTTCTCGTCGCTAACGATGAATACGTGTACATTATCGACGCCGAAGCGAGGAGAAAAGTCGGAGCGTATTCCATAGCCAACGGCCAGTGCATTTGGAGCTGGGAAGAGGGGGAGGGACAGCAGCTTTTTCCTTTGGATGCAGGGTTGGATGAAGAAGGACATCTTTACATTACGACACCCGTGGGCGTGGATCGAGACGAAGAACGGAAGGAAATCGCGGCGGGAACACAAGTCGTCGTCCTTCGATTGAATCGGGCAGGTAAGATTGACGCTACATACACACATGCGGAATTGAAAGTAACAGAGACAGCGACCCTTCGTGAGATCAGGCGAAGAAGGTTGTTTCGCCTGTCCGTTGCCGAAGCAGGCAAGGTCTATCTATTTTGGGCACAGACGAATCAAGTGTTTCGGTTCTCTTCGGAAGGCTCCGATGTGTGCACTCTGGCGATCCCGCCAGGAACCAAGCCCGCGGGATTTGCAGTAGGTCCAGGTCCTATTCTCTACGTGGGTGATAGTCGTTCTATCGATTCGGCTCATGATCATACCCGATTCATTTTGCGTTTTCACCCGACGGGAGAAGCACTTGCGCCATTGACCAACTATCACGGACGTGCAGACAAGCTCGTTTTTGACAATCAGCAGCGGCTGTATGTTTGGGACGCACAGAAAAATGTTCTGACCATGTTGAGACTCGTCTCGCGGACGTCCAACCTGGATGAGACAGGAATACCGATGGGCATCTACTTCTCTCGTGCATTGGATAGCGCGGAATTTGAAACGGTGTGGCATAAAATCAAGCTGGATGCAGACATACCGGAAGAAACGCAATTACTCCTCTCGACGTTTTCTTCTGATCGAAAAGAGCATGTGATTCATGGAGCCGTCCACAATCTGGATGATTTTTTGCTGGCAGACGACATGGACTGGAAAACCAAGCTGCAAAGGACGGCCAATCTATGGTCGGAGCCGGTAATCAACGCCTCAGATGCGTTGTTTCATTCAGCAAAAGGCCGTTATTTATGGCTCAAAATCGAATGGCTCGGTACTGATCGCCATTCTCCGTTGCTCAGGCAAATGCGGATTTACTCGCCGCGCGACACATTTTTGCGTTATCTACCAGCGACTTATCAAAGTGATCCTGCCAGTGCAGATTTTTTGGAGCGTTTCCTCTCCCTTTTTGGGACGTTTTACTTGGAGCTGGAGGAACAGATTGATACCATCTCGCGGTTGTTCGATCCAGATACGACACCTGGAGAGTTCGTCCCTTGGCTCGCTTCCTGGTTGGGGATGGGCAGGGACGAGCATTGGACAGAGGCGCAGCGACGAGAGCTGATTCGTCGCGCACCGGAGCTGTATGCAGAGCGGGGCACTCGTGCGGGCTTGGAAAAGATGGTAGAGCTGTATACCGGGGAGCGCCCGATGATCGTTGAGTATTTTCAAATCAGGGACATGAAGGCGATCCCGGAGCTGCACGAGCTGATCTCTTCCTTGTACATGGATCATCCGTATCAATTTTGCCTGATCGTTTCGCAGGAATGCGCGAAAACAGAGCGGGAGCAGTCGGTTCTGCAAAAGATTTTGGAAGATCAAAAGCCTGCTTTTACAGAGGCAAAGCTCATCGTTTTGCGCCCGGGCATCTACGCCGACATCCATAGCTACGTGGGGATTAATTCTTATTTGACGGAGCCATCATTCCTTACACTTGATCAAAATTTATCCATGCCATACAACACGGTGCTAAGCGGGAAGGACCGCAGCAGACGAATCGATTATGACACCAGGATTGGCCTGGATGCAGAGCTGGAGTAAGAAGCCGAGATTTTTACGCAAAGTGAGGTGTTCGAGATGAAGAATCTGCGTTATTTTCCACATGAACGGAATGTGTATTTCAAAGGGAAGCTGTTGACCGTCAGAGATTTCGAATCAGAACAGCGCTATTTCAATGACAAACGCCGACTCACCAATCGATTGCTTCACGGGGGTGGAGTGGTATGCGGTTTGCAGGTGATCGCTGTGGACGAAAAGCAGATTTCGGTTGAAGCTGGAGTCGCTCTAGATTATCTTGGGAGGGAAATCGTGCTTCCTGAGCCTGTGAAGCTGAAGCTGTCTATGATGGAAGGCTTTAGCAACAACGACTATGCGAAAAATGTGTACGTCTGCTTGGCCTATGATGAAAAAGGCAAGGAACAGGTCTTCTCCGTCTCTGAAACCGTCGAGCAGGAAATGGCTGAATACAACCGGGTGGCAGAAGGATATCGGCTTTTTATCAAAGAGGAGGCACCGCATCCTGCTTCCATCGAAGGGGTGCAACTGGTAGAGCACAGAGTGCTGCTCTATGCAGATCCACAGGTGCGCATCTGGCAGGCTACCCCACGATACGTCAATCCGGGTGAAGTATTTTCATTGCAGTTACACATCGAGAAGACGGTACAAACGTCACGCGTGCAGTTCCAATACAAGCTGGATGCACCAGGGCTGACAGTCATGGAAAGCAGTGACGGTAGTGTATCCTTCTTAGAGCCTGTTGACGCAAAAGAGACGGATTACGTCGTCTCCATTCCGATCAAGGCTGGTTGGGATCGCGGTACGGTAGAGCTGGCAGTGCTGGGGGGCAAGGCAGAGGTTCGACTCGGCGATCGCTTGGTGCATACCGATCTCGTCTCTGTAGGAAAAATCGAAATCACGCCAGACGATCTGGTAGAGCGGCTCGTGTCCGATTACTACAGTCGCAAGCTGGATCAGGTGACACATGCGAACGAACAGCCTTTTCTTTATTTGGCAAAAGTATGCTTGCTGCAAATGAATGCGACCTATGTGATTGAGAAGGTTGTTCCTGTTCCGTTTGGGGAGTACGTGTATACACCAGCACTTTTGCAAAAGCTTGCGTTGCGTGCGAAGAAAGGAAAGCCAGTCGAGCAAGGCTCCGATGCAGATTCCTTTCGGGTGACCACGCGCGTGAAAGAAATAGCGGCAGGCGATAAGCCGCAGTTCGATGTGAGCTACGATAATCTGGCGTCTGTCTACCAGTTTGAGCTTGGACTGCCCCGGCCTGGAAAGGCAAATGAACAAGTAGCAACGGGCGTGGTAGAAATACCGATTGAGCCGTACTTGTCCAACTGGCCGTTTGGGGTCAAGATCGGCAATCGTTATTTTTCTGAGGAGCTCAAGCACTCCCTCGGGAAAGGCAACGTGTATGTCAGTGCAGGAATCGAGGATTTTCATGCAGATGTGATCGATGAGTTGCTTTCCCAGCATGAGCAAGTGATGTACGGGCATAGCAGTGTGTTTGATGATTCGGAGTATGCAACAGATGCAGCGCATTTTGCCGTAGGGGTCATCGTTTATCCGCAGAAAGGAACGTTTCGGATCGGTGTTCAGGTGAAGGGACCTGTTCAGACAGATCGGGTAAGGATCAGATGGTGGGCGATCAAACCGCTGGCAGCAGGGACAGAGGACGTGGTGTTTCAAGATTCGCAAGAGTAGCAAGGTTTGCCTCATTTTGTAATTATGCTACACTATCTTAATGTAAGTACATATCAGCGTAAGACGGGAGGAGATCCAATGGCAACACATATCACAGATCATTCCGTTTTGAACAACGGGGTGAAGATGCCCTGGCTGGGTCTGGGAGTCTGGAAGGCAAAAGACGGAAATGAAACGTTGGCCGTCCGTTCCGCGATTGAGGCGGGTTATCGCAGTATAGACACGGCAGCTATCTACGGCAACGAAGCCGGCGTAGGCGAAGGAATCCGTCAAGCTGGGATTGATCGCGATCAATTGTTCATCACGACAAAGGTGTGGAATGCGGATCAAGGCTACGAGTCAACGTTGAAGGCTTTTGATGAAAGTATGAAAAAATTGGGTACCGATACGCTTGATTTGTACCTGATTCACTGGCCCGTAAAAGACAAGTATGTCGATACATGGAGGGCCTTGGAAAAGCTGTACCGCGATGGATATGTACGAGCAATTGGTGTCAGTAATTTTCATAGCCACCACCTCGAGGATTTACGCCAACATAGCGAGATCATTCCAGTTGTCAACCAAGTCGAGTATCACCCGTTGCTTACCCAAAAAGAATTGCATGCGTATTGCAAAGAGCACCAAATTCAACTAGAAGCATGGAGCCCGTTGATGCAAGGAAATCTCGATCATCCTCTCTTGGTAGAATTGGGACAAAAATATGGCAAGTCGCCTGCACAAATTGTGCTTCGCTGGGATTTGGAAAACCAAGTGGTCACGATTCCTAAGTCGATCACACCAGAGCGGATTCGCCAGAACGCAGATGTTTTTGACTTCACCCTCCGTGCAGAGGATGTAGAAAAAATCACTGCCCTAAATGACAACAAGCGTTTTGGGCCAGACCCAGATCATTTTGATTTTTAAAGGGACACTGATAACGAAAAAAGGGGAGCCGCAACAGGTCGGCTACCCTTTTTTTCGTTCCTGTCTTTGTACGGACCTCGGATTCGCTCTTTACTATGCTTTATTTTTTCGTATACTGAAAAGTAGCATATTCGTTTCATCAGATGAAACGATCGGAACAAAGTAGGAAGCAGGTGTCAAACACTTATGGAAGAAGAACAAAAAGCAAACGTTCGAGCAGTCGATCGGGCTTTGGATATCCTGCTCTGTTTTACGGACGCTACGGATCTAGGCCTGAGTGAGATAGCGAGTCGACTCTCCTTGCATAAAAGTACCGTGCATCGTTTGCTGGCAACGCTAGAGAACAAAGGATTTCTGATACGAGATGTTCAGACAGAGAAGTATCGACTTGGGTTTCGGGTTTGGGAGTTATCCGCCAATTTGTCGCAAAACGATGATCCAGCAATATTGCTACTGCCAGAGATGGAGCGACTGCGGGATTTGGTGGAGGAAACGATCAGTTTGTACGTGCGAGATGGAAACGAGCGGATACGCGTACAGGCAGTCCAAAGCAAGCAACCGATTCGCAGGGTGGCGCCAATCGGGGCGCGTATGCCACTCACGGTGGGGGCATCCAGCAAAGTACTTGTTGCATATGCAGAGCCTTTCATTTTGCAGGAAGTTATCAGCGACCCGAATTGGCCTGACTATGTGAACAAGGAGTCTTTTATTGAGCAATTGGATCAAATCAGGAAGCAAGGCTTCGCGACAAGTGTGGAGGAACGGGAGCTGGGGACAGCAGCCGTTGCCGTCCCGATATTCAACCGCAACGGACAATTGGTAGCGTCTATTGCGGCGTCAGGTCCTTCCAACCGCCTGACTCCTGAAAAAATGAGCCAATACGCACCTTACATCATGGAAGCAGCCTATCGGATGGGCAAAATGATGAAATAACGAAGAAGCCAGCACGCCGTCACGGAGGTGCTGGCTTTTTGTTACTCAAATAAAAAACTTTACTCAAGTTAATTTATATACTATGATAAACACAAGCAGAAATATGGAAAAGGAGTACAAGATGGCAGAAGCATTATCACTACGCGAGAAAAAGAAAACAAAAACCAAATTCGCCCTTCTGGACGCTGCCTTGGAGCTAATAGGCGACGGGAGCTTCCGGAATGTACTGGTGGATGACATTTGTGAACGAGCAGAGGTGTCGAAGGTCACATTCTTTAAATTTTTCCCGCAAAAGGAAGAGCTCTTGATTTATTACATGAGCGTATGGCAAGCAGAGTGCTTTGTTGAGTTGCGAAGTACTGGCAAGCGGGGATGGGAAGCCGTGCGGCATATTTTTGCCAAGGTTACGCGCGATAGCCAGAAGCAGCCTGGGATCATGCTTAGCCTTATCAGCTTTTTAGCCGAGCAAAAAATGCACCCGTGTGTACCGCTTTTATCTGATGCTGAATTGTATTTGCGCTTCCCCAAGGAAGAGGAGAGAGAAGCCATTAGAGCTACTGATCTGCATCAAATATTGCAAAAGTGCGTGCAAGAAGCATCCGAAGATGGTCAGCTTGCCCTTCATCTGTCGGAGGAGAAGGCCGTAATTCTGTTATTCTCGATGTTTTACGGAGCTTATCTGACGGCACATTTGTTTCATGTGTCTGATTATATGGCGTGTTACGAGCTGCACCTCCATTCTTTGATAAGGTAGGGGAGTCGGATGGCAAAAGTAGTTCCGGGGCGTTTTACAGCACAAATAGAGGGACCTTTCGTCGTATTTATCATCGGGATGCGAATCAACCGTATGCTTGCGGTTCACAAGTGGATGCCAGTAGCCAACGCCATGGGAGGCATGATGCGAGAATTGTATCAGCACCCGGAGCTCGGATTGTTAGGTCACACTTCGCATTTTAATCTGCGTGAAATCACTCAAATCCAGTACTGGCGGTCCTATGAGCATCTGGAAAATTATGCGAGAAAAAGCCACAATCATCTGAGCGCGTGGAGGAAGTTCAACCAAGCAGTTGGAACGGATGGAACGGTGGGGATTTTTCACGAGACGTACTTGGTCGATGCGGGAAAATACGAATGTCTTTACGGAAATATGCCTGTCTGGGGATTGGCCAAGGCAGGTGAGCATCTGCCGGCAGTGGGAAAAAGGGAGACGGCACGCCGCCGTTTGGGCGGTGAGAATGAGCCAGCAGTTCCTACTCCTACACAATAAGAGAAGATACCTCAGAAGCTATTACATTTTTGTCGCAAACAAGCGGCCCTTTCTTCCTTGTAGAGCGATGTAGCATTGGATTAATTGTCCAACTGTTGCAAGCTCTAAGGAAGAGAGGGCCGTTTTGTTCGAGAAAAACATTAAAGCTGCATGACGTAATGCTTCGTGTTTCTAACAGTAGTCAAAGGGGTATTTTTGCAATAACCTTGGCACTTGCATGAATGTTGTAAAGTTGATCATGCAGGTCAGTCTTCGTTATTGAAAGGGACTGACATTTCATTCATGAAGGAGGTTTTTTTGCATGAAAGACTTGATTCGCATTCGGGGAGCAAGAGAAAACAACTTGAAAAACATTTCTCTCGAGATTCCCAAGCATCGTCTCGTGGTGGTAACCGGACCATCTGGATCGGGTAAATCGACGCTAGCACTTGATATTCTGCAACGAGAATGCCAACGACAATATATGGAGTCCAGTGGAATGTCATCTGAATCACTAGCGAAGCCTCGTGTGGATTCGATCGAAGGACTGTCTCCCTCCATCGCGATCAGTCAACATGTGACCAACCGTAATCCCAGATCGACAGTTGGAACCGTCACAGACATGTATACCTATCTGCGGACAGTCTATGAAAAGAAGGGGGAGAGACGATGCCAGAAGTGTCACGCACCAATAGCACCTGCTACCAATGGAGGAGAAACAGAAGTAGTCACGTGCCCGGTATGTGCCTATGTCCATCTCCCTCTGACCAAAGCTGATTTTTCGTTTAATACCCCCCAAGGTGCTTGCCCGACTTGCAGTGGATTGGGAACGGTTGTCGATATTGATGTGGAAGCCGTGTTTGATGAAGCAAAGAGCATACGGGAAGGAGCTGTTACCTTTTGGTATGAGGCGATTAATGAATATCAGGCTAGCGTGCTTGCGGCGGCAGGAAAACACTACGGCTTGCCGATGAATCTGCCATTGAACGCGTACAACGAAGCGCAGTGGGATCTGCTCAAATATGGCGTGGAGAGCGATGAGTTTTCTCAACACTTCCCTTCTGTTCAGCCCCCGAAAACGGTAGGAAAGGGAAGGTTTAA
This sequence comes from Brevibacillus sp. Leaf182, assembly GCF_001423865.2. NCBI lineage: Bacteria > Bacillati > Bacillota > Bacilli > Caryophanales > Paenibacillaceae > Brevibacillus > Brevibacillus sp. Leaf182. Next base: position 96,485 of record NZ_LMPN02000024.1, on the reverse strand, counting down.
AGGTGTCATCACAGGCATGTGGCAACGATATAGAGAAAAAGATGGACAATCTGGCGAAGCTGCTTACTTTCTGACCCAACCTTGTCACGACTGTCATGGTGAGAGGTTAAAGGAGGAGAGTCGGCTCGTTACAATCGAAGGCAGGACGCTGCCAAGCCTATCCAAGAGCTCGTTGGAGGAGCTGGGGGACTGGGTGGAGAGTGTGCATGTACGAGCTACCCGTGAAGGAGACACGATTTTGGAGGCTGTCCTACATGATTTGCTTATCAAGATCAGGCGTGTCATCCATGTGGGGCTGGGCTACTTGACCCTCGATCGACAGGCCATCTCACTTTCTGGTGGTGAAGCACAGCGATTGCGGCTCGCTTCCATTCTCGGCTCTGGCTTGACTGGCGTTCTTTATTTGCTGGATGAACCAACCTCAGGTCTACATCCAAAGGACACGGATGGACTCGTGAAGGTCATGAAGGAGCTGCGTGATTTGGGCAACACGGTGCTGCTCATCGAGCATGACCAACGAGTCATTCAAGAAGCGGATCACGTGATTGATGTGGGGCCAGGAGCAGGACGTTTTGGCGGCGAAATCGTCGGACAAGGTTCGCTGAAAGAATTGCTGAACCAACCGCATTCTGTCACAGGCCGCTACTTGAAAGAACAGAGAGTGCTGTCGTCCAAAGAGCGCAAGGGAACAGGTGAGTGGATCACGATTGAAGGGGCAACATTGCACAATTTGCGCGATGTGACGGTATCGTTCCCACTAGGAAGGCTGGTAGCAGTCTCAGGTGTCTCTGGCTCGGGTAAGTCGACACTCGTCTACGATTTGCTGGCAGCGGCTGCCGAGAAGCGCACCGGAAAAGCAGCAGGATGCCGTGCGATTACGGGACTCGAGGCCATTCAAAGCGTCATTACAGTGGATCAGTCGCCGCTATCACGCATGCAACGCTCCAATGTCTCCACGTACGTCGACTTGTATACGCTGTTACGGAAAATATACGCTGCCTTGCCAGCAGCCAAAAAGCGTGGTTTGGATGCCAAGCACTTTTCATTCAATACGCCGGGCGGAAGATGTGAGCGCTGTGAGGGACTGGGGCGAGTGGAAGTGGACATGCATTTTCTATCCAACTTGCAGGTCGTCTGCCCGGATTGCCGCGGAAAACGATTTCGTCCAGAGGTCTTAGAGGTAACGTACCAAGGCTATACTATTTCCGATATCTTGATGCTTAGTATGGAGGAGAGCCTCTCCTTGTTCAACGAGCAAAAGAAGATGAGGCAATTGCTGATCCTGCTGTGTGAAGTAGGACTCGGCTACTTGCAATGGGGGCAGTCCGTGACGACCTTGTCTGGTGGTGAAGGACAACGGTTGAAGCTGGCTAGGGAACTGAGTGCATCTTCGACAGGGCATACGCTGTATCTACTGGATGAGCCATCGACAGGATTGCATCCGATTGACGTCGAGAAGCTCCATGTACTCCTGAGCAAATTGGTCGACGCTGGAAATACCGTGATTATGGTCGAGCACAACACAGAACTGATCGCTGCTTCTGACTGGGTGATTGATATGGGACCAGGAGGGGGTACTTCTGGAGGGAACGTGGTTGCGAGAGGAACGCCAAAAGAAATAGCAGCTACGAAAGAATCGATTACCGGAAAGTTTATCCACTAATCCAATACGCGTCGATACAAAAAGGTCGCCCCGTTTCTGCCGTGGGCGACCTTTTTGCCGTCAAAAGTCAGGAAGACGATCCAAATTGTTTTCCTTGATCCCGTCTGGCTCACTCCGCAGAATGTCTCTCCCATACTTATGAAACACGTCTACATGAGCCAGCTTGCCAGCCTTTGCGTCGTTGAGTGCGGTGATATAGTCGAGCTCACGACCGGAGTCTGTTTTAAAGGCGATCAAGTCTCCATCGTCGTTTTTTCTGACGGCCACGATTTGCTCTTTTCCTGTATTCGTCAGTGGACTGTTATCATCGTTTTCCTGGATCGCCTGTTGTTCTCCAGCATTTTTGTAGTCTTCATAAATTTGTTCAAAGCTCCGTTGATCCATGCATCATTCCTCCTCATCAGTAAATAGTTGTCTCACTCATTCGGTTGTCAGGCGCAGCAGCCAATCTTTCAAGTCGACGATACGCAAAGTTTTGGGCCCCGTGGTTGTCCCGGTTACCAGCAGGGGAACGAGTGAGTCGACCTCGTGCAAGGAACCGTGTGCCGCTCCGCCGATATGGGTGGGGGAACTTTCCGTAATGAGCTCATGCCCAGGCCGAACAGTAACGACCACATATCTGCCTTCATGCGAATTCATTGCGCCATAGAGCCTCGCTAGAACGTCCGGGTATTTCCCATACGTCATCCGGTTGTTCTTGATGGTCATATCGAGCAGACGCGGATCACCATCGAAGGTCCATGTTTGACCATATGGATCAGTATAGGGACCGTTTGGCTGGTAGGAAAACTGTCGATTGATCTTGCCTGCGGTTACGACAATCTTTTGGTCTTCCTTACGCGCAATGATGTCCAGCTTAGGTTCACGCTGCAAGCGTTTTACAATATCGGATAACGGAATACGTGAGTCCAAGGCATAAATATAGGCCATTCGTTCGTTGGTCGAAATCACGACTTGGTCAGCAGGAGTGACAGGCTTACTGATTTTGGCTATTTGATAGTCGGTCAATAAGCTGCGCAAGTCAATGGTAGCGGCCTTGCGATCATCCAGAACAGCGCTCTGGCCACTGTCCCCCATGACGATCCACCGCGCTTCTTTGATTGCCTTGTCCCACGAGCCAAATGCATCGAATACGCCTTGAAGTGCCTGATCCGCTTTTTCAATCCCTTCGATCGTAGCGGGTCCCTTCTTATGTACTTCCATATCATTTTCCGGCAAGTAGGCGATGGTTAGAGGGGGGAGTTTCTTGTGGGCGATGAGATAGGCAGCCTCCTGCGCGGAAAACTCATCATTCATCCCGTATTTTCGCCAAATGCGCTTTTCGCTCTTTTGCTTCGGATCAAGATGGGCAAATGCCGCATACGACATCAGTTTGGGTCCGGTCACATTTATCTCGCTTGGCAAACGTGTGCCGAAATCAATGAGACGGGGGATTTGTAAGGAGTGGGGCGTTTTGCCTCGCCATAGAATCGCATTGATGGAAGCGGTATCCTTGCCTTTTTTCGCCAATTCTTCATGGATGGTTTTCGTATGCGGATTGAGCTGGGCTAGGTTTAATTGATGAAGGATATCTAGCAGCACTTGTGGCTGATCGATCTTCAGACCCTCTTTGGGACCATACCCGTAATAAATCATCCGCTTTTCCTTGTTGCTGAACCAGGATAATCCCGGTACATGATGCTCATTGGCATACGTCCCTGTAAGGAGGGTGCTGTCGATGGTTACCGACATGGTGGGAAAGGAGCTCACAACTTGCGGGTAATAGCGCCCGTTTGCAAGCAAATAACCCAAAGCGGGAGCTCGGCCTTGCCGGATCGCTTCTTGCAGTGGTTTGTCCATTAACGAATCAATGAGAATGAGCAGGACAGGCTTTTGCGATTCATTTCTCTCAGCTAAGGGTTGAGCCTTAAGGCTATGCGGACGAATTTGGGAAGCTGAGTCTGGCTTGCAGCTAATCACAGTCAGACTCAGCGCCAACAGGAGAAGGATGGTGTATGTGAATCGCGACTTCATGTTTCCATTCCTTTTTTGGCGAATTTGGTTTTCCTTATTTTTTGTTTTCGCGGAAAAAATATTCTCCAAGCCTGCTTCATTTAACCTTCCGGCAACAGATGAGAGATCTCTACAACAACCCCTTTTTCCAAAAACAAGCGAGGGATGCGATTACTGAGGGTGGCCACGACTTCATAGTTGATTGTTCCGAGCATTTCGGCAATCTCATCGACAGGAATCTCGCGGTTTCCTTGCTTTCCGTAAATCACGACCTCATCGCCTTGCTTTCCATTCCCGCCTTCTCCCAAGCTGACCATCATCTGATCCATCGTCACTCGCCCCGCGATCGGCAACCGTCTGCCTTGATACAGAACAAATCCCCGGTTTGAGAGTGCGCGCGAATAACCGTCGGCATAACCGATTGGAATCGTCCCGATGACCTCTCCGCGTTTTGCTATGTATGTAGCACCATAACTGATGGTAAACGGTGGCGTCAGCATTGTCTTTACATAGGAGAAGCGCGATTTCAAGCTGAGAGCCGGAACGAGCTTCACACGATTGAGCTGTCGGATATAAGCGGATGGATACAGCCCGTACATGCCGATGCCGAGGCGAATCATATCGGCACTGAATTCGGGAAAAGCAATGGTGGCAGCGGTGTTGCACATGTGTACGGTCGGAAGCTCGAACCCTTTTTCCTTCAGATAGCGAAGATACTGAACAAATAACTCATGTTGCGCTTTGGTCAATGTTTGATCAGGCTCATCCGCAGTGGAAAAATGAGTGAAGATTCCGGTCCATGCAAGGGAAGAGCTTGACGTTAGCGCCTTTACGACTGAAAGCAGCCCAGATTTTGATCGTACGCCCAAACGCCCCATGCCGGTGTCTACATTGATATGGATATTTAGACGATTGGAGAAAGCCGTTGATTTGACAATTTTATCGGCTTTTTTGATCCACTCGGTCTGGAAGGCAGACAGCTCAATATTCCAAGCGACCGCCTCTTTGACCCGTGAAAGGGGAGTGAATCCCAGCACGAGTATAGGTGCTACAATTCCCGCCTTTCGTAAGACGATGCCTTCTTCCAGGATGGCGACTGCGAGGGAAGTAGCCCCGTACTCGAGGGCATGGCGTGCTACTCCGACAGAACCATGGCCATAGGCATTCGCTTTTACAACCGCCATGATTTTCGTCTGTTCAGGAATATGCCGGCGTATCGCCCGAATGTTTTTCTTGATGGCATCGAGATTTACCTCAATCCAGGTTTCGCGAAACAACTGTTTCATCACGAATTCCTCCCTTTTTCTGGGAAACACTTCCCTCTTCCATGCGTATTCACCGCTTCTCCCACTTAAGCGTGGCCCATCAGGAAGAGAAAACAAAAAGCAGACCATCGGTGATCCTGCAAACGACAAACCACAACCATGCGTCTGGCTGGAAACGTAAAAAAAGAGCAGACTGCCGAATACTCGGAGTCTGCTCTTTTCGTTGGGTGGGTGCTGATACGAACTTATTTTTTATTCGTTTGCTTACGCAGTTACTGGTTTACCTTCATCCAGCAATTGACGCAGAACCGTTTGCAGGATACCACCATTGCGGTAGTAGTCTACGTCTACCATGGAATCGAGGCGCACGATTACTTCGAATTCGAAAGTGCTGCCGTCTTTCTTCGTCGCTTCTACTTTTACGCGTTGGCCAGGCTGAACATCATCGGAGAGGCCCACAATGTTGAAGGACTCAGTACCGTCGATGCCGAGGGACTTCCAGCTTTGGTCACCAGCGAATTGCAGAGGCAGAACACCCATACCAACCAGGTTAGCACGGTGGATACGCTCGAAGCTCTCAGCGATAACCGCTTTGATACCCAAGAGGAATGTACCTTTTGCTGCCCAGTCACGGGAAGAACCAGTACCGTACTCTTTACCAGCCAGTACAACGAGTGGAGTACCGTCTGCTTGATACTTCATGGAAGCATCGTAGATGGACATTACTTCGTCAGTTGGCAAGTATTTGGTTACGCCACCTTCAGTTCCAGGAGCTACTTGGTTGCGGATACGGATGTTTGCAAATGTACCGCGCATCATTACATCGTGGCTACCACGACGAGCACCGTAGGAGTTGAAGTCTTTGCGTTCTACGCCGTTTGCTTGCAGATACAGACCTGCTGGGCTAGTTGGCGAGATGTTACCCGCTGGGGAGATATGGTCAGTTGTCACAGAATCACCGAAGAGTGCGATGGTGTTCGCTGCTTTGATGTCTGCGATCTTAGCGATTTCTCCAGCCAGGTTTTGGAAGAATGGCGGTTCTTGGATGTACGTGGATTTTTCATCCCACTCGTACAGGTCGCCAGTTGGAACGTCGATTTTGTTCCAAGCTTCGTTTTGCGTGAACACTTGGCCGTACTCAGCGCGGAACAGAGCAGGATTCATCGCTTTGTCCATTGCAGCTGCGATCTCTTGTGGAGTTGGCCAAATGTCTTTCAAGAAGACAGGTTGACCGTCTTTGCCAGTGCCGATTGGCTCTGTAGCCAGGTCGATATCTACAGTACCTGCCAGTGCATAGGCGATAACCAATGGAGGAGAAGCGAGGTAGTTCGCTTTTACCTGTGCATGGATACGACCTTCGAAGTTACGGTTACCGGAGAGTACCGCTGCAACTGTCAGATCTTCGTCTGCGATAGCTTTGCTGGTTTCCTCTGGCAATGGACCGGAGTTACCGATGCAAGTGGTGCAACCATAACCTACTACGTTGAATCCGATAGCATCCAAGGAGTCGATCAGACCAGCGTCAGTCAGGTATTGCGTAACTACGCGGGAACCTGGAGCCAGGGAGCTTTTTACGAAAGCAGGCTTTTTCAGGCCTTTTTCCACAGCTTTTTTCGCCAGGATACCTGCACCCAGCATTACGCTAGGATTTGATGTATTGGTACAGGAAGTGATCGCTGCGATTACAACCGAACCAGTTTTCAGCGTAGCTTTTTCACCGTTTGCATAAGCAACTGGTGCGCTAGCTGCGATTTTCTCTTCGGAGAGACCAAATCCGCCTTTGTCGATCGGCGTACGGAGGCTGTTATTGAAGGATTCCTTCATAGCAGTCAGTTCTACGCGGTCTTGAGGACGTTTTGGACCAGCCAAGCTAGGTACGACAGTGGACAGATCCAGTTCCAATGTTTCGGAGAATACTGGGTCAACAGTCTCGTCAGTACGGAAGAGGCCTTGTGCTTTGGTGTAAGTTTCAACCAAGGAAATGAGGTCTTCTTCGCGACCGGTTTGACGCATGTAGTTGAGTGTTTCAGCATCTACTGGGAAGAAGCCCATTGTAGCGCCGTACTCAGGTGCCATGTTTGCTACAGTAGCGCGGTCAGCCAGCGAGATGTTGGACAGGCCTGGTCCGTAGAACTCCACGAATTTACCTACAACGCCTTTTTTACGCAGCATTTGCGTAACAGTCAGAGCGAGGTCAGTTGCAGTTGCACCAGCATTCAGTGTGCCAGTCAGTTTGAAACCAACTACTTCTGGTGTTACGAAATACAGAGGTTGGCCGAGCATTCCTGCTTCTGCCTCGATACCACCAACACCCCATCCAAGAACACCAAGACCGTTGATCATAGTGGTGTGGGAGTCAGTACCTACGAGAGAGTCAGGGAAAGCAACCAATTCGCCATCTACTTCACGAGTAGCGATTACAGTTGCGAGGTACTCCAAGTTTACTTGGTGAACGATACCAGTAGCTGGAGGAACCGCACGGAAGTTGTCAAACGCAGTTTGTGCCCAACGCAGGAAGCGGTAGCGCTCTTGGTTGCGTTCGAATTCCAATTTCATGTTGTTGTCCAGAGCGGACGCGTTACCGAAATCGTCAACCATGACGGAGTGGTCGATAACGAGGTCAACTGGAACCAATGGGTTGATTCGTTTTGGATCTCCACCAGCGCGCTTCATCGCGATGCGCATCGCTGCCAAGTCAACTACAGCCGGTACACCGGTGAAGTCTTGCAGAACGATACGAGCTGGCATGAGAGGTACTTCTTGGTTTTCGTCGCGGCCTTTTGTCCAGGTCGCCAATTGTTGTACGTGTTCTTTCGTGATCGCGCGGCCGTCGAACTGACGGACAGCAGCCTCGAGCAGAACTTTAATGGAGAACGGCAGTTTGGAAACATCGCCCAATCCTTGTTCTTCCAACCCTTGCAGGCGATAATAAGCAAAAGACTTGTCGCCTACTTGCAGGGAAGACTTTACTTTGTAAGCATCTTTGTTAGCCAATGTATACAACCTCCCTATAATAACTTGGAGTTTCATCTGGTGAAACTTTGTTTCGTTTCTTCATTACGAACCTATTATATACGATTTGTTTCCCGGCTTCTACCCCAAATTCATCATTTATATACAAAAATCATAGGTAAAGAAAATTGGCTCACGAACGTCTTCTTATTAGAAAGAAGAAAATTGCACGCACTTCAATATTATCCCGTTTATATTTCGTTTACATTCATGCAGTATCTTATCACTTGCAAGTGAATGAGTGGAGGAAAAAGGGGAGAAATGAACGAATGGAACAAACCAATAGTGTAGGGAAATGGGGAAACTGGCGGCCTTTCTTTCGATTAATAAGGGAAACAAAGCCATCCAAGCTAAAAATCGGTGTCGCGTTGTTCATGAGCATCGCCACCACGCTGGTGAGCTTAGTGATTCCGCTATTTACAAAGGATTTGGTGGACAGCTTTACTCTATCTACGATCACGACACCACAAATCATTCTTTTGATCGTTGCCTTTATCGCACAAGCCATTGCGGGAGGGCTGTCCATCTACTTATTAAATCATGTCGGCGAGAGTGTGGTGGCCTCACTCCGTGAAAGACTCTGGAAAAAGCTGCTCATCCTGCCGATCTCTTATTATGATAGCAACCGGACTGGTGAGACGATCAGTCGAATGACCAACGATACAGGTGTCGTGAAAAGCCTGATTAGTGATCATCTGTCCAGCTTTTTCACAGGATTAATCACGATCATTGGTTCTGTGGTGACTTTGCTCTACCTCGATTGGCAAATGACGTTAACCATGCTCGTTGCTGTGCCGCTGTGCGTCGGGATTCTCGTGCCGCTTGGCAGTCAAATGTACAAAATTTCGAAAGGTCTGCAAGATGAGACCGCCAGCTTTACGACGATTATGAATCAAGTGCTCCAAGAGATGCGGCTCGTCAAATCTTCCAATGCCGAAACCCACGAACTGGGAATGGGAACAAAGGCAATCGGGAATCTATTTCGATTCGGGCTGAGAGAAGGAAGAGTCCAAGCGGTCATTGGGCCGTTAATGTCCTTTATCCTGATGGTGCTGCTCGTGGTTGTGATCGGCTATGGTGGCATGCGCGTGTCCACGGGAGCATTGACAGCTGGTGAGCTGGTCGCGTTTATTTTGTATCTGGTGCAAATTGTCATACCGCTGGGGCAATTCACACAGTTTTTCACCTCCTTGCAAAAAGCCATGGGGGCAACTGAAAGAATCATTGCGACACTGGACGCCGAAGAAGAAGATCTTTTGACAGGACGGACTCTTGAAAATGCAGGCCTGCCCATTCATTTGAACCATGTGAGCTTCGCGTATGAGAACGGGGAAACGATACTCGATGATGTCAGCTTTACGATTGGGGCCGGAAAAGTAAATGCGATTGTCGGACCGAGTGGCAGCGGCAAGACGACGTTGTTTTCCCTGGTTGAAAGGTATTACCAGCCACTGAGTGGAGAAATTAGGCTGGGCAATGATCCCATCACAGATTTTTCCTTGAAGTCGTGGAGAAGCCAAATCGGCTACGTGTCCCAGGAAAGTCCATTGATTGCCGGAACCATCCGAGAAAATATTTGCTACGGGATTTCACGGACGATTAGTGACGAGGAACTGAAGCAAGCGGCAGAGATGGCCTATGCGGATCAATTTATTGAAGAATTGCCGAATGGCTATGAGACAGAAGTAGGGGAGCGAGGCATAAAGCTATCGGGAGGACAGCGCCAACGAATCGGCATTGCCCGAGCACTGCTTCGGGACCCGCAAATCTTGATGTTGGATGAAGCGACCTCTAGCTTGGACAGTAATTCCGAGATGATCGTCCAGAAGGCGTTGCAAAACTTAATGAAGGGACGTACCACCCTCGTGATTGCCCATCGGTTATCGACCGTGGTGGAAGCAGATCAAATCATCTTTTTGGAAAAGGGAAAAATCACAGGTATGGGTACACATGAAGAGCTTTTTCAAACTCATGGAATGTACCGCGAATTAGCTAGTCAGCAATTGCTCGTAAAAGAGAGGGTGTAGAACGTGACCACGATTATGGTAGTCGACGACGATCCGCATATTCGCGAGCTCGTCAGCGTCTTCTTGCGCAACGAAGGCTTTACGATAGTGGAAGCAGCAGACGGACAGGAGGCACTGGACAAATTGGAGTCGGTTGCCGCACAACTGGTGATTCTTGACATCATGATGCCGAACATGGACGGCTGGGAACTGTGTCGAAAGCTTCGCAAGCATTATGATTTTCCCTTGCTCATGCTGACTGCAAAGGGTGAGACGTCGCAAAAAATCAAAGGCTTCGAGCTAGGGACAGATGATTATTTGGTGAAGCCGTTTGATCCGCAGGAGCTGGTCGTCCGGGTAAAAGCGCTGCTCAAGCGTTACCGGATTGCCGCTTCGCATCAGGTTCAAGCAGGGCGACTGCTACTTGATCGTAAAACGTTTGCAGTCGCTAGTGGGACGAAAACATGGACCATTCCACTCAAGGAGTTCGAGCTGTTGTTCAAATTGGCCAGCTATCCCGGGCAGACCATTTCCCGCGAGCAGTTGATCGAACAAATATGGGGTTATGATTTTGAAGGAAATGAGCGTACGGTAGACGTGCATATCAACCGATTGCTGGAGCGTTTTCCGGAAGCGATGTACGGCTTTTTGATCCGGACAGTCCGGGGACTTGGTTATCGTTTGGAGATTGTCGTATGAAAATGAGGCGAAAAAAACATTCCCATGCTTTGCTGAAACTCGTAGGCGTGGTGGGCATATGTGCTGTTTTTGCCTTGTGCGGACTAGGTGCATACGCGATTACCACGCTCTTTTATGGCTATATGGGCTATCATCCCAATGATTTTGTAAAAGTGTTGGTCCATTCCGTTTTGAACTGCATATTGTTCATTGGGGTAGGCATGATCATTTCTTTTTTCACTATGCCAAGGCATCGAGGCAGGTTTCAACCATTGATTGATGCGCTCAGACGGATTGCCATGGGGGATTTTCGGGTCAATCTCGATATCAAGCTGGCGCACGAATGGGGGGAGCTGGTGGATGGCATCAACCACGTGGCGGAGCAATTAAATGAAATGGAGAAGCTGCGGCAGGAGTTCATCTCCAATGTTTCCCACGAAATTCAATCGCCTTTGACGTCGATCAGCGGGTTTGCTCGGGCCCTGCATAATGAAAGACTAAGTCCAGAAGAGCGTATTCGTTACTTGGAGATTATCGAGTCGGAAAGCAAGAGGTTGTCCAAGATCAGTGACAACCTGCTTAAGCTCACTGCGCTAGAGGGCATCCAGCATGAGTTAGAGAGGAAGCCGTATCGGTTGGACACGCAGCTACGCGCAATCATCCTCGCATGCGAGCCGCAATGGATGGCGAAAGAGATTGAAATGGACATAGACTTGGAAAAAGTTGAAATCGTCGCCGACGAAGATATGCTGAGTCAAGTCTGGACCAACTTACTTGGTAACAGCATCAAATTCACGGAGGCAGGCGGGAAAATTAGCGTAAAGCTGGAGACGGTAAACGGCGAAGTGCTCGTGAAAATAATCGACTCGGGAATCGGGATATCCAAGGAAAATCGGGAGCGCATTTTCGAAAGGTTTTTCAAGGCGGACCCATCGCGGAACCGAGCCAATTCGGGCAGTGGCCTGGGCCTGGCAATCGTGAAAAAAATAATCGATTTGCATCATGCCACAATCGCCGTTGAGAGTGAAGTCGGGAAAGGTACCACGTTTACGATTACATTTGTTCAATCAGCATAAAAAAGCTGCCCCTTCGTCCGGGTTGACGGTCTGGGACAGCTTTTTTCATGACGAGTAACCAGTTACGCGCCGATATATTTGGCATGGAGCGAACGTGCCAGGCTGATGTCATCTGTGCCTTGCACGAGTACGCGACCATCCGGGAAAATGACGAGTGTGTACGTATCAACACGGAAACGCAGTAAAAACTTGTTTTGCTCGATTTGACCTAAAGGGGAAAGGCGATCAGCCAATGCATTCAAATCAAGTGTCATTGCAGTGGCGGGCGAGATTTGTACGGTGTCTCGACCGCAAAGCGAAACGGCTTGTCCATCCTGGGTATCCGGTTGCAAAAACGAAAATTGCTTGTGCCCACATGTCGGACAGTCGTCTCGGCGGGCATTGACCACCTTGATTTGCTGATGGCGGTTATGCCAAATCTCAAAGTGCTCCAGATTCGGATTGAGCTCATCCATTGCGCCTACTAACAGCTTGAATGCTTCGGTTGCCTGATAGGAGGCGACGATGTGAATGATTGGTCCGATGACGCCAGCCGTGTCACAGGTAGGCATCTCACCCGGGTTTGGCGCTTCAGGGAAAAGACAGCGCAAGCAAGGTGTGATCCCCGGACGAATCGCGGTAAAAGTTCCGGTCGCACTCACAGCGCCACCGTACACCCACGGGATGCTATGTTTAACGCAAACATCGTTCACGAGATATCTCACCTGAAAGTTATCCGTCGCATCCAGAACAAGATCGACATCTGCCAGCAGTTCCTCCGCATTGTAAGCGGTGAGGTCTGCAACAATCGGATCGATGGTGACGGCTGAGTTGATCTTTGTCAGCTTGGCGTGAGCGGCGATTGCTTTTGGCAAATGTTCGGCTGCATCGGATTCGTCGTAGAGCATCTGACGCTGTAAGTTGCTCGGCTCGACGAAGTCGCGGTCAATGATGCGGACAAAACCTACACCAGCACGGACCATATGATTGGAAAGAACGGTTCCGAGCGCTCCCATGCCGACGATCGCTACACGGCTTTGCCCGAGCTTTTCTTGTCCACTGCGCCCGATTGGATGAAACAATATCTGACGGGAATAGCGAGTATCCAAGGCGTTACTCCACCTTTCCTTCTGGCATCGCAAGCGGATTCCATGGTCCTTGCTGATGTCCCTTCCATTCGCTGCCATCTTCCCACATTTCTTTTTTCCAAATGGGGACGATCTGTTTGAGTCGCTCGATGGCATAACGGCCTGCTTCAAACGATTCATTGCGATGCGCTGTTGCAACGGCACAAACAACCGCAATCTCTTCCACAGCCAAATGACCGATACGATGGTGCATCGCGACTTGCGCTCCCGGCCAGCGTTCCTCGATCTCTGCTGCGACTTGCTTCATTTTTTCAACAGCCATAGGGGCATAAGCTTCATAGGACAAATACACGGTGCGCTGACCATGGGTAAATTCCCGAACAGTTCCGACAAAAGTAAGGATTGCGCCTGCATGCGGGTTGCTCACCAGACGAACGAGCTTGTCCGCGGAAATCGGCTCCTCGGTAATGGCAAAGCGCGGGTCTTCTTCTCCGCCGCTTACAGGAGGTAAGAGGGCAATCTCGTCGTCGGCTGAAATGACCTGATTTTTCGCTGCATATTCATGATTGATGGAGACAAAGCAACTGCCTAAAAGCGCAGAGAGCGCAGGATATTCTTTTTCCACTGCTTGCAGAAGATCGCTTACGGTCGCGCCTTCAGATAGGGTCAACTGTACTTCCCGGGCATTCGCACGTTCAGCGAGTCCGGCAAATAACAAGATCGTAATGGTCAAGACAATTCCTCATTTCCCTGGATGATACTACTCTCTAGGCTAGACGATATCATAAACCGATCAAAGTTGCCAATGAATGGGGTGTTACAATCAGCCGTTACTTCTAAGGGGCGAAGCCTTCCTGACTCAAATAGATCTGATCCGGGGGAAAAACACGTAATAGCCGATCATAGACGATTCGATAGGCGGAAGGATCATACCATTGTTCCAATCCAAGCTTTTCATAGAGTACGGGTATGCCGTTTCTTTTCGTTCGTTTACCGCCGCTGCCATCTCCCATATAAAAATCGTCGACACAGACACGTGTGACCAAGGAGCGCAAAATCTCCGGGAATGACTCACTACTAGGCAAAACAGGGGCAATTGTTGCTTGTGTAGGGATGCCTGCTTCCGCCAAATGCTGGAGTGTTTTGAGCCGCGCTTGAATGGGGGGAGCCTGTGGGCTAAAGTGCCTGCGAATCTCCTCCAAATCGGTCTCGACAGTCATGCTGACGCGGACGCGATCCCCCAGCAGGAGCAACAAATCGGCATCCCGCCAAACCAAGGGGCTTCTCGTCTGCACCAGCAAAAAATCGGGTGGATTCTCTACCATGACTTCGAGTAAAGACCTCGTTACCTTTTCCGTTTGTTCGACTGGCTGATAAGGGTCTGTACTCGAAGACATGAAGATGGTCACCTTTCCTTTTTTCTTTGCCCGCAGTAGCTCCTTGCGTAATAAGTCGGCAGCTTGCTGCTTAATGTCAACCCACGTGCCCCATTGCTCGTTGCGAAACAAAGAGACAGGCATTTGCCGAACATAGCAATAGGAGCAGGCGAAAGAACAGCCCGTATACGGATTCAGCGAGTGGGTGTAATCCGCAAGAAATCCGCTTCCTTTATTGAGGAGGGTTTTCGGCATTTTATAGGAAAGGATGCTTTTCATATTGGCGTTCCTCACTTTGCATCATGAAAAATAATTCCGAGGCTGTAGCGCGTGCCCGAGGTAATCGTGCTGACACCGTGACGCAGCGTGTTTTTATAGTAGCCTCGCGTTCCCTGCACAGGACGATAGGATGTCGGGAAAATCAGGCCAGCGCCTTGCTCCAAGGTTATCACATGTCCCCGGCTCTGCGCGCGCGGCCGTTGCTCCATCAGCAGAAATTCTCCGCCCCTGTAGTCCTTCTCCTTTTGATTCAAGGCAAAAACCACTTGAAACGGGAAGAACACCTCGCCGTACATATCCTGGTGTAGACAATTGTAGCCGCCCGTTTCGTATTTCAAAATCAAGGGAGTGGAGCGTAGCTGACCCTGATCGTGACATTGCGCCAAAAATTCAGGGAGGGTAGCAGGATAGATAGCTTCGCGTCCAAGCATTTCCAGCCACCGATTCGCAGTCTGCGCAAGCATCGGATAAAAGCCTTCGCGAAGCTCCTGCAAGAGCGAGGGAAGGGGCGCCTGATAATAACGATACTCCCCTTCTCCGAAACGGTACCGTGCCATCTGGATCGTATTGCGAAAAAGGTCATCCTGTCCATACGTAGCGATTAATTCTTCGCACGCATCCGCGCTTATTAAGGAAGGAAAAGCAGCATACCCTTGTTCGTCCAACTCCTGTTGTATGGAATGCCAGTCAAGTGCAGCGATCCTTTCTGTCACCAATTTAGCCATGCTTCACACTCCGATTCGTTTTTTTCTCCAAATCAAGCAGAGTTGTCTTCATGGGCAGTCCTCCGCGATAGCCTGTCAGTGAACCGTTTTTACCGACGACGCGGTGGCAAGGGATTGTAATGAGAACGGGATTGGCACCGATTGCGGCGCCGACAGCACGAACAGCAGCAGGCTTTTCAACTATGTTCGCAATGTCGGTGTACGATGCCGTTTGACCATATGGGATTTGGCGTAGTGCCTCCCAGACAGCGAGCTGAAAAGGCGTTCCAGACAGGTCGCAATCCATGGAAAAATGCTCGCGCGTTCCCTGCAAATATTCCATCAGTTCTGTTGCAAAAGGCTTTAGCCATGGATCGTCTTGCACCAATGCACTTTGTGGGCGATGCTTTTTAACCCACGCTTCCAATTCGGAAAAAGGCTGGTTGACCGAGCCAACATAACAAAGCCCGGCAGCCGTGGCAGCTAAATAAATGGTCCAATCACCATGCACAAGCATTGACCAACGTATCGTTTGATCCTTCATCGTTTCCATTTCCATACGCCTCCTTTGAGCTGTGTACGCACAGTATACCTCCAGCATTTGCTCTTCGTACGTTTTAAGGAGTGGATGAGCAAGATAACGAAACAATGTCGTCTACATTCCCATTGCTTTTATCCAGCGGCGGGAGTAAGGTAGGAGGAGATAGAGGAGGAACGATACTCGTATGACTGATCAATTAACACATTTTAATGAACAAAATCGAGCGCGGATGGTAGACGTGTCTGAGAAGGACGTCACAAAACGGGTGGCTGTAGCCGAGAGCCAAATCAGCATGAAACCCGAAACCCTCGCCCGAATCCGCGAAGGTCGAATCGAAAAGGGCGATGTACTCGCCGTAGCGCAGGTAGCAGGTGTCATGGCTGCCAAAAAGACGTGGGAAATCATCCCGATGTGTCATCCGCTGCCATTGACTGGCATCGACATACAGTTTGCTTTTGTAGATGAAACGACGCTTGCGATTACAGGAACCGTGAAGACGACAGGGAAAACAGGCGTCGAGATGGAGGCGTTGACCGCTGTCAGCGTAGCGGCTTTGACGGTGTATGACATGTGCAAAGCCATGGATAAAGAAATGATAATCGGTCCGACCAGTTTGCAATCCAAAACAGGCGGAAAAAGCGGCGATTTCCATCGGGGAGAGAAGTAAGGCATGAGGCAAAAGTGGGAATCCTATCCAAGCAGCATTCGTTTATTGGCGATTGCTGCCGTCATTTTTTCTACTGGAATGGCGTGTATTTGGCCGCTAGTCACGATCTATATTCACAACCATCTCGGAAAGCCGCTGACTGTAGCCGGCTTCTTGTTGCTTTTAAATCAAGGCGCATTCCTGATCGGGAGTATTGTCGGCGGGATGATGTTTGACCGCTGGGGCAAAATGCGCACCATCATTGTCGGTTCCATCGGCGTTATTCTGATATCGATCGGCTTAGGTGTTACACAAGATTTTACGATTTATGTTGCGTTGCTTCTGCTGAATGGACTTTTTTACGGAACACTTTCCCCTGTGATGAATGCACTGGCCGTCGTGTTATGGCCGGACGGAGGACGGAAAGGAATTAATCTGATTTATGTCTCCCTCAATGTGGGGGTAGCTGCCGGTTCTGCGTTGGGCGGCTTCTTGGCAAGTGTGTCATTTGCCTGGACGTTTTTCGGTAATGCCATTTCACAAGTGATCGTTCTCGCCATGTTCATGCTCATTTTACCGCGTCAGTTAAAAATGGTGGAACAACAAAGCCGAAACTCGACGACTGGACAAAGCATGTCTGAGCAAGCAACTGGTGATGTGCTGCGACAACCACAGCAAGAGTCAAAGGTGGTATGGGGGGCTCTGCTGCTATTATGCGGGGGGCTATTAATTAGCTGGATTGTCTATGTACAGTGGACGACGGTGCTGTCGACTTACATGCAATCCCTGGGCATTACACTCCGTCAATACAGTCTGTTGTGGACGCTGAATGGTGGTTTGATCCTGTTCGGTCAGCCGTTGATTGCGTGGGTCATTCGACGCTTTGCCCGTACGCTAAAAGCTCAAATGCTCTTGGGTGCTTATATTTTTGCCTTGTCGATGCTGATTTTGTCTCAATCAACGGCTTATGCAGGCTTTGTGGCAGGCATGTTCATCATGACGCTGGGAGAAATGCTCGTGTGGCCAGCGGTGCCGGCTGTTGCTGCACAGTTTACGCCAGAGGGACGAGAAGGCTTCATTCAAGGGCTGATAGCAGGGACTGGATCAGCTGGACGGATGCTCGGACCATTGCTTGGCGCATTCATTTTCCAATCGATTCATGCGCAGGGACTATTGTTCGTGATGGCAGGCTTGTCGTTGGTGTCTGTCGCATTCTTTGCCTTCCACACCTCTTTTCAAAAAAGAAGGCATCAAGTACCCGTACAGAATCAAGTATCTTGACACGGTATACGTGCTCAAGTAGTATGATATAGACGAAAAAACAGTATATTCCGTGTGTTTGACTTATTCAGAGAGGTGGAGGGACTGGCCCTATGAAGCCCGGCAGCGGATCTGTTCCATGTGATGGACAGATGCTGTGCCAATTCCAGCAGGATTTTTTCCTGACAGATAAGGACGTGACCAAGCTGATCTCCCCCTTTTTCTGTATGGAAAAAGGGGGTTTTACTGTATTGGGCCCCAAGAAAGGAATGGAAGAAAGATGCGCATTCAACCCTCCGACATGATTGATCGACTCCCTACCCAGTTTTTTGCGACCCTGGTTGCAAAAGTAAACAAGGTCATTGCGCAAGGCCATGACGTCATTAACCTGGGGCAGGGCAATCCCGATTTGCCGACTCCGCCGCACATTATTGAAGAATTACAGGCACAAGCGGCACAACCACTCCATCACAAATATCCGCCTTTTCAGGGACGTGTGGAACTGAAGCAGGCAGTGGCTCATTGGTATAAGCAAGAATTTGATGTGGACCTCGATCCGGAGGAAGAAGTAGCGATATTGTTCGGCAGCAAAACCGGACTCGTAGAGATTTGCCAAGTACTCATGAACGCAGGCGATGTTGCACTGGTTCCGGACCCAGGCTATCCGGATTATTGGTCGGGGGTTGCTGTCGTAAACGGACGGATGGCCATGATGCCGCTGAAGGCGGAAAATGACTTTTTGCCAGACTACAGCCAGCTCTCCCAAGCTGATTTGGATCGAGCGAAACTGATGTTTCTCAACTATCCGAACAATCCAACAGCAGTCAACGCACCACTTGAGTTTTATGAGGAGACCATTCGTTTTGCGCGAAAACATGAAATCGTCGTCTGCCACGACTTTGCCTACGGGGCGATCAGCTATGACGGGAAAAAGCCAGTCAGCTTCATGCAGGTTCCTGGAGCAAAAGAAGTGGGCGTAGAATTCTATACCTTGTCTAAAACGTACAACATGGCAGGCTGGCGTGTTGGTGCCATGGTAGGGAATCGCGAGCTGGTACGTCTGATCAATCTCATTCAGGACCATTACTTCGTCAGTCTGTTCGGAGCGGTACAGATGGCGGCAGCCAAAGCGATGACGGAGTCGCAGCAGTGCGTTCGCGACCTCGTCGCTGTCTACGAAAGCCGCCGCAATGCCTTGTACTCCAATCTGCATCGGATTGGCTGGCAGGCTCCACCATCACAAGGTTCGTTTTTTGCTTGGCTTCCTGTTCCAAGCGGCTTCACATCCGTGGAGTTCTCTGACCTGCTTTTGGAAAAAGCGCATGTTGTCGTAGCGCCGGGAAATGGCTTTGGTCCGACAGGTGAGGGCTATGTGAGAGCGGCTTTGTTATCCAGTGAAGATCGTCTCGCAGAAGCGGTCCAACGGATTGAGCAGTTAGGGTTATTTACGAAAACCAAATAAAAGCGAGGCAAATTGGCCACACTACCATATAAATGGAGTGTGGCTTTTTTCTTCTAGAATAAAAATCATTCTCATTATTGACAGATAATGATTTTCATTATACGATGTCATTGTTGTTAATGATAATTAGTCTCAGCGAGAGCGGGAGGGTACCATGCGCTATCAGATTAACGGTTACACGGATATGTATACGGTGATCTCCAACGAGCGGAAAATCGGCGGAGCCATTGAAGCAAGCCAGATTCGCTTGCGGACGGGAGAAGTTTACGCCAATGCTGTTCTCACTCGGTTGGAAATGTCAGGTGCGCATTTTTGCTCGATCGGATTTGTAACAGAAGAAGGCAAAAGACTGATTGTCCATGTGAATGATATCAGCATGATCGCTGATGCTCGTCACGTTAACGTTTGTGAGCTGACGAACGAATGCATGAGAGTGGAGAAGTCCGCAGAGAGACTGAAGCGATTGAAGCGTCTCTGTGAACTGAATGAAGGAAGCTGTACGCCGACCTTCCAGGAAGAGGCATTGCTGTTGGCAAGCGATATTGGTATGGAAGAAGCGTCCGCGCATGTAGACCTCTCTTTCCTCCCACACACAGAGAAACCACGTGTGTTCCGAATCGCCTAGGATGATATAGCCCATACATATGGACCCCTTTTCGTTTGATACGAAGAGGGGTTTTTTGCATGAAGTGTGTCAAGACTAACGATTGAACAACCGCTCGACATAGTCAAAACCTATCTGCTCATAGCTAGCAAGGATTGGACTTACGCTGTTGACAGTGATAAAACAAGGATAAGCAAAATCAAGGGGGAACGGAACATGGAGTACTCATTTTCAAAATCTGTCGAAGCACTATCCTCCTCGGCTGTCCGGGAAATCTTGAAGCTGACCCAAGGCAATCAAGTGCTCTCGCTCGCAGGTGGACTGCCAGCAGAGGATTCTTTTCCAATCGCAGAGATGCGTGAAGCGTTCAACCGCGCATTCGAACAAGGAGCAAAAGCTCTTCAGTACGGATTGACTGATGGATACTTGCCGCTTCGTGAGTGGATTGCATCTCGCATGAAGCAAAAGCATATGAACGTCGGTGCAGATAATATGATCATCACTACGGGCTCTCAGCAAGCAGTAGACTTGTTGTGCCGTGTATATTTAGACGAAGGGGATGTCGTTCTCGTAGAAAACCCTACTTATTTGGCAGCCGTTCAGTTGTTCCAATTCCGGGGGATCAAAGCGATTCCCGTAGACGGTGATGCCGATGGGATGAATCTGGACGATCTGGCGAAAAAAATAGCTCAGTATCGTCCGAAAATGGTGTACGTCATTCCAACCTTTGCCAATCCGACAGGAAAGGTATGGAGCCTCGAACGCCGTCTCGGATTGCTTCGTCAATGTAAGGCCCAAAACATTCTCATTCTGGAAGACGATCCATATGGAGAGATCCAATTCGATGGGGAAGCACCGTACCGCTCGATTTTCTCACTGGATGAGCATCCGACTGATTCCTGTGTGGTGTACACCAGTACCTTTTCCAAAATTGTCGCGCCAGGCTTGCGTACCGGATGGGCCATTGGAGATACACGCGTGATTCAAATGATGGTGAAGGCGAAGCAAGCTGTTGATTTGCAGTCGAGCACAATCGATCAGTACGCTTTGTATGAGCTGTTGTCCCGCTTTGATCTGGAGAGTCACATTGAGAAAATCCGCGAGTCCTACAAGGCGCGCATGGAATGGATGCATGAGCTCTTGGTTGCGCAAAACTGGGAGGGTGTACAGTGGGAAAAACCAAGGGGCGGGATGTTCCTCTGGGTGAATCTTCCTGAGCACGTTGATGCAGAGAAGCTGCTGGCCCGCTCCGTACAGGAAGGCGTGGCATTCGTACCAGGAAAGCCGTTTTATGCAGCAGAGCCGCAATTCAATACGATGCGCTTGAACTATACACTTCTAAACCGGGAAGACACAGAGCTTGCGATTTCACGACTGGGCAAAGCATTCCATGCCTACAGCGAATCTCTAGTGACAAATGTTTAATGGAAGAAAAAAGACAACCATTCTCATGGAGCTGGTTGTCTTTTTTCATGCATGTTTACAAGGAGAGCTCTCTTTGAGCCCGATCCAGCCATTCATTCACAAGCTCTGTAAACAGAAGTGGCTGCTCAATCTGCAAGTTGTGTCCGGCACAGTCGAGTGCGGCAAATGAAGAGCGGGGATAGCCTTCGATGATATCCCAAATATCGCGATAGCCGACGGAATGATCTTGTTTGCCCACAACAAAAAGACTCGGGTGGGGGAAGGGGGCTGTATCCAATGGGAAGGACACGCCGTATGACTGTCTGATTTTACTGAGGAAAGAAGGGTCGGACAGCATGTAGCCGTCGACAATCTCTTTTTTATAGCGGTTCCACGTATACTCGGTAGCTACTACCGCCATCGACTCAAACTCCACTCGTTCCGCCTCACTCAACTGCTCCCAGAGAGAAGGCTCCTTTACTAAGAGGGGTTTATCCGGCAGTGTGCGTATCTGTTTATCAGGAATGATGTTCGGGCAGATGAAAAGGGCGCCCTTCACTTGATCCCGGCGCTTCTCGATAACCGCTCGTGCAAGATATCCGCCGTATGATTCACCTGCAAGGAAAAAGGGCTCCCCTGGAATGAGTTGATCGATGAACGCGAGGACAACCTCTAGAATATCGTCCGTGGTGTGGATATGTTCGTAGTTTTCCGTTTGTCCCATTCCAGGCAGGTCTATGTAAAGTCGTCGGTATCCCGGACGTTTCTCAAAAATTGGCTCCAGACAACCTGTCATACAACGGTGATCTAGTGAAAAACCGTGAATCATCACGACAGGAAAACCGCTTCCGATCTCCTCGTAATAAAGGTTGACGCCATTGACCTCGCATCTCATAAAAAGCCCCCCAACGACATTTGTGTCAGATTGTTTTGAAAGTTTGGAACGTACGTTCTTATTATAAGTGATCTGTTACATATTTCAAGGACGAAAAAACACACCCATAACGAGATTCGTTAATGGGTGTGTCAAGGAGCTTCCTATTCTTCTGTTTCTTCCAAGGTGCAAATGGCGCTTGGACGCTTGATGCGCAATACAACGCACTCATATACACGGAACAGACTGTTCATTTGCTCGTCTCCGAGGAATGCGGAGTCGAAGTCTTCTGCAATCGCCAGGTCGAGATTATGGCGGCCAGTCGCTACCAATACGCCGGAACGGCCTTTAATGGTAGGAGATTGGAAGACACCATCTGTAACGAGATTGCGAACATGCTCGATCTCAAGCACGTTGGTGCCTTTGTGCACGCGGTGCAAGAGAGAGTAGAGCTCAGGAGAAACAACCAGTGCATACGGACCGCTGTGGCCCATTTTCAACAGCTTGTTGCGCGCTTCCACGATATCGGCAAATGCATTGCCAGATTCCATCCAATCGCTCTTCAGATGAGTGAGGCGGCCTTTTACGTTCATCAGGCCTGGGAGGTCGAATTCCGCAGCACCGTTGAAGATCAGATCGTCTTCCATCAGTGCACCACCAGCAGCTGCATTGGCAGCCGCGCTCATGTCCAAAGGCATGCCTAGTGTGCGTGCTTGGGCAACATCGCGCCAGTAGAGCATGAAATCCTTGTACAGGATCGGAATCGTCATGCTGACACGGCGGCTAGGCTGTGTCATCTCTAGTGACTCGCCTCGGAGGGAGAGACCGCCAAAACGGGATTCCTCATATACATCGTTGGTAATGGTTTGGATACCTTCACCCAATGGTCCATAAATATCGATAAAACGCCGTCCTACCAGTTGGCGGCGAGCCATGTCAACGACAGTTGCGTCCAGTTGGTTCCATTCTTCAGTCGTCAAGGGAGAGTCTGGGTATTTACGAAGCTTGTCCATCGTGTAACCTCCATGTCATTTCAGGATTTCCGGTTCTTTACATTCCTTTCAAGCTGCCAACTGTCAGCCCTTTTTTGCCAGAAACTGCAGGGGCGGAATGCTTGATCACGGAAGCAACACCGTGAGGAGCGGAAGCCGAAGCTTTCAAATGATCTACCTGGTGAATGTCGTGCCCCTCATCGTGATCAGTGAGATCAGGATGAGCCGCATCAGAGAATCGTTGGCTCATGTTTGCCATGATCTCTTTGACTGTCAAATAGTCTGTATGCGTCTTTTCACGCATGCCATCCAGGAGCTGACGTGTTTCGTCATCCTTGAATTCATACAGAGACAGCTCCAGATGCTCGCGGAAATTGTGCAGTCCAAAACGTTCCAGATTCACATCAGACAGCATTTGCGAGAGGTCGCGATCACTGAGCTGATCCAAGCTTTTTCCTGAGGACAGTTTCTCCAGGTAGGGAACCAATTCCTGCAAGCGACCCATACGCTGTTCTTCTTCTTCCAAAATATGATGGTAGTAAAGACGAGTATGCTCGTCCGTTGCCGCGTCGATAATCGGCTGGATAACGCCCATGAAGCTGTTGATATAACCTCTGGTGCGATCAAAAATGGCGTGCAGCTGTGTAATTTCTTGCACCCTACGCCACCTCCTCATTCACAATCTATTTTTTCATTATACCGTTGGAAAAAACACCCGGGCAACACCTATGTACATTTTCTTATGACTGCGAAGAATATGATGCGGTGTAATTTGGAAAAGAGGGCGGGAACGCTAGAGCGCCGTGGCTTTGCTTACAGGCTTAGTCTCTAGTTTTGTTTTTTGACAAAAAAGTTATCATGGAGAGTATTGTCAAAGACAAATGGGAATGATAATATTTATCAATAAGAGTGATATTCATTATCAATTAGTATTCAGAGAAGAAAACATAAATCTTACATTCACCTAAATTTTAAGGAGGTAACAAGTTATGTCATCGATTTTAGTAATAGGCGGAGATCGTCTGGGCAATATTATTGAATTACTTCAAGGGCAAGGCTTCAAGGATATTCACCACGTAACTGGACGGAAAAGCTCGCAAACGGGAGTGAAAATTCCGGCTGGTATCCACATGATTTTGGTGTTGACTGATTTCGTCAATCACAACTTGGCCAAAACGGTGAAAAACCAAGCCAAAGATCGCGAGCTGCCCATCGTTTTCTGCAAGCGTTCGTGTTCTGCGATTGCCAAAGCTTTTGATCTCACTGCGTAAATACATACTCTCCAAGTTGGGCAGACTACGATCGTGAGTCTGACACCAACGGAGGAATGACGCGCATGGAACAGAATCGTTTGAGTGAACTGCCTATCGCACAGCTTACGGCCGCTCAGCTGCAACAATTAAAACAGGCAGAAGAACAAATCAACACAGAAGGTCCAAATGTATATCTTATTGCATTAGAGAAGCAATCCCCGTCCTCCTAGACGGGGTTTTTTTGTTGAATCGTTTGCTTCTCACTTGAATACGTATTGCTCCAGTTGCATTTTAAGGGCGTCAATTCCGATGGCGAAGCCCAAGCATTGGCTGGATTGAATGATGAATGCATTGAGACCAACGACTTCCCCATTCAAATTAATGAGTGGACCTCCGCTATTTCCTGGGTTAATCGCAGCATCCGTCTGAAAAATTTCCTCGTACATTCGCTTCGCTACCTGTAAGCGGCGGTTTTTGGCACTGATGATCCCCGCTGTCACAGAATTTTCCAAACCAAGTGGGGAACCACCTGTCGTCATACAGGCAAAATCAGGGGTAACTTTTAGTGAAATGACAACAGATGTAGGCAGACCTCTCGATTTTTCTGACCAGAGGCAGCGTCGTCTATTGCTTCCGCGTCAACACGTTGGATGAGCGTGCATACGAGAAATCGCCGTTCATTTTCATTTGCATGCGTCCAAATGAGATTCCAATTGGAAAGAGCTTCTAGATCAAGCGGTTGTTCTTTTGAAAAAGAAGAGTAAGTCCGTTCCTGTTCTTTTGCAGCCAGCTCTAACGCACTGATTTTCTCTCGTAAGGCAGGGAGAGTAAGGAATCCCTCTTCATAAGCTTGCTCCCAGCGCTGCCTCCGAATTTGCAGTTGTTGCTCGGTTTCTTTCGCGGGAGCACGGGATTTCGTTTGTAATACAGTCTGATACACTTCCTTCAACGCAGCGATAGACTCTGGCGAATGCTGCATCAACTCGTGCACAATGGCTTTTTCCAAGCGATCCTCACGTATGGCGGGAGCATCACACGTACCAGCCAGCTTATTTTTACATAAATAGTAGCGGTGCGTGTAACGTTTTTCTCCTTTTCCTGTGATTGTGGTTGTTTTCCCGCGCATAGAGGAACCGCAACGCGAGCAGTACAGCAATCCGGAAAAGAGATAGCGGGAGCTCAGAACGCGAGGATGGCTTGTGCCGCGAGCACTCATCCGCTCCTGCACCCGCAAGAAACATGACTGATCGATGATGGCGGGGTGAGTCGCCTCTTCGACAATCCATTCCTCAGGGTCATTGCGTTGTTGATCAGCGTCGGTATAATTCCAGCGCAACGCACCATGATAGACCGGATTTTTTAACAGGCGAAGTACGGCACTAGCACTCCATGAAGCACCATTTTTCCCACGCAATCCAGAATGATTCGCCCATTCAGCGATTTGGCGAGGGGATTCACCTCGATCATAGCGCTCGAACATGCTGCGTACGCCAGCAGCTTCCCTTTGATTCACAACCAGCGTTCCTCGCACCAGATTGTATCCATACGGTGCAGGTCCTCCTGGTCGTTTTCGTTCTCTTGCCATCTGGCTCATTCCCAGCTTGACCCGTTCTGCCAAGTTTTCCCGTTCCCATTGTGCGAGGGCTGCCACTAAGGTAATAAACAGTCGCCCGATTGCCGTAGTCGTATCGTATACCTCGGTGCAGCTTTTAAAGTGTACTGCATGTCGATCGAACTCCTGCAGGAGCTGATACAGATCAAGGACAGAGCGAGTGAGTCGATCAAGTCGATAAACGAGGACGACATCGATTTCACCTGTTCGGATATCCTGGAGAAGCAGACCGAGTGCGGGGCGATTCGTATCTTTGGCACTCACGCCTTCATCTGCGTAGACTGCATGGACTTCCCACCCTTGGGAGTGAACATACGCCAGCAGCTTTTCCCTTTGGGCGGGGATCGAAAATCCTTCGCGTGCCTGATCCTCCGTACTGACACGAATGTAGACGGCCGTTCGCATCACCCGTCCTCCCTTCACCATGGGTTGCTAGAGTGTACAGCAAAAGGGAGGAGCTTATGCCTGACCGTAAATAAAAAACCCCGCTTATCCGTCTTGGACAAGTGGGGTTATGCTACATCCATTTTTGGCCCCATTCGTGAATGGAATCAATGACAGGACGCAGATCTTTTCCTTTTTCGGTCAATTCGTACTCAATGCGAACTGGGATCTCCGGATACACTTTGCGCTCCAAAATCTCGAGCTCCTCCAGCTCCTTCAGCCTTTCAGAGAGCATTTTATCGCTCATATGCGGAACCATTTCGCGAATATCTTTGAATCGTACAGTTCCACGTAGCAACACATGAATAATCAGGCCGGTCCAGCGCTTTCCAAGGACGTTCATTGCACATTCATATTTTGGACACATGTGTTCGCCAGCAAAATCTTGACTCATATCGGCGTCACCTCTATCTAGCAGCATTATTGTTGCCCTTTATTCTAACAGATTAGCTTGAAAAAAGTAAGTAACGAAAAGTTGGAATGACACTTTTGCCAATGGCTGAGAAGTCAAGCCCGTTTTTATGGACAAATGTTTCCCTATAAGGTGTCCACACATACACTAATCGCGAAAGAAAAGAAGTGAAGAGGGTGTTACGATGCTTCCAAAACGGGTAATCGGCATTTTAACCTGGCGGGAGGGTGTGCGCTTTGAGGAGCCAGATTATTTGCGTAAGCTGGTTCAAACAGGGCGAAAGCTAGGCGCAGAAATCTACCTGTTTTCGCATCAGGACGTCAATGTTCCTGCCAGAAAGATCAAAGGTTTCATCCCCAAACGGGACGGGGGCTGGATGAGGAAATCATTCCCTTGGCCAGAAGTTGTAATCGATCGGTATCGACGCAGAGTAAAGGAGTATATCCGGCTGCGAAATAGCGATCTGTTTTTCTTTGCGAACAGTCCGTTCAGTAAGAAATGGAGAGTAACGAATCTGCTCGCCTCGGATGAACGAGTCAAACACTGGATTCCGGAGACGCATGTTTACGAAAAAGGCTTGGTCCGAAACATGCTCGCACGCCATGGCCTCGTCTATATTAAGCCAGGCAATGGTACAGGGGGAAGAAGTATCCTTAGAGTGAAGAGCAGCGGTAAGAAGTATAGCCTCTCTGGACGTGACAAAAAGCATAAATATCATGCGGCTCGGATTGATTCAGTGGAAGGCGTGGAAAAATGGGTTCAAACGTGGGTGGAGGAACAGCGCATTCGCGATGGCAATTTCCTGGTGCAGCAAGGATTGGACCTGGGACTGCTACGCAAGCATGTCGTCGATGTACGGCTATTAATTCAAAAAGATGAGCGTGGGGAGTGGGCAGTGACAGGCTGCGCAGTACGTATGGGAGAGAACGGCAGTGCTACTTCCAATTTGCATGGGGGAGGCAAAGCGATTCCCTTTGAATGGTTTATGTCCAGGCGATTTGGAGGAGAGCGGGGAGAGCTGATCAAACAGGAATGTTATCGGCTTGCGCTCGATGTAGCAAACACGCTAGAGGACTATTTCGGCCGCATGATGGAATTCGGACTGGACATAGGGGTGGATGTGGACGGACGTGCGTGGTTAATCGAGGTGAACCCCAAGCCGGGGAGAGAGGTTTTTCGCCAAATGGGTGACATGGCGCTATACAAGAAGGCGATAGCTCGTCCCGTTCAATTTGCGCTGTATTTGGCCCGGAGCTAGGCTCGTTTTTTGTCTCTTTGAACACAGGTGGAGAACCGACGCTAATGACCCATTCTCCTACTTTTGTATGAGAGGAGTTGCCTAGTGGCAGCGGATATAGCTTGCAGTCTGCATCAATTTTGATGACGGCGTAATCCCGGACTCGATCAGCTATAATGCGCTTGGCTTCAAACACTCTACCGTTATATAGCTTCACGAAAATGTTCTTGGATTTGCCGATGACATGCTCGCTCGTCAAGATATACCCTTTCGGATGAAAAAGAAATCCGGAGCCAAAGCTTCGTTCCATGGGTGGAGAATTATCTTCATGATCAATGAGGCTGCGAATTAACGAATCCACGTCTTTGGAATGGGGAGCATCCTCGGTTACGATGGAAACTACTCCCTCTTGAACGCGCTCGACAATGGGAACGAAGAAATTGAATGGGTGCAGACTGCTGCTGCTCACAGGGTACTTTACCCGCGTATATTGGGACCATTTTTTACTTTTCACCGATCTCTCCCCCTACAGCAGATAGGTATGTATCATCTTATGGGGAGTGGAGAGGGAAGGGACGCCCAATTTCTAGTCGAGTGTATGGATATATCATTAATTTTGATTGATATAATAAAGAAATAGCATTGGTATAATTATTTGAATGCATTTATAATAACATGTAGTTAAAGAATATTTTGAACATAAAGGCTAAGTCCTAGCCGCTAGAGAGAGAAAAAGAACGGTAACGGAGGATGCAACGAGATGGATGTAAAAACGATCATACTGGGTTTCTTGAGCTATGGGGAAATGAGTGGCTACGATATTAAGCAAGCGTTTACAAACAGTATTGGATTCTTTTATGACGCTAGCTTTGGTGCTATTTATCCAGCATTGCGCAAACTGGAGGAAGAAGGCTTCGTAACGAAGCAAGAAATCATTCAGTCTGGCAAGCCGAACAAAATTTTGTACCGTATTACAGAAGCCGGAAAACAATCTTTCCGTCAAGAAATACAGACGCCTATCTTGCCGCCAGTATTGCGTTCAGACATGCTGGTTAAGATTTTCTTCGGCAAGAGCCGCACGTTCGACGAACAAAAGGATTTGCTAGAGGGCTGTTTGGATACGCAACGTCAATTGCTCCAACAAAGTAAGGCCTCTTATAAAAAGCTGGAAGTGAATTTTGACGAATATCAACGTTTTTGCTGGGAGTATACCATTCATCATCTGGAGTCAACGATTTCCTTTATGGAACAAAAAATGACTTCCTTGTTGAAACAACCAGCTTATTCCGTTTAACCACATAAAGCGAAGGGCTCATGTCTTGTGAACAATGAGCCCTTCGTTTTTTTCATTTATTTAAGGTTTTCTGGGTTGAGGCATTCGAGCTCAGGTACAACGAAACGTCCGTCTTTACGGATCAGGCGATCGTCAAACCAAATTTCTCCACCGCCCCACTCAGGGCGTTGAATCATAACCAAGTCCCAGTGCACGGAGGATTTGTTTCCGTTAAACGCTTCATCGTATGCCTGTCCTGGTGTAAAGTGGAAGCTTCCATCGATTTTTTCGTCGAAGAGGATGTCTTTCATTGGGTTTTGGATGTACGGATTCACGCCAATCGCGAATTCCCCAACGAAACGAGCACCTTCATCCGTATCAAAGATTTCATTGATCTTCTCTGTATCGTTTGCAGTTGCTTCGATGATTTTGCCATCCTTGAAGGTCAGCTTGATATTGTCGTAGGTAAAGCCTTGGTAAGGAGATGGTGTGTTGTACGCGATCGTACCGTTGACGGAATCACGTACTGGAGCAGTGAATACTTCTCCATCAGGGATGTTGGCTTCACCTGCACATTTGATAGCCGGAATATCTTTGATGGAGAAGGTCAGATCGGTGCCTGGCCCTACGATACGTACCTTGTCGGTTTTCTCCATCAGCTCGACCAAGCTGTCCATGGCTTTATCCATTTTGCCGTAATCAAGCGTGCACACTTTAAAATAGAAATCTTCGAAAGCAGCGGTGCTCATATTAGCCAACTGAGCCATGGATGCATTTGGATAGCGAAGCACGACCCATTTGGTATGTGGTACGCGAATGTCTATAACAGGATGGGTTAACAGCTTGGCATGAAGCTGTATTTTATCCCCAGGGACATCAGAGAGCTCGCTAATGTTGTCTCCGCCGCGGATGCCAATATAACAATCCATCTGCTTCATAAAAGCAACATCTGCTTCACGCATAATACCCAATTGTGTTTCGTTGGCACCCATCAAGAGTTCGCGCTGAACGGATTGGTCAATCAGTTGGACAAACGGATTTCCCCCAGCTTCGTATACTTTGGCAATGACGGCTTTTGTCAGATCGGTAACGTTGCCAATGGAGTAAATTAAAACGTTTTCACCAGGCTTGACAGTCACCGAATAATTGACGAGGACGTCAGCCAGTTTTTCAATTCGTGGATCTTTCATAGGAAGGGGATCCCTCGCTTTCCATATCATTCTTACCCATTGTACACAACTCAAACAGAAAAAAGCTACCCACTGACGAGGGTAGCTTGCGGAGGAAACGCGCTTGAAGGATTCGGTACTTCATGTATATGCAACGACCTGCTAAATATGGCTATATCTTCGGGGAAGAAAGATTAGTCGCAGCTGCACCCGATAATAACCAGCAGGATGAAAAGAATCAAAACCAGAGTGAAGCCGTCGAATTCTCCATTAAAGATGCCGCTCATCGAATAAACATCCTCCTCATATGTGTGTTAAGCCTCTTGTGCTTACATCTACAACATATGGGTGATCGTATAGGACCGAACCGGGCATCCGCCCATTTTTGAGAAAATTGTTTAGGGAATCTCTCTTTTTTCATACTCTTGCAGTTCTCGATGTTTATTATTCTGAAAAGCAGGAAAAGCTAGAGGATACCAAAAGACTTTGCAAGTATGAAAGGATGTTTATGTGATGCAAAGATCATTATCTAGCATGCAGCATGATCTGGTACAAATTACGATTAATGTTGGAGAAGACTTTAAATCCATTGTGTGGAAAGCGCAATACGACATGGACTTCAATACAGAATGTCTCTTTTGTTTCTCCGAACAAATTACCGGCTACCGTGTAGAAGACGAAGACGGAAAAGCGGGGAAAGTCGCCGTTTGTCCGCATTGTGAAAAAGTAAACGCCATCTACGCGTAAGATTGAAGTTTGATGGCAAAGAAAAGACGATGTTTCTTGCAAGCATCGTCTTTTTTACGTTCTTTCAAGATTTAGAAGGTACCGATGAACGCCCACAACTCGTGAGAAGAAAAAGCACAGGGCTCGCAGACCTTGACAACGCCTACCCAGTCGGAACTTCAAAAAGGGGACCTGGTTGTCGAACACTTCTTCCCTGAGAAACATCCGCCCGTAGGGTGGCTTTGGCTCGACGGTCACCTTTTTGAAGTGGAGACGGCCAGTGAATCTCCCATACTGGCGTGTCAGAGTCGAAGAGAACTGTGCTTTTTCTTCTCTTCCACCATGTTGACTCAAACCAAAAGGACTTTTCCGTCCCTTCTCAGTTAGTCTTTCTTAGTCTATATCTGACTCTATATCCACCAAGTACCACCTACTCTTTAGCAGGATTGAAAGGAGGACCCTCGAATAGTATGAGAGACATACATAAGTAGATAGGTAGGGGTGAACACCGTGCAAAAGAGATGCAACCGCTGCGGGAACGAAATGGAGATCGAACTGCGCAACGTCGTGTACCGAAAACGGGTTAAAATCATGAATGTACCTGTACACGTCTGCGTGGACGAAGACTGTGACCATTCCCAAGTGGTAGATGTGATTAAGAATGATTTGAAGTCACTCATGGAGGAACTGGGCCAACATCCGCAGCGCCAGGCAATCGAATTCGAAGAAATGTCAGAGTTATCCAACTTATTGGTATTGATTGCTAATGAGAAGGTGAATTCGACCGTAAGAGAACTACTTGGTGAAAAAGTCAACGAGCTATTGGATCTGTTTTTGTTGGCGCAGTCCCTTGGCGATGAAAAATGGATGCTGGAGCTACGCGAGCGTCTAACGAAAATTATGGTGTAAGGATAAAGAGATGCCTAGAAGAAAGGTATCTCTTTTTTCATTTCTCCCCTGCACCGCAAATGTAGACTTTGCCGCTTGGACTTATGTATACTGATAGGCACATAAGATAAGGAGAGATGAACGATGTCACAAAAACAACTTCACTCCATAGAAGAACTGGATGAGTTCGTAGTGAAAAATGGGAGAAGGCTTTTGTTTAAGCATAGCACGATCTGCCCAATCAGTACGTCCGCTTATGAAGAGTTTCAGGCGTATTTACAGGACAATCAAGTGGAATCTGCGGTCATTCTGGTACGGGAGGATCGCCCTGTCTCCAACGCCGTAGCGGATCGTTTTTCCATCAAGCACGAATCCCCGCAAATCTTTTTGCTGGAAGACGGCGAAGTAAAATGGCACACGTCTCACTGGAAAATTACAAAGGACGCGATTGGTCAGGCGCTAAAGGCATAATGATTGATAAAGGAAAAGCGCTGTTGATAAAATGGTAGAACCCCCCTATATAGTACAGGGGTTAAGCAGCCAGTTGTTGGGATTCAACCCGCGACTGGCTGTTTCGTTTTGTTTGAATACGAGCGTCAAGTCTCGAGCCCTTAGCCAAACCAAAAAACACCTCCAAGTTGTCCCCATATCTTACGACATGATTTCATTCTCTTGAGGGTGTTTTGATTTGTCCCATATTACGGGAGTAGTCCCAACAATAGATGAACAGCTTTTTATTACGGAAATAACATCATCAAACAAGTGAGACCTTACTCTTTAGCATGATTATGTTTGCATGCAATGCTTCCTGTAAAGGTTTTTTAATATTGTTTAAAGTGATGTTATTAGCCATTAAGAGTTCTTTTACAGTAGATTTTTCATCAATTGAAATTAAAAAATGAAACCAATCTACATTCTCAGACCGTTCGACCAAATAAGTTAGTTCCCCATCTATCAAGATATACATCTTCTCAAATGAGGCTGATAGAGGCTTAAGGATCTCAACATTCTTGTTTAGTGACGCAACCAAATCGGTATTTACTTTGGACGGAGATTCGAATAAGCTAGCTGCCTCCGTATCCCATTCATTGATTTCTACAAAGGGGTGTAACACAATTTCGTGGGTTAACTTTACGCTTGTATCTAAACTTTTAGCCATATTATTTAGAAGGCCCATATTAATTAATCTGGTTAAAAATTCAATGTTTTCATATTCGGAATCTCTGTTGATTTTCTGGGCAATTGTTACAATCGAGTTGACATCAAAAAAATCACTAGATGATCCAAATGCTTCTTCGATGAGGCTGTAATGGTTTTGGACAATGATATTCATCA
Organism: Brevibacillus sp. Leaf182; assembly: GCF_001423865.2. Lineage (NCBI taxonomy): Bacteria > Bacillati > Bacillota > Bacilli > Caryophanales > Paenibacillaceae > Brevibacillus > Brevibacillus sp. Leaf182. Next base: position 63,235 of record NZ_LMPN02000024.1, on the reverse strand, counting down.
TGATTCTGTGTGTAGAATTTGCATCCTCTCCATAAAAGAAAGGGACTTTTGGTCTTTGTATAAAGTGGTTAGATAAATCGGTTTTTTGCATTCCTTTTCTAAGAATCTGTTTATTCATAAATAATTCTGGATAAAGATGTTTAGGTGTGCCTAAAGAGAGCTCGATGATTCGATGGTCCAAAAAAGGCACCCTGTTCTCGATATGGTTCCCGGCTGCTGTGCGGTCTTCGTGCCAACAATTGTACATTTGGATATCTCTGTACTTTGAGTATAAATAACGGAGATATTCATGGGGACCCAATTGTTCGTTTGCAAGTGCATACAAGAAGTCTTTTTTGAAAGGCGAGAAGGCGAATATACGATCCCATCTGGAAAAAGGAGGAGAGAATCTATTTAATACTCTTCCGCGCTCAAGCATTTCAATTGAAGAAATGAATTCTTGCCAATTGTTATTTTCAGTATAAAGTTTGCTGTAGCCTCCGTTAAACTCATCACTGCCTTGACCAGTAAGTATCACTTTTAGTCCAGGATTCAATGATTTTGCAAACTTGTGTAAATGATATTTGTAAAGCTGCTCGGGTCCAGTCATTGGATTTTCACATAACCACAACAATTTTTTCCAGTCCTCTGAATGATATGCTAGTTCACCTTCCCGAAAGAGAACCTGATAATTTTTCATGCCAAGTTCTTTAGCCGCTAAGTAAGAATACTTTGCATCGCCGTTTGTCAGCGTACTTCTGCTTAATACCGAAAATGACGTAATCTCTGCATGGGTTGACGCAAATTTACTAACAGCAATCGAGTCTATCCCTCCACTTAAAAAAATGCCAATCTCAACATCGGACATCAAGCAGTTTTTGACTGAGTCCTCAAGCAGAAAGATATATTCGTCTATTAATTGATTGGCACTATACTGGTTTTCTGGTATCGAGCGGATATCCCAATATTTCTCGATCTTATATTCTTTAGTTTTTAGATCCATGATCAAAGCTGAAGCGGCAGGTAAGTTTTCGATTCCATAAAAAAAAGAGGGGGGTAGATCAAGGGTAGTTGCTTCATCGGCAATCATCCATGGATCTTGCAGGGCTGCTTTCCAGTCAAATTCTCGTGGGCATCTGTAGTATGGAAACAAGCCTTTTATCTCCGAACTAAAAATAAAAAAGTCGTCTCCAGAGTGAAAAAACAAAGGTTTTATTCCAAATCTGTCTTTCGCAAGAATTAATCGATTATTTCTCATATCATATATGGCCATGCTGTACATGCCATTTAGATGTTTTAAAAAATCCAACCCCATTTCCTCATAGAGATGAACGATAATTTCGCAGTCTGACTCACTTCGAAATACATGCTTGTTTTTTAACCTTGTTTTCAACGCAAGATGATTATAGATCTCTCCGTTGACAATAACGCAAACTGTTTTATCCTCATTATAAAAAGGCTGACCTCCACTACGAAGGTCAACGATCGACAATCTTCTAAAAGCAAGAGCAATACGCTCATCTTGAAAGAACTGTTCATCATCGGGGCCTCTATGACTGATTGCCTTGGACATTCTTTCTAATGAATTCAAATCTGCGTTTGTAATGCCTTTTATGTTAAAAATTCCAGCAATACCGCACATAAATGAAACCTCCGTTATTCAAGGAAAACGCAGCAAGTTCGCTGTACCTAGATAAATGAATTCTTGCTAACATTTTTATTATGATTTATGAAAGGTAATCTTAAAGTTATTGTTGAAAATACCACCGTGATCATCCCGAATCCGATTAATACCCATTGCGGTGAAATCATTGTTACAAGAAAGGAGGATACAGCTCCACCAGAGAGTAATGCTACGGATTGTACTGTTAATACAGTGCCCGTTACTCTTCCTAAAACATCATTTGGGATATACTGCTGAATCATTGCGTTCCAATTAACCACAATAAATACGGCTGCAGCGTTCAAAATCATGCCTGATAAAATTACGATAGGATAAAGTGTTGAGATCCCGATTCCTATTAAGGAAAATGCATAGAGAAAAGAACCACCGAGCACTACCTTTTCCATTTCGTATTTTTTTCCAAGCAAAGGTGCGTAATATCCTGCTATTAGCATAGGCAGAAACTCGAATAAGGCAAACGATACTCCAAACAGTGCTCCTTCAATACCAAGAGTATGACGCAGATAGTATTGAATAAGGCTACCTACGCTTCCAGAACCAAGGAAAACACCAAATGTCAAGAACATACCGTAAAGCAACCATTTTGTTCTTTTCACTACATTCAGCCCGTGACTTAATTCCGATAGAAAGCCGTTTTTTTGTGTTGAATCTTCCAATTTGACAGTATTGCTCGTCCTTATACGCCCTATTAAAACAGCTGAAATTAAGAATGAAATCGAATTCATTATAATGTTTATCCAAGGACCCAACATGCCAATAAGCATACCTGCGATGATAGGCCCTCCTAGACTCATGAATGATTGTGCTACGCTAAACATTCCATTCGCTGCGAGGAGATCATCTTTCGTCACAAGGGTGGGAATGCTTGCCCGAAATGATGGAAGATAAACTGAGTTAATAGAGGACAAGATAAAGGTTAAGACGAAAAGATACCATACTTGTAAGCCCATTGGACTAATGTGAAGAATCACTATCAACATGGTGAAGAAGGCAGCTAAAATGTCACTGACAATCAATATTTTTTGACGACTATATCTGTCAGATAAAATTCCACCTATCAAGCCAAAGAAAAAGCCGGGGACTAGAGATATAGTAAAGTTGACTGCCATTAGTGTCGCTGATCCAGTAAAATCGTAAACAATCCAAGGTAAAGCGAACCTATGCATTTGAGTGCCAAACATAGATAATATGCTTGCAATAAATAATTTTCGGAAATTAGGGTTTCTGATTAATACTGAGCTGTATTCCTGCCTGAATGCCAATTTATTTAGAATAGCTTTCATCATTGATCACTTTTCTTCAAGGAGATGGTAATCCCATCTCTCAATGGGATAATGGTTGTCAATAACATTGCATAGGTAGATACGATTTGATTGTATTTTTTGATAACTTCAGTATTTTCATCAATGTAATCCCATCTAACCCTTCCTGCCCATAAAGTATTATCTGCAATGAGTAACCCACCATCTTTAAGTTTAGGCAAGGCCTTCTCGAGTGCATCCAAGTACAGAGATTTGTCAAGATCAATAAAAATAATATCGTATTGATCTGTTGAATTATCCAAGTATGCTAACGCATCCCCAATGTGGTATTCAATTCTGTGCTGTAAATTGGCTTCGCTTGCCAACGACTTTGCAATCGCTGCATTTTTCGAATCTAAGTCAGTATAAATAACCTTTCCATTTTCACCGACCGCATCGGCGAACCATAACGTGCTGTATCCGATTGAAGATCCCAGTTCCAATATTTTCTTCGCCGAAGAAATTGCACACATGACACGCAAGAAATTGCCTACTAGCGGGCCAACTATGGGGGCATTCATCTCTGAAGCCATTTCTTCCGCTTTTTTAAAAATGTGTTTTCTCTGTTGTATATTTCCTTCAAGATACTTCTCAATCCCTGGTAATGAAACAGATGGTACCTTTAAATCCATGGGTAACCTCCTAGATGTTTAGGTGTTTGTAAAACATTAAAAGACAATCGTAGTCATGTATATCTTCTGTCAATGAGTTATCTCTTAGGTCGTATTTCAAGAAGAAAAGATTGATGTCATTGTATTTTTCTTCGTTATAGAAAACAAAAATATTTTGATTGTTGAATACAATCTTGTCGTACAGGGTATAAACTTTTTCATTACCATTCGGATCTTCAATTAAAATATGATCGAATTCCATGGAGGAATAAGCCTCCTTTTAGTAGCTTTTTATTGGTTTGGTCTTGATCGAATGCTTTAATTCCAAGGCGTCTACATGATTTTCATCGCGTGATAAGATTGCTTGGATATCTGCAAGAGCAGCTTCAAGTTGTCCCATCTCGCTATACAAGTAAGCACGGTTATACAAGGAGTCCACGTTGTCGTCTATCTTGATTGCGTTGTTGATTATTTCCAGCGCTTTGATTTTATCGTCCTGTATAAAATAGGCTGTTGCTAGATTAATAAGTGCAGTGTAAAAGTCTGGTTCCAGATTTAACGCCAGATGAAAACTGTGGATTGCACTGTTAACATCATTTTTTTCCATAAAAACCAGACCGATGTTATTAAATACTTCATGCTGGATGTTTGTCTCCAGGAGGGAGAGTTTGTTAAAAACCTCCAATGCATGATCCAACTCATTCTCGTTTAATAAAATAACGCCATAATTAAGGAGGCTATCTACATGATTTGGATTGAAATAAAGCGCCTGTTCGTAATCTGCTTTTGCCTGATGCAACTCTCCCATTACTTCATACACGATCCCTCTTGCACAATAAAGGCCTTCCGAAAAGGGATTTAAGGCCAGTGCTTGTGTGTAGTCATGGACTGATTTATCGAATTGACCAAGCTGTGAATAAAGGTTAGCTCGGGCTACCCAATAATTAGGGTAGTAGGGATCCAATTTCAACAAATAATCGAACTGATCCAGGGCTTGGTCAAATTTTTTTAAGGCAGTCGCGGTAATCGTGCTGTTGTATATCAAAACGGAACGATGAAGAATATGTTGGAGAGGGCCGTATGTATTTAAGATTTGTTCATGACCATCGATACAATAGTGATGGGCAGTTTCAAATTCACCTTTGCGATGGAGGAGTAGCGAAAGACCGTTTCGGTTAAACACTTTATGGAAAGTATAACTTTCTCCTAGTTCGTCTTTATTTTCTTCTATCAGTGATCTTGCTGTAAGTAAATAATTTTCCGCTTTTTTTGCGTCTAACTTTTCGACTGGATGGTGTCGGGAATACAACATTGATAATTTGTATAGAACTTCTATTTTAATTTCAGTGTTACATTTTTGATCGAGGACAAAATGATAGTAATTTTCTGCTAGATGCGGGCGATCGTATAAAACATTTGCTATGCCGATCTTATCTGCCAAAAAGCACTTATCATTGATAGTGGTGGCTAAATGAAATAATTCAGTTCCTAAGCGAATTGCATCCTCGTACAAAGCTAAATTCATTGCTCTTTGAAACATTTTTTCCTTATTGGATTTGTCCCAAAAGTTTTTTTGTTTTACTTTCGGTGTATGATTTTGATGTGTATTTTTGCTTACATAGGCAGCGTTTTTGATTTTTGAATTGCACTCATCGAAATATAAGGTAATATTATTTGGAATATTACTTAGTCTATCTATAAAGTGATCAACTAGCATGACATCGTATTCTAACATTTCGTTGCAATTATAGAAATAGATCTCTAGCCGATCCTCTTTTTTTTGAACGGTATCGATTAAAAAATGAAAGAAAAAGTTAAAAACATGATATACTTTTTGAAAATGAAAGAATCGTATTCGATGCTTAAACTCTGCAGCAGATGTTATGCTTAGTTTTGGATTATCTACAAGTTTGTCAAGACCAGGATTTAGATACCTGGAAAATTCAAAATAATCTTCAACCAAAATATTATTGGTGGAGAATATATAGTCTGATAGAGGTGTGAAACTTTCAAAGGCTAAATTTTTTTCCGAAAATACAATATCGAATCTCATAATGATTATCTCCTTATAAAGAAAGAGAGCCATTATTCCATTGGCTCTCTTTTCTTTTGATTAATAACCTTCATTAATGCGAGCAACTGTGCTCCCTTTTTTTACCACGATTTTTTTCATACACGAATTCACTCCTTTCAATATGTATTTTTACATATTGAAAAAGTTTTTTTAACAGAAAACTTTTTCTTTCTTTAGAATATCCAGAATAAATAGTTTTGTCAATTTAAAAAATCAATAAATTATAAAAATTGTAAATTAGTTCCTGTAAATAACAAGAAAGTATTTTCCTTATTATAACATATAATGGTTTTCTTTTGAAAATTTGTAAAGTATGATTCGGTATCAAGTATGTTGCTCCTTATTGCTTGACCAAAAAAGCCGGTACACCTCAAGTGAGATGAAACCGGCTTTTTCTCGCTAGAAATCAAATGGGGGAGCGGGGCCTATTCCCAGAATAGCTCCAACTTATCTCCACTTTTCAATTCTGTCTGGAAGTTGGCTTGTTCGCCGTTGACGAGCATGACGAATCCGGAGATGCTCTCACGGTCGGGCTTTTCCAAGGACACATCGACAAAACGGAAGACGTCGCTAAACACTGGTGTAGACGCAGGTGAGGATTTTACCATGATGTTGGCACCTTCGCTCACGGGATCGGAGGCATTCGCCGCCTTTCCATCTACTGTAATCGTTACCTGTGCGACAGGCAATACGACTCGTTCACCATTGAAGTGGACGGTCATTGTCTCCTGTACCCATTCTTCCAAGGGGATGACATCCTGAATGGAAGGGGCAGGGACTTCATCTTGCCGGTATACAAGGACATCGCCTTGCCGGACGACATCTGTCAAGGCAGCTTGCCTTCCGTTCAGCTCGATCACCTCGATATGGGACGGAATCGTGTAATCTTGTCCATTCACAGAAAAATGCAAGCCTGACTCCACTGATGCTTTTAGTTTGGCGAGCTCTAATACCTCATATACTGTGCGGGGGAGACGGATGTCCACCTCGGCACGATCAGCAATTAAAGTATCGAGTGTCGCAACCACTCCGTTAACATGTACGACTGGACCGAGTGAGTAGGGACGGTCATTGCAGATCACTTCAAGCGTGTCCACCTCTGCGAATAAATCTTTGGCAAACACACGTGCATCCTCGCCATTTGTACCTGCCACTACGGTGATTTGGTCCCCGTCATTGATTGGCGTGTCGAGACTAACGCTCTCTTTGTTGCGCTCAATTACCGGCGCCGTACCATGACCACCCGGAATCATTTTCATTCGTCCGTTTACGGTGACTGTCATCGCCATTCCGGGGCGACCATACAGACGGCGGATATCCAGTCCAGATGCAATGAGCGCATCACCCAACGTCATTTTTCGCAAATCGAAAATGCGTACAGGAGAGTCATTGACTGTAACGGTTACATAGCGCAACGGATGACGGCGCGCAGCAACAGCAATACCCACTGGCGTTACGAACTCAGGCCCACTGAGCGCAGGATTTTCTCCGACGTACTGTTTGATCGCATCGCCGCCTCTGACAGCAACACGGGCGGCAGGAATATTCAAGACTTGAGCGACTTTTCCAGTAAGCCCAGGGGTGAGGCTACCGCCGCCGATCAACATGACCGCTTGCGGAGCTTTTCCGTTGAGCTCCAATATTTTGAAGGCAATTTTATCGGCGAGCTGCTGGATGTCTGCTTCAATCGCACTTGTTACCTCGGCCGCGCTCATCGTATGCGCCATGCCGAGAATGTCGGTGAAGGTGACGGACTCCTCGGTGGATAAGACACGCTTCACTTCTTCTGCCATCGGAAAATCCATGAGAAAAGCGTTCATGAGCGCATCCGTGATTTCATCTCCTGCAACAGGCACCATGCCGTAGGCAGTAATGGCCCCTTCCTCAGTCAGCGCTACATCAGAAGTACCTGCCCCAATGTCCACCAATGCAATATTCAGTCGGCGCATAGTCACAGGAATCAGGACATTAATCGCCGCAATAGGCTCAAGCGTCAATGCCTGCATTTCCAGATCGCATCGTTTCAGAGCAGCGATCAGCGAGTCGACAACCACGCGTGGAAGGAAAGTCGCGATCACATCTGCGCTTGCTATGTCACCCCGCTGGTCAATCAGACTCCCGATCAACTCTCCATCCAGATGGTAGTTGACGACGCTGTAACCGACGCAATAATAGCGGGTGACGTCTTGATCCTTTAGTTCTTGGGCTAATGCGGCTTGGGCCTCCTGTACAGCAGAAAACTCCAAAGCGACAACATCTTCACGCGAGATGAAGGCATGTCTGGCTAACGGCATGTCCACACGAACGCGGCGGGTGCGCAATGACCGACCAGCAGCAGCGACTGCTACCTGATGAAGTTTGCCGTATTTTCCTTCCAGCTCTTCTTTTATCTGTTGAATCACCTTAGCTACGGCGACAATATCGTGAATTTGCCCATCGAGCATGGAGCGTTCATCGTGCTCTCGAATTGCGCAGTCCAATACGCGGTACTGTTCGCCGGTCGTTTCCACGATCAGGCCGACGACGCTGCGCGTTCCAATATCTAATGAAAAAATAAGCTCAGGGGCTATGATGTCAGACAAAAGTAGGTCACTCCTTGTAAGAGGTTGTTCAAAAAGTCTTTACAATACTTATCGGTGTTTTTGGACTGAAATGGAAAGGAACATTCACTTTTAGCTAGAACATATATCCAAAACTATTCGATTTATAAGGGAAAGAATCCTGTCGAAGCAAGGAATCTTCTTCGGTTTGACGAATAATTTGAAAAGATAAAAAAACAGAAAAAATTTACTTTCGCGCTTTTTGGCGCTAAACTGCTGACAAGGGTGTTTGAATCGATTATAATTACCCTAATTTATCGATAAATCCCTATATAAAAAGAGGAGAGTGGAGAGAGATGGCACACGATCAAATCGAAACCATGCGCAAGCAGATAGACGAGATCAACCTGCAAATTCTTGAATTGGTCAACAAACGAGCTACCTTGGTTCAAGAGCTCGGCAAAGAAAAAGAAAAACAGGGCAGCAACCGTTTTGACCCAGAGCGTGAGCGCCAAATGCTCAATCTGCTCGTTGAAAACAATAAAGGTCCTTTCAATGACAATGCTATTCGTCATTTGTTCAAGCAAATTTTCCAGGTTTCCTTAGATCTGCAAGACGACGATAAGAAAAAAGTACTCCTCGTTAGCCGTAAGAAACAGGCAGAGGATACAGTTATCACTGTAAAAGGCGTAGAGTTCGGTGGAAAAAATCCGATTCTCATCGCAGGCCCTTGCTCCGTGGAAAGCTACGAGCAAGTAAGAGCAGTAGCAGAAAACCACGCAAAACGCGGACTGCGCACATTGCGCGGCGGCGCATACAAGCCTCGTACGTCGCCATACGACTTCCAAGGACTGGGTGAAGAGGGCTTGCAAATCCTCAAGCGTATCGGCGATGAGTTCAACCTCGTAACGATCAGTGAAATCGTGACGCCAGCAGATCTTGAGATGGCGACGAAATACATCGATGTCATCCAAATCGGTGCTCGCAATATGCAAAACTTCGAGCTGCTGAAGGCGGCAGGTCGTGTGAACAAGCCGATCCTCTTGAAGCGTGGCCTCTCTGCTACTATTGAAGAGTTCATCTACGCGGCAGAGTACATCTTGTCCGAAGGTAACACACAAGTCATGCTGTGCGAGCGTGGAATCCGCACGTATGAAAAAGCGACACGCAATACGCTCGATATTTCTGCAGTACCACTCCTCAAGCAGGAGACGCACTTGCCAGTGTTTGTAGACGTGACGCACTCTACAGGTCGTCGTGATCTGCTCTTGCCTTGCGCGAAAGCAGGTTTCGCAGTCGGTTCTGATGGAATCATGGTAGAGGTTCACCCAGATCCAGATGTGGCACTGTCTGATGCGAAGCAACAGTTGAACATTCCACAGTTCAACGAGTTCGTTGATGAGCTTCTCGCTTCTGGTTTGTACAAAGGCGAGATTGTGGCAACGAGAGCATAAGAATACCTTTCGGGTACGATTTGAAGGTCCTTCCTGCGCGCGGAAGGACCTTTCTCATTTGACGAACCATTGGCGACCAAGTAAGCTAGAATTACGTGCTGATATTGGTGAAGGAGGAGAGGCCATATGGAAGACAACCATCAATGCTGCTCGACTGATCGGTCCACCGAAAGGCCGGATAAAATCAAGTCTAATCTCATCTCCCGTCTGAATCGGGTAGAGGGACAAGTTCGCGGAATTCGCGGAATGGTAGAAAAAGATGTCTACTGCGACGACATTCTCAATCAAATTGCGGCTGTGCAGTCTGCCCTGAATGCGGTTGGGAAAATGCTCCTCGAAGGACATATGAAAAGCTGTGTGATGGATCGCATTCAGCAAGGCGATCATGAAGTGATTGATGAGCTTTTGAAAACGATGAACAAACTCATGAAGTAACGGGTGCACAAGCCGTCAAAAACGATTGCATCGGCATACGGCTTGTCGTATCATAGGTGCATATATTTATGAAAACGCTTATGAAAACCAAAAAATAGGGAAAGTGAGGGTGCATGATGCCGGTTACTATATACGACGTAGCAAGAGAAGCGGGGGTGTCGATGGCGACAGTTTCCCGCGTAGTCAACGGGAATCCCAACGTAAAGCCTTTGACCCGAAAAAAGGTATTGGCTGCGATTGAGCGCTTGGGATATCGACCAAATGCGGTTGCTCGTGGACTCGCCAGCAAAAAAACGACAACAGTTGGTGTCATCATCCCGGATATCTCCAGTTTGTTTTTCTCCGAATTGGCCCGAGGAATTGAAGATATCGCTACCATGTACAAATACAATATCATCCTGTGTAACTCTGACCAACGGATGGAAAAGGAATTGCAGCTCATTAATACTTTGCTCGAAAAGCAGGTGGACGGGCTTCTGTTCCTGGGCGCAGAAATCAAAGAAGATCATTTGCAGGCATTAACAAGCACCTCTGTACCGACTGTACTCGCGGCGACGCGCGATGCGGACAACGTACTTCCGTCGGTTAGCATTGACCATTTCCAAGCGGCATACGATGCGACAGAAGCATTGGTTGCACGCGGGCACAAGCGGATTGCGATGATCGCGGGTCCTGCAAACGATCCATTGGCAGGGTTGATGCGCTATGAAGGTTATAAAAAGGCATTGAAAGATGCGGGTATCGAGCTGGATGAAGAGCTGATCGCGACAGGCAACTACTTTTATGAATCTGGCTTGTCCACTACAAAAGCGTTTCTTGCCCTTAAAAATCCGCCGACGGCGATTTTTGCAGCAAACGATGAGATGGCCATTGGTGCGATCCATGCTATTCAAGATTCTGGCCTGAACGTGCCAGGTGACATCGAAGTCATTGGTCACGATAATATTCGTCTGGTTGAAATGGTACGTCCACGACTGACTTCTGTCGTACAGCCAATGTATGATATTGGTGCGGTGGCAATGCGCCTGTTGACCAAGTACATGAATAACGAGAATGTCGAAGAGCATGTTGTGCTGCTGCCGCATCGAATTGAGTATCGGGAGAGCACAAAACCCGAGCAAGCTTGATCATAAAGGGACGTAGGCAATTGACAGCAAGAGGGGGATGGGAAATGCGTTACGGAATTATCGGCGCGATGGATGAAGAAATCGCGCTTTACTTGGAAGCGATGCAAGAGACGACTACTGCCACCAAAGCAGGCATTACCTATTACACAGGTAAAATGGAAGGCAAAGATGTCGTGCTGTGCAAATCAGGTGTCGGCAAGGTGAATGCTGCCGTGACGACACAAATTCTCATCGATTCCTTCCAAGTAGAACGTGTCATTTTCACAGGTGTGGCAGGAGCTGTTCACCCTGAATTAAATATTGGTGACATTGTGGTTTCGACGGATTGCATCCAACATGACATTGATGTGACACCACTTGGCTTTGAGCCAGGACAGATTCCGTTTACAGAGCAATGGACCTGGCAAGCGGATGCTGAGCTGATGCAGCAAGCGATTGATGCGGGCCAGGAACTGGAAGCGGGCGTTCAAGTAGTGAGCGGGCGTATCTTGTCCGGCGACCAGTTCGTTGCCAGTCGGGACAAGGTGAAATGGCTGTATGAGCAATTTGCAGCACATTGTACGGAAATGGAAGGGGCATCTGTAGGACAAGTATGTGCGATGAATGGCGTACCGTTTGTTGTGGTTCGCTCGATGTCGGATAAAGCAGACGGCTCCGCGCATGTTAACTTCGTGGAATTTACCAAGCTGGCTTCCCAACGCTCCTATGCGATTGTCCGTAACATGTTGACAGCTTCAGCAGCATCGACAACTGCGGGAGTGATCGTCTACTCGACGAAAAACTGTGTGGATTGCGACATGGTAAAGAATTGGCTGACAGCAAAAGGTGTTTCTTTTGAGGTGCGCGATGTCATGACGAGTCGTGTCTATCAAGAGGAAGTGGAGCGCTTTGGCTTCATGGGTGTGCCTGTAACAGTCGTGGGAGATAAAGCGGTAAAAGGCTTTGCACCTTCTGAGTTGGAAGAGCTTGTGAAATAGCGTTTTGGAACAGAAAAAGCGTGCTGACCAGTACCAAAAAGGTACGAGGGCAGCACGCTTTTTTTACTTTTCTGATCCAATAGGTGCATACAGCATTGCACGTTCTAACGTAAGCCGATTTTTTTCCGTGATCTCTGCTCGTCGTGGGATTGTTGGGAATGGTTCATCAAAAAGCCGAGATGGCAAGGGCAAATCCGTCTCAGGTTGCCAGCGCTTGAGCCAGGCTTCGGGAAGATCACCGTCCGTAAGAGGCTGATCGCTCATCTCACTCCAGACCAGGGTCCACGCCCGCGGCACTACCCGCCAAATATCGTAGCCCCCGCCGCCTACAGCAATCCAGCGACCGTCACAATATTCATGAGCGAGACGGTGAGCAAGACGAGGAATCGCCTGATAAATCTTCATTGAGCAAGACAAATGGGTGAGGGGATCGTACGCATGAGCGTCACAACCATTTTGGGTCAGGATGACATCAGGTTTGAAGCCAGCCGCTAGCTTTGATACCAGCTCTTCATATACTTCCAGAAAAGAATCGTCTTCTGTGAAGGCATCGAGCGGAACGTTGACAGAATAACCGTAACCGCTTCCATCTCCACGTTCAGACAAATTCCCTGTGCCTGGGAAGAGATACTTTCCCGTTTCGTGAATGGATACAGTCAGTACATGAGGGTCATCGTAAAACGCCCACTGTACCCCATCTCCATGATGGGCATCTGTGTCGATATACAGCACGCGCGCATTCCAGTTTTTTCGCAAATAAGCGATCGCGACGGAGCAATCGTTGTAGATACAAAATCCAGAGGCGCGTCCACGAAAGGCATGATGCAGTCCACCAGCGGGATTGAAGGCGTGTTCTGCCTGTCCACTCATAACCGCGTCCACTGCGTTTAACGTACCTCCGACGATCAGCGAGGACGCTTCATGCATGTTCGAAAAACAGGGAACATCCTCTGTTCCCAAGCCATAACTGGCTGCCTGCGGAAGCTCGTGTTCACTATGGCCCTGATCGCGAACAAATTGGATATAACGCGGGTCATGCACTAGGGCGAGTTCTTCATCTGTCGCCGGTCGGGGAGTCAGGATGTCTGAGTCTTTGAGTATTCCGTAACTGCTCATCAGATCATGTGTAAGGAGCAGACGACGCTGGTTGAACGGATGATCATCATGAAAATAATATTGCGTGTAGTCTGGAGAGTAGATCAGACGAGCATTTCGGCTCACTGGGGTATCCCTCCTTCCGTAGGTCCGATTACGGAAAAGCCCTTTTCAAGGAGCAATTGCGTCACGATACGAGGATCAATTGTCTGTACCCGAAAAACAAGGTTCTTTTTTGCGTGCTGTTTCCCAGGAAAAACCACGACGCTCGTGACATTTACTTGTGCATCGCGAAAGACTTGACTGACTTCTGCCAGCATGCCAACGCGGTCATCTACTTCGACTTCGATATGGGAGCTGGGTTTGTTAACGCCGAAAAGTTCGATCAGGCTAGAGAAAAGATCCGATTCTGTGATTAATCCTACGAGCCGATTCCCTTCGACGATGGGTAGTGAGCCGATTTTGTGCTCGTATAGTTGGAGGGCTGCGTCTTCGATGAAATCTAGTGGGTGGGCAGTGATGACTTGTTGATTCATGATATCGGCTACAGGCTTGTGCAGGACGGTGTCGTCATCGTCATGTGTCAGCAGGCGAGAGGGGAGAGCGTCTCGCAGGTCACGGTCCGAGACAATACCTACGAGTGAGTCGTTTTTAATGACGGGTAAATGCCTGATTCTGTTTGCACGGAGGAGAAGAAGCGCTTCTCCGATTGTAGTGGATGGCTGGATCGTAACAATTTTTTTTCGCATAATCTCTTCAATACGCATAAGAGTGACCTCCTGGAATCAAAAGGCATCCAAACTAGTAAAGAAAACGATTTTGAAACCGCATAGCATCAAAGGCAACGACTGTTTCTGGCGGTACACGCTTGCCGATTTTTGCCATGAGACAGTTGGCGGGATGTGAGCATATTTCTGGATCGTCTGTCGCCATCCAGCTCAAGCCTGCGCTACCCATGACCTTTTCCATGACCTTTCTGTATTGCCATACATCGAGTCCTGTTCCTTTCAGGTCCCAATGCCAATAATATTCCGTTGTAATAATGACGTAGTCTTCCATGGCGTCGTCCAAGAAGGCGACTTCCAGTAGCTTTTTGCCTACGCCACCCGCTCTCACTTTATGACTGATTTCAATCGCGCCCAGCTCCAGCAAATCGGGCAGTTGGGCTTGTGACCATCGCTCCAGTGGATCGGGGTGCAGAAAGGTCACGTAGCCGAGGACGAGGTCTCCTTCGCGTGCAATAATAATGCGCCCTTCAGGCAAATCCGCGATTTCGATGAGAGCTTCATGCTGCTGTTCAGGGATACGAAAAGCTTTCAGCCCCTCATCAAAGCGTAATGAGGCCAGATAACTTCCTGTAATCGGTCCTTCGACGAGCAGCTCCTTGTTGTTCACCATTAAGCTCAATGAATGATAGCGTTTGACGTGCTCCATCAGTTCCCCCCCTTACGTTTGTAGAAAAACAGAGATGGCGTCTAACCATCTCTGTCAGTTGTCATTCCAGTTTATTCTGTGGTGTTGGCAGTTACGATGTTAGAATGTGGCGATTCTCCGTAACTGTTGACTGCGGTAATGTAGTAGTTACTGCCATTCGGTACTTCTGCTGCGTGTGTAAAGTTTGTGCTAGAGACAGTACCGAGTAACAAATAGCCGCTTGCTGAGTCTGGGCTAAAATATACGTTGTACATCTGCTCAGACGAGCTGCTTCCTTTCCACTTTAGCTGCCAACCGTTAGGCGTGTTTTTGATAGACAAGGATTTCGGAGCAGCAGGTGGTGAAGCGGAATCTGTGTTTGTATTCGTGCCTCCTGATCCATCTGCTGGGTTCGTCACAGTTCCATCTGGATCTGTTTGACCATTCCCGTTATTGTCCATCGGATTCGGGATGCCTGTTTCCGTACCTTGATTTGGATCAGGCAACTGCCATGTCTGTGTAGATCCGACAGAAGCGATTGCGGAAGGCTGCGATTCATTACCAGCGATATCCACAGAAGTGACATAATAGCCTAAATCTCCATGGTGTGCAGTCGTATCGGCAAAAGTCAATTCCGATGGATCTTTCACAGTCGCTACTTTGACAAAGCCGTTCTGCACATCAGCGCGGTAGATGCGATAACCGACCAAGTCAGCTTCTTTGGCTGATTGCCACGTAAGCGTAATTTGCTTGCCTGAGCCTGTAGCCGTTACACCGCTTGGAGAAGAGGGCGCTCCACCTGACTCTGTGCGAGGGTCTTCCTTGTCAGGCAGGCGTTGCTCCCAATCCGGTGGTTGGGTGGCGACCCTACTGTTTTTCGCTTGAATTTGCTCCTTGGTAGGCAGCGGATCAGGTGAGCGGTAGAAGACGCCTTCGGTAACAAAATCTTCAGGTGTTCCTTCCTTCGCCAAATACCGTTCGCCATTATACGTAATGACGCGTGCTTTTTGGTGGGAATCGTCCACCTTCGTCGGAACGAATTTGCTGTTGAATATATCAGTGATCAAATGGCCAGCTTCCTTTGAAAGTTCACTTGGCAAAAGACCTGATTTCGAGTCAACAGTCGCGCTCACAATTCCTGCTGGCTTTTTAAAGGTGGAGTCAGGAGGTGAAAGGTTCGGATGCTTCGCAATGACATCCTTCATAACCTTACCCCATACGACCATCGGAACATATTTGTCCGCGTCCGGCATTGGATATGGCTCGTCAAAGCCAACCCATACCCCCATGGACAGCTCTGGCGTGTAACCGACGAAATAGAGGTCGTTGCTGTTGTTCGTTGTTCCGGTTTTACCTGCCACATCGACTTTGCGCGGCACGTATTTGCGGATGTGTGTACCTGTACCGTTATTGACGACGGAACGCATCATATCAGTGATCAAGTATGCTGTTTGCTCGCTGTACACTTGCACAGGGCTGGTTTCATGACGATAAATGACTTTACCGGTGTTATCTTCAATTCGGTCAATCAGATAGGCATCCACGAAAGAACCGTGATTTGCGAATGTCCCATAGGCGTTTGTAATTTCTTCGACAGTTGTTCCGTAGGTAAGACCGCCAATTACGCCAGTGGCAGCATAGTTGTCAGCATCCACCAATGTTGTGATTCCCATTTTCTTCACGTATTCAAGAGCCGTTGGAATGCCAACTTTCAAATACGTCTTGATCGCCGGAATGTTCCAGGACATCCGCAGCGCTTCGCGGGCACTCATCATCCCTTGCCATTTGTTGTTCCAGTTCTTAGGTAAATGGGAACCGTTCTGGCCGTCAGCGAGTAGCACTGGAGCGTCATCGATTGGAGATGCTGGCTGGAGCAATCCCAGTTCAAAAGCAGGAGCATAAGCTGCTAGTGGCTTCATGGCCGAACCAGGCTGGCGTGGTACGGTGGCGTGGTTCGTCTGTTCCACCTTGAAGTCACGTCCCCCGATCATGCCGAGGATAGCTCCTGTTTTGTTGTGAATCAGCATTGCGCCGACTTCTTCCAGAGCATTTTCGATTTTTTCTGTTTTGCCGTTTGAGCGACGAATCGTATAGGTACGATTCTTACCGAAGTTTTTCGGGTCGGCTGCAACAGCCTGCATGATGTCATATACGCTCTTGTCGATCGTGGTATGTATCTTGTACCCTTTTCGCAGTATATCGCGACGTTTCTCTTCAACCAACTGTCGGTATTCGTTGCGGCCGATGGTTGATTTGTCTCGTCCTTTTTCCAAGAGGTCTGCATCCACAAGTTGACGTGCGGCACGATCTTCAATTTCCATCATCAAGAAAGGCACTTCTCGATAAGCTTGCTGCGTCGGTTTTGCTAACTGTGCCTTCAAATCACTGGCGAGAGCTCCATCGTATTGAGTTTGTGTGATGTAGCCATTTTCCAGCATGCGATCCAGCACCATTTTTTGGCGTTCCTTCCCGCGCTGATAGCTTTCTGCACGGAATGGAGAGTAGGCACCTGGATTTTGAATCATGCCCGCAAGATAGGAGCCCTCAGCGAGCCCGAGCTCTTTTACATCTTTGCCAAAAATCCCTTTCGCGGCAGCCTGAACGCCGTATACGTTTGAACCGTTGGCGTTTTTTCCAAAGTAAATTTCGTTCATGTAGGCTTCTAGAATCTGATCTTTGGAAAACATGCGCTCGATTCGAATCGCGGTAAAAATTTCACGTGCCTTACGTGTGTGGCTAACTTCAGCAGAAAGGATTGTATTTTTTACAAGCTGCTGTGTAATCGTACTACCACCTGTTACGACAGGCTGGTTGGTAATTTCCTGAATCGCTCCGCGCATAGTAGATTGAAGCGAAACTCCGGAGTGGTGGTAGTAGGTTTTGTCTTCAGTTGCGATGATGGCATTAATTAAATAGGGAGAAACGTCTGCTTTCTTCACCAAACGTCGATCGCCTTCTTCGGCCCGCAATTGGCCGATCAGAGAGCCGTCGTTGTAGTAGGCGAATCCAGTCAGATAGTTAGTGAAGATTTTATTCTCCAGTTCCTCCTTGCTGCGCACAGGCTCGTCCTTCACGAGTGCGGCAACATAACCTGTCACGATTCCTCCCGCGACTGCAGCTCCCATTAGCCCGAGTACGAAGACGATTTGGAAGATGATCCAGAACGTTCTACCACGGCTTCTGCGTCGCTTTTTCTTCTTCGGTTCAGAGGAAGATGTGTGGTTATTCGACATAATCTACGACCCCCTAGCATACCACCTGATTATACCATACGAGGAACCTAGAGGATAGAAAATGCGTAGGAATTAGCAAAATGTGTCAAATACCGTTGAAAGTTGTCGGGTGCATGAAAGCAATAAAAAAAGAGCAGGCCGACAAGCGGCACTGCTCTTTTTCTTTTTATCCTCAGACGATTAACGGCTGTAGAACTCAACGATCAGAACTTCGTTGATTTCAGCTGGCATTTCTTCACGGTCTGGCAGACGAGTGAAGGTACCTTCAGCAGCAGCATCGTTGAATGTAACGTAGTTCGGCAGGAAAGTGCGACCTTCCAAAGAGTCCTTGATCAGTTGCAGACCACGGGACTTTTCACGAATGGAGATTACATCACCCGGTTGTACGCGGTAGGATGGGATGTTTACTTTTTTGCCGTTTACCAGGAAGTGACCATGGTTTACCAACTGACGAGCAGCTGGGCGAGTTGGAGCAAAGCCCATGCGGTATACCAGGTTGTCCAGGCGGGATTCCAGCAATTTCATGAAGTTTTCGCCCACTACGCCAGCCATTTTACTAGCATTGTCGAAAGTGCGGCGGAATTGTTTTTCGTTAAGGCCAAACATGTGGCGCAGTTTTTGCTTTTCTTGCAACTGGATTCCGTACTCGCTCAGTTTACGACGGTTGTTGTGACCGTGTTGACCTGGAGGGAAGTTGCGTTTGATGTCTTTTCCTGTACCATCGAGGGAGATACCCAGACGACGAGCCAGTTTGTGACGAGGTCCTGTGTAACGTGACATGTTTTCATTCTCCTTTAATATGGATTCGCAGGTGTTTACTTCCGGCAGGTTAGTTCCTACTTTATCTACACGAACTTCGGACGGTAGCGTTTCCGCATCGTGCTCCTCACAGATGATCAGCCGCAGTCTGTAAAGGGAGGGAACTAAGAGGGTACATCCTTCCGTTTTTACCTACAATCAATGCTACCCTGTACACATACATTCAATAATACTAGGCGCGATATAGTAAAGTCAAGGGAAAAGAAGCACGCCATCCGCCGCAAGAAGTGGGATGGATGGCGCTTTTTGGGTTTTATTTTCGCAACAAAGTAACCGGACCGTCTGGATTATCCCGTTTTTCGAGGAAACGGGTAAAGGTAATGGCTGCATCGGCACGAGGGACGAGGCTTTGTGGCTGGAACTTCTGCTTGTCAGTTGGCACGATACCGAGTGTAGTCGCGATGATGATCGAACCGCGGTACTTCGAATTCGCAATGTCTGAGAGCTGGGACTGGAACATGCCAGGGAAGTCCGTCAGTTTTTTGTAGCCGAGTGCACGAACAATCATATCAGCGAGCTCTTCACGTGTAATCGTCTCATTTGGGTTCAGCTTGGAAGCATTTTTATCGAGAAGACCGCGATCAACAGCACCTTCTACGGCAGAGAAGAAGCGCGAACCATTTGCCACATCGCTATAAGTGGCCTTGCGTTCCAGAGAGTACTGTGGGTAGTGATTGCCTTGGTTGAGACTGATCATGAGCATTTCAATCATTTCGCCACGTGTGATCGGTTTTTGTGGCATAATTTTGCCGTTTTCAAGCGTGAGTGCGTCGTATTCATACATCAACAAGAGTTCCTTTTCCGCCGGATGACCCTCCAAATCGGCAGGAGCAGGACGATGAAGCGCAATCGTTTTGCCAGTAGAGGTAGAGCTCCACTCGCCTGTTACAGCATCAAGGTAATACGGCTGCTCAAACGGCGTCATTGTCGCGCGATAGACGATCTTGGCAGTTCGCTTCGGTGTGTAGGAAGGCTGCTCTTTCGCGCGTTTGGCATCCTCAGGAGTAAGAGGGACGAGGGCGTATACTTCCTCTGCTTTTGTCTCTGTCCACCATTTTTCGCTCGCTTCGGCAGCAGGCAGATGCTTGGGAACTTGTGTCGGGTATGTTTCGCTGCCCAATTCAGTACTGTAACTCATTAGATCGCCTGTTTCTGTGTCAAACGTGAAGTAGGCAGAACCGCTAGCTGCAGCTATTCCATTGATAAAACGCTCAAATCGGATCTGCGTCCGCTCGGAATCAACGGGTTGGTTTTGGATTTCCTCTTCAAAGCGCTCTGTCCAGTAAAGCTGGTGGGCCATGGTTGGCGCCAAATCACGAATCGCTTCCATCGCTTTTGCCTTGAATTTTTCCATGTCTGGTTTTTTAGAAGCGCTTGTTTTTTCTTTACGGTCACGGAAGTCCTTGTTCAATCGGTAGATGTCCCCGGTTACAGCATCCACGGAGACATACGCAAATCCGTCTTCGCTATTGCCCTTTTCGCCGAATTCGAGATCCCAGACAGGACGATTGCCACGGTAGTCTCTTTCATTGTAATTGGCAGAACGAAGCTCGTAGTTGGACAACTTCAATGCTTTCGATGCCCATTGTACAGCTTCCTCTTGGGAGAGCGGTTGTCCGCTGCGGCGTGCAGATAGGACTTTGCTGCTTACAGGCTCAGGATCTTTCGCTGGTTGATACGGAGTTAACGATTGTGTCAATGCTTTCCCGGTCTCCGCATCAATGTAGAAGGTGAAAGGATTCATATACCCGAGAGACGGCTTGTTATTTTGAGTCTCCATCCGATCCCACGGCAGCAGGTAAACTGGTTTTGGATTCGCTTGTTCTTTAAACAGTTTCTCAGCTTCTTCTTCCGAGATTGTCGCATCCGTGTCCTCGAAAGTCACGTCGTTCCACGACAGAGAATAGTTGGTCACTGTGCCGGAAGCATCTACCGTGATATCTGCGCCGTTATCAGGAAAGAGAATGCCGTCCACGTCACGAACAAAGCGGAAATTATAGTAGACTTCCGAGTTCAGCGGAGTTTTTGGCTCTGGCATATCGCGCGTATACAGTCTTGTTTCCGCTGCTTTTCCTGCATTGTTTTTCTCGAAAAAGCGCTTCGCCTGCTCTTGCGCCTCTGTATAGGAAATTCGTTTTGCATAAGGAAGCGAGGAGGCTTCCTGCTCTTGACGCGAATAGGAAGTCAGCTCGCCTGTATTGGCGTGGATACTGACGCTATATGATAGAAGGACTTTTCCATTTTCCGGATCTTTCTTCACCCAACTAAATGACCATTCTGGAAACGGGCGCCAGCTATCCGCTGAACGAAATGACACATTCTGCACCGTCATTCCGGCGGTGGGTACTATTTTTGTAGCGAGTGCCAAGGCTGCTTCCTTGGACAGCTTTGCTTTGGCCTGTGCCACGGAGTCTGCTTGTGCCACAGTAGTCGCCATTTTATTGGTACTCACATGAGGTGACTGTGCATGCGCTTGAGTCACAGGCAGCAACAGACTGGCAGATAGAACAAATGAGCTGGACCGAATGATCCACGGTTTCATAGGAACCCCTCCAACGATGTCATATTCTTCTTATCACCTCTGACGAGAGGAAGTAAAAGTTCGTTTCAGTTCAAATTCACGAAAAAAGCACCCGGCATTTGCAGAAAGGAATGAAATATAGGAATTTTGTACCAAATGTTTTTTTATCAATCTAGAATTGTGAACATGCATCTTATATAATAAGAAATACTATCCATAGAATACAGAACGGTAAGGAGATAATTCGTTTTGGAAACCATTATGTATCTCATTCGTCATGGAGAGACGGAGTGGAATCAGGTTCGTCGTATACAAGGTCACAGTGACATCGCATTGAACGAGCTCGGGGTACGTCAGGCCGAGCAAGTAGCAGGCAGATTCCAAGGTGAGACGATTCACGCTTTTTATTCGAGTGATCTTAGTCGGGCACACGATACGGCTGCCAAGATTGCTGGCAATTTCCAATCCTCTGTTTCTACGCGGACAACCTTGCGTGAGCGCTGCTATGGGGAGTGGGAGGGGCTCACCTATGAAGAAATACGTGAGCGGTTTGAAAATCAGGATGAAGCCTCCTGTGGAATTGAGACATTCGAAGACATGCAGCGTCGAGCTGTAGCTGCCATGACAGAAATAGCAGGGAGTCATCCAGGTGAGGCGATTGTCGTTGTCTCGCATGGCGGTCTCATTAATAGCTTCTTGCATTATGTGACGGTAGGAGAACAAGGAACGGGTATCACACGTATTGATAATACCGGTATTACGATATTTCGGTATGTAGATCGCAGGTGGGAAGTTCTATCCGTTAATGATACAGACCATTTGAAAGCTTGAGAAAATGCTGAGAGAGGGAGTTTCTCGTGTCAAGCAAAATGTTGGGGAAGTTAGAGACAGTCTTTTCCTACACGGCCCATTTTATCTTACAATCTTGGCCGGAAAAGCGCCCAGGCATCCTTTTCTTGACAGATTCCGGGGGCCGCGTAATCAACTTCATGGAAATGCAGGTTGGTCCATCTCGGAATTCTCAAGGGCTTACCCTGCAACACGATGTATCGATTGGCAA
Organism: Brevibacillus sp. Leaf182; assembly: GCF_001423865.2. Classification (NCBI taxonomy): domain Bacteria; kingdom Bacillati; phylum Bacillota; class Bacilli; order Caryophanales; family Paenibacillaceae; genus Brevibacillus; species Brevibacillus sp. Leaf182. Next base: position 40,912 of record NZ_LMPN02000024.1, on the reverse strand, counting down.
AGTCTTTGATTTTATTGAAGAGGCACTTTCCTCCAAAGAGATCGTAGTTAAAACGAGAAGGGAAACGAACAACGTATGTGGAGCCTTTCCTTTGTGTGAAGAAGATGGAAGGGTTCGAGCTGTCATTGGCATGATAGCGCCCGAAGACCAAATTCATTTCGATTTGTCATCCTACATGCGCGGGCTAGAGCCGTTGATTCGCATGGGATATGATGCGTATATTCAACACGTCACCAGCCAGATCGTCATGGATTTGACGTTGCATGATACGACCAAAGAGCTGCTGCAAAGCTTGACGGGTCAGGTCAGTGACATTATCCAAAAAGGCTATTGTTCGGCCGTTAAGCTCGCGGACAATGCCACGTTGATTCCGCAGGAGAACGTAACAACGCAAGAGGCGGAAGTTGGACAAACCCACATTGCTCAACTGGTTTCGAGATTCGGTACGACGCAAATCATGCCTTCCATTTTGGATGACCACAGGCTTGTCGTCGTTCCTGTCTCCTTGAACCAAACACCGCTCTACGCATTGTTTTTGCATCTGCCACCCGAAGAGACAGATTGCGTGTACGATGAACGGGATGTTGCTTTTTTGCAAGAAATAGGCGCGAAGGCAAGCTGTGCGCTTTGGCGTTCGATCATGTCGGACGACCTGCGTCGTGAAGCGAGCAAAAAAGATTTGTTGTATCAGTTGATGTCAAAGATTCAGGCATCGATTGATGTGAATGATGTTTTGCATGAAATCGTGACGAGCATTCCCAGTCTTTATCCGTACTTGTCGGCAGAGCTTTTCCTGACGGTTGAACCCAATGCAACCACCCCGGTCAAACAGCTTTCTTTTCAAGAAGTAGAGCCGTCTACCAGTACCAAGGCCTATTTGGAAGGACGTCTCATTGCCGAAGAAGTGGGGGAAGGGGAGCAACAGGTGACGGTGATCGCAGCGCCACTCTTGGGCAAGCAGGGCATCTACGGTGTATTGCAAGTGACGTCCGATCAGCGAATCACCCTGAATCAGCATGAAAAGGACTACATCTCCATCTTGGCGGATACTGCTGGCACTGCGTTTGAAAACGCACAGCTCTATCAGCAATCGCGCAATTTGATTCGAGAATTACGTTTGATTAATGAGATGGCGCGCCAGTTGAACAGAAGTCTTGATTTAAAGGAAATTCTCGATTTTGTTACGACAATGATGCGGGCTACCTTTGATGCGGAGTTTTGTGCCATCTTGCGAAAAACGCCAGGCGAGGATTGCTTCGATGTACTTTCTTCCTCCATTCCAGCGTTCAATGGCATGGCTATCGATTCAACAGAAAAGCCATTTCAGCAAATCTTGCAAAACAAGCAGGCGTTGTTGCTGGCTCAACCGGGGGCAGGACCACTTCCTTTTTCGCTCTTTACGTGCTGTTCCTTCATGGGGGTTCCGCTCGTTGTTGAGGGTGAGATTAGTGGAGTCCTTTTAGTCGCAGATTCCCGTTATCATTTTTTTAGTTTTGACGACTACAAACTCCTCGAAATATTTGGACAACACGCGAGCTTGGCAATGACCAACGCCGTCCTGCATAATGAAATGGAACGAATGGTCATTACGGATAATTTGACAGGTCTGTACACGAGAAGACATTTAAATGAACGAGTAAGAGGATCATTACAAAAAGACAACTATGGCTCGTTGATCTTGATCGATATTGATTATTTTAAAACTGTGAATGATACATTTGGCCATCAGGTAGGGGACGAGGTACTGATTCAGGTCTCCAATCTGATTCGACATAGCATCCGAGACAGTGATATCGCAGCAAGATGGGGTGGAGAGGAACTCGCTGTTTATTTGCCGCGTGTGGACAAAAACACCGCGCATTCCGTGGCAGAGCGCATACGGGAATGCGTCGAGCAGGAGACGTCTCCGCAGGTCACGATCTCGTGTGGACTAGCGAAATGGAGCAGGGAGATGGATGTAAACCTGAGTGTAGAAGCGCTGTTCCATCAAGCAGACATTGCTTTGTATGAAGCCAAAAATTCAGGTAGAAATCAAATTGTTCTCGCCTAGAGCCAAAACAATGGCTCTTTTCTCTTTTCGGAAAAAAAGGCAAAAAACTTGAGAGGTAGATAAAAAATGACAAAAAACGATGACAAGCAAAGGATTGCAACGCAAGTAGCACCTGATATTTTTTGTCTGGAAATACCTACGCCTTTTGATGTGGGGGCAGTAAACGTCTACTTGCTAAAAGGGGAACACTTGACCTTAGTTGATGTGGGGCCATTGACCGACGATGCGTGGGCGGCCTTAACAGAAGGTTTAGAATCGATTGGGGTAAGCGTGCAAGATATCGAGCAAGTCATACTAACGCATCATCATGTGGATCATTGCGGGCAGTTAGAAAAAATACGGGAAACATCGGGAGCGAAGACGTTTGCCCATCCACAGGCAACCCCTTATGTACAGCAGGATGAGCAGTTTATGACTTTTCATGATCAATTTTTCGAAGAGCTGTACATCCAGAGCGGTGTACCAGAAAAAATGATGGTCATTATCTCGAAATTTCACAAGCTGATGAAGACGTTTTCTGCGCCAAGCCAGATTGACTTTCATCTGAAGCATGAACAAAAGGTTCCGTACTTGGAGGACTGGCAGGTACTGTATACACCAGGACATAGCCAAAGCCATCTGTCGTTGTATCGGGCAAAGGATCAAGTCATGATTGGTGGAGACCATATCATCAAGCGAATTTCATCCAATGCCTTCATTGAACCACCACGGAATCGTTCGAGTACAAGACCACTGACCTTGATCCAATACCGTACAGCGTTGCAAATGTGTGCGGACATGGAGATCGAACAGGTCCTCAGTGGACACGGTCAACCGGTTTACAATCATCGAGAGCTCATACTCGCCCGTCTGCAAAAGAACTGGGAGAGGACAGACACACTCCGTAGGCTTCTTGCAGATGGAGAAAAGACAGCTTTTGAATTGAATGCTCTCTTATTCCCAAACTTGTACAAAAAAGAATTGCCATTGACGCTGTCCGAGACATTAGGGCACATTGATTTATTGATGATTCTCCATCAGATTGAAGTGAGAGAGCAGGATCAAGTCTTGTATTACCACTTGTAAAACCTGATCGTGCAAGAGAAGCTTGCAAGTAGAATAAGGCTATTCCTCCCCGGAAACGCTAAAAGGGACTATTACCCTGGGACCCCACATGAGGCTGACCCAGGGTAGCCGAGGGAGGGTAGCATCTATGCAGAAGTATTTGCCCATTTGCGCGATGGCTCTTGTGTGTACAGTTGTTGTAGGTGGCTGTAATCAAATGAATGTGAAGCAGGATGCGAATACAACGTTTGAACAGGTACGTGACAAGTTCGAAGCGCAGAAATCGTATGCGTTCTACGGCCAAACCAAGCTGTTGACGGCGAATAGTGCCAATGCGAACATGGTTAACTTTTCAGGCAGAAAGGACGGAGAGGCTGTTTACATGAACGTGAAGCTCTCTGTCCCGGAAGAAAACAGAGTGGACAACTTATCCTTGCTCAGCCATGGGAACAAGCTGTATACCAAGCATGATCAAAATGAAAGCTGGAAACATGTCGCAGGGGATAGCCCGGCCTTGCATCAAGAAATGAACAACTGGAACCCCATCGCTTCCTTTCAGCAAATCGACAACATGAAAAGAAACGTCCGGATGCTGCCTGATGAGAATCCAAAAGACGATTTTGAGGCGTTCGGAGTCGTATTGGATTCTGCCAAGCTAAAGAGCTGGCTTGTCACCCAAATGCAAGAGCAAACAAAATCAGGAGCAAAAGTCCAATCGATAGCAGGGCGAGAGAAACCCTACATACCGAAGCTAAAGCTAGCGATGTCTCTCTCGGAAGGCAATTGGAGGGGGACGCCTGCCCATCATACTGGACCCACGATTCAGTCCAAGAAAAAGGTGGACGTAAACGAGCTCGTGAACCAGATGGAAGTAGAGGCAGAGTACACGATTCACTACAATAAAAAAACGATGCTTCCCACAAACATGACGATGTCCATTCGATCTGCGTACGATTTGAACGATCAGCGTGTAAAAGAGCATACGCAGGTAGAAACATATTTGCAGCAATATGGAACAGTAGCCCCCATCACAGCTCCAGAGGAAAAAAGCAAATAGGGAGTAGGAGTAATCAAGTAAGACGTTCCTCTTGCAAAACAGACAGGAGCGTCTTTTTTTTCTGTCAGGGAAAATTGAAAAATGGAGGTAACGTGCTCGATGCTTTTTACGTACTTCTTATGTGAAAGAAAAACTAGGCGATAGCGGTTTTTTTCGATGGAATCAGCATTTCGAGAAGGAATACTGGAAAACATTGTCGAACATACAACAAGACTATCTTTTTTCGTCGAATAATCTGTACAATAGGAAAGATGCCTGATGGATCAGACGAAAATGCGTATTTTATCCGCAGCAGCGAAGCTTTTTGATGTTCATGGCTACAAAGGGACCTCCGTAAGACAAATTGCCTCTGTTGCTCAAGTAAATTCCGCGCTGATTTCCTATCACTTTGAAGGGAAGCAAGGAGTCCTGGAGACGTTGATTGCTTCTTACTTTGAGACGTTGTTTCGCCTTTTGGAAGAACTGGAAAACGAGCAGGAAAACATCCCTGCCTATCAACGATTGGAACAAGTTGTGCAGCTTTATTTGCAATTTCAATGTGAGCATGCGCCTATCACGCGTTTGATTCATCGTGAGCTGAGCGTAGAATCCATGCTTGCACGTGAAGTGATGACACTTTACATGAGCCGATGGAAGCACGGGCTTTCGCGCGTCATCGAGGGCGGTGTCGTCTCGGGTGAGTTTTTGCCCGTCTCTATTGATCGTACAGTACTGGCTATGACGAGCCAGATGATATATCCATTTTTGCAACCACAAATGGTTCGCCAGGTCTATGATCTGGAACCATCTTCCGAGGAGTTCGTCCAATGGCTGCAAACCTCGATTATGTGTTATCTGCGAGGTTCTTTGCTGCCCGCTTAGGCGTGGCCTCTCCCAATGAATGATTCTAGTAAGGGGATGTATGACAAGTGAAACGAAAACTATTCATGCTCTGTTTGGCAGGCATGTTGCTATATACGAATCCGGCTTATGCGACGCCGTTTCCAGATAAAAAAGACGAAGTTGTTCAGGACGCTGACAACTATTTGAAAAAAGAAGACAGGACGGCCTTTGCAACTTCATTGAACGGCATACCAGGCAGCTACAAAGTCGTGGTCGTAGAAAGCACTGCACCAGAAGCCGAATCTCCAGATATCTACGCGCAAAAGCTGTTTGACAATTACAATTTAGCCGACGATGCACTCATGATCGTACTCGACATGAACACCGAGCAGTTGGGGATTTATGCTGGTCCTAATTTGCAGGCAAAAGGTGCCACGATGGCATTACTGCATGACAAGGTCGCGTCTTTCTATGAACCATTCCGTACACAAAAACAGTATTTGACCGGGATTCAGACGTTAATTGCGGAAGTAAACCAAGAGCTTAGCCGCATTGAAAGCAAGCAAGCAACAGCAAAACCGGGTGCGACCGACGCTAGTAAAGCGGAAGAAAGCGAAAGCAGTAGCGCACTCGGAGGTATTCCATGGTGGATTTATCTGGTTGGAGCAGTATTTGCTGGGCTATCGATCGGCTTGATTTACGCGATGATCAGACGCCGTGCTATTTTTGCCCAAGTAGATGATGTAGAGGATTGGAAGGAAGAGCTCGTTGAAAAGATCAATGTCATCGAAGTAGAAAAACCGCTTCGTCGTTCCAGTGGCATGACAGAAGTACGTTATCACCACTTGGCTGACAAAAAAGAAAATCTGTTGCGCATTCGCATCCCTGATGTGGAAATGATGATTCTCGATGCAGAAGAGGCTTGCGATCGCTTCCGTTTTACGTTGGCACTTGGCATGCTAAATGAGGCGAGAGAGGCTATTTCAAAAATTGAGGAAGAGCTGAATGAGTTAAAAACAGACACTTCCAACGTGGCAGTTACCAAGCAAGAAAACAAGGTTGTTGTTCCTGAGATCGGAAAGCAAGTGGAGCAGATGGAACGACGATTGTCCGATTTGCGTCTGGAGTACGGATTGTCTTTCCATGAGCTAAAAGCATCACTCGATGAAGTAGACACGATGCGAAAACTCGTAAAAACTTCGCGGGCGGCAGGGGACGACATTGCGGCGTACGAAACCACACAAAAAGCTCAGCAAGTGCTAGAGCAGGTGGGACAAGCGATGGAGCTCATTCCGAAGCTTGTGCAACGCGTGAAAAAAGAAATGCCGGAAGAATTCAAGCATCTGGAAGAAGGAATTGAGCAGGCCGTTCGTGATGGCTTTGATTTAAAACAGGATTCCTTGGACAATGCCCTCTTGCAGGCGAAGCAATTGGTCATGTCCGCGAAAAGCGCTTTGGAAGAGGGCAGCCTGGAAATGGTGTTGACCCATGTCAAAGCGTTCGAAGTACTCCTTGATGCGACGTATCAAGCGATAGAAGATGGCGTTCTTGCCCGTGATGAAGCAGCAGCGACGGTATATGCAGAAGCGGAACCGCAAGCAGAAGTGAATCAAGACAAAGATGAAGCAGAATTTATACAGGTAGAAAAGAGAGCTGAAGTAGGAGAGGTGGAACAGGATGATTCGCTACAGGAAGTAGCTGCGACATCCGCGGCTGTGGAGCGGGAGATTCGTATACCTGAGCCGACTCCAGCTAGCGAGACCGAGCATTCTACCAGCGAGGCAGTTTCTGAAAAGCCGACGCCTCTCCAGCAGTCAAAAGTAGAAGAAGAGCGAACGGTGCGAGGAAAATCCTCAGAGCTGAGTGAAGCTGAACGTTCTGTTTTGTTGCAAGCAATTCCTCAGCTTTTCAATAAAAAAGCACAAAAGCCTGCTCCAGCAGCTAAATCTGAGGAGCCTGCTTACGAAGAAGAAGAAGAAGAGTATGAACTGGTCATGCCGAAGAGTCAGCCTGAACAGGAAGAGATAATTCCGGAAGAAGAAGAGCAAACATATTTGGTCATCGAAACGGAAGACGATGCGCTGGATGAATTGGAGCGAATTTCTAACACATTAGTCCGCGTCCGTCAGCAAATCAAGCGCAGCTACTTGCCGGGGATTCCGGATCAATTGAAATACATGTTTGAAGAAGTCGTGCAAACGTTGGGCCGCGTGCAAACGATCATGGAGCAGTACCGCTATGATCTGGAAGAGGTGGCCATGCTGGTTCAGGACGCGAGTGATTTGGTCGACGAAACAGAGCGGATGGCAGAACGTATTATTACAACTTGTCAGATGGCAGAGGGTGCCATTCAGTATACAAACCGTTACCGTCGCCAAAATCGTCAGGTGAATGAGTTGTTGACAAAGGCAGAGATATCATTTCGACAACTGGCTTTCGCAGAAGCCTATCAGCTTGCCGAGGAGGCCCGTCTGGTAATCGAAGGCGCACCAGCCGAAGAGGACAACCGTTGGCTTCTCCGCCGTAAGAAAAAGGGATGAGTCCGATGATGATCTTTCCTCTGTTCTTATTGGTAGTTGGCATTATCGTCATGGTACAGCCACGGACAAAACGCTGGCAATCGCGGATGAACACCTATTTTCAAGGAGACGAAAGGCGCATCAAGCAGCGTGCCAACACGTTTTTTCTGTTGGGCTTAGCCTTTTTGTTCGCTGGATTTGCGTATTTGTTCCGCCTTGTCGGATAAACCAATAATGAATAGTAAAGCACCTGCTAGGAAAAGATGGACGTGCCTTCTTTTGTAGCAGGTGCTTTTTGTTGGGCAAAAAAAAGAAGCATCGCTAACGTAGGCGATGCCCCATCTAGGAAGATAAAGGGAGTAAGGTCTGTTAAACCAGCACATTACAACTAGGGGGGAGTAATGTGCTGATTTCTCTTTTCATGAAAAGAGAACCTGATTCATAGTTTCCCCAATCCCTCTTGGTCTAAACGTCATTCTCGTAAAAAAATTCAAATGCTTCCTGCGCACTATGTGTACCCGCAGAATGGCCGGACGAAAAGGCGATGGTGATGTTGTAGCCACCGGTATGGGCGTGGACGTCCATGACCTCACCAGCAAAATACAGCCCATCCATGAGCTTGGATCTCATCGAACGTGGATCGATCTCTTTCACGCTCACGCCGCCACCTGTAATGAACGCTTCCTCAAGAGAGAGCGTTCCCGTAATCGTGAGTGGAAAAGATTTGATCAAACTCGTGAACGTGCTCCACTCTTGTTTCTTCATATGGCTGTAGGTCGTTTCTTCCGAAATTCCTGCCATCGCAAGCAAGAGAGGAATAATCCGTTCGGGGAGGAAGCCTTTGATTGCATTTTTTACTGCCTTTTTTGGCTGCTCCTCAATCAGTTGCCAGCTTTCTACGGTGATTTCCTCGGCCGTTCTGTCAGGCATGAGATCGATCGTCAGAGATAGAGGTACCGCTCCGTATTTTCGTTGCGACACAGAGACATAGTGCCCCATTCGCAGGGAAGCGGGTCCTGATATTCCGAAATGAGTGAAGATCATATCGCCTTCTTGGGTGTTGATCTTTTTCCCATTGGGCGCATACAAGGTCATCGTAATATCACGCAGCGACAGACCCTGAATGGATTTATCACGAATAAAAGAGTCATTGGCTGTAAGCGGTACTTCAGTAGGATACAGCTCTGTGATCGTGTGCCCGGCTGCTTTCGCCCATGCATAGCCATCGCCTGTAGACCCTGTCTGTGGTACAGAACAGCCTCCGACAGCAATAATCACACAAGGAGCGGTGATTTTCTCACCGGACTGAAGCATGATGCCGCCGACTCTCCCTTCCGAATAGAGAACTTCTTTTACAGCGGCATTTAAATGGATGGTGGCACTTTGGCGCTTCAATAAATCAATCAACGCTTGAGCGACTGTCACAGCTTTATCTGTGACGGGAAACATACGGCCCCGATCCTCTTCTTTTAACGCGACACCCATCTCCTCAAAAAACTGGATGATCTCTCGGTTGCCGAATTGGGTGAGAGCACTGTACATGAAGCGGCCATTTCCCGGCATTTGTTTGATTAATTCATCTTGCTCCTTGGCATTGGTTACATTACAGCGACCGCCACCAGAAATGATGAGCTTGCGTCCGAGTTTCGAGCCTTTTTCCACGAGACAAACTCTTGCTCCTTTGCCAGAAGCAGCAATAGCAGACATCAGCCCAGAGGGGCCGCCGCCTATGATGATAACGTCATAATTGTATTGTGATCGATTCATTTCATTCTCGTCCTTTGTTGTATAGGGTTGGGCAACCACCATTTTACCACAACCTGCTCACGGGGCGCGCAATTCTAGTTAGGATCGAGAGGACGAGGCACCTAAAATATCAGTCAATGGCTGCTTTTCTAAGACGTAACGTACGGTGGATTGACCACGGAGGATATTCGAGACGACATATCCTTTGGCAAAATACGCTGTGAACAATTCGCGCGTCATCTCTCTCCACAAAGAAGCGACGGCCATATCTGCTCGTTTTACATCCTGGAAGAAGGCAGGGACAGGGAGCAGTACAATAGGCTCTTCGCATGATAAATCTATTTCAATGGGATGTGGAATGCCATCCTTGATTTCTAAACGCAACAGGTCAGGCACCTGTTCAAAAGAGGGAGTAGAGTTCTTTCCTGCCTGACGCGATTCCACACGATCGCTTCCGATAAACCATTCTACGAGAAAACGGTCTGTCGGTAGTCCACGATTGAAGTCGTCATCGAGCTGTCCGTAGCAGTTTGGCAAGTAAGTGCGAACGATACCGCCGAGCTTGGCTATGTTCAGAACACCATTTACGGTTTCAAGCGGATCGTACGTCCATGTTATTTTGGAATAGCCTGCTGCCACCGCTTCATCTTTTTGCAGCCATTTCATTTGTACGCCCAGCCCTTGCTTGCGATACTCTGGCAAAAAGCCGAGCATGTGCGAACAAAGATGGGGTTCTCCGTTGGTGAAGCCCGGGAAGCTGTACAAAAAGCCGATCATTTCCTCGCCATCGAACGCCCCTAAAAACAGACCGCCAAACTTTTGCATGGTGAGTGTCATATGGTGGGGAATAGCAGTAGATGGGTCCCATATTTGCCCCTCCATTGCTTCTAATTGTTCAATCTCACTGATTTCGGCCAACTTTCGTAACGTGATTGCCATCTACGATTTCCTCCTCAAACGATTCGTGTTTTTTTTCTTCATTCGGGACAAGCTCTCGCATTCCTGCTTGGGAGTAGTTGCGTCTGCATTCTCTCTCGCTGATAATAGAGAAGGACAACAGGCATGAAACTAGGGTCGAGGAGGATTTTTGGCGATGGAAAATAAATTTCAGGTTGAACTGTGGAATCGTTTGACGCAAGCACCAGGAGCGCCTGGCTTCGAAGGTCCGGTACGCGAGATTATGCGGGAATACATAAGCAGCTATACGAATGAACTCATGTACGACAATTTGGGCAGTATTTTTGGTGTGATGCGTGGTGACGAGAACGGTCCCAAAATTATGGTAGCGGGTCACATGGACGAAGTCGGCTTCATGGTTACTCGAATTTCTGATAAAGGATTTATTTCATTCCAGACGTTGGGAGGCTGGTGGGGGCAGGTCCTGCTCGCACAACGTGTACAAATTATTACGGACAATGGACCCGTCGAAGGCGTAATCAGCTCGATCCCGCCGCATGTTTTGAGCGATGATCAGCGCAATCGCCCGATGGATGTACGCAACATGTACATTGATATCGGCGTGGATTCACGTGAGGAAGCAGAACAGGTAGGGATACGGGCTGGCCAGCAAATCGTTCCGGTTTGTCCGTTGCAGGTCATGGCCAATCCGCGCCGCATCATGGCTAAAGCATGGGATAATCGCTATGGTTGCAGTTTGGCAGTGGAGCTCGCAAAAGAGTTGCACGAAAAACCCGATCATCCGAATGTCGTCTACGTCGGGGCCACTGTACAGGAAGAATTGTCTGGGCAGCGCGGCGCGAAAACTGCCGCAGCATCCATTGATCCAGATTTGTTCTTGGCATTGGATGCGAGTCCAGCCACAGACATACCAGGTGTAAAAGATGACGGCGGCAAGCTCGGCGGTGGACTTTTGATGCGCATCTACGATCCGATGTACGTCATGCCGGTAGGATTGCGTGAGCTTCTTATCTCCACGTGTGAAGAAGAGAACATTCCGTACCAGATTTATGTGGCAAAAGGTGGGACGGATGCAGGGGTCGTACAGTACCATGGCAAGGGAGTGCCGTCTGCCGTTATTGGAATTCCTTCCCGATACATTCACAGCCATGCTTCGATCATTGATCGCGAGGATTACGAGGCAGCCAAGCGTCTCTTGTTCAGTGTCATTCGCAAGCTGGACCGTGCGACGTGGGAATCCATTTTGCCGAGATAAATGGTCTGGAGAAAATCGTCGAGGAAAGAGAAAGCGGAGGAGTGCTTTTGAACGCGATCATATTGTATACACGGCGTCAGGGCGAAGCGACGTCCTTTGAATTTAATGTGTTTGACAATCAATTCGCTACGGAGAATCTGGCAGTGCGCAAGGTGCTGATGGCAATGCTTGCAGCCGTTTCCAACAACTTGACCGATCTGGAAGTGGAGTACAACGACAGCATATTGGTGGAAAAGGTCGGGGCGAAGCGTGCCGGGGAGCTGCTTCGTTTTCTCGGGGCAACTAAAGAGAACATGCGGGAAAATCTGAGCAATGGTGTAGTCGTCAGCCGGACCTTTCAAGCGCCTTTAACACAGGAGCGCTATGAATACTTCTACAACTTGACGGACATCGCACAACTGTCACACTATCGCTTGAAAGACGGCAAAGAAGATCGCATCGTGTTTTATTTCACACGCTATCTCCAACTGATTGTGCCTGATGAAAAGTCTCGCCAAGCATTTTTGGACAGATTGGAAGAATTTTCACTACCCTACAAGCTCGTACCGATTGCGTAAATGAAATGAAAAAAGTCATTTTGCCCTTGCATGAAGGCGCAAAATGACTTTTTTTATTGATTGCCTGAGGCTAGGTGGAAGGACGATTTGGCCCTTCCAGTTTTTTGTCTCCATAGCCCGGTGCATCGTTTTGAACGCTTTTGGGCTGGCGATTGCGCTCGTCTGGTTGATTTTGCTGTACAGAGGAATCCTTGCTTTGCTTGGTCATATAACTACCCCTTTCTCAGAACCATGGCTGCCAAGTCGAATTTGTTTTTTGGGAAATGCGGGAGGATACATGGTCCTCCAATTGGATGAACAGGGAGGTGAGCGGCACTCGCCTAAGCACTTCCATTTGCTTTTCGGGTTGATGCTGTGCGTGTTCCTCTGTGTTCATGTGGCCCCCTCCTTTCTGCGATTTTTTGAGGATGAGTCAAGCACATTGTTTTTGTGGCGGGGAATTGCATATACGGCAAACAGACCAAGAATGGCCGCCAAAAACAGCGTAATCACTCCATAGCCAATCCACGGATATTTACTGCCGACTCCCCCTAGCTTTTCAACCATTGCTCCACCCAATCCCGTCCCAAGAGCCGTCCCAAGACCAGATACGAAATTGGAAAAGCCGAAATACGCTCCCAGCCATTCTTCTTTTGCGAAATGAGTGACGAGACTGTCCAGCATCGGCATAAACAGCATCTCGCCCAAAATGAAAAGAAGCGCTGCCCCGCACAGTGTGAGAAAGTGGTTCGCCCATCCCATGAGCGTAAGCCCTGTACCCAACAAGATCGTTCCCATTGTGACAGACAAGTACGGATTGATGCGCTGTAGAACAAAGCGTGAGATCAACCCTTGCAAGACGACGACACTGAGCGAGTTGATCGTCCAGATGAGACCAATCATCGTAGCAGAATGCAGGACATGCTCTCCCCGCAGTGGCAGGATCATGGCGAATTGAGCGTAGACTGCCCAGATTAAGAGCGAGATCACGGAAAAAAGCAGAAAGCTGCGATGGGTCAAGATGTGACGATACTCCTTGATCGGCGTTTGCTTGCAATCTGTTCCCACACAGCGATCATCGGGAAGGATGAAGCGAGAAAAGACAGCAAGTGCTCCGTACACAAAGGCAGCAACGAGAAATGGCTGTTTCCCACCCGCAGTCATCCACGTAATGACCAAGCCTGCGACAATGATCCCGCTGTGAGCGAGTATCCCTCTCCACGAGAAGGCAGCGGTTCTTTGGCTCTCATCCACTTCATCCGCGATCATGGCTTTAATGGTAGGAGCGAGCAGGCCAAGACCCAAACCGTTGACAGAGGAGAATAACAAGAAGAGACCATAGGAATGGCTGAAGTGATAGCCTGCCATGGCACATCCTTGAAGAAATGCCCCCAAGGCTAGGATGGAGCGTCTGCCCCAGCGATCGGACATCAAGCCGCCTGCCAGGCTTCCGATTTGGTATGTGATACTTCCCGCAGCCAAAATGATGCCGACTTGGGAGAGAGAAAGAACCCGTACCTTTTGCAAAAAGACTGGAAAGACGGGAATGACCAGATAAGAGGCCATGTGCATGAAAAAAACGGCTATCAGTAACAGCAAGTAAGGCTTGTTGCGTAACAGTGATCCAGTAGAGGCTGTCATGTTCGGCTCCTCTTTGATTCATTCCTCTCTAGTATGCTCATCCTGCTTTATGAAAAACGTCTAGTCGTTTTTCACAAACCCAAAGTAGGCCACCACACAAAATCGATATGAGGGCAGGCAAGCGTCCAATCCAACAAACGTGGAACCACATATACCTATAGGGAAAGGTACCATGGGCGGTATGGAATGGTGCGAGGAGCGTTTGGCAGGATGAAGGGGGGATCTGACGTGAGAGGATTTGGTTTCTTCAACGAGGAAGGTTTCGAAGTGATCATCTGGATCATCGTGATCGTTTTTCTCCTCGTTATATTTTTTGACGAAGGGATAGATTAAGATGAGTGGAAATAGGCCGGTTCGGCAATTGAATCACTATTACAAAACAAACGAAGCTTTCAAGAAATGGATAAAGGCCAATGAGCAATGGTTCAAGCAAAATCCAGAGGTTTTTAACCAGATGCTGCGGAATCCGAAAATGGTTAACTTGTTTACGGATCTCATGATCATGAACTCGCCGCGCATTGAAAAGAAACTGAAGAGATGGAGAAGGAACCAACGCTGATCGATCCGGCATGCTGCCAAATAGAGCATGCCGCTTTTTATTTGGAACGCTGACGAGTTCTGTTATAAAACCGGGATGACGAGCGTAGGGATAAGCATATGCTGCTTGTTCGAAGAAAGGATGAAGCACAACATGGCACAAGTCATTTTGACGTTTTTCGTGGCTTATGGCATTGTGGTCGGCGGCGCTCTTTCAGGTGGGGTGGGTGCCTTTCTCACAGAAAAGCCTCCGCTGCTATCTATGGCCCAATTGGCTGACCAGCTCAAAATATGGGGATTGGTTGGGGCGTTGGGTGGTACCTTTGATTCGTTTTTGCAGATCGAAAAAATACTGATGGGAAATTTGACACCTGTCTTTAAACAGCTTGTGATGATCGTCGTCGCATTCTTGGGTGCCCATATCGGAACGATTTGTGTGCATTGGCTGGTACAGGTGCGCTCATGAAGGTGATTCTTTGGAAACGTTACCTCGCTCTTTTGCTCATGGGGTGCGTGTTGGGCGGAACCGTGATTTTATTTACATACGGACGCGAAATGGAGCAGATGATGCTGATCAAGAAAAGCTTGGAGCTGCAAAACAAAAAACTGTACGAGGAAAATCTGGAGCTGAAGCAAAATCAGCGCGTCTATCGCAAAAAGCAAGAGACTGTCATCGAAGACGTACGCGCTTCTGTACTCACAGCGGATCAGAAGCAGCCGCTTCATGCCACGATTGTGGTACAAGTAGTCGACCGCGTGGAAAAGGATCTCGCTTCGTTAAAAGGGAAGAAGGTTGAGCAGGTTGCTGAGGTCCATCAGGTCTTGCATGAAATGCTGCGACGCCGCGAATATATTTTGTCTGATCGAACGACCGTGGAGGTACGAATCAAAACGGTGGTGATCAGTAGAACGCTGCATGTGTTCGTGACAGCGGACGTTATACCCGATGATGTTTGGCAAAAGATTGCGCGAAACTTTCTATTTCTTCCGCCGTATATTTCAATATAGAATATCTGATAGCCAGATCAGGTAGGTCTGGGTCGGTATAAAGGAGAGGCGAACACATGTCCATGTTCAAAAAATTATTGGCTAGTGTAGGTATTGGCTCTGCGCAAGTAGATGCACGTCTTGAGCAGGATTCACTCATTCCCGGAGATATGGTCAGAGGTGAGGTCCATATCAAGGGAGGAGATGTCGCCCAGGAAATCGACGAAATCTACATGTATGTCGTCACACACTATGAAAGAGAAATCAACGACTCTAAGACGAAGGAAGAATGCACACTTGTAAAATATCGTCTATCTGAGCGGGTACAATTGAAACCGAAAGAAGAAACCGTTCTGCCATTCGCTTTTCAATTGCCGTATGAGACGCCATTGACGATGGGGCGTCAACCCGTTTACTTGCGGACAGGTCTTGATATTAAAAATGCGATTGACCCGGGGGATTCCGATTTCATCGAGGTTCGCCCACATCCGTTAATGTCCAAAGTGTTGGATGCTGTTCAACAGATCGGATTCCAGCTATATAAGGTAGACTGCGAATACAATCGTCACCTTGGTCGCAATCATCCGTTTATACAGGAATTCGAATTCCGTCCGACAGGGCCATACCGTAGCCAATTGGAGGAGCTCGAAGTCGTCTTCTACCTTCGCGATGGCGAATTGGAAGTTTTATTGGAACTGGATAAACGTGCACGAGGCTTTATGGGAGCATTTGAAGAAGCGTTTAATCTCGACGAACGCTATATCCGTTTCCGCTTAACGAATGCAGACGTGAACAAACATACGCATGTCATTGCAGAAGCGATTGAAGCGCTCATTAAGCAGCAGCTTCGCTAGAGAATAATACAAAAAAAGGCATGACGGGGTGAATTTACCACTCTGTCAGCCTTTTTTTCTTTATGGAGATCATAATCATCGCCCTAGCAGATAGTCACTGAGATCTATCAATTGGTGTAGAGGCCTCTCCCTAAATTCCTGTACACAACTCTCTTTCTAATTTTTCGATTTGCATGTATAGGGCTGGATTTTTCTGACAATACTGTGAGCATGAAGAATCCAGAGGAGGATATTATTATGAATTTGTTAGAAAAAACGCGAAAAATTAATGTGATGCTTCAAAAAACAATGGGTGGAAGCGGTGTAGCCTTCCAAGATCTCGCAAGGCTTTTATCTGAAGTGATTTCTGCAAATGTTTACATCATTACCGCAGATGGCTCGATCCTGGGAAGTGGAATGAATCAGGAGATTTCCCTGCAAGAAGAAGGTCGTTCATCCACGCAGCTACAGGAAGGTGTACATCAGAAGCTGCTGGAAGTTACACAAACCTTGGCGAACGAGCCGATTACCAGTCCGTACAGCCTGGTTCCAAAAGAGTTGAATTCGATCTTCCCGCAAATGATGACGACGATTGTTCCTATCAATGCAGGGGGAAGCCGTCTTGGCACATTAGTGCTGCTGCGTGCTTACGGTCAGTTTGAAACAGAGGATCTGATTTTGGGTGAGATCGGTGCTACCGTGATCGGTATGAAAATCGTTCGTCAGCGCACAGAACAGATTGAAAATGAAGTGCGCGACAAAACATTTGCCAAAATCGCACTCTCTTCGTTGTCCTACAGTGAACAGATCGCGATTGAAAAAATTATGGAGCAGTTGGATGCACGTGAAGGCTTGCTAGTAGCGAGTCAGCTAGCAGATCAAGCTGGCCTGACACGTTCCGTCATCGTGAACGCTCTTCGCAAGCTGGCAAGCGCGGGTGTGCTGGAATCCCGTTCATTAGGGATGAAGGGTACATATATCAAAGTGTTGAATGACAAATTCCCATCTGAATTGGCGAAATGGAAAACCTCATAAATGGCATGAACCACACAGAAGCTCTCCCTGTACGGGGAGGGCTTTTGTTTATGATTCAACAAGTATAGCAGAATCGATAAAACGTTCATGATTTAGCGATTGAATAAATGATTTTCTTCCCTTTATAATGTCCACAAAGGTTTAAACTTCAAAAAATTCAAAAATTAAAGTCCATACTTCAATAACGAATGGAGGGTCTAAGAAATGAAGGTGATAATTGGTGGGATTGCGCATGAAACGAATACGTTTTCCAATGTGCCTACGACGCTCGAGATGTTTCAAAGCTATGAGTGGGATTATCATGAAACGATTGTGAATCGCAATCGGGGCGTTCGCAACTTTCCGGGTGGGATGGTGGATCGCGCCGAAGAGCTGGGCATCGAGCTACTGCCGACCTTTCTCACCTTTACGTATCCAGCGGGGACGATTTTGCGGGAAGCGTATGACCGGATTAAAAAGGAGCTTCTTGACACGATTGCTGCGACAGAAGGGGCAGATGCCATTTGTCTGGGGCTTCACGGAGCGGGGGTCGTAGAAGGAATGGATGACCTGGAAGGCGACATTCTGGCATCAGTGCGTCAGTTGGTCGGTTATGACATTCCCTTAATTGTTACGCTCGACCTCCATGCAAACATGACACAAAAAATGGTGGATGAGGCAGACGCGCTCTTGGGTGTTCACCTCTACCCGCATGTGGATTGCTATGAACGCGGAATGGAAGCAATCGATCTTGCGCACAAGATGGTCACGGAAGGTATCAAGCCGACCATGCATTTGACCCGACTGCCACTCTTGATTCCGACATCAGCTACTCACCATTCCCCGGCACGCGAAATAAATGAAGCCTGCTGGGCATGGGAAAAGGAAGAAGGCGTCATCGACTGTGCATTCTTCCACGGATTTCCGTACACGGACATTCCAGAGCTGGGCGTCTCTGTTTTGAGTGTGACGAATAACGATCAGGAGCTCGCCAAAAAAGTGAGCGAAGATGTCGCCAGTCTGATTTGGGAAAAGCGGGATGAATTCGAGCTGAACATGCCCACTCCTGCCGAGGGAATTGCGATGGCACTGGAAACGGAAGGCATGCCCATCGTCATCAATGAGACCTCAGATAATCCAGGTGGAGGCACACCCGGAGACGGAACGCATTTACTGCGGGCAATGCTGGATGCCCAACTGACAAATGCCTGCTTTGGTTTTATTTACGATCCCGAAGTGGTCCAGATTGCCCATCAGGCTGGCGTAGGCGCTACCATCCAACTATCACTGGGTGGAAAAACAGACTACTTGCATGGAGAACCCCTTGAAGTAACTGCCTACATCAAAGCTTTGACCGATGGAAAATTCATTGCGACGACGCCGATGGGGCAAGGGGGTCATGAGAATTTTGGCAAGTCCGTTCGTTTGCAAATTAACGGGGTTGATGTACTGGTTTGCTCCGTGAAATCGCAAGTGCTGGATGAGCAAATTTTTCTGTTGCACGGAATTGATGTGACCAAATACAAGATCGTGGCCTTGAAATCAAGCACACATTTCCGGGCATCCTTCGAACCGATCAGCGCACGCGTCATTACCGTCGATTCGCCGGGACTGACGACGCTCAACTTCCGCTTCTTCAAATACGAGCGCGCCATTCGTCCGATTTATCCGTTAGACCCAGCCACAGAGTGGAACCTACATCAATTGACAAGGAAGTAGATGATCATGGAATCCGTACAGGAGCGCATCCGCAAGCATTATCCGGAATTGACCAACCAACAAAAACTCGCAGCCAAATACATTCTCGCCGAGCCGAAGACCGTTGCACTGCAACCAGCCAAAGTTGTCGGGGCATTGAGCGGCACAAGCGAAACGACAATCATCCGACTATCTTACGCTCTCGCCTACTCCGGGTACAGCGAATTGCAAAATGAGATACGCAGCTCCTTATTGGAAAAAGTTCCAAAAGCTGATGCCATCCACAGTTTCCGAGCAGCGGCTGTGGAGATGAAGGGAAAACAAGACCTGATTTCTTATAACATGGAGCAGGATGTTGCGTATATTCGGCAAACGTTAGGGGAACTGCAAAAGGACCATCTTTTGCAAGCGGTTTCAAGTGTTATGGCAGCCAAACACATTCTCGTTGTAGGGTTTCGCAGCTCCTATGCTCCAGCCCATTGGCTCGCCTTTACACTGAATGTCGTCAGAGGAAACGCGCATCTGTACAATGGGCCAGTTGATGACGTCAACTATCTGTTGACCCAGATCAATCAGGAGTGGCTCGTGATCGCACTCTCCTTCCCCCGTTATACGAGTGAAACGATCCTTTTTGCAAAAGCAGCCAAAGAGAGGGGCGCCAAAATCATCGGGATTACAGACGATGAGCTATCTCCGATCGGGCCGGTAGCCGACCAAATTTTGAAAGTCACCGCACCTGCTCCTACCGCCTTAAAAGGAATGACAGCGATCTTTTCCATGCTGAATATTTTGATCAGTGGTGTGGTTCAAGCTGATGGCGAACAGGTACAACAAAGACTAAAAGAATACGAAGAGACAAGTCGACAAATATACCCGTTTGTGGAAGGGACAGAAGTGTAACGGCAATTGATAAGGGGGACGGGACATGAAGATTCACAAGTGGAAGCAAGGGGCCTTGAGTGTATTTGTGGCAACGGCGTTAATTGCAGGCTGCTCCTCACAGCCGAGCAATCAAGCGGGGAATGACACGTCGGCCAAAGGTAACACATTAGTCATCGCTTCCTTGACGGACCCAGACTCGCTTGATATGCACAAAACGAGCTGGCTGAGCATGGAAAACAGTTTAATATATGAGCCTCTATTGACCCGTGATGCAACAGGCAAACTCCATCCGGGTTTGGCAGAGAAGTACGAAATCTCGCAGGACGGCAAGGTGTGGACATTTATCCTCCGCAAAGATGTCCGCTATCACTCTGGCGATCCAATGACGGCAGCATCTGTAAAGGATTCGTTTGACCGTTTGCTTGCCATTTCGCCTGTGAAGGGGCTTGCAGGTCCGATTGAAAAAGTGGAAGCAACAGACGAGTACACGCTCAAGGTGCATTTTAGCCAACCATTTGCCCCTTTTGTTAACGTCATTGTCGGTGGATTAGTCTCGCCTCTTGACGCCAAAAAGGCAAAAGAATTAGGAGATGGCTTCTCAGATAATCCATCTGCAACGGGGCCGATCATCTTTGACAAACGCGAGCGGGGTGCATCGCTCACCTACAAGAAAAATCCTGATTATAACTGGGGACCGGAGTACGCTGCCAACAAAGGCCCTCTGCAATTTGACAGCTTGATGTTTCGACTTATGAAAGACGACGATACGCGGCTGATGGAATTCAAAAAGGGTACGGTCCATGTGTTGTATGATGCGCCGGCGAACTCAGTTGCGGAGCTTGAGACACTGCCCGGAGTCAATATTGAGAAAGTGATGGACGTTGGAAACAAATACATCGCTTTTAACAACAAGCACCCGTTGTTTTCAGATGTCCGTCTGCGCAAAGCAGTAGCCCTCTCCGTGGATCGGGATCCACTTGTTCAGGTAGCATTGAACGGATTTGGCAAGCCGGTCTATGGTCCATTGGCCCCCACGATTTATGGCTACAGTGAAGCGATTGAAAGCAAGGCGAAGCAGTTGTATACGAGAGATTTAGGCAAAGCCAAGCAGTTGCTGGCGGAAGCAGGCTGGACGGACAGTAATGGGGATGGCATCGTAGATAAGGACGGAAAACCGTTGTCTGTAGAAATGCTCGTCTCACAAGAGCCAGCGTTTCAGCGAGCGGTGCAGATTTTGCAGAGCCAGTTGAAAGAAGCAGGTATTGATATGAAAATCAGCGTACAAGAAATGACGACCATAAAAGATCGCATTTCGAAAAAGTCGTATGACATGGCTTTGATGTACTACGGCTGGTTTGATGCAGATATCTTGTACCTCATCTTTGAAAAGAGCAATTCAACAAGCCGTACTCATTACACAAACCCTGAGTTGGATGTATTACTAAACAAAGGACGTCTGGAAATGAATGAACAGGCGCGTCTCAAGATTTACGAAGATGCACAGGAGATTTTGCTGAATGACCTGCCGTGGGTTCCGTTATGGGTGAGCGAGACGGTGGTAGCGACACGCGGTGTCAAAGGCTTTACGGTCAACCCGTACACGCAGGGCATTACGTTGCATGATGTCACGCTCGAAAAATAGACAACGGAGGTGAAGGCATGCGCCGATATGTAATAAAAAGATTACTTTCCCTGGTGGGGACACTGCTTGGCGTATCCGTCCTGATCTTCTTGATGGTGCACCTCATTCCGGGCGATCCCGCAACACAAATACTCGGACAGTTTGCAACACCAGAGGCCATCAGTCAAATGAGAGCGAAGCTAGGTCTTGATCAACCACTGTGGCAGCAATACATGCGGTTTGTCGGAAATCTGTTCGCTGGCGATTTGGGAACATCGTTATTCACTGGCGAAAAAGTATGGGATCAGATTATAAACCGTTTCCCAATCACCATGCAGCTTGCCATCCTTAGTGTTATTATTGCCGCAATATTCGGCATCTTGTTGGGCACGATTGCTGCCGTCAAGCAAAACACCATCATCGATCGACTTGTGGTGCTTACCTCGTTACTCGGTATTTCGGCACCCGGCTTCTGGATTGCCTTGTTTCTCATCTGGATTTTTGCTTACAAGCTGGCCTTGTTTCCGATTTCCGGCTATGAGGGGATTCACTCCCTGCTACTGCCAGCGATCACCTTGGGTATGGCAGAAGCGGGGATGATCGCCCGTATGACCCGATCCAGCATGCTAGAAGTCATCAAGCAGGATTACATGCGGACAGCCGAGGCCAAGGGCGCGGCGCTTTTCCGAATTATAGTGAGCCACGGTCTGCCGAACTCCATAATTCCTGTTGTCACGATGTTAGGCTTGCAGTTCGGTTCGCTCATGGCTGGAGCTGTGGTGGTGGAAACCGTGTTTTCTCTGCAAGGGATCGGCAGCATGGCGATTGAGGCGATCAGTAAACGGGATATGCCGACCATACAGGGCATGGTGTTTTTCATGGCGTTGATTTTTGCCTTAACCAATTTGGTCGTGGATCTCATTTACAGCCGGATTGATCCGCGAATCCATTTCGACTAAGGAAGGAGCAGATGGATGGTGAACAGTAATCGTCCGGAGTCGTATTGGGGAGGGATGGGCAAACGGCTGAGACGCAATAAGACAGCAATGGCGGGTGTGGTCATCCTGATCGTCTTTACACTGGGTTCGCTTCTTGCTCCAGTCATTGCCCCTCATCCTGTCGAACAAATGAACTTTAACAGCCGATTAAGCGCTCCGAGTTTGACTCATCTTCTCGGAACGGATGATTTTGGCAGAGATATTTTTTCCCGTTTGTTGCACGGGGGGCGAATCTCCTTGCTGATGGGCTTGATAACGGTTGTACTTTCTACCTTGATAGGTGTAACGCTCGGAATTATCGCTGGCTATTATCGTCGGGTGGATCTGTTTATCATGCAGGGCATGGATATTCTCATGTCACTTCCCGCATTGCTTCTGGCGATTGCGGTCATTGCGGTCTTGGGTCCCGGTTTAACGAATGCCATGATCGCGGTAGTCATTGCCGTTATTCCGTCTTATGTGCGGGTCGTTCGCTCGGCGGTCTTATCCATACGGGAAAAAGAGTACATTGAGGCTGTTCGCGCTCTGGGGATCAGGGATTGGCAGATTATGCTGAAACATGTTTTACCCAATATTCTCTCCCCAATCATCGTGCTTTCCACCATTCAATTCGGTGTGAGTATTTTGGCGGCAGCGGCCTTGAGCTTTCTCGGACTGGGTGCGCAACCGCCGATGCCAGAGTGGGGAGCCATGGTGTTTGTCGGCAAGGCATTCTTGAGTCAGGCCTGGTGGATGTCCATTTTTCCTGGATTGGCCATTATGCTGGTTGTCCTTGGCTTCAATCTGTTAGGTGACGGATTACGGGATGCATTCGACCCGAAAACGAGGTAATGGATGAAGGGGGCACGAGCTGATGAAAGAGGTACTCTTGGAAGTAGTTGATTTACGCTTGCAGTTTAAGACGGATAAGGGCGAGCTGCCAGCGCTGCAAGGCATTTCTTTTCAACTGAAAAAAGGTGAGACGGTCGCGTTGGTAGGTGAGTCTGGCTGCGGAAAAAGCGTGACGTCCTTGGCAATCATGGGGCTCTTGTCCCGGGCGAATGCGCAGATGGAGGGAAGCATTCGGTTTCGTGATACCTTATTGAACCAGTTGAGTGCGAGTGAACTTCGCAACATTCGTGGAAAAGATATCGCGATGATTTTTCAGGAACCGATGACGTCACTCAATCCGGTCCATACGATCGGACGACAGCTGGAGGAAGTGTATCAGTTGCATACGGATTTATCGAAAAAGGAACGCCAAGCAAAAGCAATTGAGATGCTCAAAAAAGTAGGCGTGCCGCGGGCAGAAGACATCATGCGGGAATATCCCCATCAGCTATCAGGTGGGATGAAGCAACGTGTCATGATTGCGATGGCGATGGCTTGCAACCCGGATTTACTGATCGCGGACGAGCCGACGACTGCACTGGATGTGACCATTCAAGCGCAAATTTTGGAACTGATGAACGATCTGAAGGAGAACGATCATACCTCCTTGCTACTCATTACGCATGACTTGGGAGTCGTCGCTGAAATGGCAGATCGTGTTCTTGTGATGTACTACGGGGAGATCGTAGAGGAAGCTGATGTCGCCAGTCTGTTTTCGCATCCGAAGCATCCGTATACGATTGGGCTTTTGCGCTGTATCCCCGATCTGGATGAGGAAGAGAAGGTTCGCCTCGATCCGATCGAAGGCAGTGTCCCGCTCCTGGGTGAAGTGACACAAGGGTGTGCATTCCGCTTCCGCTGCTCGCAGGCCGAGGAGCGATGTTACCAAGAAAAACCGCCGCTTAAGGCAACGGGCACAGGCACACAGGCCGTTCGATGCTGGCTGTACGAGAACAAGGAGATGGCGGTATGAAGGATATCTTGTTATCGGTAAACGATTTAAAGACGTATTTTCCTATTAGTAAAGGACTGTTTCGCAATAGTGACGAAATGATCAAGGCAGTCGATGGAGTCTCTTTCCAGTTGCGAAAAGGCGAAACGCTTGGGTTGGTAGGAGAGAGCGGTTGTGGCAAGTCAACGACTGGTCGCAGCATCATGCGACTCATTGAGCCGACGGGTGGAACGATTGAATTTGAGGGGCAAAACATTTTGGATATGTCGGCTGCACGTTTTCGTCCACTCCGCAAACGAATGCAAATCGTGTTTCAGGACCCATATGCTTCGTTAAATCCACGGATGACCGTGCAAGGGGCTTTGGAGGAAGCGTTAGGCGTCAAAGATCCGCAGATGTCTGTGAAAGAAAGGCGCGATCAAGTAAAAGAACTGCTTCAGATGGTCGGACTGAATACTCAATACGCTACTCGCTTTCCCCATGAGTTTAGCGGAGGGCAGCGGCAGCGGATCGGGATCGCTCGCGCACTGGCGGTAGAACCTTCATTGATCGTAGCAGATGAGCCGGTTTCAGCACTTGACGTTTCCATTCAGGCGCAGATTGTGAATCTTTTGCAGGATTTGCAACAACGTCTAGGCTTAAGCTATCTGTTTATTTCACACGATCTCGGTGTCGTTCGCCATATCAGCGACCGAATTGCGGTCATGTATCTCGGACGAATCGTCGAAATCGCCAGCAAAAAGGATTTGTTTACGCGACCGTTGCATCCGTACACGGAAGCGCTGATGTCAGCAGTTCCCAAAGCCAATCCGTTTCGGAAGAAGGAGCGAATCGTTCTTTCAGGGGATGTTCCCTCGCCAGCAAATGTTCCAATTGGTTGTGCGTTTCATACCAGGTGCTCATATGCTACGGATGTTTGCCGCACAGTGCGTCCTGTCGCTACACTTGCTTCGCCACAACATTATGTTGCTTGTCATTTATATGGAACAGAAGGGATGAAGTACATTGAAAATCGAACGAATTGAATTGCAGCAACTACACATGCCACTTCGTTTCCGTTTCGAAACGAGTTTTGGACATACGACCATCAAGGAGCTCATTCTGGTCAGTGTGTATGGAGAGGGAGAGGTCGGGCACGCGGAAAGTGTGGCAATGTCCGCCCCTTATTATAGTGAAGAAACGACAGAAACAGCATGGCACATGATGGAAAAGTTTATGATTCCGAAGCTGTTCACGAGTGTGATCGAGACACCGGAGGATGTGGATCGGCTGTTTGCACCCATTCGCCGCAATAACATGGCGAAGGCGGCTTTAGAAGGCGCAATCTGGGATCTCTACAGCAAGCAAAAAGGAATCTCTCTCGCCAAAGCATTAGGAGGAGAGAAATCTGTCATCGATGTAGGGATCAGCATCGGTATTGAACCGACTGTCGATCAGGTTTTGGCAAAAGTAGAGCGCCATCTTGGTGAGGGCTACAAGAAGATCAAGGTAAAGATCAAGCCGGGCTTTGACGTAGAGGTGATTCGAGCAATCCGCGAACGCTTTGGCGAGGGTGTCCCGCTGATGGCGGATGCAAACTCCGCTTACACGATGGAGCATTTGGATGTGATGAAGGAGCTGGATCAATATGGGCTGATGATGATCGAACAACCACTCGCCCATGACGACATTATTGATCATGCCAAGCTGCAAAGGGAGCTGTCCACTCCAATCTGCCTCGATGAAAGTATTCACAATGTGGATGATGCCAGAAAAGCGATAGAGTTAGGCAGCTGCGGCATTATTAATATCAAGGTGGGGAGGGTCGGTGGATTAACAGAGTCCAAACGCATTCACGACTTGTGTCAGGCACACGACATTCCGGTTTGGTGCGGAGGCATGATTGAGTCGGGTGTTGGCCGTGCGCACAACATTGCGATTACGTCTTTGCCGAATTTTACGATCCCAGGTGATACAGCCGCCTCCAGCCGTTACTGGGAGGAAGACATCGTGGAGAATGGTGTAGAGCTGATGGCTCCCGGTCAATTGGCAGTTCCAGATACCCCGGGCATCGGTTATACCCTGAACCAAAAGGCGATCGGCAATTATGTGATTCGTACGGCAAACTTCCGGCCTTAAACCAAAAGCTTACATGAAAAGGGGAGAAGGAACATGGCGGATTGGGTACAGTCGTTTGAGGAATACGCACAAAAGCTGCTTGCAGAGGCAAAAGTAACAGGAACAGCAGTCGGATTGGCAGAGCAAGGAGATCTGAGGTATTTCCATGGCTTCGGTTTGGCAGACAACACAGAGGATGCAAAAGCATTAACTCCTGATACGGTGTTTGGCATCGGTTCCGTGACCAAGTCCTTTACATGTGTGGCTATTATGCAGCTTCAGGACGCAGGAAAGCTATCCGTTCATGATCCGGTCATCAAGTATCTCCCAGAGCTACGCACACCTAATGAAGCTTATGCTCGCGAGATGACCATCCATCATCTGATGACACATACCGCCGGCTTTCCCCCTTTGGATACATTAGTGGGTGCAATGAAAAGAAGTATAGTGGAGGGAGAGGACATAAAGTCCTTTAGCTCCGGTCTTGAGTTTGATCTTGAGAAAGCAGAAGAGATCAATACAAAAGAAGAATTTATGGCCTACATTGGCAAGCTGAACTATGAGTTTCTAGGTGCGCCTGGAACGGAGTTTAGCTACTCCAACGACAGTTATGCCATGCTCGGTCTGATTATTGAACGAGTGAGCGGGATATCTTACGAGCAGTTTGTGCAGGATCATATTTTGGTGCCTGCCGGGATGAAAAACAGTGCTTTTCTCGTCGAGGATTTGCCAGAGGAAGCAGAGGTAGCTACGCTATTCACCCGAAAAAGCCCAAAGGATGGCGGTGAGGTATACCGTTCCCCTTCATGGTGGGATTCACCATCGATGCGTGCAGCTGGTTTTCTGAAATCGACGATTCACGATCTATTGCGTTACACGGAAATATTCAGAACGGGTGGAATGGTGGGCGAGAATCGCTTGCTCTCACCGGAGAGTGTGCAGGCTATGATGACGCCTCATTTCTCGATTTCGCCGTTTCAAGCATACGGCTACGGATTGTTTGTAGCCAATTGCCATGATGGAACACTCGTCGAGCACGGTGGAGCGGTCAAGGGAGTTGCGGCACAAATTTTTGTTTTACCGGAGCGAGGCCTGACAGGAGCCGTACTGATGAACACGGATGGCGGGCCAATGGCAGATTTGATGCATGGCATTTTAAATGCAACCAATGGGCGCTCTGCGAATACAGTGCCGTTCCAATATCCGGATTATGAACTTTCTGTAGATGCACTCGCTACATTTACAGGGGAGTACCGCTCGTCCGAAGGGGCTACTGTATCGGTAGAAATCGAAGAGAACGAGCTGGTAGCGAAGAGTAATGGAACGAATATTCCGCTTCGTTCAGTGGGAGAAGACAGCTTCGTCATGAAGCGGGGAGAAACGGATATGTTTATCCGCTTCGTCCGCGATGAGGCAGGAGTAGTTACGCGGATGGGCTTCGGGGCTCGTCAACTGATAAAGGTCCTTGCCGAAAAAGAACAAACCGTATAAAAAGCAAAACGCGTACCTGCAAGAGCTCATGCTTGCGTGGTACGCGTTCTTTCTATTTATAAGAGAAACTAAGAAGAAAGGGTAGCAGGAAGCCGCTCCTCCTCCATTGAGGGTTTCTTCCAGTTCGGATGCTGCTCCATTTGCCGGAACGAGTGGAAAAAGAACAGGCTGAGGCTGACACTTGCAAATATGATACCGCCAAAGAATAATAGAAGCCCCGGTGTTGCGATGTTTTTGGCGAGAAGAAAGGAGCACAGTGCATAGCTGACTGGCCCGAAACCAACGGACATCAAGGAAAGCAATGACATGACACGACCGAGCATGTTGGCAGGGACGATACTTTGAATGTAGGTAATAAACGGAATATTCGTCATACTGAGTGCCATTCCGATGAGAAAATGAGAGACAAGTCCAAAGGAAAGCTCCTCAATGAAATAATACAAGCTGATTCCAACTCCCATACATCCGAGAATGACAGGGAGTAACATAAATTTTCCACGGAATCCTTTAAACAATCCAGTCAACATACCGCCGACAATCATGCCGACTCCAAGTGAGGTAATAAGTGAGCTAAAAGCACCCCCGTCCCATCCGAGGTCATTTACATGAATAGGAATGATCATGTTAACTGGGCCGGAGAACATCATGTTGGTGAATAGGGATGTTGTTAAAATAATCGCAAGGATCGGGATTGAATACGTAAAACGAATTCCTCCCACGATATCCTTGAAATATGAGCGTGCCATTGAATCTGTTGTAGACTCTGAAGTCGTGTCTTTGGTGTTTGAGTGTGAATGGAGAGAGAGTACAAAGAGTGTTCCTATGAAGAAGGTGCATGCCAAGATCATAAACATGATCGGGTAACTAACGGTTCCAATGAATAAGGCCGTAATTATCGGTCCGGCAACCAAGCTAATCTGATGGCATAGTTCCATTAAGCTGTTAGCTGGCGCAAGTTGTTCTCGAGAGACAAGAGAGGGCAGAATCGAGCTGCGTGCTGGCCAAAAAAATGCATCGACTGTTCCGAATAAAGCTGCCATGACGTACAAACTCACTGGGAACCAGGTGCCATTTCCTTGAAGCATAAGCAAACTGAAGCAGGCTAAAATAATTCCCCTAACCAATAGGGAGGAAAACATAATCCATTTTCGATTGAAGCGATCAGCAGCCACCCCGCCTGCCAGCATAAAGAGGAGACGGGGGATGGACAGACAAATCAAAGTCGTGCCGAGGATTGCTCCTGAGCCCATGGCATTCACGATATACCAGTTGAGCAGGATGAAGAAAGCTCCGTCAGCCATTGCCGAAAATAAAGTGCCGCACCATAAGCGGACAAACGAGCCGTTTTTCCAAAGGGAATTATTTGTCGCCAGCGTGCTCATCTCCATTTTCCTCCTTCTTTTTCTTCACCACAATTTTACCGGTGAAATGCTTGGATTCAGACTGTTGGTGCTCATAGTTATCTGGCAAGGAATCGTCTTCTGCGACGTAGAAACGTTCATTCGTCATGAACCCGACAGTGACCATGTAAAAGTTTTCAACCGTATCCTCCGCTTCTCCAGCAGCAATCCTCTCTAAGTAGCGATCTTCCATTTCGGATAGCTCATCAAGCAAAGCCTTATATTTATTGAGCCAAGCAACTATTTCTTTCCGAGGTGCTTTCACTTCAGAGTTAACTGCAATGGCAGGAGGGCGATCCTCTTGATCCGAAAAGAGCATGAATGACTCGTCTGGTGCGTTATAGAGGCGATTCATGCTAGAGCGCAGGTGATTTAGCATCGTTTCCTGCAACAGGATACTGTCTTCGCGCAGGGAGGGCAGCAAATCTTCACTAACCTTGAAATCGTAAGCAACAGCCCGATAAAATTTTTGCACGATCCCGTTCTTTTCTTCCGTACGCACGACCTCAACGAAGCCGTGGCTTTCCAATTCCTTCAGGTGATAATGCACTTTAGAGGGAGAAAGGGAGAGAAGGGTCGCGAGCTGCTTGCCTGTGTATTCCTCCTTGACCAGCATCGTGATGATCTGTAGGCGCAAGGAATCGCTGACAGCTTTTAATTGATCCAAAGTTTCTACAACTACGTATCGTTTCAAGTCGATCAACCTCGTTTCGCTGAACGTGAATGTTTTCTTATTTTTAGACGTTCAGTTTTATTTGAACGTATTGTAACAACAAAAAGATCTGTTTCGCAAGATTGATTTGCGCTTATTTTTCGACAAATGCTACAATATTGAAAACGGTGAGAGGGTGCATTCCTGTGGCGATCCTGCAACATCCCGTCTTTCGCCGTTTGTATACGGCCCACATTGTACACATCATCGGAAATGAATTTACATTTATTGCGGTCGTTGGACTTTTACATGATTTAAGTGGATCGGGTCTTTCTTTTGCGGCAGGGACTGTGTTTCGCATGATCCCCTATGTATTTGCCAGCTTTTTCGCAGGGACGCTTGTGGAGAATTGGGATAAACGGCGGGTCATGATTGTCGTCAATCTGCTTCGCGGCATTCTCGTCAGTTTGTTTTTCTTCATCACATCTGCGACCTACTTATGGGTGGCTTTTTTGTTATTGATTCTGGTCAATATTTGCAGTGCTTTTTTCCAACCAGCCATGCAAGTCGCGATCGTACAATCCGTGGAGGAAAAGGATAGACTGGCTGCCAATTCCCTTTTGCAGGGGACGACTTCGTTTCTCATTATTGTTTGTCAGGGTGTGGCAGCAGTTCTGGTTTACTTGTTCTCTTACCGTTACAACTTTTTGCTTGATGCCGCTTGTTATTTGTTGTCGCTGTTCATCTTGCTTCCGCTCCCTCATATCGCCAACGCTGTTGCATCGAAAGCGGCTGTACCTTTTATGGAAAGGCTAAAAGAGGGCTTCCGCTATATCGGCAAACATCGGGAAATTGGCAGTGTGATCGGCTATCAGATGGCGGAACGGGTATGTGGCGCCTATTACATTATGCTGATGTACTATGTTCTTACGGAGCGGGGAGAGGGCTTGTATGTATTCGGACTCTTGGACATTCCGCTGGGCCTCGGAGGTGTGGTCGCTGGAATTGCCGTGAACAAGCTGTCTGATAACCTGAGTGATAAAGCAACGTGGCGTGTCCAAGGATGGGCACTCGTAGCGATGGGATGCTCGATTATCGCCGTGTTTCATACGAAACCACTACTTGGACTGGCAATCGCTATCCTCTTTGCATCAACGGCTCAGTTTAGCTCATCGATATTGTCTGTGACGAAGCTTCAGCGACTGTCTGATCCTGCTTATTTGGCTCGCGTTTTTTCCATTCGGGAAATGGCGACCATGGGAAGCTTTTCTGCGAGCTGCTTGATTCTCGGTTTCAGTGCGGAGCAAGTCGGGAGTGCTGCTGTCTCCGTGTGGCTTGGTTTCTTTGGGGTTGCAGCAGGACTCCTGTGGCTTTGGAGTCGTCGCAAGTTGCAAAGGATCGCAGACGTCAGGATAGATTCCTCTGCTTAATGGAGCAGAGGTTCTTTTTTTATATAAAATGAAACTTTTAGATATAATAAATATAATTGTTGAAAAAGTATGAATCGAATTATACAATGAATGGAAAAAAGAGAAAAAGGAAGATGCAGCATGAAGGAATTATGGCGGCAGCGATCATTTCGCTGGTATTGGCTGGGGATGTTCTTGTCTAGTCTGGGGGATCAGTTTGGCTGGATGGGCTTGACGTGGTTTGTCATGAATAAAACAGGCTCACCTGCTGCGATGGGTGGGGTCGTTCTTGCGTATATGCTCCCTGCTGTTTTTGCTGGTTTGGTAGCGGGAGTTTTGCTGGATCGGTTTGATCGACGCAAGCTCATCATGATGGACAATGTGGCGAGAGGACTCATTTTTATAGCGTTGGTCGTATTATTGCAGATCGATCAAGTCCCGCTATTTGTGATATACGTGCTGATTGTGATTGCAGGAATTCTTTCTCCGTTGAGCACAGCCGGGGCGCAGACTTTGTTGCCGAGAATCGTTTCGGACAAAAATCAATTGGTCAAAGCGAATGGCGTGATGGAAACGCAATGGCAAATTGTTTATATGTTTGGACCAGCACTCGCGGGTGTTTTAATCGGATTGATTGGGGAAGCTTATGTTCTGTTGATCGATGCGGCCAGCTTTTTTGTATGTGCTTTTTGCTTCTCCCGGCTGCCGCGAGAGCTTACGAAAAGTGCGAATCCTACAACGATTGCAAAAGGCCAAATGGGAGCGTTCTTTCGTTCTCTCTTGAGTGACATGCGGACAGGGTATCGCTACATATTTGGACGAAAGCAATTGATTATTTTGGTTTTCTTCACGTTTTTGTTTAACATGTCGTACGGCCCCATTGAAATTGCACTACCCCTGTATGCGAATCAGGATTTGGCAGGAGGATCTGTTGCATTAGGGATGCTGTGGTCTTCATTGGCAGTCGGGGCATTACTGGGCTCTCTCTTTTTCTCGACGGTTACGTGGAAACTTCCATTGGGTTCGACGCTTGCGGGAATTATCGTGGCGTGGGGATTGACCACATTGCCGATCGCATTATTCTCGAGGTTGGAGATCGCGATGGCTTCGATGGTTGTGGCAGGCTTTTGCTTCGCTCCTTATAACATCATGTACAGAAGCTATCTGCAAAAGCAGGTGCCCGATGCTCTCTTGGGGCGGGTATTGACCAGTGTTCGCACGATTACGGGGACAGGGATGCCCGCGGGAGCGGCTGTCTCTGGCTTCCTCATACCCTTATTGGGCGTTCAAGGGATCATTGGAGCCGGAGCAGCCGTATGTATCATTTTCGGTCTCCTTGCATTCGGGGCATTGAAAAACTTGGAGGATTCCTCATCACTTCCGATTGAGGAGAGGTGAGATGAGGTGTTTTAGCCACTGAGGCAATAGGAAGTAAATGCGGGAGAACGCATGCAAACGAAATGGCATGGCAACCTCTGGACGCTTTGCTTCCGCCGCTCGATAAATAGCCTTTGCCGTTTGTTCCGGTGTCAACAAATACCGACTCACTTTGCTGCGATAGCTACCCGTTTTGTCTGCCTTATCCAAAAAGGGTGTGTCGATCGGCCCAGGCATTGCACACGTCACAGCAATTCCAGTGCCTTGCAGTTCGTGGCGCAACCCTTCACTAAAACGGATGACGGCTGCTTTGCTGGCTGCATATACAGCAGCTTTCGCTGTTGCGACCTGACCGGCAAGTGAGGCAACCGTGATAATATGACCTTGCTTTTGTTGAAGCATCATCGGCAAAAAGGCACGGGTCGTGTAGAGAACGCCGGAAATATTTGTTCGCAGTGTTTCTTCCAGCTCCTCTACGCGCATTTCAATCAGCGGTTCAAAGACGGCCATCCCGGCATTGTTGTAAAGAAAATCGCAACGTTCAAAACGGATATGTACCCATGCAGCGAACTGCCGAATGTCTTCGTTGCTGCTGACGTCTACCGGGTAATAATGGAGATGATTCGGATAAGCGTTTTGTAACAAAACGAGTTCCTCATTGATGGCTTTGCGACTCGTGGCAATGACACAATCTCCTTTTTCCAAATGAAGTCGTGTCAAAGCTAGACCAAGGCCACCAGAAGCCCCGGTGATGACGACAATACGGGGAGTCGACATGTCATCCACTTCTTTCTTATGTAGAGTATTGATTTCCACTGGGAATGGCAAAGTATAAGCCCCCGAGTTGTTGTGAAGGCTAGCCTCTAGGGGGTGAATGCACATGCCAGCAGTAAAATGTTCTGTAGCAAACTGTGAGTACTGGGCGCAGGGCAACCTTTGCAGCGCCGAAGAGATCATGGTAGAGATTGACGCACACGCTACCGTAAACCTGAAAGAAGAATTCGCAGGCGAGTACGGTCAAAACACGCAGCATCAGGATCAGGCGAAGACATCTTCTGAGACCTGTTGTCTGACGTTCAAGCCGAAGACCTCCGAAAAGAAATAACGCTTCGGCGCAAAAAGGACGTATCCCTCAATGGTGATACGTCTTTTTGCTATTTGACCTATACGCTTGTCGTGGCCGGAAAAAGCTCGTTGACTTTTTGGGCAACCTCTTCCCAAGAAGTGACTCGATGAACAAGTGGGGGAAGGGAAGCTTGATTATACGGAGTGTCAAACAAGAACACAGGAATTTGCAGCGCTTCTGACAATTGCAAAGCGTTCTCCAAACGATCCTCCAAAAAAAGGTCCACGCCCCATTTGCGAGCAGCTGACAGCTTGTCGTGGCTCCCAATCAAATCCACTTCATGATGAGGGATATTGTAGCGAGCAAACCATTGCAAGGTCACATCGCGGTGACGATCCTCACGAGCACTTATATATACCAGCTTGTGGGAGGTAAACCAATCGCGCAAAACCTGATCGGCAATTCCGTGAACAGGCGCACCATCATAAAGGCGCTCCCCGTTTTGATCCAGCCACATTTCAAACTCTGCGTCCGTGATTTGATACACGTTGGCTAAATTGTACTCCACACAATCTTCATATCGTAAATCTCTTCCAAAGCTTTCATTCATCAACGGAACAATACTGCTAGGTGATGTGACTGTACCGTCAATATCAATGCCAATGGTTAGGATTTTGTCTGGTTTCATTCTCTCGCCTCCCGTTTAAATTGTACAACGTAGGCAGACAATAAGGCTACTTCCTTCACTTAATTAATCCTTTACCAAAAAAGGGGCTGAGCATGCTATGTTGGATCGACGTGAACGTAATGATGCGAAGCGGAAGGAAGATACCGGTTTTTCCGAGACAGTTGATCAGCACGACAGGGAGTTTACAGCGAATACTTGGACACAGGCCGTCTTTGACGAAGAGGAAGAGCGGTCGAGGCGCAGGATTCACTATGACCCCCATTCCTTGACAGAGCGCTATACAGGCGAACTGGATGAGGAGCGAAACGACTTTTCGGAGCGTTTGGATGGCGTTGTCCTGACAAAAGAGGATCGTTCTCCGGTCGCCAAAGTCAGAGATGACGACATTGAGGCAGCGGCGGAAATCGCCGAGCCGTTTCCGACAAGTCGTGCTGCCAGTGAGATCGACACAGACGAGGACAGCCGGGAAAACGGGGCCACCGGTATTGGGATGACTGGCTTGGGCTTATCGATCCTGTCCCTGTTTCTCATGCCGTACTTGGTGGCACCAATTGGTATGGTGCTCGGCTACCTGGCGTATCGACGCAACTCGAAGACACTGGGTGCCTGGGCGATGATCGTAGGTGCTATTGCCATTTTGGGCGCATTAGTCATCTACCCGTACTATACGGCTCGCTAAAGCATCAAACCACAAAACCTCTCCGGTTCGTTTAGCCGGAGAGGTTTTTATGTTTTCACCACTGCTATTTGTACAAGGAGGAGGCGAAAGGCGTAATCGCTGCGATAACGGCGTCACAAAACACATCGGAACGACGAACACGATTATCCGTTAAGAGGGAGTAGGCGCCGCCGCGATGATTACTGCCGACGGTTTCCCCCCATTCATCTATGATGGTACTGAGCTCAATTTGCTCCTGCTGGATTCGGTGAACGGCTTGATTCGGGATGGGAAACGCCAACCCCTTTCCAATAAATAGCTCACTTCCATTCCAGGCTGCGCAGATGGAAATCAAATACCACTGCTTTGTAAACTGCTCATCGTACATCAGTCCGCCTTCCAAGCCTAGCCCAATGTCTGCTTCTGGGGTTTGACTACGTGCAGCTTTTGCTCGATTGATCGCTCCTGTTATCGTCTCTTCTTCACTCATCGGCTGAGCCGCTACGCCCGAGGGGACAGATATGCAGAAAGGTTCCGTTCCGGTTGCTTTTTGTACAGCGAGACGTTTTGCTTCATTTTTCGTTCCGAGTGCATAGCGGAAAATATGATAATCCAACGGTTTGTTCCACCTCTTTCCATCATCGATGCTAGTGGTAGTATACCACCTTTTGATTCGACCGCGATTCTCCAGGTTGTGATAAGATAATGCATAGAAAAGAGTCAGACCTAGCATACGAAAGAGAAAGAGGAGTGGACGATGAAATTTACAAAGCTGCATGGCTTGGGTAATGATTACGTTTACGTCAACTGTTTTGAGGAAGACTTGTCGGGTGTAGATTTACCCGAATTGGCAAGAAGGGTGAGCGATCGGAATTTTGGCATTGGGGGCGATGGACTGATCCTCATTATGCCATCTGAGCGAGCAGACTTTCGCATGCGGGTATTTAACAATGATGGCAGCGAAGCAAAAAATTGCGGAAACGGATTGCGTTGTGTGAGTAAGTACGTATACGATCACGGTTTGACTCAGCAAACAACGTTTACCGTGGAGACGTTGGGAGGGAACGTTACTCCTGTCGTATCGCTTGGAACAGACGGTAAGGTCGATCAAATAACGATAGATATGGGAGAGCCTCGTTTTGAGCGAGCAGCAATTCCGATGACAGGCATTCCTGAAGAGCAAGTGCGAGAAGAGGGAATCGAAGTTGGTGGAACTGCGTTTACGATGACTGCTGTTTCGATGGGCAATCCTCATGCTATCCTTTTCGTGGATGAAGTGAAGGAAGAAGATGTTCGTCACTACGGACCAATGATCGAGTATCATGAATGGTTTCCTGAACGAACAAATGTCGAATTTATCCAAATATTGAATCAAGAGGAAATTCTTTTCCGTGTATGGGAGAGGGGATCAGGTGTCACGCTTGCCTGTGGGACAGGTGCTTGCGCTGCTGCAGTAGCTTCCCACTTAAGTGGAAAGACCGGTAGAAAAGTCACTGTTCACCTGGCAGGAGGCGATCTCTTTATTGAATGGAAGGAAGCGGATAACCGCGTCTATATGACGGGGCCAGCTACTGAAGTTTTTTCTGGTAAGTATTTGGGGGAGATCCCATTTAAATAATAGTTACCCAAAACCGTTCCGTCGAGATCGACAGGAGCGGTATTTTTTTACAAAAAATAGCGTGGTCACGGCGAATCCATCATGCCGTCACCACGCTATCGAATTCGAATAAGTGTCACGCGTTGTACACCTCATTTAGGTATGCGACATCTGTGCGATCATACTGAGGGGTATTTTTGCTCATCTTCGCCAGTTCCGCTTGCAGTCTTTTCAATTCTGCTTCCATCTTCTTGATTTCTTCTTGCATAGCTTGTGCTGTCATGGTGGTTCTCTCCTTGTTGTTGTTTTTTATCTAAATTTATTGACTATTCTAACGAAAGGCTAAAACAATGTAAATAGCCTATATCTGGATGTAAGCGCTTTATCCGTGAATACTCTGTGAACGGTTGTTCAGATTGTCTGATTTGGTCTTTTGAGAGCAACGCACTCGGGGAAAAATAAGGTCGAGAAGTGTAATACTTTGTATGTTCTTTACGAAAAGTCATGTTATGATGAAGCGTAGTATTCGGGCATCTTGCCCTTAGGAAGGTGTGTACTGGTGATTTACTTGGACAACAGTGCGACTACCCGGCCTCATCCTCAAGTGATTGAAACCGTTAGACGCGCGATGGAAAGCTACTATGGAAACCCGTCTTCTTTGCATCAAAAAGGTGTAGAGGCGGAAAATGTACTGAAGCAGGCGCGAAAGGTTGCCGCTCAGTATTTGGGCTGTAAAGAAAGTGAAGTTATTTTTACTTCAGGTGGCACGGAAAGCAATAATACGGCGATCAAGGGTATAGCCTTTCAATATCAAAACAGAGGGAAACATATTATTACGACGCAGGTAGAGCATCCGGCTGTTTACGATGTTTGCAAACAGTTGGAAGGCCTTGGGTTTACTGTGACGTATCTGCCTGTCGATCGTGAAGGCCGCGTATCGGTAGAAGCAGTCCAGAAAGCAATGCGTCCGGATACGATTCTCGTTTCGGTCATGCATGTGAACAACGAGCTGGGAACCATTCAGCCGATCTTGGAAATCGGACAATGGTTGAAGCAATTCCCGAAAGTCTTGTTTCATGTCGATGCTGTCCAAGGAATTGGGAAAGTTCCTTTGCGCATCAAGGATTCTGGGATCGATCTGTTGAGCGTCTCTGCTCACAAGTTTTACGGCCCTAGAGGAGTCGGCATTTTGTATAAACGGGAAGGCTTGATCATTCACCCATTGATGATGGGTGGCGGTCAAGAAGCCGGTGTTCGCTCAGGAACGGAAAACCTCCCAGCCATCGCTGGTATGGCAAAAGCAATCCGGATTCTAGAAGAACTGGGTAGCGTCGAGATGATCAGGCTGCAAACCTTGAATCAACAGCTTCGTGAAGGGATTGCAACGATTGAAGGCTGTATAGTGAATACCCCGGAAGCAAATACGGCTCCCCATATTATGAACTTGTCAGTACCAGGAGTAAAAGCGGAAGTCCTGTTGCATGCTTTGGAGGAAAAAGGCTTTCTGATATCCACCAAGTCCGCATGCTCATCCAAAGTCAATGAGCCGAGCAGAGTTCTGACTGCGATCGGTATCGAGCGGGATTGCGCGTTATCGTCTCTGCGGGTCAGTCTGGGCCGGGAAAATACAGCGGAGGACATTCAGCAGTTTGTGAAGGCGTTAGAGGAATGCGTCAGTGTGCTTCGTACTTATATCAAACAACAACCTGCCCCCGCTCATAGAAAATAGTGTGGACAACTAAAAGGAGATAAACATGAACTACGATGTTATTTTAATTCGTTATGGTGAGTTGGCGCTTAAAGGGAAAAACCGCGATCAATTCGAAGAGGCACTTGTAAAAAGTGTGAGAAACGTATTGCGCTCGTTTTTTAAAGTAAAAGTTCGACGCAATTACGGTCGGATGTATGTGGAACTGCACGGCGAGGACGCTTATGCGGTTATGGAGCGTTTGAAGCGCGTTTTTGGTATTTCTTCCTTTAGTCCGACGATCCAGGTAGATCCTGATATTGAAACGATCAAGGAAAAAGCGCTGGAGTTGGTTCGTCAATTGAATCCACAGCCACGTACGTTCCGGGTGGTTTCCCGTCGCGCGGATAAACGCTATCCGATTCCTTCTATGGAAGTTAACCGAATGGTGGCAACGCACATCCTACGTGCTCTGCCAGCTATCAGCGTAGACTTGCACGAGCCAGATACCATCGTGAATATAGAAATTCGCACAGAGGGTACTTACATTAGCTGTGAAACCATCCAGGGACTAGGTGGCTTGCCAGTTGGGGTGAGCGGAAAGGTACTGCTGCTTCTATCTGGGGGTATCGACAGTCCTGTAGCTGGTTGGATGATGTTAAAGCGTGGTGTGACGCTTGAAGCGATCCATTTCCACAGCTATCCGTTTACGAGCGAGCGCGCTTTGCAAAAAGTACGTGACTTGGCTCATAAGCTGACGAAATGGGGAGGAACTGTCCGTCTCCACGTCGTACCGTTTACAGAAATTCAGACCGCTATTCGTGAAAAATGTCCAGAAGACTATTTGATCACCATCATGCGTCGCTTCATGATGCGCATTTCGGAGCGTGTTGCGGAAAATACCAATGCCAAGGCACTCGCAACAGGGGAAAGCCTCGGTCAAGTCGCGTCGCAAACCTTGGAAAGCATGGACACGATCAACAAGGTGATTTCGATTCCAATCCTGCGACCGCTCGTCGCCATGGACAAGGTAGACATTGTGGACATTTCTCGCCAAATCGATACGTACGAGTTGTCTATTTTGCCGTATGAAGACTGCTGCACAGTGTTTACACCGAAAAATCCTGTGACACGGCCGAAGCCTCGCCTCGCAGCAAAATTTGAGGAAGCGCTGGATGTAGAAGCGTTAGTAGAGGATGCGGTAGCAAGAACGGAAATCGAAGAGATTACAACGAAGCCAAAAGAAACGACAACCGACCTGTTCTAAATTCAGGTATAGAGAAAATCGCGACACGGGGGAGAAGGAACCATGATAATCCGTTATGAGCGCAATGGTAAGGTGAAGCATGGCTGGATGGTGGAAGAGGATCAGAAAGTACGCGTGATTGAAGGGGACATTTACAAAATCCATACAGCAAAACCGATCATGACGGGCCTTGAGCTGCCTTTGGATGAGGTTACTTTGAAGGCGCCAAGTGATCCAAGCAAGGTCGTATGCATCGGATTGAATTACCGGGACCATGCGGCTGAGATGGGGATTGACCTGCCCAAAGAACCGTTGATGTTTTTGAAGCCGTCAACAACTGTCATTGGACCTGGTGAGCCCATCGTCTATCCAAAGCTGACGCAGAACCTTCATTATGAAGGCGAACTCGCCGTGGTGATTAAGAAAGAGGCTAAGAAGATCAAGGCTTCGGATGCGGACGATTATATTTTGGGATTCACTTGTGCGATTGATGTGACTGCGCGCGATTTGCAGATGAGCGATGGGCAATGGACACGGGCAAAAGGCTTTGATACGTTTTGTCCACTTGGACCTGCTATTGCGGCCAAACTGGATTATCATAACTTGCGTATCGTGACACGAGTAAACGGGGAAGTGCGTCAGGATGCTCGCACTGACCAATTGATTTTTTCGATTCCGCAGCTGATTGAGGCTGTATCTGCGGTTATGACGCTTCGCCCTGGCGATGTTATTTTAACCGGGACTCCATCTGGCGTAGGTGAGGTTGTTCCAGGTGATGAAATTTCGGTAACCATTGAAGGGATCGGAACCTTAACAACGCATGTAGTGGCTGAGGAGTAGTCATACATTCTTTGATAAGATCGACCAAGCCCCCTGCTTGTGTGAAGTGGGGGCTTGGCTTTTTTTATTCTTCTTTGTTCGGATCATCATGAATGGGATGCGCGGATGGGTCTTGTCGAGGAAGGTCTTGATGCATCTGCCGTGTTTCGTAAGTGAATCGAGTGGTGGTGGAATGTTGTCCGGGCTCCCAGCCTGTTGCTTTCCCTAAACGAGTTTCGTTGGTGGCAGCTCCAAATGGCCCCTCAGGGAATTCTTCTTGAAGGATTTCATTGCGCTGCGACTCTACAGTAGATAATTCACTGTAATGGTCGTTTTCGTATTCTTCATAGGTTGGTTTTGGATCCATAGTAACACCGCCGTTTATTTGTTGGGTACTTCACGGTTACGCAGCTTAAACGCCTAGCGGTTATAGTGTGAAATAAAAAGAGAATCGCTATTCGTTTTTCCTGTTGACTCCGTCACTAAATTCATTTATATTTAAATTCTGCTTAAAACAATCAACACAAATAAAAAATCACGAATAAAAAAGTGAAAGAAACACTTGACTTATATTTGGTGATTTTGTTATATTAGATCTTGTCGCTACTGAACGAGGTAAAACGGTTTAAAAAACCTCTTGCAAAAACGGTTGCGATATGATAAGATGGAAAAGTCGTCTTTGGGCGAATGACACAAAATGTTCCTTGAAAACTGAACAGCGAAAGCGTTAATGAGTCTATCATTA
>NZ_LMPN02000021.1:0-191565 GCF_001423865.2 Brevibacillus sp. Leaf182 | reverse complement strand
TCAGTCTTTTTACATATTATAGGAGTCGTTTTGCACGGCTCTCCCTGACGGAGGGCTTTTTTGCTCGTTATATATACATGTTTTTCGCGATTTTTGCACATGGTAAGGAGGAAAAGTTTTCAAGTCGGTGATGCGATCCAAAAAGGAGATGAGTGACACTGGATAAGAAGCACTACTACGTGACCTTGCAAGCAGGAACGACAGTGGCGGAAATTCGCGATGAAAAAGGCTCCGCCACGTACGATTTTGAGATTGAAGCGACCGACGTTCAAGTGGGCATGATGCGAGACTTGTTCAATAACTGTGTCCATGGGGATTTCATGATGTGGATGCATGGGCATACACTATGGTCTGACATGCCGGATCGGGACAACGACGAATACGATGACAACTTGCGAGCCATCTACCAACTTATTTATCAGTATGGCACCGAAAAAACAAAAAGTGATCTCGAGCAAATGGGCCTTGTAAAACTATTGGGGCTGGATAGAGAAGAGTTGCGTCCTTTTTAACGGTCCATCACAGACATTTTCTAATCAGAAGGAGTGAATCGTATGAAGATGTGGAAGCAAGGAATGATGACAACAGCGCTGGTAATGGGTCTCGCCATGCCAGGTGTTGCGTTGGCCCAAGATGTATCTGCAACAGGTGCCCAGGTGATCAAGCCGACTCACAGCCACGATGAGCATGGCGATGGTGAGAAGCACATGAAGGTGCGACACAGCTCAAACAGAGGCGTTCATCAAAAAATGTACATGCTCTTGCTAGCGGAAAAATATGCACCAGACAGCGTGGGGAAATGGCAGGCAGCGTTTAAAGAACGCGATCGTTTAATGGGTGAGTTCGAGGCGCTGAGTGACGACCCGAAGTGGCAGGCGAAGCGTGAAGAACGCAAGCAACTGATCAACAAGCTGAATGAACAAGTGAAGAAGGGCGAAATCACCAACGAACAGATGGAAAAGCAGTTCAAGGAATGGAAAGACAAAAACATGGGGCCAAAAGAAGAGCGTGACGCCCGAAAAGCTCGGATCGAGCAAATGAAAAAAACACACGAGGCTTTTGACTCGGCGATTGAATCTGGGGATACAGCCAAGATTAAGGAATCACTCCAGCAAATGCTGGAACAAATGCAAGCAAACAATTCTCGTATGGCGGAAAAGCTGGCCATGAAGAAAAAATAACGTTTTAAACAAAAAAGGACGTGACCCACTTACTGGTACGCGTCCTTTTTCATATCGGTTACAAGCATAGCGGGGGTCCATTCATTCAGGATGACCTTCTGTTCCGTTTGGCAGGAGGGACACCAGCCTGTATGGATGCATTGGTGGCGCGTACGATCTATGTAACCGTTGTCCATCTTGGCATCGTCTATCTCCCGGTACGGGCTGTAACTCCCATAAAAGTCATACAGACGGCCTGCAT
Source organism: Brevibacillus sp. Leaf182 (assembly GCF_001423865.2). NCBI lineage: Bacteria > Bacillati > Bacillota > Bacilli > Caryophanales > Paenibacillaceae > Brevibacillus > Brevibacillus sp. Leaf182. Next base: position 190,143 of record NZ_LMPN02000021.1, on the reverse strand, counting down.
CTTGCAGAGCTTGACCGCACGTTGAACACGCTTGTTGGAGTGGCGTGAAGCCATTACAAACTGGGCACAGATGATTCAAAGCGTAATCGCCTCCTCGTTGCTTCTACTGTGCACGCCAACAAAAGCGGTTATGCAATGGAATGAAAAATCCCTGTCGCAGCCATCGAGGGCAACAACAGGGACGAAACCTTTTTACGATTTGAAGTTGTCCATGCTTGAAGAATGACCAGGCTGCAATTTGGCGTCCGGATTAAAGTAGGAAACCGCGTTGTTGACAGCGGTAGGGGCCTCACCAAATCCAACAGCAATCAGCTTGACCTTACCAGGGTAGGTTGCGATATCGCCTGCTGCGAAAATGCCTGGAATGTTTGATTCCATGCGGGTATCGACCACGATGGAGCCTTTTTCGAGTTCCAGCCCCCAGTTCTTGATCGGACCGAGAGAGGAGATGAAGCCGAAGTTGACAATGACTGCATCGACTTCCAGATCGATTTCTTCTTTTGTCGTGCAATGGGCCAGCGTGAGTTTTTCGATGCGCTCCTCGCCGTGCAAAGCTGCTATTTCGTAAGGTGTCGTGACGTTTACTTTGGAGGACATGAGCATTTCTACGCTGTGTTCATGTGCGCGGAACTTGTCTCTGCGATGGATGAGGTGTACTTCTTTTGCGATAGGTTCTAGCATGAGGGACCAGTCCAGAGCGGAATCACCGCCGCCAATAACAGCTACACGCTGTCCCTTGAAGGAGTTCAGATCGGTAACAAAATAGTGCAGATTGGATTTTTCATATTTGACGGCATCTGGGTGTTCCAGCCTGCGAGGTTCGAACGCTCCTACCCCAGCAGTGATGATTACGGATTTGGAGTAGTGAGTGCCTTTGTCCGTTGTGATTTCAAACACATCGTCTACTTTTTTTACGACATTTTCCACTTTCTCTTCCAGGCAAACGGTTTGCTGAAAGCGGGATATCTGATCTTTCAGATTATTGATCAAATCTTGTGCTAAAACCTTTGGAAATCCGGCTACATCGTATATGTACTTCTCCGGATAAAGAGCGGATAACTGCCCACCTAACTGGGGCATGCTCTCAATGATTTTTACACTGGCCTGCCTCATCCCGCCATAAAATGCTGTAAATAACCCGGCAGGGCCGCCACCAATGATCGTAATGTCGTAGATTTGCTCGTCCTTTTGCAGAAAATTCAATCCAAAGCACCTCCGAATTAATCGTAAGCGAACTCCTCAACCATTATAACCCATACAAGTAGAAAAACAGGAGAGAAAATTCGAAAGATGATAGGCAAAAAACCCTTGCAAATCCAATCGGTTGCCGATAAGATGAGGATGACTGTAAAGAAATTGTCACATTTTTCTACGTCTGACTTTGTGCATTTTTTCACAGAGTGGTTCGGATGACATCTCAGGGCAATAATTCCGATACTACACGGATCATGAAATGGGGCATCTTAATAGGTACCAGACCACGTGAAAAATCGCACAATCTTCCTTAAGTTACCATGGACAATGACATCATACATGATTGGAAGGGATACTGATGGGTACACCCAAAATCCTGATTCTTGGCGCTGGATACGGTGGTTTGCTCACAACGTTGCAGCTTCAGAAAAAGCTCAACTACAATGAAGCGGAAATCACCTTGGTCAACAAGCACAACTATCACTACATCACGACTTGGCTGCATGAGCCGGCTGCAGGTACGGCACCTGCGGATCATGCCCGCGTCAGTCTGGATGGCATTTTGAACAAGGACAAAGTCAACTTTGTCAAAGGAACGGTGCAAGCCATTCAGTCAGAGGAGCAGACCGTCACGCTCGAAAATGGCGAGGTGCTGGCGTATGACTATCTCGTCATCGGATTGGGCAGCGAGCCAGAAACGTTCGGAATTGAGGGACTCAAGGAGCATGCGTTTAGCATTCGCAGCATCAATGCGGTCCGTAATATTCGCGAGCACATTGAATACATGTTCTCCAAATTTAAAAATGAGCCGGATCGTACGGACTACCTGACGTTTGTTGTGGGGGGAGCTGGCTTTACAGGCATTGAGTTTTGTGGAGAGCTCGGCGACCGTCTGCCAGAGCTGTGCCGAGAATTTGATGTCGATCCAGAACTGGTGAAAGTCTACTGCATTGAGGCAGCACCAACAGCATTGCCTGGCTTTGATCCAGAGCTGATCCAATACGCAACGGATGTATTGGAGAGAAAAGGCATCGAGTTCAAAATTGGAACACCGATCAAGCAGTGCACTCCGGATGGCGTACTGCTGGCTACCGGAGAAGAAATCAAATCAAAGACAGTTATCTGGGCAGCAGGTGTCCGCGGCAACAGCATCGTGGAAAAAGCGGGCTTCGAAGTCATGCGCGGTCGCGTCAAGGTAGACGAATACTTGCGTGCGCCTGGTCATGAGAATGTTTTTGTCGTAGGGGATTGTGCATTGATCTTCAATGAACAAGGACGTCCTTATCCGCCAACTGCGCAAATCGCGGTACAGGAAGGCGAGACGCTGGGTGAGAATCTGGCTGCATTGGTTCGTGGCGATCTGCCTCAAAAATTCATCCCGCATTTGCAAGGGACACTGGCCTCCCTTGGAAAAGGTGAGGGCATCGGGCAAGTAGGTTCGAAAAAGCTGTTCGGCAGCACAGCAGCCATGATGAAAAAAGCGAGCGACCTGCGCTACTTGTACAAAATTGGCGGCGTCGGTCTCGCCTTGAAGAAAGTAAAGCTGTAAAACGATGCGCCACGCGAGCATTCAAGTCCGGGGGCTCATGGTCCGCGAAGAGATGGATCGGTACAACGCTATGATGGAAGTGGGCCTTTACCTGGAAGAACAGGGGCGACACGATTTGGCATGGCATGTACAGCGTGAAGTAGATATTCTCATCCTGCCTGCCATCGAACGGCTCAAGGAAAAGGGCCGCGAGAGGGATCGGGAAAATCTGCGATACATGATCGATAATGGGCTCCTAGATGACGAGGATGATTGATAGGTACCCCCGGCGAAGAAGAGCCGGGGGTTTCGTTTAGATAGGACATGGAAGGAGTGGGCTGGATGCGCGAAGGGAAGGTTTGGCTAGGCGCCTGCGGGATCGTCATTCGCGGGCAAGAAGCATTGGTCGTCAAAAAAACGTACAGCGGACTAAAAGGGCAATGGTCATTTCCTGCGGGATTCGTGCAGGAAGGCGAGACGGTAGATGAAGCAGCAGTGCGTGAAGTGCTGGAAGAAACGGGTGTCGAGGCAGTCGTGCGACAAGTGGCGGGAATTCGTTCAGGCGTCATTCGAGAGTCTATTAGCGACAATATGGTCGTTTTTTGGATGGATTACATAGGTGGGGAGCCGCGCCCGCAGGAAGGTGAGATCGCAGAGGCGAGATTTATGCCGATACAGGAGCTGCTTCATGAGCCGTTGTCTTCGACTTATTTGAAAATCATACTGCCGGACTATATCAAGCGGGAGCAGGGAATGACAGGTCAATCGTTTGATATCGATCCTATTTTTCAATACACTTCCTATAAAATCTTTAAGTAATCCTGCGAATAAGCTAGCTAAACCGCAATGTTTCCGCTTACATTGCGGTTTTTTTATGGATTTTTCGCGATGAACTGCATTGTGAACCAAGGGAGGATTCTGATATAGTTAGATACATCAAAATAATCTGAAAATACATGCAATTAATTCTCGCGCATGTATTCCGAAAGGGGAGCTCAACATGAGACAAAAACAAGAACAGTGCCCGTACTGCCATGGTCAAGGGTATTTCCAATTGCTCCTGGGGGGCTCGGAGAATTGCCCTAACTGTGACGGAGCTGGTACACAGGAAGCTCAGAAGGAAGCTGTTTCTTCTCATCAATAATGATTAAGGAACCTCGTATAGAAAACCGTCGAAGCGAATGCATCGGCGGTTTTTTCTGTCAGGCATGCAACACATACGATGAGCTTCTCTTATTGACCGATCCCTCGCCTTTTTGCTACACTTAATACCGAAAAATAGCCCGTCTTTCCTGTATTTGCCGAGAAAGTGGCAAAAGGTGGAGAAGGTGGCAGGAGGTCTTTTTCGTCGATGAACTTGATGCAATTTATGGTATCCATTGTTCTGTTCACCGTGCTAGGGTTTGGCATTGGGTTTATTTTAAACATGATTTTGAAAACAACATGGTTTCCTGTTGTGATCGGCGTTGGTGTAGTGGTAGGTGCACTTGTCTATCAACAAATTGTTCCGGGAATTTGGGATTCGCTCATTCTGGGCTGCGGCATGGCAGGTACAGTGGCAAGTGGCTGGACCATTCAAACGCTTCGCAAAAAAGGATATCGGATGTTTTAACAACAAGCACAAGCAGGCCTTTGTTTCGGGCCTGTTTTTCTTTTGGCATTTGATTGGAAAAACATGCAACTGACAGAATATTTCTGTAATCAACCAAAATTTGTGTATACTTTCCTCCTCGTCGGGACATGACTAGAAACGAGAGGAGGTTTACCAAGAAATGAATGGAAAGCAGTTCGTAAGTATCATCGCGCTGTTCATCCTGGTCTTGACGGCCTTCGCAAGCGATGGATACAGCTATAATGTTGTGGGAGACCACGGAGTCTCATCCACTTTTGGAATCAAGGAAACGAAAGAGGGGCAACGTGTCGTCAAAAAACGGACGGTATCTGCCAGTTCTCTTACTCAAGTGATTGATAAAGCGGATGTATTTCATGATCAATATCCAAAAGTACGTGTAGTAGCGACTGGCTACTATGCCGGATACGAGTCGACGGGCAAAAATCCATCTCACCCGTCCTATGGCATTACCTATTCAGGTGTAAAAGTACGTAGAGACGACTATTCCACGATTGCAGCCGATCTGCGCGTTTTCCCGCTGGGGACCATCTTGTACATTCCCGGTTATGGATATGGCGTTGTAGCTGACAAGGGTGGAGCGATTCGCGGCCATAAAATTGACCTGTATTTCGAGACCAAGCAGGATGTATTCTCGCAATGGGGGAAAAAATCGGTGGACGTGTATATCGTCAAAAAAGGCGAAGGCAAGGTAACGGAAGCTTTTCTGAATAGCTTGAATGAAAAAGGAATAGCAGCCATGGCGGAACCCGTCAGCGGCAAACAACAAACTGAATAGCAACTAACGAAAACGAATGGATGCCGCATTGGTGGCATGAAAGAAAAAAGAAAAAACGTTCAAGGCAGAGGCTTTGAACGTTTTTTGTGTCATTCTGTATGAATTAAATCAACCAGCTTTTCCAGTCCTTCCAAAATGCGAGGAGAAGGGCGGCAATATAGGCCTTCTTCCAACAAATGAACCTGGTTGTTTCGAATCGCGGTCATGTTCATCCACTCTGGGCGGTTTGTGATCATGTCAGGTTTGATTCGCTTCAATTCAATTCCGCACCAGACGACACAAATATGATCGGGATTGCGTTCCATCACCATTTCCCGTGTGGCCTTGACGTTTGCGACAGGATAATCTGCAAAAATATTAGTGGCACCCGCAATCTCACTTACATCGGTCAGCCAGTTTTCCTGACCAGGTGTGTAGATGGGATTTGGCCACCATTCCCAGTACAGCTTTGGGCGTTGAGCGTACTTCGCTGCCTTTTGTCGGATGCTTTCAATGGTTTCGTCAAATTGAACTGCAAGCTGCTCGGCTTGCCTCTGTGTTCCTGTCGCCTCACCGACGAGTCGGATATCATGAGCGATTTCTGCGATCCGGGAAGGGTTCAGGACGATATGAGGAATGTCTCTATCCCGCAGAGCCTCTATATTTTTCTCCATGCCAGGAACAGAGAGTGACGCTACGACCAGATCCGGTTGGAGGGCAGCGACCCGGTCCATATCAATTGTCAAATCGGGTCCAACCCGGGGAAGATGCTGCCACTCCTGCGGCCAGTCAGAGTGATCATCCAAACCGACGACATGCTCATGCAGGCCTAAATAATACAGAATTTCGGTATTGCTGGGACAGATGGAGACAATGCGCATGGGAGCCCTCCTTTAAAAAAACGGATGGAGCAATAACGCAATCATGACGCCTAACCAACCACCGATCAATACCTCGATCGGTTGGTGACCGAGCAGTTCTTTCAGTTTTTTTGCTTTTTCCTGGTTAGGGCGTACTTTTAACGATTTCATTCCTTCTAACAGGTGGTTGAATTCATCGACCAGCTTATTTAAGACAACGGCTTGCATACCGGCATGGCGGCGGACACCTGCGGCATCAAACATCACGATCACACCGAGAATGGCGGAAATAGCGAACATGTTGCTGCCAAAGCCCTCACGCAGTCCCACGGCTGTGGATAGTGCCGTCACGGCAGAAGAGTGGGAGCTGGGCATACCGCCTGTACTCATGAGCAGTGACCATTGCCACGTTTTCGTTGCAAAAAAATGGAGGGGAATTTTGATAAATTGGGCGATCCCTATGGCTAGCAGTGCTGCCCATAAGGGGAAGTTTTCAAAAAAATCCGCCACGGAAAATCCATTCCTTTCTACTGTGCGCTTATCTCTAGGATTATTGTAACAGAAGGGCGTTGTCTTAATCCGTGAAGTTTTTGTTTGGATGTAAAGTCATTGCCAATCTGTGTTACCATGAAGACGGAAGGTTCGAAACGGAGGCATGCATCCATGGGGTATCCTGAGCAGTATTTACAGTTCATTGAAAAATTCAATGATGGAGAATACTACGAATGCCATGATCTGTTGGAAGACATCTGGATGGAAGATAAGTCAGACAAGTTTTTGCAAGGATTGCTGCAATTGTCAGTCGGACTGTATCACCAAGAGTACGGCAATATAAAAGGTGCTCGCTGGATGTTAGGCAATGCACGAAAGTATTTGACCCGTTACCAGCCAGTTCATTGGGGACTGGACGTAACAAGAGTTCTTCGTTACATAGATGAATGCGAGAAATTGTTGCCGGAAAAGGATGTCATTTCTTACACAGAGGCAAAAGCCATGACGTTTCCACCCTTGCGCTTATATGTCGACACATCGTGTTAAACAAATGTGCCCATATAGTATCCTACCACACAGAAAGAGGGAAGAGTATATGAAAGTAGCAGTAGAAAAACGCATACAGCTTGTGAATATCGTGTGTGATGAACTGATTGTTCCGCTATGGAAGGGTGAGGAGATTTCGCAAGTTTACCCGGAATTGGACGAAGCTTTTGGCGGCAGTCTGAGTGGCTTGCAGCAGGATAAGGAAGTGACGGGTGAGGCAAAGGAAATTACGGTTGTCCACGGAATGAACAACGTAGCTGCGAAAAAACTGTTGATCGTCGGGATGGGTGAACCAGGCAAGTTTGATTTCGTCGCAGCCCGAAATGCATGGGGACGTGCAGCCAAAACGGTTGTGGGAAAAGGCAACGGCAAAACAGTGGTTATTGATTTGCCAACAACAGAGCATCTGAGTGCTGACCGTCTGGCACAGGCCGTGACAGAAGCCTTTGGACTTGCCGAATACAATTACGAGGGCTACCGTCAAAAGGCAAAGCGTGAGTCTGACCCAATTGCGACGGTGCAAATTTTGTCAGCAGATGCCGATGCTTCATTGGTACAGGCAGGTGTTGCACGTGGTTCGGCCCTCGTATCCGGAACGAATCTGGCCCGCACGCTCGTCAATGAACCAGCTAACTACTTGACTCCACGCGCTTTGAAAAATGCGATGGTCGAGGTAGCAGAGCGCTATGGCATGACTGTGGAAGTAATGGAAAAAGCGAAGCTGGAAGAGCTGGGGATGGGCGGAGTGCTCTCTGTAGCGAAAGGAAGCGAGCTTGAGCCTTATGTTGTGGTAGTCAAATATCAAGGAAGAGACACGTGGGACGATGTCATTGGCTTGATCGGTAAAGGCGTGACATTTGATACAGGTGGGATCTCCATCAAGCCAGTAGCAGGCATGGAAGACATGAAGTCGGACATGGGTGGAGCGGCTACGATGATCGGCGCATTGGAGGCACTGGGGCAAATTAAACCAAAAGTAAACGTACTGGCTGTCGTCGGTACTGTGGAAAACATGCCATCCGGAACGGCATTCCGTCCAGGCGATGTCATCACGACCATGAGTGGCAAAACGGTAGAGATCATTACGACAGACGCCGAAGGTCGTCTCGTACTGGCTGATTGCATCACCTATGCAAAAGAGCAAGGAGTGTCTTGCCTGGTGGATGCCGCTACCTTGACAGGTGGTATCGTGGTCGCGCTTGGTCATTTCTGCTCTGGCGCCATGACCAATGACAAAGCACTGTTGGATGAGCTGATGAATGCAGCAGATGTCGCGGGTGAGCGCTTGTGGCAACTCCCAACCTTCGATGAATACCGCAGCCTGAACAAGAGCCGCTTTGCCGATTTGAAAAACTCGGGTGGACGTTATGGCCACGGCATCATCGGCGGTGTTTTCCTGCAAGAATTCGTTGGCGATACACCGTGGGTACATCTGGACATCGCGGGTACGGCATACACAGCAAGTGCTGGCGACATGCAACCAGCTGGCGGTACCGGAGCGATGACACGCACGATTGTTGAGTTTGTTTCCAGTCGTAGTGAATAAGAGGTAGTTCCATTTCCATATAAAAAAGGAGTGTTTTCACATGGCACAAAATCCAAGCAACGAAGCACGTCGTCAACTGCTGGAGGATGCAAAAACGATCGCAGTAGTGGGTCTGTCCAACAAGCCGGATCGCACCAGCTATATGGTATCGCAAGCTATGCAGAACGCTGGTTACAAGATCGTCCCGGTCAATCCTGTCATCGCGGGTGAAACAGTTTTGGGTGAAAAAGTACTTGCCAGCCTGTCTGAGATTGATCAGCCAGTAGACATCGTTAACGTGTTTCGCCGCAGCGAAGACATCCTGCCTGTTGCAGAGGAAGCATTGAAAATGCAGAACAAGCCAAAAGTGTTCTGGATGCAACAAGGCATTGCCAACGAAGAAGCTGCTAAATTGGTTGCAGATCAAGGCATTGAGGTTGTACAGGACATGTGCATTAAAGTAGATCACGCCTTGCTGCGGGTTGGGAAATAATCGAGAACACTGATCAGCGAGGGGAGTGGAAACAACATGTTTATCAATCCATCATCAGACACCAAACGCGACCGTATTCCCCCTAATCAGAAGCAGACGACAGGTTTTCCTGTCCTGCACTACGGGGAGGTTCCTGAATATACAGACCTGTCCACCGAGTGGAGCTTTCGTCTTTTCGGTCTTGTTGAAGAGGAAGTTGCCTTGACCTATGAGCAAATGATGGCTCTGCCAAAAGGCGGTACGACTAACGATATTCACTGTGTTACAGGCTGGAGCAAGCTGGATAATGAATGGGAAGGCATTCCGGTGGAGGAAGTACTGAAGCTGGTAAAGGTGAAGCCGGAAGCGAAGTACGTCATGCTGCACGCTGAGCACGGATGGACTGTGAACATTCCGCTTGTCGATTTCATGAAAAGCGGCAATCTGTTCGCTACCAAACACAACGGCGAGGATTTGACCCCTGAGCACGGCTGGCCGCTGCGCTTTGTCATTCCGCATCTCTACTTCTGGAAAAGCGCCAAGTGGGTGCGTGGGATTGAGTTTATGGAGAAAGACAGACAAGGGTTTTGGGAGAAGAACGGGTATAATATGTACGGCGATCCTTGGAAAGAGCAGAGGTTCGCTTGGGATTGATCATACAAGAAGAGGGGCGGGAAACCGCCTCTTCATTTTTTTTAGTGGATTCACCTTTATGCCTAAGCAGCCATATCATGATCAAAGGCATTTGCATAGGATGCAGGGAATGACTGCCTGTATTCCTGTAAGAAAGGGTGAATCCAATTTGGCCTGCCCATTTTTTCAACCCGCAGTTGAATATAATACGGGAGGAACATCTCCTTCCAGCATTACTTCTGCCGATTTTAACAGAGATGGTCGCATAGACTTGGCCGTAGTGGATAGTGGGTCCAATGATGTTTCCATTCTTTTGAACAATGGGTCCGGCGTATTTTCCGTATCACAAACGATCCCCTTCAGTACTTTGTTTCCCGGGTCTTTATTAGGGCAAATTGTAGCAGCTGATTTAAATGAAGATGGTTCTATCGATTTGGCTGTTACAGATCAATCTTCCAATAACCGAGTTTTTATCCTTTTAAATATGGGGGATGGCACTTTTGCTGCACCTGTGGCTTATAGTACCGGTGTGTTTCCTGCTGTTTCCGAATCTTTTGCGATTGCTGTAGGGGACTTTGATGGTGTGAATGGTTTGGACTTAGCTATAGCAAATAGGGGCCAACTTGCAGGAACTAGTTTTATTACTGTCTTGTTGAATGATGGATCGGGTGTATTTAGTATGGCGGCAGGGAGTCCTTTTGACACGAACCCAGGATTGGCCCCAACTGATATTGTTGCGGCTGACTTTAATGGAGATGGCAACCTTGATCTGGCCACTGCCAATCGAGACACGAATGATGTAACTATATTTAAAGGGAATGGGAACGGTACGTTCCAAACTCCTGGAGTGAGTTTTTCTGTACTTCCCGGAGGCTCATCGCCCAGTAGCCTTGTAGCAGTTGAATTAAATGGTGATGCGTTTATTGATATAGCTGTCGCAAATAACGCAACGAGTAACGTAACCGTCTTTCTAAACGATGGTTTTGCTTCTTTTACAGAAGCAATGGGAAGTCCCTTTTCCTTGGGTACGGATGCATTTCCTTTTGATATAACAGCGGCTGACTTTACTTGTGATGGATTCATTGATTTAGCTACCCCGAATGATGGCTCTGATAACATTTCTGTACTCATCAATGACGGGACGGGAGGGTTCTCGACTCCCTTCCAGTTCCCCACAGGTGCAGGTCCGCTCAGTATAACCGTAGCTGATTTTAACGGAGACGGAAGAATTGACATCGCTACTGCAAACGAGGATTCGAGCAATGTTTCTGTTTTGCTCAATGGATGCGTGCAGCCACCAACCTGCCCACCTGACATGGTCGTACCCTGCCCTATTGTAAACTATCCAACACCTGTTGCCACCTGCCCGGGAGTCACTGTTACCTGTTCTCCGCCTTCCGGCTCGCTTTTTCCAGTGGGGGATACTGTTGTCACCTGTACGTCACAAGATATATTTGGGAATACAGAAGTATGTTCATTTACCATCACCGTTATGGACGAACCTCCAACCATCACTTGTCCTGAAGATATCACAGTCCTTGTTTTACCTGGGCAAACTTCCGCTACTGTTACCTATGAAGTCACGGCCACTGATACTTGTGGGGTAACCTCTATTACCTGTCATGGGATCACACGGTCCTTTTCCCCGCCTGCCCCAATTGCAGTTGCAACTTTCACCATGGACTTTCCTGTAGGAATGACGCTGCTCACCTGCACAGCCAGGGATCAGTCAGGAAATACGGCCTCTTGCAGCTTTGTTGTAACCGTCACTTCTGGGGTCTCCAACAGTATTCAGCCAGAAATCATTCGAGTAAAAAAAGTGTATGATTGGGTAGTCTTTCAATCTAATTTTAGGCTCATACTTGATTTAAATAACAGACATGAAGATCCAGGTAATCAAAAATGATGGAAGTTTATAGGGGAAAATGTACTGCTTCATCTCTTTAATCGGTATGGAACCGTAGCAATTTTTACATCCTGGCGGGCGAATAAATACGCGCGGATTAATAAACTCGTCTGGTTATGAAGTAAGTTATGCCACCACCGCTTGGTAATAAACTGTGGAATCATGACAGTAACATGATCCGTTTCTGCCTTTTTCCACTCAACCGTGTCAATAAACTTAAACAAAGGTCTTATTATACTGCGATAATGGGAACGCAGGACAATCAAACGCACGCCGGGATTCCAGAGTTCCCATTTTTCCTCCATTTTTTTCATGTCTTCATCACTGAATCCGACGTAGACAGCGACAATGTCGTCTGACAAGGATTGCGCATAACTAATGGTGTTTTTCACCACTTGCGAAATCCCAGCCACAGGAATAACGATAACACTCCCTTTGGGTTCGGGTTTGTCTGTTTCCATATCAAGGCGTAACTCATTTGCCAAATCTCTATAATGCTGATTTATCTTCCTAAAGATGAAAATGACGATAGGAAGGAACACAAAAATTGGCCATACCTGCGAGATTTTTGTAATGAAAAAGATCAGGCAAATGGTAAGGGTCGTTAGCATTCCTAAAGTATTAATAACAAAAGGTGTGAGCCACCCTCGTGGCTTTTTGGAAATCCAGCGTTTCATCATTCCAGCTTGTGACAAGGTAAACGGTATAAAAACACCCAGCGCATATAACGGGATTAAGTTTTCCGTTTTTCCTTTAAATGCAATCACTAATACTGCTGAAAGAATAGCCAAGAAAATAATCCCGTTTGAAAAACCAAGACGATCTCCTCGAACCATAAACATATTTGGCATAAATCTGTCCTTGGCTAACATAAAGGCGAGTAAAGGAAAGGCTGCAAAAGCAGTATTAGCGGCCAGGAATAAAATAAGTGCTGTAACAGCTTGAATCGAGTAATACATGATCCCTCGTCCAAAAACAGTAGAAGCGATTTGAGATACCACCGTTTCCTTTGGGTTCGGTGAAATACCATACAAATAAGCCAACAGGCTAATCCCCATGAACATAACACCGAGGATAAGTCCCATCATGATAAGCGTTAATGCTGCATTTTTCGGTGCTGGGTCTCTGAAGTTGGGAATTGCGTTGGATACGGCTTCTACCCCTGTTAATGCCGAACACCCTGAACTAAATGCTCTCAATAGAAAAAATAAAGATATACCTGGAACAACTGCCCCATATGCTGGGGGATGGGCTTGCACATTTCCCACCATCCATTGATATCCGCCGCCAATAATTAAGACGAGAATAGCGACAACAAACAAATAAACAGGGTACATTAAAATCGTTGCCGATTCTGTAATTCCACGTAAATTTAATACCGTTACGATAGCAATCATGAACAGAGCAATAAGGACGCGATGTTCATGTAGAACTGGAAATGCCGAAGTAATAGCGTCTGTAGAAGCAGACGTACTAACAGCAACCGTTAAAATGTAGTCCACGAGCAAAGAGCCACCTGCAACCAGTCCAGTAGTGGTTCCTAAATTATCCTTTGCGACAATGTATGCTCCACCACCAGTTGTATAAGCAAAGATGGTTTGGCGGTAAGACAAAATGAGTATGGTTAAAAGACCAACAACCGCAATGGAGATGGGAAGAGAGTACCACATCGCTACTGCACCCAAAGTAATTAACACGAGAAGAATCTGTTCTGTTCCGTAAGCGACAGAAGATAGAGCATCAGATGAAAGAACCGCCAAAGCTTTTACTTTATTTAATTTTTCTTCGGCAAGTTCACTTGATTTCATAGGTCTACCGAGCAAAAATCGCTTGAATTCTGAGATCATGTGTATTCCCCTTATCTGCCATTTTTCGTTAGTTTTCCCACTACCACAATAAAATTAGTCAAAGGATGAAGGTTACTTACGAGTAAAAGAAAACGGGTTCTTGCCCTTTCGCTTCATGCTTTTGGACAAAACCCGTTACCATCATGTAATTAGATTCACCTGAATTCCCTATGGCATGTATGTTTCTTTTGGACAAGCAGTCTCATCATTTGAGCAGGAAAGTCCTCGCTCACTCTGCTAAAGCTTTTTCTTTAAAAGAAGGAACCTGAATACATGATGATAGAATAATACAAATACCATAATGTCAAAACTAAAAATTGACATGACACCAACTAGATGAGGGGTGTTCCTTGATGACAACAAGTAAAACGAATCCCAAGGTTGATGAATTTTTAAGCAAGGCGAAAAAGTGGAAGGCAGAATACGAGAAGCTCAGAAGTATTGTTCTTGACTGCGAGTTGACCGAAGATTTTAAGTGGATGCATCCTTGTTACACGTTTGAGAAAAAAAACATCGTTTTAATACATGGGTTTAAAGAATATTGTGCGCTACTGTTTCAAAAAGGTGCCTTGTTAAAAGACCCAAATGGGATTCTCATCCAACAAACGGAGAATGTACAGTCTGCGCGCCAGATCCGGTTCACCAATGTGGACGAAATTATGGAAATGGAGTCTATTTTGAAGGCCTATATTCAGGAGGCCATTGAAGTTGAAAAATCCGGTTTGGAAGTGGAATTTAAAAAGCATGAAGAATACATCGTTCCTGAAGAATTTCAAAATAAATTGGATGAAATCCCTGCCTTGAAAACTGCTTTTGAAGCATTGACTCCGGGACGGCAAAGAGCCTACATTCTTCATTTTTCCGCTCCCAAGCAAGCCAAAACGCGAGAGTCAAGGGTTGAAAAATGTATCCCCCAAATTCTTGAGGGAAAGGGATTAAATGATTAGTATATTTGATAAGATATGAATGGAGAAGAGGCGGGAGAACCGCCTCTTTTTTGTTTTGTATTCGTTTCATTCCGATATCAGGAATAGTATACTTTTTCTATTTTATATAATGTCTGCTCGATGGTTGGGCAGAGATCGGCATTTCCTTTGTAAAATTTCAAGCGGAAGTACAAACTTTTCAAAAAATTCTTTATATTGATTTTTTGTTTAAAGGCAGGAAGAAATTCGGAACTCTTATCCACATCACCAAAACTATGAATCCATTGCTCTACATAACTCTGGCTAAGTTCTTTTCTATTCATAACACTAACAATGGCTGTTACCATTCTCTCATCTTCCCCATCGGAGTAAATTCGATCGGTTATGGTCATCTTTTCGTAAACCAAATCGAGAATGGTGATGAGTTCATTTTTATCCAGTTCGGAACATTGAGCTAGATCGTCTAATGCATCCGCTGCATGGGCTATGGCATGAGCCCAGCCTTTTTCTTCATCATATCCTCGGTAATCTCGTTCTTCTCGTACGCTGAAAAATACTTTCTCTTTTATCTCATGGATGTTCTCTCTGGAGAGAAAGGGTGATTCTCTATGCCTCATGAGGAGTAGTGGTATGACTAGCATAGAGAAAGAACGGGTAAAGACAGAGTCTGTATTTGTTTCACCAACCTTAAAAAGCAAATGGTTTTTATCTAGAATGATTGGTATCAGTTGTTCTAGTTCGCTTGCAGTTAGAGAATTACTAGGAATCCAATGTGATAAGGTTGTATAAATGAGGTCATCACGTAATGTGGCATCCAAAGAACCAATTTCATTTATCATTTCTAATACGAATGGTAATGTATCGGGTGGTGCTTGGTAGCCATTTTCTTTTATGAATATCAACTTTTCTTTTACATTCATTTTACACGCTCCCACTCTTCATTTTTCGAACTGACATTACGGCTTTACTTTGTAATTTCTGTAATTTTAGGTTTCGACATAATTAGGTTATCACCCTTCCAAACATGGGTAGTTCTGACTGTGGTGGGGTGAGAAGTAGCAGTACAGCAAAAAAAATACGAAGAAAACCGAACCTTTTTCCGATCGAGAGACAATATAGGGTGTAAGCTGCTTACTCAGGAGGGCCCTCTGAATGGAAAATGAAGAGATGTACCAATTACTTATAAAAATGAAAGAGGGTGACGAACAGGCATTTCATACGATGTATGATGCTACCTTTCAGGACGTATACCGGACCGTCTCCTTTCTGGTGGATCATAAGCAGGATCGGGAAGATGTCATGAATGAAATCTATATGCAAATGTGGACCTCACTTGCTAATTACGATACGAACCGTCCTTTCCAGTTCTGGCTGCATGGCCTGGTAATCCGTCAAGTGCAGAGATTTCGGGTCAAGAGCTGGAGGAGATTCCGCATTTTTGAACGCGTTCGTTCCTTCTCCCACGAAGAGTCTTATTTAGATGAACATACTGCGTTGATGGATGGAACAAACCAAATGATATCCCAATCCATACGAAAACTGACCGACAAACAGCGGACAGTGATTATCTTCCGCTTTTATCACGACTATACTCTTGAGGAAATTGCGACTTTGCTCGATATTCCACTGGGTACAGTCAAGTCCAGATATCATGCTGGCCTCCAGGCGCTTCGAAAAAACTTAGGGAATCTCCCCCTGGAAAGGATGGAAAAGGTCAATGACTATTGAACGCAAAATCCGTGAACATCTGCATGAAGAGGCAGAAACGATGGAGTGCCCGCCGGCCATTTCCAAACGAATCGAACAATCTTATTCTCACTATTTGCAACGAAAAAGGAGCGAAATAAATATGAAAAAACGATTAATTGGTGGAATTGTTGCTGCTGCGATTTTGATTCCAACCGCAGCATTTGCGGCCCCTGTTGTGATTGACATGCTTACTCGAGCACCAATGACTTCTGAACAAGTCAAGCTGGATGAGGTTGGTAAAGCAACACTGGAGAAGCTGTATCGTGCCATTCCCGAAACAAAATCGTTTGAGATTATTGATGCAAGCTACCTTGGAGATCCGAATGATTCAACCAAAAAGGTCCAACTAAGCATCGTCTTGCAGGAAAAAGGGGGAACCGGCAAAAAGATTACCCTCCATACAAACGGTATTACGGATGAGATTCAAGACCTGACGCAAGAGAATTGGGAGCCTAAGGAGAAGCCACTCATTACTTTACCCGATCAGGAAATCAAGGGGAAGGTAGATCAGCTTATTGATCAATTGTACGGCAACATCAAAGATTACGAGGTTGTCATGGAGCAAATGGACAATCCCAATCAAAAAACATTTATCTTGAATTACACCAAAAAGGGATCAGGAGGAGAGGGTTACCAAGTCTTTGTTCAGGAGAATAGAATTAGTCTTTCTCCGGTAGATTTTGAACCATCTAACGCTGAAGTAGAAGGTTATTTCTCCAGAGACGGTAAGCCTGATTATTATGCTGATAATTTTATAAACAATGAAAAACTGTTTGCTCTACTAAAAATGAGCCCGACAGAGTTAAAAGAAGAACTAGCAAAAGGAAAATCTGTTGTGGAGGTTGCAGCATCGAAAAATATCTCGAAACAACAAGTCATTGATGTGATTGCAAAAACACAGGCTGAAGGACAGCTTCAAGATGGAAAAAATAAAGTAACGATCAGCGATGATTTACTGAAACAAATGATGAAAGAAGTTGAACCAAAAGTCGTACAAATAATTGAACATAAAACGGAAACGAAATGGTAGAAATAGCAAGTCAAGGTGGAGGAAAAGAGGCGGGAAACTGTCTCTTTTTTTGTTTTACAAAATATGTATATTGATATAAGGTTAACAAAGAATGGAAAAATATCAATATAATGAAATCGATAGGAATAGATAGAGGAGGAACATGTGTATGAAGCAAAGTAGTACAAAAGGATTTTGGAAACGATTGTCGATTCTCTTGCTTTTATCCTTACTCGTACTAGGCAATATTGCAGATGAGAGTACACTGGTACAGGCGGCTGAGCAAAAATCAGAAAAGATTCTTTCAGAACAAGAGGCTATTGAATACGCCAAGAAATGGGTGACTATCCCCGAAGGCTATGAGTACGGCTTTGGAAACTACTACGAACCGTATGAAGACTATATACCCTATGCGGGGTGGTCCCTTATTTGGAATAAATCAGATCAATCAAGTATCATGTATGTAATTCATCCTGTCTCAGGGAATCTGTTGAGATATCAATACCATGGCGAGCACAGCGAAGCCCCTGGCCCTGCTACAGCGAATAGAAAGCAAATCGCTCTTGAGGGAGTAATGAAGTTTCTCACAAAAGTCATTCCTCCAGAGGAACGAGCGAAGCTAACATTGCTAGAAGAAGGCGATTTCGAGAGCAACAATTCGGAAACGTACTATTTTAAATTTCAGAGAGTAGAGAATGGTATTCCTTTTAAGGACAATGGGATCACTGTAACCATGCGAGGAGACGGAAAGGTTCTGCGATTCAATCGATTATGGTATGAGGGGGAGTTGCCTGACGCAAGCCAAATCATATCGGAAAAGGAAGCGCGCGAGCTGTTGGAACAAAAAACGGAGCCAACCATGTATTATAAGAGTTTTTCTAGTGGAGATCATGAGGAGAAATACATGTTGGTCTACGATTACCTACCAACCGATCCGCAAATGGTAGATGCGATCTCAGGCGTGATGATCGATGGCGAAGGGGCGGTGGCGAAACCAAAGCAACCGATCAAGATTTTGAAGGAAATGCCCTCAGCTCCAAAGGCGGGGAGTCAGAAAGACGGAGCTTTTACCCGTGAGCAGGCGGAGGCGGGTGCAATCCATCTCCTGCAAACGACGCTCCGTGATCAGCTTGCAAATATTTATATGCTTGATCCACAGCCGTATGATGGAGGTCTGAGGGGGAAAGAGACGAATTGGCGGGACTATAAAGTGCATTTTGGATGGTTGAAAAATGGTCTTCTGATTGAGGGCGCAAGATTTAAAGTATCTGTCAACCCGTACTCAGGCAGCAGTATTATAGGGGATGACCAGCTTCCTCCGCCCGTTATTCTCGACAATAACATGCAGAGAGTAGACCTGGCCTTTGCGAAAAAAACGGAGCAAGCCGTAAAAAAATCGCTCGAACTCTACTACTTGCTACCGGATTTAGACTTTAACGAGGTAGAGGAACCAAAACCGCGGCTTGTTTACCGCCTCAGCGGAGACAAAGGAGTTGTCGACGCACACACAGGAAAATGGATCAGTTCCTTAAAAGGTAAAGAATGAAAAAACGGCCGTCATTGGTTAGTCTTACCACTAACTCTCTGACAGCCGTTTTTTCTATTATGCCTACTGAGTGATTCCGAGCATTTGCTTCATATCTTCTTGGGCGTCACCAATCAACTGGATGTGGAACAAGTCTTGCAGTACTTGCAGAACCCCGGGCTGAATGAACTCAGGCAATTTTGGGCCAATCCGTATATCTTGTATTCCCAGGCTAAACAGACCGAGCAGGATGGCAACCGCTTTTTGTTCAAACCAGGAAAGAACGATACTTACCGGCAGCTCGTTCACTTCACACTCAAAGGCATCGGCTAATGCAGCCGCAATCGTAATGGTAGAAACCGAGTTATTGCACTGTCCCAAATCGATATATCTTGGGATGTTGGTACCTGGCACGGTGCCGAAATCTACATCGTTAAAACGGAATTTTCCGCAGGAGGTAGTCAGAATGACTGTTTCTGGCGGTAAGGACGTAGCCAATTCGCGGTAATATTCGCCTCCCTTGCCAGGAGCGTCACAACCAGCGATGACGAAGAAGCGTTTGATCTGTCCTTCCTTGACTGCCTGAATAATTTCAGGGGCGATGCCGAGAACCGTTTTGTGATGATACCCGGTCGTCAATGTCAGTTCCGATTCGATGGAAACCTCAGGGAGAGACAATGCTTTCTCAATGAGCGGCGCAAAATCGTTATCTACAATTTTCGTCACATTTTCCAAACCGGTTATATCATAGGAAAAGAAACGATCGGCGTAGCTGCCTCGAATAGGCATCACACAGTTTGTTGTAGCCAATATGGCACCTGGAAATTTCTCGAACAATTGGCGTTGATCGTACCATGCTTTCCCGATGTTTCCTTTCAAATGAGGATATTTCTTCAGTGCGGGATAGCCATGTGCAGGCAGCATTTCGGAATGCGTATACACATTGATTCCTTTGCCTTCTGTCTGTTTTAACAGCTCTTCGAGAGCAAACAGATTGTGTCCCGTAACAACGATGCATTTTCCTTCGATTTTATTTTGCGAGACTGTAATTGGCTGCGGGACTCCGAAATGATCCGTATGAGCCCGATCCAAAAGCTCCATGACTTTTATCGCAGCTTTGCCTACTTTCATGGCCATTTGCAAATGTTCATCCAAGTTAAAATTCACATTCGTCAATGTAAAATAGAGAGCTTCCTGAGTAATCCCATCCACTTCAGGATCGATATAGCCGAGTTGACGAGCATGTGTGGCATAAGCTGCAATTCCTTTTAAAGCAAAAATTATTGTATCCTGAATACTCGCAAGATCTTCATTCTTTCCGCAAACGCCGATGACCTTACAACCACCTGATGGAGTCTGTTCACATTGATAACAAAACATGTATAATCCACTCCTTCGATTCAAGATTTCGCTTTGATTATAAGCGGATCGTCTGGAAGGAGCTGTGATTAAAATCACAACGAAACCAAACTTTGCCTCTTATCATAGTGGATGAAGAAGATTTCCCAAGTGAGGGGTGTTGTTTATGGTACGAAAATGGCAGTTGCCGTTACAGACGTTGAGTCTTACGGTCGGTTTCATGGTATGGGTCATTCTGTCATCGCTCATGCCTTTTATCAAAGAAACCGTACCCATGAGTGCAAGCGAAGTGGCGTGGGTGACAGCGATTCCAGTCTTGCTTGGATCGTTGCTGCGAATCCCCGTAGGATATTGGAGTAACCGGTTTGGCGCGAGAATACTATTTAGCATCAGCTTTCTCTTGCTGCTGGCTCCTGTTTTTTATATTAGCCAGGCGACCACTTATACAGATTTGTTAATCGGCGGGCTATTTATAGGGATAGGCGGAGCGGTGTTTTCCGTTGGTGTCACGTCTCTACCTAAATACTATCCGAAAGAAAAGCATGGTTCTGTAAACGGAATCTACGGTATGGGGAATATTGGTACAGCAATCACCACTTTTGCAGCGCCAGTTCTGGCTAAATCATTTGGATGGGCCACTACTGTACAGATGTTCATGCTATTGCTTGTGGGATTTGCTGTGCTTACCTTCTTGATGGGGGATAAAAATGAACCGAAGGTAGTGACTCCCCTTGGTCAACAGATCAAGAGTGTCTACAAAAACGAAAAGCTATGGTTAATCAGTTTGTTCTACTTTATTACGTTTGGTTGCTTTGTTGCTTTCACCGTGTATCTCCCGAATTTTTTAGTGAGCCATTTCCAATTGGATAAAGTAGATGCAGGGATGAGAACAGCAGGGTTCATTCTTTTGGCGACACTTGCAAGACCTTTGGGAGGCTGGCTAGGTGATAAGTGGAACCCCTTCAAGGCATTGATAATTGTGTTTGCCGGGCTCGCCTTGTCTGGTATTGTCTTATCGTTTTCGCCATCGATTTTGATGTATACGGTAGGGTGCTTGATGGTGGCGATATGTGCTGGAATCGGTAACGGTGCCGTGTTCAAATTAGTGCCGATGTATTTCTCGCGACAAGCGGGGATTGTAAATGGGATCGTATCTGCGATGGGGGGATTAGGAGGCTTTTTCCCGCCGTTGATCTTGACGATGCTGTTTAATTTGACCGGGCATTACGCGATCGGGTTCATGGCGTTATCTCAGTTTGCGCTGGTAAGTTTGGTTTTGGTGATGTGGATGTTTTATCAAGAGAAGCTACAGCTCGCCGCAACCATTATGGAAAAGACGGGAGAGGCGATACTGATTACCGATACACGAGGAGTTATTAAAAGTGCGAACCACGCTTTTACGAAAGTGACCGGTTATGAGATGAATGAGGTGATTGGCAAGTCTCCCAATATTTTAAAATCAGGCAGACAGGGTGCGGACTTCTATCAAAAGATGTGGGACTCGATCAAGAAGAATGGCTATTGGCAAGGAGAGATCTGGAATCGCCGGAAAAATGGAGATCAGTATCTCCAATGGTTAACGATCAGCGCGATTAAAGACGATGCAGGAGACGTCGAGTACTATGCTGGCATGTTCAGTGAGCTCGCGGAGCAAAGACATGGATAAAGAAGCTTGAATCACTTATGAAAAAAAGTCTTGGACGGACAAGTCCAGGACTTTTTTTGTCCACGAAAATATGTAGAGTTTGCTCACATTTGGCAAATATCAGGAGGGCAATCATCACAATAAATCGCTTCTTTTAAATAGGCAAGGTCCTTAATCAAGATATGCCCGTGGGGAAGCAGATCGATAGAATCCTGTTTTTTCAGATCGGAAAGCATCCGGTTGACACTTTCTCTTGTCAGACCAATGAATTGCGCCAAATCACGATTGGTAAGGGAAAGGTCGATGAGGATTCCGTCGGGGTGTGGCTTGCCGTACGTGTTACTCATGCGGATGAGCGTTGAATACAAGGCGCCAATTTTGCCATTGAGTAGCAAATCACGAAATTTGGACTGCATCCGCCTGTTCATCAATCCCATCCACCGCAGGAAGTCTACGCAAAATTGACCGTTTTTGATGAGCATTTTTTCCAACCCTTGTCGGGGGATGATCCATATCTCACCCTCCATCAGCATGGTGCCTGTGGAGGTGTACGTTAATTCCTGTTCGAAGAGCCCGGAGACGCCGACTAGCTCTCCAGCACCAAACACTTGCAGTGTTAGTTCTTTTCCATCATTTGTGTTCTTTGTGAGCTTGATTTGGCCCGACGAAATTAAGAATAGCTGATCGGCTCTTTCACCATCCAAAAACAGAACGGCTCCGGGAACGAAATTTTTCCGAACAGAAAACGTTTCAAGACTATTCACAAAATCGGAAGAAATCTGCTCCACAAACGTTGTGCCATTTCCGGTCATGTGGGTCCCCCCTAAACCAAGGATACATAGGTAACTCATTATATCATCATAAATTGATGGTTGGGGGTAGGAAATCGTCCTGATTGTGGCAGGGGTGTGAGGTAAATCACAACCTGGGTTACGAGCCATTGCTACAATGGTCTCGAGCGAAAGGAAAAAATGAGCAGCAGCAGGGAGGGTGTTGTATGAACTATCTATTTGCTTCCAAAGTGGCGAAGCGTGCTTTTATCATCATTGCTTGCTTGTTCGTCCTAAGTTACGTGGGAACACGTTTTTTCACGCATATTGATTTGGCGCTTTACGGCTATATGGTGGGGACGCTTGTCTTTATTGGAGGCTTCCTATACCGATTTTCTGCGTGGGCAGATCGCCCGCCAACGAATGTCATTTTGAAAAAGGGGCTACGCCTTCTCTTTCGAAAAAGCACGGCGAATACAACGGTGGATCATCTGGCCATCTATCGCTTTATTTGGAATCGGGGATGGTACCGCTGGACACAACATATTTTGCTGGGATGGGGATGCATCTTGGCCGCGTTTGTCACCTTTCCGTTAGTGTTTGGCTGGATGTATTTCACGATGACGGACAATGGCTACTATCAGGTCGTGTTCATGGGTGTGGATGTTCTGACCGTACAAGCGGATGGCTGGGTTGCTTTTCTCTTTTACAACGCGTTGAACATTACTGCTTTTATGGTCATCGGCGGAGCAGTCATGGCTTTGTATCGCAGACACAAGAACATGCAGGCACGGGCTGAGCAATCCTTTGTCTACGACTTTTTACCTTTATACCTGCTACTGTTTATCAGCCTGACAGGCTTGATGTTAACCGCAAGCAACATGTTCCTAGGCGGCTTTGGGCACCCGGTCATTTCAGTCACGCATCAATTTGCAGTGATTGTGACGTTGATTTATCTGCCATTTGGAAAACTGGCTCACATACCGTTCCGTCCCATGAGTGTGTTTGCACGCAATTATCGCGAGCACTATGGCGAACAGGAAATGAAAAAGTGCAAAGTGTGCAGCAATGAGTTTGTTTCTGCGGAACAATCGGCAGATGTAATCAACGTGCTGGGTAAAAACGAAATGGCTTTTCAAATGGAAGAAGGATTCCACTTGGCTGAACTTTGCTTGCCGTGCCGCAGAAAATACCGGATGTTCCGCTTCACAGGAGTTCCTACGCACGAGATCAATGCCAGGGAGGCAAATCAACATGCCAAAGGATAAATTTTTTAAAGTAATGGAAAACAAGATACATCCGAACGAGAAATTGGTTAGTACGCACTGCTGCTACTGCGGTATGCAATGCGGGATGAACCTGCGTGTAGATACAACGACGAACAAGATTATCGGAGTGGAGCCACGATACGATTTCCCTGTCAATCTGGGTAAGATGTGCCCAAAAGGGGTGACGGCTTATCAGCAGGTGAACCATCCGGATCGGATACAGCGGCCGTTGATTCGAACAGATGCATCATTAAAAGGCACGGCAGAAGGTTTTCGGGAAGCGTCATGGGAAGAAGCACTTGACTTGATCGTTTCCAAGTTCAAGGAGTTGCAGCACAACTATGGCAAAGATACCTTGTCTGTTTACTCTGGCGTTTCCATGACGAACGAAAAATGCTACCTCACGGGTAAGTTTGCGCGGGTCGCCCTGCAAACCCGCTATATCGACTACAATGGACGCTTCTGCATGTCCTCCGCTGCGGCCGGATTGAATCGAAGCTTGGGGATTGACCGCGGTTCTACCGTTCCGTGGACGGACATTCACCAAACAGACTGCTTGTTTTTGGCCGGTTCAAACGCGGCTGAGTGTCATCCAACCAGCATGTTCCGTATTTGGGAAGTGCAAAATCGGGGCGGCTATCTGATCGTAGCCGATCCAAGGGAAACACCATTGGCACGTCGAGCTGATATCCACCTGGATCTGCGACCCGGTACAGATTTGGCGCTGGCAAACGGAATCGTTCATCTCCTGATCAAGAATGGGCATATTGATGAAGATTTTATTCGAAATCATACGAATGGTTTTGAAGAAACAAAAGAAGTGGTTGCTACCTTCACACCAGAGTATGTCAGCGAAATAACAGGGGTTTCGGTGGAGAAGATTGTGCGGGCTGCCGACATTTTCGGGAGGGCACCCGAGGCGATTGTGATGTTTTGCCGTGGTGTGGAACAGCAGTCGAAAGGGACGGACAACGTATCGGCCTATACCAATATGTCGCTCGTCACAGGCAAGATTGGCCGTCCAAAATCAGGTGTGGCAACCCTTACTGGACAAGGAAACGGTCAGGGGGGGCGGGAACACGGGCAAAAAGCCGACCAATTGCCTGGCTACCGCAAGCTCGACAATCCTGAACATGTGCGTGAAATAGCATGTGCCTGGGGCATTTCCCCGGAAGAGATGCCGCAGAAAGGTGTCTCTGCCTATGAGATGTTCCAGTTGATGAAGGATAAAACGATTCGCAGCTTATACTTACTCTGCTCCAATCCGGTTGTAAGTGCGCCAAATCTAAACCATGTTCGGGAGTCCCTGAAAAGTCTGGATTTTATGGTTTGCTGCGACTTTTACTTGTCCGAATCGGCTGAATACGCCGATGTCGTTCTTCCCGTTACGACTTGGGCAGAGGACGATGGAACGACTACCAATCTAGAAGGACGCATCATTCGTCACCGTCAGGCGCAGGAATGGTTTGCCGAATCCAAGCCTGACTGGTGGATTCAGATAGAAATCGCCAAAAGAATGGGGCGCGGACAATTCTTTACTCACTTGAAGTCTCCTCAGGATATTTTTCATGAAATACGTCAGGTCTCCAAAGGCGGAATAGCTGACTATTACGGGGTCACCTACGAGAAAATTGATCAAAACAATGGTGTTTTCTGGCCGTGCCGTGAAGAGGGTGACGAGGGACAGCCTCATTTATTCCTGGATAAAAAATTTTATCACCCGGATGGCAAAGCCAAAATATGTGCGCTGCCTTACCGCCCGCCAGCGGAAGAGCCGGATGAAGAATATCCTCTGCGGCTAACGACGGGACGAGTTGTGTTCCACTATTTGTCCGGGAACCAGACAAGACGAATCCCGTTTTTGAAGGACATGTATCCTGATCCTTTGCTAGAGGTTCACCCAAAAACAGCGACACGTTATGGGATTGAACACGATGAGCTGGTCACTCTGAAAACAAGAAGAGGCGAGGCGCAGTATCGCGTGAAAGTGATCGAGGCCATTCGAGAGGATACGGTGTTTGTCCCGTACCACTGGGGAAAAGCACAGTCTATCAATCTGCTGACCAATCCGGCTTTGGACCCTTACAGCAAAATGCCTGAGTTTAAAGCGTGCGCCGCGAAAATTATCAAGCACAAACATGGAGGAGTTCGCCATGGGTAAACAAGTCTTATACATCGAAATGGACAATTGCATCGGTTGTCGAAGCTGCTTGGCGGCGTGTACACAGTGTGGAGGTCACGACAACCGAAACCGAAACTACGTACTGGATGTGGACCCGTTTATCAACAGACAAACGATTCCTCTCATGTGCTTCCATTGTGTCAATCCTGCTTGTGCCCGTAGCTGTCCTGCTCAGGCGATTCAAATCGCAGATAATGGGGCCGTATTGTCAGCTTTGGTAGAGAAATGCATCGGTTGTCAAAATTGTACGATTGCCTGCCCCTATGGGATTCCCAAATTTGATGAAGAACAGAATCTCATGTACAAGTGTGATCTATGCTACGACCGTACGAAAGAGGGAATCCCGCCGATGTGCGCTTCGGTTTGCCCGACAAACACCTTGCAGTGGATTGAGGAAGCAGAGCTGGAAGAAAAGCGGGCACAGATTCCTTTGGCCAATGGCAAATGGACTGCCAGTCACGACCCGGATGTGCTGGAAGGCGAAACCAATGTGAAAATTAGCCTGCCTGGCATTCTGCAGGGCAAACAGAAGCTATTCTAGAGGGGAGGAATACCTTATGGAGAACGAGAAAACCCGCCCAATTCCGTTGAAGGATGACAATTATACACATAACATCAATCGTTCCAATGAGCGTAGTCTGGATCGACGGAGTTTTATGAAAACAATGGTAGGAGCAGCCGGTCTTTTCGCGGCGTCTACTCTGCCATGGGGGGCATTAGCTGCCAAGGAGCTGATGAGTTCATCCAGCAAGTCGTATCCCACACAAAAAATCGCCAGTCTCAGCGATATAAAACCCGGAGATGCGATTGAGTTTAACTATCCAGGAGAGCATGACAGCGCGTTGTTTGTATATGTGAAGGAAAAGGAATATAAGGCGTATCAAAATGCATGTACCCACCTGCGTTGTCCGGTATTTTGGGACCGAGATGAGAAAGAGCTGCTATGTCCTTGCCATCATGGAAAATTTGATATCGCCACAGGTAAGCCGCTCGCCGGTCCCCCAAGAAGACCACTTCCGGAAATTGTGCTTCAAGAGAAAGATGGAGCTGTATACGCTGTAGGGGTGAAGAGATATGAAGAGCAGCTATAGAGGTGTCATCCTAGTAGCACTGATCTTGTTCGCCAGCATTGTGTGCACCCAGTACACAGTCAATATGTATTTTGCACAGCGATATATGGAGGTGCTATTGCTCAGCGGTGCAACGGTAGTGTTGTTCCCACTGGCATGGATAGTATTGAGAAAAGACCAGCGAGATCGAAGAGAACAAGGGAAATAATCCGGGGAAGGAAGTGTGATCAGTTGCCATGAATCCTAGTAAGAGAACGATTGCCGAGATTCACCAGGAGCTGCCTTCCTTGGTGGATAAAAAAATGGGGATACTCATTCAAGATGTAGCGGATGATGCCGAACCACACAGTCCGGCTCTCTTAGAAAGGCAACTGGCAAAATGGGAGATCACGGAGGATGAGGAGCATCTGCGACTCTATTTTAATCCTTGCCAGTTTGTTGCGATTCCCATCCAGAATGGTCCAGTTGTTTTTTCGCAAGAGGATGATTGCATTCGAATGGTTGTTAGAGACAATCGGGGACAGCTAGCGTATCATATTTCTTTTGGTAACTAACTTCCACTCGTAGATGGAGGGATTGTAATGGGACCACCGCCTATAGGATGTATGGGGATGATGCAGGAGTTTGAGGGGCGAAGGAAGCTGTGTCCAGCTCTGGAAAAATTGAAAGACGAACACCTATCATTAGCTGAGCAGATGAATGATCTGGTACATCTAGCAAATAGCCTGAAATCTACTGCCGAACCTACGAAAAGAAAGAAAGGCTTAACAGAGCTTCATGAGCTGGCGTCCTTGTTTCGGGCAGAACTGGAGAAACACTCCAGACGCGAGGAAGAAGACCTGTATCCCCTGATGGCTAACTATATCGAACGGGAGATGGGACCAATTGCTGTCATGGAGGAAGAGCATGATCTTATTCATGAAAGCCTGATGTCATTCATGCAAATCGTTGAAATGGAAAAGTCTGAGCCTGTAGAGGTAGAAGCTGTCCACACTCATTTGCTGAAGTCAGTAGAAATACTCATGGAACATTTTTTTAAAGAAGAGAGTGTGCTGTTTCCGATGGCAGAATACGTATTGAGTGACGCAGAGAAAGAGCAGTTGCGAGTCCTGTTTCAGGATTAGAAATCATGTCGCCCTCCTACTGGTAAAGTGGGAGGGTAATTTTATTTTCCAATTATATTCTTTTGAGGAAAAATGTGCAGGTTCCTGCTGTCATTTGTCGGTTTCAATCTTATGAAACCAATCATTTACTAGTAGGGATTAAATAGAGGAGGAGGTGTTCTAAGTGCCGATTGTGAAACCGTATTTAACCTCATTGAGATTTACGTCTACCATGGGTGCTGGAACTGGTACTGGTGCTACGTTTGCCATTGCGGCAACAGCCTTTACCAATGACGCGGGCGCTGCTGCGACTGCATTTCCTGGTACGTATGCTTTTTACAATCTCTACATTAACGGGGTAATCCAGGCAGGCAATACTTCCACAATGACAACGACAGCGATTACGATTCCAGATGGAGATGCCGAAAATGATGGTACACCCGTAGTTGTAGAGTTTGTCGTTAACTAAGTTGAATAGGATGGTGGCCCCAGGTGGATGGAATATGCCTGGGGTTCACTCCTATGTGTAAACCGGAGTGAAGGTTCGAAGCACTTCGAGAAAGGACGAGTGATCTCATGAGGCGCCATGTCACACAGTCATACCCAGTGAGGAGACAGTGTCTGCAAATCGTCCAGCCGTTAGGTTGTCCCGGGATTTTCCCAGTAAAACCCTCCCCAACGTGTCCTCCCTGTCCCCCATGTCCATGTACGCCTGGTTTAATACGAACAGAAACCTATCAGTATACGGCCATTTCAGATGGAGTCAAAAACATGTATACCAACAGTGATGCTGTCATCTTATTCAGTACTTCCGGGATTCTGGACCCGAATGAAGTTTCTGTTGTGAATCTATTCATCAATGGAATGCTTCAACCTCCCAATCTATATGTTGTTCAGCCGGGCGTTTTGATTTTGAGTGACATTCCAATACAAGGTGTTCCACTTATTCTTCAGTTCATCAAGATGATTGTCGCATAAATGGTTGCTTCCATAATGGGAAAAGGTCATGTCATACATACATGTCATTTTCCTTCCATGTTGTGCCCTACCAGGGATATTGATCGGCTCGACATACTGGGGAGGCTTGATGGCGTATACGGCGCACAGAAAGAAGGGTAGGCGAATATCATGGCGATATCGACTGAATCCGTACAGGAGGTATTTTCCATGTATCCGAGATACCCATATTATAGTTACAAGACTACTTGCGAAGAGACTCCCCTCACGTTTCCGCCGCAGCATCAGGATCGACAACCGGGGATGGAATACTTGATGGTCCCGCGACCGATTTTCGATAATCCTCACTATATCGGAAGCGGAAAGCTTCGGGGAAAGGTAGCAATTATAACGGGTGGAGATAGCGGGATTGGCCGTGCTGTAGCCGTTGCGTTTGCGAAGGAGGGGGCAGTTGTAGCGATTCCTTATTTGGATGAGCACATCGACGCTGAGGAGACCAAGCAAGTCGTTGAGTATTACGGAGGGCAATGTTTGCTGCTGCCGGGAGACTTGCGCGACGAGGCTTGGTGTCGGGAGGTGGTGCGCCAAACGGTTGGCTGTTTTGGCAAATTGGATGTGCTTGTTTTGAATCAAGGCGTACAGTTTCCACAAGAAAGCATCCTCCATATAAGCCGCGAGCAACTGGAAGACACGTTTCGCACCAACCTTTTCCCCCTTTTTTACATCACCCAAGAGGCGTTGCCGCATTTGCAGCCAGGTAGTTCTATCATTAGTACGGCATCGGTTACTGCTTATGCTGGTCATCCGCAATTGGTTGATTATTCAGCAACCAAAGGGGCCATCGTCTCCTTTACCCGCTCCTTGTCCCTTCAATTGGTCAAGCAAGGCATCAGGGTGAATGCAGTTGCTCCCGGTCCAATCTGGACGCCGTTGCAAGTATCCAGCTATTCCGCAGAGTACATCACGACCTTGGGCGTCGACACACCGATGCGTCGCGCAGGGCAGCCGTTCGAGCTGGCCCCGACCTATGTCTACCTGGCCTCGGATGATTCGGGATATGTCACGGGCCAGGTATTGCATGTCAATGGTGGAACGATAACAGAGACGTAGCGGTGTATCAAAAGTCTCTCGTCTTCGATTTGGCAGGCAAGATCGCTTGCTCTCCTTTTTCATAGAAAGCAAGTAGAGTATGGACAAAACTCAATCTTGGCACGATCATATAGACGGCCAAGGCAGACCCAATGCTGATCAGGGCACCCACGATGACATCTGCCGGATAATGAACGCCTACCAAAATGCGAGAAAGACCGACACAAGCAGCAAGTAGCATCCAGAGTGGCCCCGTCGTCTTTCTAAAAAGCCAGTAGGTCATGCAAAAGGAAAAAAACAGGATCGTATGGTCGCTGGGAAACGAATTGTCGACCGCTTTTTGAACCAATTGATTGACGTTTGCAAGCTCTGCAAATGGCTGATTATTCGCATGTAAGCTGCCGGCTACTTTCCCGAATAGCTCAGCAATGACAAACGTTAACGTCGCACAAAGGACCATGATGCGATTCTCATGTTTTCTCGTAAACCAGTACACCAAAGCACTCAACGCCAGAATAAACACCGTATATTCCGCTACGTAAAAAGCCACGGGATTGAGAGCCGGATACTCTTTCCCCAAGTCATTAATCAAGCGAAAGTAGTGAATGTTGATTTCCATGCCATTCATTTTTGGTGATCCTCCTTTATATGTAACAGGAGAATCGTAATCGATAAGAGAAAAATGGGAAATTGATTTACCTTACGAAATATTACAGGGTTGTAAGGTTGGTTTCGTAGCATCAAGAAAGAGACGGCTGAACCGTCTCTTTTTAATTGGACTCATTCTGTTTTGGGATAGATGTCTTTTTGGATAGCTTTTAATTTTCCGGCACGATCCATGGTTACGTTGATGTAATGATCCGGGGAAGTGTAAATGACGAGAATCTGTGTCTTTTTATCCTGGACAGTAGAGGTCTGGATCTGTGAGAACTTGTATTTTTCTGCCTGTTTTCCAAACAAAAGTTTGAGATGCTCTTTGCCTTTTTTGATCGCTTTCTCATCACCTAAAACTTCTTTCGAAGAGGGAAGTCCGTTTTGGATGGCGACACCGATCAGCTCTCCTGTACTTGCGTTTACATGGACAACTCCAAAGTCTGGGGCAGTACCCTCCGGTGTGCTCGACAAGATTACTTCCAGACGTTCGATAGGACCAGAGGTGGTGACGACGTTCTCTTTTAAGAGCGAGGTGATGTGATAGTTCTTCAGGTCAGGGATAACTTCTTTGACGTGATTCAGAGTCGCTTTTGCTTTTTTATTCAGATCTTTTATGGAAAGCTCTTCTATCTTGCTCGCAGATACAGTTGCTTTCGCTTTGTGGGAAGAGGCTGCTGCGGCTTCGTTTGACAGAACAGGTGTGTTTGGCAAAAGGAGTGTCGCTATCAGGGCGAATGCTAGTGCCTTACGCTTGGTCATTTTTGATCATCCCCATTAATTGTCAATTGGGTGTACATGGATTAATACGGAAAGAGATTCGTAAAAGTAACGGTATAAATTGTGAAATATTTATCACAGGACGAATAAAGGGAGAAAGTGTCGAAAAATAGTTTTGAAATTTTATTTCAAATCTGACAATTCATATTGATATTTTATTTCAAGTGTCTATAATACAAAATATGTAATCATTTACCAAAGTCACACTTGTATGTAAGCGCTTAACAAATTCGCGGACTAAAGGGGTGGTTTCGTGTTGAATGGCGGGTTGCTGCGCATCCGCGAATCGTTGCACAATATCAAGCGTTCTGAACAAAACGCGGCGCATTACATCTTAGCCAATCCGGATGAGGTGATTCGTCTTTCCATCAAGGAGCTCGCGGAAAGAAGCGAATCCAGCCAAGCTGCCATCATACGCATGTGCAAAAGTATCGGTGTAGATGGTTTTCAGGAGTTGAAAATCAGAATAGCGGGTGATCTGCAATCGTCTACCGCTCAGGATGAATACAAAGAGATTCTTCCCGATGCTGATATGTACACCTTGATTGAATCGGTTTCGCTCAACAACATCCTCTCCTTGCGGGAAACGATCAAAATTTTGGATACAGAAGCAGTGGAGAAGGCGATTGGAGAGCTGTTTCGAGCCACTCGGATTGATTTTTACGGAGTGGGTGCTTCGCAATTGGTTGCCCAGGATGCCCAACATAAATTTTTGCGCATCAATAAAATGTGCACCGCCCATTCGGATTCCCACTTGCAGCTTACTTCGGCAGTCACCTTGACGGCTGGTGATGTGGCAGTTGGCATCTCGAATTCGGGGGAAACCTCGCAGATCATAACCACGATGAAACAAGCCCGCAAATCGGGTGCTGTGACCATCGGCATTACCAAATACGGCACGAACTCCTTGGCGGAATGCGTGGATATTCACTTAACCACGTTTTCAACAGAAGCGGATGAACGCAGTGCCGCCACTTCCTCACGAATCGCACAACTCAATGTGATCGACATCTTGTTTAGAGGTGTTGCTGCCAAAAATTACGACGTCTCTGCTGCGTACTTGCGCCAGACGCGTAAAGCTGTTCGGGAGCAATACAAATAAGCAAATCCTCCTGAGAATACACAAACTTCTGCCTTTATCCTTTTTTCCTTACCAGCTTGTAGTACGTTAGGCGTTTCGAAATATCGTTAGCTATGCAAGTTTTTTACTTCATGCAATTGGGGAGGTTTTCCATGAAAAAGAGAAGGTTTCTCTCAGTACTTGGTTTGATTGGCTTAGCCGCGGCATTGCTTATTTCCGGATGTAGCAGCCAGTCCTCCACACAGCAGGGGGACAAAGTCGAATTGTATATGGGCTACAGCTCTGATCCGCCCACGAAGAAAAAGATGGAAGAAATTATTGCAAAATTCGAACAATCACATCCGCACATCAAAATTAAAACGATGACCGCTCCTTATGATGACTTCTATCAAAAGCTGACGACTCAGATCGCGGCCGGGAATGCGCCTGATCTTTGGCAGAGCGACGGGACAAAAGTATTTGGTTACGCCCAACGTGGCGCGATTCTCGACATCACCGACTACGTCACGAAAGAAATTAGCAAAGATGAGCTCAACGGTCTGGAGTTCAACAAAGACTCCGAGGGGAAGTATTGGGGCGTGCCGCAGGGCATCCAGGTCGGAGCCCTTTTCTACAACAAGGATTTGTTCGACAAAGCGGGCGTGCCATATCCTACGGCTGACTGGACCTGGGATGATTTGAAGGCGGCTTCTGTCAAGCTGACCCTCGATGCCAACGGGAAAAATGCAGACGATCCTGCTTTTGATAAAAAATCAGTGAAGCAGTACGGCTTCGCGTTTTTCGGTAGCTCACGCGGTGCGTTTAACATCTTGAAAGCGTATGGGGGCGGGGTACTGGACCCGACGTTGACAAAATCGATTATCAACAGCCCGGAGAACAAAAAAGCGGTCGAGTGGATGGTCGACGGCATGCAGCGAAAGCTATTCCCGAATCCTGCTGATTTGAAGGCGTTCCAAAGCAACTTCAAAGCGTTTTTGAGCGGGGCTGTGGCGATGCAAATCGATATTTACGCAGCAACAACCTCGATGAATGGTGCAGGGTTGAATTACGATGTCGCTCCTATGCCAAAAGGACCGGACGGCAAACGCTTCGCACCCGTAATCGCCAACTCATGGGTCATCAACAAAAAAGCAGAGGAAGAGAAGGTCAAGGCCGCTAAAGAATGGATCACCTACTGGACGACATCAGATGAAGCACAAAAAGAGTGGACAGAAGTAGGGGAAGCCATTCCGGTGAAAAAATCAGTGGCGAATTCCGAAATGTTCCTAAACCCAGCCACGAAGCCGGAAAACAAAAAAGTCTTCCTCGACACCTTGGAGTTCGCGGGCACAATTGATACCAACGCTGTCTTTACCGAGTGGGTGAAGGTGTTCACGGATAATCTGGCGGAGCTGTTTATGGATAAATACGGAACGGATGAATTCATTACGAAAACAGACCAAGGGATTCAAAAAGTTCTGGATGACTTCTTCAAGAAGCAGTAGTCATCTATCAGTGAGGATGTGTGACAACCATGCTAGAGCTGCAAACCAAGCAACAGGCGAAGCCTGCTGTGAAAAAGAGAAAAGGGTTGGATAGCGAGGGGAGATGGGGACTGCTCCTGGTCTCCCCTTATCTCATCCACTTTCTCGTGTTCGTCGTGGGAACATCGGTCGCTTCATTGTACTTCAGCTTTTCGGACTACGATATTTTAAATCCGCCTAAATGGACGGGCTTGGACAACTATGCAAAGCTGTTTGAAGACCCGCTGTTTTATCGCGCGTTATGGAATACGGTCTATTTTACGATCCTGTACGTTCCGGCCAAAACGTTTTTGGCGTTGCTGTTAGCAGTGGCCCTGAATCAAAAGCTGAAGGGCTTGAAATTTTTCAGGATGGTTCACTTTTTGCCTGTTATCTCCTCATGGACGGTGATCGCGTATGTAGCGGACGCGGTATTTAACCAGCGGATCGGTTTTGCCAATGCTTTTCTGTCTAAGCTTGGGCTAGCCCCGCAAAACTGGCTGATTGATGAATTCTGGGTCATCCCAGTCTTGGTTCTCATCGCCATCTGGAAATCAGTCGGCTACATGATGATTATTTTTCTCGCTGGGCTGCAAGGAATTTCTTCTGACATGTACGAGGCAGCCTCGATTGATGGAGCCAACGCTTGGCAAAAGTTTTGGCGGGTGACAGTCCCGATGATTTCCGGCACGACGTTTCTGGTCGTTATCTTGAACACGATTTACTCCTTCCAAAACTTCGAGCAGATTTTTGTCATGACCGGGGGCTCTACGGAGGCAGGCTCGACAGGTGGTGCGAATAACGCCAGCCTCGTCCTGATGCTGTTCATGTTCCGCCAAGCATTCAGCTTTTTCAAAATGGGCTATGCCTCTGCCATCGCGTGGGTGTTGTTCCTCATCCTGCTTGCCATTACGCTCATCCAATTCAAGCTCCAAAAGAAATGGGTTCATTATGATTAAGAGGCAAGGAGGTAGCCATGCAAAAGCGTTTTCCTCTCAATAAAATCGTTGGATACCTGTTTGTCATAGCCAGTACCTTGATTATGCTGGTTCCGTTTTTAACGACCGTGTTTAACTCGCTGAAAACCTACAAGCAGTACATGCAATTTCCGCCAGAATGGCTGCCCAATCCAGCACAGTGGAGCAACTATACAACCGTGTGGGAACAGGCGAATTTTAGCAGCTATACGATCAACAGTCTGATTGTCGCGATTCTCTCGGTTATTGGGGCCCTATTGTCCAGCTCGATGATTGCCTTTGCCTTTGCAAGGCTGCGTTTTCCTTTTCGCGACACGCTGTTCATGATTGTGCTGGGAACGATGATGATTCCGGGGATCGTCACGATTGTCCCACAGTTTATTATCTTTAAAAATTTGGGACTGCTCGACACGTTGGCTCCGCTTTGGATTTTGGAGTGGCTCGGACAGCCGTTTGCCATTTTTTTAATGAGGCAAGCATTTTTGAACATCCCGAAGGATTACGAGGAAGCGGCAAAGCTGGATGGCTGCAATCCGTTCCAGATTTACTGGCGAGTGTTTTTGCCGATGTGCAAGCCCTCCTTGGCAACACTGGCGGTCTTTACGTTTATGGGGAAGTGGAATGAGATTTTGGCGCCAGTCATTTATCTCATTTCGGACGAGAACTTTACGCTGCCGATCGGGATTTTGTCTTTGAGCGGTCAGTACAAGACAGAGGACCAACTGCTGGTAGCAGGGGCCTTGATCAGCTTGATCCCGATTTTGATCGTGTTTTTGTTTGCGGAGAAATATTTTGTGGAAGGCTCCAAAACTTCTGGATTGAAATAGGGCGTAAGGGAGGCTAGCATCCGATGCAATACGTACCTTGGGACGATCAATATGCGGACGCTCTGTGTGAGCTGTGGAATCAGGAGTTGGGTGAGCGCTTTCCCATGCGGCCTGGGCTCATGCGGCAAAACAGCTTCGAGGATCAGAATGTAGTCAAAGCCGGGTCGTGGATTGCGGTAGATGCTGTGACGCAGCGTCCTGTCGGTTTTGTCGTGGCCAAATGCTGGCAGGAAAAGCTCGACATTCAGTTGGGGAAAGGCATTGGCTGGATACAGGTCTTACTCGTTTCTACCTCGCATCGCGGGCAAGGGGTCGGGCGTGAATTGCTGGCAAGGGCAGAAAATGCGTTGCGAGAGCAAGGGGTAGAAAAGGTCTTGCTGGGACGCGATCCGTATCATTATTTCCCGGGCATACCCGATGAATCTGCGGACGTAAAAGCGTGGTTTGAGAGACAAGGGTATCACTCGGAGGATCGGCTGGAGAACGATCTGTTAGGCCAGTATCTCGAACCAGCGGAGCTAGATTTGCCAGAGGTACCAGATGGCCGCTTTCGACTGTTGACGAGGGCGGACCAAGCTGCCTTCTTGGCCTTCCTGCATCGATGCTTTCCCGGGCGCTGGGAGTATGAAGCCATCCACTATTTTCAGCGGGGAGGAACTGGCCGCGAATTCGTCGTGGTGGAGCTGCACGGTGAGATCGTCGGTTTTTGCCGAATCAATGATGCTCATTCTCCGTTTGTTGCCCAAAACGTATACTGGGCACCATTGTTTGCAGATGGGCTGGGCGGCATCGGTCCATTGGGCGTGGATGCGGAGTATAGAGGTCGAGGTTTGGGACTAGCGATTGTAGAGGCGGGCATTGTGGCTTTGCGGAATCGCGGTATTCCAAACATTGTGATCGATTGGACGACGCTGGTCGACTTCTATGCGAGGCTCGGTTATCGCAGTTGGAAGCAGTATGCGAAGTACGGCAAAGCATTCTCATAACAAGAGCAAGTCGGTAGGGAGGTGGATTCCATGCAAGCCGAACATATGACAGTGGAACAGAAGGTCGGGCAACTGCTGATGATCGGTTACCCTACGCTGGATATTCCCGAAGAAATGGAAGCGTGGATCAAACAAAAACAGATTGGCAATGTGATTCTTTTTAGCCGCAATATCGGGACACCGGAGGAGACCTATCAGCGCGTACAGAAGCTCCAGAGCTGGGCGTATGAGTCTTGGCATCCCTATCCGCTGTTAATCGGGACCGACCAGGAAAATGGCGTGGTTTCCCGTTTGCAAAAAGGGGCGACGCGCTTTCCCGGCGCGATGGCTTTGGGTGCGACAGGCAATCTCGATCAAGCCAAGCGCATCTACCAGGCAACAGGTGAGGAGCTGCGTGCAGCAGGGATTTCAGTCAATTTTGCCCCGACGGTCGATGTGAACAACAATGCGGACAATCCGGTCATTGGGGTGCGGTCTTTTGGAGAAGCGCCAGAGCAGGTGGCGCGGTTTGGTGAGTCCGCTATTCAAGGCTTGCTCGCGAGCGGTGTCATTCCCTCTATCAAGCACTTCCCTGGTCATGGCGATACGAGCACTGATTCTCATGAAGCCGTTCCTGTGCTTGGGCATGATCGGACGCGACTGGATCAGGTCGAGTTGGTTCCATTCCAACGCAGTATCGCGGCAGGAGTCCCCATGGTGATGGTTGGACATATCAGTTTGCCGAGTATCGATGAGTCGGGTTCTCCTGCTACGTATTCCAAGGAGATCGTGACGGGAATTTTGCGTGAGTCGCTCGGCTTTGATGGGGTAGCCATAACGGATTGTATGGAGATGGCTGCCATTGCGGGTACCATCGGGGTTCCGGAAGCGGCGGTGCGTTGTGTGCAGGCTGGGATCGATCTGGTTCTGGTTTCCCACACGCATGAAGTTCAGCAAAAAACGTATGAACGCCTCGTTGCGGCCGTTCATTCGGGGGAGCTGTCAGATGAGCGGGTCAACGAAGCGGTAAATCGCGTGCTTCAATTAAAGATACGATTTCTTTCCTGGGAGCATTGCTTGCGAGCAAAAGGCCCTTCTTTTGACCGTGTCCAACATGCAGACATGGCGAAAAGTGCCCTCGCCCAAGCCATAACCTTGGTGAAAAATGAACATCAGGTGCTTCCTTTACAGAAAAGCACGCAACCGCTCGGGGTGATTTTTCCGGGGATGGCCAACCTCACTTTGGCAGAGGATGGGCAAGCAGCTTCTGGCGATTTGGTCGCACCATTGAGAAAATATCGAGAAGTTGAATACCATATGATGTCGACACTCAACCCGACAGAGGATGAAGTGGATCTTGTGGAGAATGGGATGGCATCCTTGGAGCAAATCGTCGTTTTTACGTACAATGCCCATATCTTTAAAGGCCAATCGGTGCTGGTGAATCGGCTCGTTCAACAGGGGAAAAAGGTCGTGGCTGTCGCCCTGCGAAACCCGTATGATCTTCTGGTAATGCCAGAGGTCGATGCGTTTCTCGCCGTTTACGACCATACGTACCATGCCATCGAGCTTGTGGCAGACATTTTGTTCGGGGAACGAAAGGCCGCTGGACATCTTCCGGTTAGCCTGTTTCCATCGGAGAAAAAGCAGCATGGTGTGGGGTAGAAAGAGAAGATGAGAGTAGATGGGTGGGAGGTAACTGGATGAAGTTTCACCTGCGTGATTTAACGACAGAAACAAGAAATCGGAAAACAGAAGAGCTGGATAAATTCTCTACGATAGAAATTGTCCAGATTATGAATGAAGAGGATAAAACAGTTGCGTTTGCCGTTGAAAAGGAGCTGGCTTCGATTGCAGCGGCCGTTGATTTGGTCGCAGAATGTCTGGAAAACGGCGGAAGGCTCTTTTACTTTGGAGCGGGCACGAGTGGGAGATTGGGCTTGCTCGATGCTGCTGAATGCCCCCCAACCTTTGGGACGGACCCCTCATTGGTGCAGGGAATCATAGCAGGCGGGGAAAAAGCGATCGTCAAGGCAGTCGAAGGAGCCGAAGACGTGGAGCAGAACGGCAGAGAAGATGTGATTGCCTATGGCGTAAAGGCAGGGGATGCCGTGGTAGGAATTGCGGCGAGTGGTCGGACGCCCTATGTCATCGGAGCATTGGCGGAAGCAAGAAGGCAGCAGGCAAAAGTCATTTCGTTATCCTGCAACCAGGTGGCGCAAATCAGTCAAGGTGTGGATGTAGCGATTAATGTGGTAGTAGGGCCAGAGGTGGTGACCGGATCGACGCGCTTAAAAGCAGCGACGGCGCAGAAGATGGTTCTCAATATGATTACGACCGGATGCATGGTACGGTTGGGGAAAGTGTACAAAAATTTGATGGTCAATGTGCAGGTAACCAATGAGAAACTGAAGGAACGGGCAAAACAAATCGTGGCAGAAGCGACCCATGTCTCTACCGATGAGGCAGACGTACTGTTGCACAAGGCAGACGGTGACGCAAAACTGGCGATCGTGATGCAAAAGACCGGGTTGCCAGCAGAAGACGCAAGCCGGTTGCTCACCCAGTACAAGGGGAATATTCGACGAATTTTGGAAGGGAATCACAATCAGGAATGATCAGCCTAATCCTTTTGGATGAGGCTTTTTTTGTCTTGGTACGAGATGACTGGTAATGAAAATCACTTGTATGATCCATAAAATGTTCATTTGAATATTGTCGTAAAAGAGGATATGATTACATTAATTCTTACATTATAATTTTTATAATTTAAATGGACAGAGGTGATACGTATGAAAAAGGGTGATTTTCACCATCTTGATCATGTGAAAGAACAGCAAACATCGAAGAAAACATTGTGGATTACGCTCCTATTGACGTTGTTTTTTACGATCGTGGAGGTTGTGGGAGGCTTGATGTCCAATTCACTCGCGCTCCTGTCCGACTCCGCCCATATGATTTCTGACGTCTTTGCTTTAGGGTTGAGTATGACCGCTATTTATATGGCGACACGTAAGCCGACTAAGAAGTACACGTTCGGATTTCTCCGTTTTGAAATTATTGCTTCGTTCTTGAATGGCTTGGCTCTTGCCGTGATTTCGATCGGGATTGTCATTGAAGGGATCAAACGGATGATTAATCCGCAAGACGTTGATTTGCAGTTGATGCTGACCATTGCATCCATCGGTTTGGTTGTAAACATCGTGCTGACCATCGTACTTTCCCGCAGTATGAAGGAAGAAGACAACCTCAATGTAAAAAGCGCGTTATGGCACTTTATTGGAGATTTGCTCAGCTCCGTTGGTGTGATTACGTCGGCAATTCTCATTTACATGACCGGCTACTACCTGTTCGACCCGTTGATCAGCTTGGTGATTGGGGGAATTATTTTTACAGGTGGTGCCAAAATTATTCGCGAATCGCTGCTTGTGTTGATGGAATCTGTTCCAGAGCAGTTTGATCTCGATCAAATCCGTCAGGACCTCAGTGAAGTAGAGGGCGTGGAGGATGTTCATGAGCTGCACCTGTGGGCGGTATCCACGGAACATTACTCCCTGACAGCACATGTGTTCGTTCGTGAAGGAATCCAACCGTATTGTGTCATTCTGGCGATTAATCACATTTTACAAACGAAGTACGGAATTGACCATTCGACGATTCAGATCGAGCACCCGACGATTCTGGATCACGGGGAATATGGCAAGCAATTTTTGCTTAAGCAAGCATAATTGAGCATGAGAAAAAGGCTAGTCTCCAAGGAAGCTCAGGAGATAGCTTTTTTATTTACTTACCCTCGAAGAAACTGAACACATAGAATGAACGTCTTACTAGAAAGGAAGGAGGTTTTTTATGAGAATCACAGCCAAACTGCCCCAGTATCATGAACATGTACATATCGAATTGATGAAAAAGGAATGGGTTCCACTGAAAGAACCACAGAGTTTGGGCAAGGCCACTCTTTTATCGATTCCTTTCATGCTGATCAATGCACTCATTGCCTTTGGGATCATCCATATTTTTTCGCCAATATCCCTTCAAGAATTTGGACTGACATCTGGCTCTCTATCCATAACCATTGACTTCAGTGTGATTTTCTTCTTACTTGCCTTGGTCATTTTTCATGAATGCTTGCATTTGATTTTTATCCCCAATTTCATCAGATCAGAAAAAACATGGATGGGGCTTACCTTGTTTGGAGGGTTTGTCGCAACGGAAGAAAAGATTCCAAAATCAAGATACATACTGATTACCATCTCCCCATTCATTATCCTTTCGGTTTTGCTGCCATTTCTTCTAGGTTTTTTGGGGCTGTTCACTACCGTATTAAAATTTTTGGTTTTGATAAACGCAATCGCTTCATCCGTCGATATGCTGACTCTTTTCCTGGTAATGAAGCAAGTTCCGAAACAGGCAATCTTGATCAGTAACGGACAAAAGACGTATTGGAAAGCGCCTGAAAACGATTAAATCCAAAGGAGAAGCAACGAACAAATAAGCACAAATACCGCATTTATCGCCATGACGGGCTTATGTTTTGCCCGAAAAAGATGGGCATGGATAGCTCCAAGCATGAGGATGGCGAACAGGATGCAAGCGAGTGTTAATCCTCCAGGAATCCAACAGGAGCTAATCACGCCGATAACTCCGACCAGCTCAAGTGAGGCAATCACGTCCATGAACCAAAGTGGGTACCCATATTCCTTCCAGTGCTGAAGCATAGATGTTGCGCGTGAAAACTTCATTAACACAGAGATGGAAAACATCAAAGCCAAAATCAGTGAAAGAATCATGATGAATGTGTTCAACGGTTTACACTCCTTTGTTCATTCGAAATCCATTCCTTAACGAGGAGTATAATGGGAGTGATCCATACAATATGTAGTCCAGCCTACAGTGAGCAGGAGGAAGTGCACGGTGATCGAAAAGGAGAAGTTTTTATCCCGCATCAATTTGTTTCAGTCGTTAAGTGAAGCGGAGCTAGCCCAATTGGAACCAGCGACTCCTATGGAAGTGGTCAAAAAAGGAACGATGATTTCCTCCCCTCACCTGGAGCAGAAAAGGCTATTTTTGATCAAGGCCGGGAAGGTTCGCTTATACAAGCTTTCGGCTGACGGCAAAGAGCTAACGATTGATTTGCTCGGCACAGGCCATGTGTTTGGCGAGATCGGCTCGTTTACGATTAGTTCAACCAATATGTACGCCGAGGCGTGGGAAGATTCGGTGATTTGTTCGATTGATAAAGGACAATTTGAAGAGCTGATGCTAGAGAAGCCGAGGCTTGCCTTGCATTTTATCGAGATTGTCTCGAATCGTTTGCAAGAGGTAGAAGAAATGATGGAGCTCATGGCGTATGGAAGTGTGCGACAACGTCTTCTGTATTTGCTTGGCAGGCTGTGCGAAAAATACGGGGGAGAGCGCCAAGCTGAC
This sequence comes from Brevibacillus sp. Leaf182, assembly GCF_001423865.2. NCBI lineage: Bacteria > Bacillati > Bacillota > Bacilli > Caryophanales > Paenibacillaceae > Brevibacillus > Brevibacillus sp. Leaf182. Next base: position 147,891 of record NZ_LMPN02000021.1, on the reverse strand, counting down.
GCACCAGAATGGATAGAGCTGGCAGTGAACCTGACACATCAGGAGCTGGCTAGCATGATGGGATGTATTCGTGAAACGGTGACGGAGACGCTTCACGAGCTAACAGCGGAAGGTGTTGTGAAGAAGGCGGGACTGCGTAAGCCGTTATGGCTGCATCAGGAACGTTTGAGAGAAGCATTGGAGAGAGTGTAGTTGCTATCGAGGATGGAAATAGAGCCAACCAGTAAAAATCCCGTTGCCCTATCAAAAGGGGACGGGATTTTTGGTATGGCCAGAAATGATAGTGCTCGATATTATCTTTTTAATCCGAAACAACGATCTCAACTGCTTCGGACACTTCATCGTATTTGTTCTTGGCAGTGATATTGATTGTAAATTTACCGGCTTTTTCAGCTTTGAAGAGGATGACTTTCTTGTTTTCATTGCCGAACCGCTTCGTGTAAAGCTCAGTAACCTGTGTACTGTAAGAGAATTGGGGAGTGGATTTTGAACTGTATGTGATGAGAATAGGCACTTCTTTGCCTTTTTTGACATGGATGGTGTTCGGTGTGACATTCAAGGTGATTTTATTTGGGTCTTTGATCGAAAGAGTTGCAATGAGTTCTATTTTCTTTTCTCCTTCAAGGCTCTTGAGAGTGGCTTGGTAAGCGAGCAAGTAGATACCTTGAGAGGTAGGCTTCAAGTAACCTGTGGTTGTATAGGTAGCTTTGGTTTTGCTATGGGTAGTTCGGACACTGGTGATCTTATCCTTGTCATTGCCACCAATTGTTTTCAGCAAAAACTTGGCATCGGTAATCTGCCCGGCTGTTTTTGTTTCTACAGATAGCTTAATCGATTCACCAGCATTGTAAGTTTCCTTTAATCCTACAAACTTCGCCTCGTAAGCGGCAGGATTTGGAGCAGCAAAAGCACCGCTTGACATGGTTAACACCATGGCTAAAGCGATGGCAATTCGCAGGAGTGTTTTCATAGATTTCCCTCCACGATTGAAATTGGTTTACAGTCTGCCGATTATATTATCCCTATTATTCCTGATATTTACAATTGGAAAATGTTTAAATTTTCGACAAAAATTTTAAAAAAAAGAACGCCCCAATAAAGAGGCGCTCTTAGCTCAAGCTATTCAACTTTCGTGACATGTGAATTACGACTTAACCTTGCAGGAATTCATTCCGAAAAGGCGGTAAAGAAAGCATTGTTGAGTCAGTGCAGTATAGAGTAAGGGAACGCCAATGAATGAGAGGTACTGCAAACCTCCTTCTAGAAAAAAGAACAAGGAGAGAAACGCTAACCCAGCAACGACACGAAAAATTTGATCAAATGTACCTACGTTTTTCATAATCAGCCTCCCGATTACTGTGGTTTACGAGACCTATTGTATCGGGCAATCTTATATTTGCCTGTAACAAAGTCACATAATGCGAAGGAATTTGTACACCGCAAAGCGTATGAATACCAAATCACACTTCAAACCTCAAATCGAAGGGAACGAAGGGCATGAACTATATCCGTTACCAGCGTAAAATTTATACACACGGACATACACCAATCGAAAGGCTGGAGCGACTGTCCAAGGAGTTGGGAGGACCGAGTATTTCTATCAAGCGAGACGACTTGCTTGGCTTGACAGCAGGGGGAAACAAGACGCGAAAGCTGGAGTATTTGGTGGCGGAGGCAATCGAGCAAGGGGCAGACACGTTGATTACATGTGGAGCTGTCCAATCCAATCACTGCCGGTTGACTCTGGCGGCGGCAGTTCGCGAAGGGCTGCACTGCCAGCTCGTGCTGTCCGCGCCTGAGACGGGGGAGTACCATTCGCAAGCGAGCGGCAATCATCTGTTGTTCCATCTGCTGGGGGCAGAAAAAATGGAGGTCATTCCCGCAGAGGCAGATTTGCTAGTAGCTATGGAAGAGCTGGCTGAAAGTCTGAGAAAACAAGGCAGGAAACCATATCTGATCCCTGTCGGAGGCTCCAACGAAGTCGGGTCTTTGGGATACATGGCGTGTGCGGAAGAAATCGAGCAGCAGGCTTGGGAAACGACGACTCCGTATGATTATGTCGTGACGGCAACGGGAAGTGGCGGTACGCAAGCCGGTCTGCTTGCCGGTTTTATGGCGCGTCAGTCTAACACAAAAGTAATCGGGATCAATGTCAGCCGCGATCGGGCTGCACAAGAAGCAAAAGTGATGGGGTTGCTGCGCAGTACGGCTGCACTGATCGGTTTGCAAGGGGACATACGAGCAGAAGCTGTGCTTTGCGACGACAGATTTGTCGGGCCAGGCTATGCGATTCCGACGGAGGGTATGATCGAAGCCGTTCAGCTCCTCGCTCGGACAGAAGGGATTTTGCTAGATCCTGTCTATACCGGAAAGGCGATGGCAGGGTTGATCGGCTTAATTCGCGAAGGGCATTTTAACAAGAGTGATCACGTATTGTTCCTGCATACGGGTGGCTCCCCAGCGCTGTATACGGTTCCACAGTTGTTTTTACCGTAAAAAAGACAGGCAGTGGCAGCGATGACGTACTTCTGCGTTCAGAGCTGCCACTGCCTGTTCGGTTATTTGTTCAGGATACCTAAATATTCACTCCATGGCCCTACATCAACTGTGTACCTTTTGGCCATGACCCGTACAATTTGCGCCGTATGCGTTAAATCATGGACGACCCACGTAGAGAGCAATTCTCGTACCTTCACGACCCCAAAAGCGGGATGGAGTCCGGTTAATTCCAGATGATTCTCCGGTTCCACGAGCGTTCGCAGCTTGGCTATGTTTTGGGCACGAATTGTTTTGAATGCCAGCAGCTTTTGCTCGAACGATCTTTCTGACGTCTCCTGTAAGTGAGCGAAGCGATCAAAGGGAGGAAACGGTTTACTCTCTCCCTCTTGAAGAATGACCTCCAGACGCGGGATCCAATTCGTTTTCTCCGCCTCCAAGAGGTGTTCGATCACTTCGGTGGCATGCCAGGTGCCATCGCCTTCGTTGTGCAGCAACCACCCATCCGCTAAACCCGTTAACAGGGATTCCAAAGCTTGTGGCGTACGCTCTAGAACCTCAATCGCTTCTTCCAGATTAAAATTCATGGTACGACTCCTTTCGGTATGGAATCCGGAGTTATTCGTCTTTCACCAACGTCATCCCTTCCTATTTGTTTGGAGAAGGGTGGATTTGTTTGCGTGAATACGTATAGAATGGTCGTAAGTAAGGCTCGTCTAAATAGAAACGCAGAGGTTGATAGATGGATGTTTAAAATCGGCGTGGTGGGTCCCAAGCAATCGGTAGAAAGGATTCTTGCGGTTGCAAAGGAATTCGAGGAAGGAATGAATTTTGTTCCGTATCCGTATACAGAGACAAAAGAGACAGAAAAAATCGTCTTGGAAAATGACCAGTACGTGGATCACTGGCTTTTTTCCGGACCGATTCCGTACTTGATTGCCAGGCAAGCATTGGATGATGACAAGCGGATGGAGCATATATACCCGACGGAGTCCAGCATCTATAAAGGCTTTTTGGAAATGGTCTACACCCATCGGAAATTAATCGATCGCGTCAGCATCGATATGCTTTTATCCACCAAATTTATGGAAGACTCCTTGCACAGCATCAACATCTCTGTTAGCGATATGTATATGAAGACGTTCGAAGCTACGATCGATCCGCAGGAGCTGCTGGATTTTCATCTTGCGCTATGGAAGGAGAAAAAGACAGACGCTGCCATGACCTGCTATCCGACCGTTTATCAAGCGCTAGTAGAGGCAGGTATCCCAGCCTATTGGATCTCACCAAGCCATATGGAGATCCAGCAAACGGTACGCGTGTTTGTCGAGAAAGTGCGGACGTCGTATTTCAAGGATACACAGATCGGAATCGAGATGATTGAGGTCGAGCAATTTGACAGAATCAAGGAGGGCGCAAAGACCCCGTATCATTTGCAATATTTGGAGCTGCGTATAAAGCAAGCCTTGATCAAGCTGTGTGAGCAAGTAGACGGATCACTTCTGGAGCAGGGGAATGGCCGATATGTCATCTTCAGCACACGCGGGACGATTCACAGGGAGATTCCTACCTTGCAAAACACCGTGGAGTTTTTGGCAAAAGAAGCAGATACGACGGTCGCTGTCGGAATCGGTTTTGGAGAGACGGCTTTTGCAGCAGAGATGAATGCCCATCGTGCGCTTCGCCAATCGAAGGAAAAAGCAGCGCGAGATATTGTCATGATTCAGGATGACGGAACGATTGTGGAGTGGGTCGGTCAGGAAGAAGAGCTCATCTACTCGTATCGTGCCGACGATGATGAGGTTTTGGAAAAGCTGAAAAAGGGGAACATCAGCGTCAAAAGCTATAAAAAGCTCGATGCCTTGCTGCAAAAAATGGGTTGGACCGATTTCACGACAAAGGATCTGGCCAAATATTTGCAAATGAGCGAGCGAAATGCACAGCGAATCGTCGCGGATTTGTGCGCTGTTGAGCTGGCGGAAAGCTCAGGGGAGGAATCGCAATCAACGCGAGGAAGACCCATCAAGCGATACCGACTTTTGTAAGCACCCTGTTACGGGTGCTTTTTTCATGGCAGAGAAATCGAAATGTAAAAAAAATCGTTGCCAATAGTCTCAACATTTTGTAATGTATATATAACGACATGTCGTAATATATGCGGTAAATAAGAAAGCTGGACCATATTTGCGCGGAGCGTCAGTCATCGAACGAGATGAATGCGCTTTCGCCAAAATGAAAGACTAGCTTAGTCATGCATCTAGAAGGAGGTATCCACACATATGGTATCAGCACGCACGAGAAACTGGATTTTAGCGCTTCTGTTTTTGGGCTGGGCATTAGGGAACCTGGATCGATACGTCATGAACTATGCCATTTTATCGATCACAGAAGACTTGCAGCTTAGTGCTTCATCCACGGGATTATTGCTCAGTAGTTTTTTTGCTGGTTATGCACTCATGCAAATGCCTGGAGGCTGGCTGGCAGACCGATTTGGTGCCAGAAAAGTACTCATCGCTTCTGTTGTCATGTGGTCCATTTTTACGGGGCTGACCGGAGCCGCTTGGTCGATGGCTTCCATGATTCTCATCCGTTTTCTGTTCGGGATCGGTGAAGGTGGTTTCCAACCAGCCAGCTCGAAGATTATCGCTACCATCTATCCAGTTAAGGAACGCTCGCGAGCCATGTCCGTGATGCTCTCCTCTAGTGCCATTGTTGGGCTTTTCTCTCCGATTTTATCCGTTTGGATGATTCAAACCATGGGCTGGCGAACCATGTTCGTCGCCATTGGAGCGATTGGCGCCATCATTGCTTTCCTGTTCTGGCGCTATATTAAACTTCCACAAACAGATTCTGCAACAAATACAACTGGCTCCGATCAACCAAAAAGCTCAGTGGCTATGCTGTTTAAAACACCGTTGCTTTGGAGTCTGTTAATCGCTTATTTTAGCATTTATGCAGTAAACTGGGGCCTCGTAACCTGGATGCCAACTTACTTGAGCAAGGTACGCGGACTGGATATGATTTCACTCGGCTGGCTGCAAACGATTCCAGGCTTCGCGACGTTGGTTGGTATCTATGTGAGTGGCTATGTACTGGACAAGCTGCCTAAAGGTCGCGAAAAAATCATTGGTAGTTTCTCCTGTGTGGTAGTCGCGGTCCTCCTGTACTTCATGTTTACTGCATCGAGCGTAACGATGTTTATTACGTACCAAGCAATTGTGTCGCTGTTCCTTTCCTTTGTGATCATCCTGTTGCCGTCTGTTGTCCTGAAAAATCTTCCGGCTGCCGTAGCGGGAACAGGGATGGGTATCGTGAATACAGGTGGACAGCTAGCTGGCTTTATCACGCCAATGGCGATTGGTTTTATCGTTGAAGCGTTTAACGGCTCATTTGATGCAGCGTTCTGGATGCTGATCGGCTTCGCGGTTATCTGCATCGGCGCACTATTATCGTTGAACTATGAAAAAGGCGAGCTGTTGAAGCAAAACGCCGACAGTGCATCCGCCTGAACATCGAGAGAAAGGAGCGTATGAAATGAACAGAATCGAAATCATTTCTGCGTTAATTGAACAAAAAAGAGACGCGTTTATTCGCGTTAGCGATAAAATTTGGGAAACACCAGAAATTTACTTCGAGGAGCATCGTTCTGCCGAGTATTTGTATCAAGCTTTGGCAGCAGAGGGCTTTGAAGTGGAGAAAGGAATCGCTGGACTGGGTACTGGTTTTGTTGCCAGTTTCGGAAGCGGCAAGCCCGTCGTAGCCATCCTGGGCGAGTATGATGCGCTGGCAGGTTTAAGTCAGAAAAAAGGCGCGATCAACCATGATCCGATTGTGACTGACGGTCATGGCCATGGATGTGGACATAATCTCTTAGGTGCCGGAGCATTGGCAGCAGCGGTTGGCATCAAGGATTACATGGAGCAAACCGGTTTACAAGGTACTGTTCGTTACTATGGGTGCCCAGCAGAAGAAGCAGGCTCTGGAAAAGCGTATTTGGCAAGAGCCGGCGTATTTGCTGACGTAGATTTTGCACTCTCCTGGCACCCTGCGACAGCGCCAAGCATCATGAACATCAGCTCGCTCGCGAATTACTCTGTTCGCTTTCAATTTCACGGAAAAAGCGCTCATGCAGCCGCCGCTCCGCATTTGGGACGCAGTGCCCTGGATGCCGTAGAACTGATGAACGTAGGCGTGAACTACATGAGAGAGCATATGATTCCGGAAGCACGGGTTCACTACGCGATTACGAATACAGGCGGTATTTCTCCAAACGTCGTCCAGCCGTATGCAGAGGTCGTGTACTTGATTCGCGCTCCAAAAAAGCAGCAAGTGAAGGAACTGTATGAAAGAGTCTACGACATCGCACGGGGAGCCGCCTTGATGACGGGAACCACTATGGAAGCTGTGTTTGAGGGGACAGCTTCTGATCTTGTGCCGAATACGGTATTAGCGAAGCTCATGCACAAAAATCTGGTTGAAGTCGGCGTGCCTACGTACGATGAAGCAGACCAGCAATATGCCAAACAAATTCAGGCAACGTTAACAGCAGAGGATATGAGAGCTTCGTTGTTCGGGTTGGATCGTGAAACAGCGAAGCAACTGAAGGACAAAGCGATTGCGGATGTGATCGGGCCACTGTCAACGCACGAGTTTACGCTTGCTGGGTCTACGGATGTGGGAGATGTGAGCTGGCAAGTTCCAACGATGCAATGCATGACGACATGCTGGGCACTGGGTACGCCTTTCCATACGTGGCAGGTCGTCTCGCAAGGGGCCATGCCTATCGCACACAAGGGGATGCTGCAAGCAGGTAAAGTCATGGCTGCTACAGCGATCGAGGCGATGGAAAACCCTGCGTTGATCCAACAGGCAAAAGCCGAATTGCAGGAACGTTTGGAAGGAGAAGAATATTTCTCGCTCATTCCTGACGATGTTCAACCACCTCAGAAAGTGTAAATCGACGGTGAAAAGGAAGATGGTTAGTCAAGTGGCGCAGCAAACAAGAACGATCGAAACAGACTGCTTGGAACAATGGATCGAGCAATATCGCGGGGAGTCCAGCAAGGGAAAATGCGCTGCTTATATCCCTGCTTTGAAAGAGGCTGACCCAACACAGCTAGGGATTTGTGTGATGGGGCCAGATGGACAAATCAGCAGGGCTGGCAGCTACGACTCTCCTTTTACCCTGCAAAGCATTTCCAAAGTCATCAGCTTTCTTGCAGCATGTACGCACCACGGGATTGCGAATGTATTGGAGCAGGTGGATGTAGAGCCTACGGGAGACGCATTTGATTCGATGGTGCGGCTGGAAATGCACAAGCCGGGAAGGCCTTTTAATCCCATGATCAATGCAGGAGCGATTACGGTTTCTTCCTTGTTGCAGGGGAACGGAGTCCAGGAAAAGTTTCGCTCCTTTCAAGACATGGTCGAGCGCATGACAGGGCGCAAGCATCAGATCAACGAGGAAGTGTATCGCTCCGAGTGGCAAACGGCCAACCGCAATCGTTCCCTCGCCTACTATCTCGCAGCTACTGGTTTTTTGGCTTGTCCGGTCGAGGATGCTTTGGACGTATACATCCGGCAATGCTCACTGGAGGTAACGGCAGAGGACATTGCGAAAATCGGCTTGATCCTGGCGCAAGATGGCTATGATCCGATACGCAAGGAACAGCTTTTCGGCAAAGAGCTGGCTCGCGTGACCAAAGCGCTAATGGTCACATGCGGCATGTACAACGCTTCCGGCAATTTTGCCGCTTTTGTAGGTGTGCCGGCGAAAAGCGGCGTGTCAGGAGGCATTATGGCTGCCGTCCCTCCGCGAGGGCGTTTTGGAGAGCTGCCTTTTGCCGGCGGCTGCGGAATCGGTGTGTATGGTCCTGCTATTGATCCGTACGGAAACAGCGTAGCAGGGGTAGCACTGCTCAAGCATATGGCAAGTGCGTGGGATTTGACGATCTATTAAAAAGAAATGGCTAGAGATCACAGAGCATGTCTGGATCTTTAGCCATTTCTTTTACTTGTGTAATTGATCTTTGATTAGTTGCTCTTCGTATTCTTCAGGATTCGAAATGCTGTTTTCAATAAAAAATTCAGCTTGGCTCTTTATGATGCCAATTTCTCTCTCTTCCTCTACCACTTTCATTCCATCTGGAGTAGTAAGGTGAGCAACTTCTGATAGATTTCCTTCCTTTTGAATCTGATCTAATCGTAAATCAACGAGCACTGTCATCAGAGCTTATCTTTATAGAAGATTCTTGCTGTCACCTGTTTTTTCTCCAAATCAACCAAAGGATAATCAGTTCTGATTCCAACTGGTTCAAAAATGGTAAACCCAACACTTTTCATAGTGGATCACCTCGCTTCTTGATTTTACCAAATGGCAATATCAACAAACAGTTGCTGGCTTTCATTGGCAAAAAAAAGAACCTGTGACATACTGGAGCTATCACGGTCGTCGGAGGAAATCAACATGGTAGATGTGGTCGCATGTGGCGAGTTATTGATTGATTTTACACCGTTACAGCAGAAGGAAAAGCCGGACAGCGCTGCATTTGAGCAAAACCCTGGGGGAGCGCCTGCCAATGTACTAACCGCCCTATCGCGCTTCGGGAAGCGGACTTCCTTTATCGGTGCGGTGGGAAATGATGCGTTTGGACGTTTTTTGCAACAGACCTTAATCAGACAGAATATTGGCACAGAAGGGCTAGTACTCACGGAGGAAGCGCCTACGACATTGGCTTTTGTCCATCTCGATGAGACAGGCGATCGTTCTTTTCACTTTTACCGCAATCCGGGTGCAGATATGATGCTGCGGGAGCAAGACGTGAACGAGGCCCTGATTGCACAGGCAGCGATTTTTCATTTCGGTACGTTGTCCTTGACACATGAGCCAGCCAGATCAGCAACCTGGAAAGCCGTCGAGTACGCCAAAAAGCATCAGGGGCTCCTTTCATTTGACCCGAATATTCGAGCGTCCTTATGGGAGGATCTGGAGGAAGCGAAGGGGATGGCTCTCAAAGGCATGGCGCAGGCTGATATCATCAAGTTGTCCGAGGAAGAGCTGGCTTTTCTCATGGGGAGCGAGGATGTCGTGGAAGCGACAGCGTGGATGCTTGCGCAATATGATCTGCAAGCTGTTTTTGTCACGCTGGGGGAAAAGGGGTGCTTTTACCGCACACGAAATCATTTTGGTACAGTCGGTGGCTTTCCAGTAACCACGATCGATACGACTGGAGCGGGAGACGCGTTTGTGGGAGCGCTGCTCTATCAGCTTCTCCAGGCGGGGGAAAGTATGCTGGATATCCCACAAGCCGCGTTAGAAGACATGATACGCTTTGCTAATGCCGCAGGTGCACTCACGACAACATGCACAGGTGCTATTCCCGCCTTGCCTACGCTGTCTGAGGTCAAAAGCTTCATGGAAGCAGCACGGTAGGAGGGAAGAGTCATGATTTTTGTGGAAGTCATCCTGCCTGTCCTGCTCATTTTTCTTAGCGGCTATATTTTGCAGCGCATTTTCAAAATGGATTTGAAGCCCATCTCTTCCCTGGCGATTTACATCTTGTCAACGGCGCTCGTCTTTCGTACGTTTTACAAGACACAGCTCGACTTGCAATTATTTTATATCGTTGTGATTTCGCTGCTCTTGCTGGCTGCTCTCGTTGTGATTACGCAGTTGACGGCACGATTGTTCAAATACGACAAGCAACAGGAAAGCGCACTAATGCTCGCGACAGCCTTCATGAACAGTGGCAACTACGGGACGCCGATTATTTTGTTCGCCTTCGGAGAGGCTGGCTTTACGTATGCGGTGCAAATCATGGTTTTCCACTCGATCATGATGGGCGTATTCGGCGTGTATTTTGCCTCCCGAGGCGGGAATGGGATGGGGACGGCCATCAGGGCGATCTTCAAGCAGCCGTCCAATTACGCTGTGGTTCTCGCGATTTTGCTGCAACAGCTTCAAGTCGTCATTCCGCAAAGCTACTACCAGGCAATTGATCTCGTTGCACAGGCGGCGATTCCAGTTGTGATGCTCATCCTGGGCATGCAGCTCGCCAATGTATCTACCAAAGCGCTAGAGTGGCAGGGACTCAGTGCTGCGAGTGTCATTCGGCTGGTGGCGTCACCACTTTTGGCGTACCTCATCTGTCTGTTATTCCCGATTGACCCGCTTCTGCAAAAGGTGTTGGTCGTTCTGGCAGCCATGCCTTCTGCCGCCACTACAGCGATCTATGCGATCCAATTCAACATGCGACCGCAATTCGTCTCCAGCAGCGTGTTGGTTACGACGGTGATCAGTATAGGAACATTAACGTTTTTGCTAAACATTTTGCATTAGTCCTGATGTAGACAAGGGAGGATGAAAACATGAACAAGACAGAAGTATTGCGGCTTTTTGACAAAGAGATGAGGGTGGAAATCACCTATCCGCCCCTCCGCCGGGAGGAGACAGAACACCTCGTTCGTCACGTCTCACCCACCCCGGATGATTCCGGAGTCGTCTTGTTTTCCAGGCTGTCTGAAGAAAATGCAGAGGAAGTTATCAAGCAGGAACTTGAATATTTCTCACGTCTTCAGCAATCCTTTGAGTGGAAGCTGTTTGATTATGACCAACCGGCTAATTTGCTTGAGAGGCTAAAAGGCCATGGTTTTACAGTTGATGAGGAGGAAGCGACGCTTGTGTTAGAGGTGGCGCAGGCAGAGGAGTTACGAAGCCTTGTCATTCCGCCAGAGATACGGCAAATCACTGACTCGGCGGGCATTGATGATATCATGCACTTGAAGGAGCAGGTATGGGGCAGTGCTAATGAGGAGCTTTCTGCGAGATTAAAACGGGATTTGGCCGAAAATCCGGAGCACTTGCTTGTGTACGCTGCATACAGTGGTGATCAGGCAGTGAGTGCAGCTTGGATGTACTTGCATGAGGATACGTCCTTTGGCAGTCTGTGGGGAGGCTCTACTTTACCCGACTTCCGAAACAAAGGCTATTATACGGCCCTCGTAGCAGTCCGGGTACAAGAAGCACAGAAACGCGGGTATCCGCTGTTGATGGTAGATACGAGTCCGATGAGTCGACCGATTCTGGAGAAAAAAGGCTTTGAATTTCTCGCCTATTCTTATCCTTGTTTTTATGAGTATAAATAGTATCGTGGAAAAGGAAGCTGCCCATTGTTACGTGGGGCAGCTTTTGTAGTTGCAGAGATACGTATATGCAAAAAAAACATTTTGCACTTGAAGCTTACGTAACGTAATGAATTATGCTGTAAATACCGGTAAAAACCTCGCGCGAAAACGTACGCTAAGCATCAAAATGAGAGGGAGTTGGAGAGAATGATGAAACAAACACGAATTGGTAAAACAGATTTAGTTGTCAATCCAATCGGACTTGGAACAAGCGCTGTAGGTGGCCACAATATTTATCCGAATTTAAATGAAGAAGTAGGGAAAGATTTGGTGCGGGCTGCGATCAACCATGGAGTGAATTTTTTAGATACAGCGTTTTTTTATGGAACAGGACGTTCAGAGGAGCTAATAGGTGAAGTGATAAAAGAAGCAGGAAAGCGACATGAACTCATCCTTGCAACAAAAGGTGGCCTTATACTTGTCGGCAATGATGTTACAATGGATAATTCACCTGCTTATTTAAAACAAGCCGTTGAAGATAGTTTGAAAAGGCTACAAACAGATTACATAGATTTATTTTATATTCATGCTCCAGATCAGGATACACCAAAAGATGAGGCGGTTGGAGTCTTAAAACGGCTAAAGGACGAAGGTAAAATCAGAGGAATTGGCGTTTCTAACTTCTCACTGGAACAATTGAAAGAAGCAAATAAGGATGGGTATGTCGATGTATTACAGGGAAACTACAATTTGCTGCAGCGTGAAGCGGAACAAGAATTCTTTCCATATACGACAGAGAATAATATCTCGTTTATTCCATACTTTCCACTAGCATCAGGCTTGCTTGCCGGTAAATACAAGAAGGATATGACATTCAATGATCTACGCAAAGATATGCCGCACTTCCAGGGCGACAAATTCAAAAAAAATCTAGAAAAGGTAGAGCAGCTCCGGAAAATTGCAAATAAAAAGAATGCCGAAGTTGCCCATATAGTCCTTGCTTGGTATTTCACACATGATTCAATTGAGGTTGTCATTCCCGGAGCGCAAAGAGCAGAGCAAATGCTGGATAATTTAAAAACAGTAGACGTCCACCTGACAGAAGAAGAAATCAACGAAATTGATCGTATTTTTAAATAGGTCTCTGTGGCGAATCTTCGTACTACTGCCCTTTCGTATTAGGAGGTTAGTCAGTTGTTACTGGTTGACCTCCTTAGTTACACAACTTTACCGTTACTTGTGATACGGTTCACCGTACATGATCTTGAACGATCGACCCCGTTAGTTGAACGGTTTAGTTGAACTAATTAGTAGATTTTGTTGGTCTAATCGCTTTAATGCGTCATTGACTACTTCTTTTGAAAAGTTTTTCACAAGTACCTGATTCTCTATTAAGAAAACATTATCGCCCATGCACCGCTCAATGTAATCCAACAATCCAGCCTTAGTGCAAAGGGAACACCATCTCTTTTCACCTTCACTAAAGGTGACTGTGACCTCAATATGTTCTAAAGATTCTTCACTTGAATCTTGAATCGTATCGTCAAAAGCCCAGTTAACTAATACTGGTACACTACTCCCGTCAGGTACGAAATAATACTTTCTAAACCATCTTGCTCGGTTATTGTCACCAACAACCCTTATCTGTTCTTTTACTTCGTCCTCAGCTAAAACTTCGTAATGCTTACCACGTGTCAGAGCGTCAAAATAAAGACCCACATCCTTGCAAATTACGATCGTTCTTTTGTTGTCTGCCACCTTCGTTCACACCACCTGTTTTCCAATGACAATAGTGCAATTACTTCCACGTTCCTTGTTTCCGGGACCGAGGGTCGCCCAGACCCGGAGCGTGAACGCGGTATTTAGTAATGTATATTTCAGTTAAGTCTTCTTTTAAACGGCACTTATTTATTACCGAGCTGTTCCGCCAAACCGATTAGAAGTCCTTCAATTCCACGAATGTAGCAGAGCCGATACGAGTCCTGGTACTGAACCACTTCTCCGACGAGCTGAGCGCCATGCTTAGTGAGCCTGGATACCATTTCGTCAATGTCTTCAACGGTGAACATGACCCGCAGATAACCGAGGGCATTTACAGGAGCGGTTCGGTGATCTGATATAGTAGGTGGGGTGAGAAATCGCGAAAGTTCAAGTCGGCTGTGGCCATCTGGGGTAACCATCATAGCAATCTCTACACATTGTGAACCCAGCCCGGTTACGCGACCAGCCCATTCACCTTCGACAGTAGCGCGCCCTTCGAGCTTCAAGCCAATCTCCTCGAAGAAAGAGATGGCGTCATCAAGGGATTCTACAACGATACCAACATTGTCCATTCTTAGTAATTTGTTATTTGCCATTAGTTTTTTCTCCTTATGTGTACAAATTTATTACCTGATCATCTTCATATTATTCTATCAAGGATTACCAATTCCCCCCCAAACGATTGACATTACGACGCCTCGTCAGTGAGATTTTTGAAGCACAATCAGCCCAACCTAGGATTCAGTGCTTACGTATAGTAGAATGATACAAAAAAGGGAACAGAAGGTGTAAGCGATGTGCCGAAACATCAAAACCTTGTTCAACTTCGATCCACCCGCGACAGAAGGTGAGATTCAAGCAGCAGCCCTGCAATTCGTGCGAAAGCTCTCGGGCTTCAACACGCCTTCGAAGGCCAATGAAGAGGCTTTTCACCGCGCGGTCCAGGAAGTCTCCGTTGTTGCGAGAAACCTCCTGGATTCGCTCGTGACGAATGCAGAGCCACGCAATCGAGAAGTCGAAATTGAGCGTGCTCGTGCGAGAAACGCCAAACGGTTTGGCATGACAGAGTAGTGAGATGAGAAAGACATACAGTCTTTTTTAGGGGCAGTCTGTTAGGGCGACTGCCCATTTTTATTTTGCGAGAAATGAATACGTGGTGTCAAAGATGGGAGATCGAGATTTTGTTCCCTCTCATTCTTAATCAGAAATTTCGGCATCTTATCATCGTCTTATGAGATGATTTATCATTTCGCTACTATGTCTCTCTCCTGCGAATTATATTATCGTAGAAGGCAAAGGGGAGAGGATCATCATGGAAAAGGTGAACATCGCACAACATTTATCACGCTTGCAAGATTCCTGGGGCTCTCTGGTTGTCGGAGAGATGAATGATACGTCTATTAAGCTAGAGAAGCTGCAAGGTGAGTATCCTTGGCAACAAAATGACCAGAAAGATGAATTGCTGTTTGTCGTCAAAGGCAGACTGCTGCTGATGTACCACGAGCGTAATATATGGGTGGAAGCCGGAGAGTTTATCGTTGTGCCAAAGGGAGTTTCGTACAAGCTGTTTATCCCGAATGGCGATTGTCATCTACTGGCGATTGAACCGAAAAAATTCGCTGCTCTCAAGCGCTGCTCCTAAGACGATCAACATAGAAAATCGAGCGCTATTCGTTCGCGAATAGCGATGATATAGAGCTGTCAATCGACCGGTCACTTTCGTTGTCTGGACAATTGGCGGCTTTTTTGCTATTAATATATGTTCAAAAAAGTGTTGACTTATGCGTAATTTAATATGTAATAAATACTGATAGCTCCAACTCTTTTCGAGGTGATGAATGTTGGACGACGGCATATATGTATTGATTAAAAAAGGAGACCCCGAGCAGCTTCAGAAGCGTCAGTTTCTACATAAGGAAGAGTGTACGATTGGGAGACGGGGCAATCAATTACAACCTGACATTGCTTTTTCCAGTCCGTATATTTCCAGAAGGCATGCCGTGATACGGAAAATCAATAACCAATATACGATTTCTGATTTGCAAAGCAAGCATGGGACAGAAGTGAACGGAATGTCGATACAGCAAGCGCCGCATTTTCTTTATCACGGTGATCATATTACGCTGGCCAAAGGCGTCGTAGAGATGATATTTTTCGCAGAGGGTAGCGAGATGGATGTGACGCGGGAGTTCTCATTCCCTTTGACGATTCAAAAAGAAACTACCTCCACGTCTGGATTGGTCATCAATCTGGAACGCAGAGAAATTCGTCTCGATGGCGCGAGAATCCATTTGACCGGAAAAGATATGGACTTGCTCATGCTTCTGTACCAACGTTCGAATCAGGCGGTCAGCTACGAGGAAATCATGGTACTCGTCTGGCCGGAACGGTTGCTGAATGCGGAGAGCAGCGTCCCGGATGTTGGACGAGCCGAGATCAACGCTCTTGTTTATCGCTTGCGAAAGCGGCTGGGCAGATATGGCGAGAACGTCACCACGATCCCGCGCTTCGGTTACATGTGGGAAGAATAGTAGACAGTACGGCAGACACAGGATGAATTTCCTGTGTTTTTTTGCATTTGATGTAACTATCTGACACTTATCATCGTCCTATGAGAATAGTCTCATCTAGTCATCATCTTTTTTCCATATATTATGGTATCTGACTGTAATATCGTGTGGTAGGGAAGGTGAATGACTAGTGAAAAAGACATGGATAGTATTTTGGACGGTTTTTTTCGTTGTTCTTTCAGGGTTTTTCTATCTTTTCTGGGACTTTTGGAAGGACAACACGCAGTCGGACGGCGAGAGGGCAAAGGCAGCATTCACCGCGTATACGACAAAGTGGGGAGAACAGAAATTCTCTGACATGTACGAGCAGCTTTCTTTACATACAAAAAAGACCATCAGCAAAGAAGAATTCGTTTCGCGTTACCAAAACATTTACGGCGGAATCGAGGCCAAAGCGATTGCGGTCGAGCCGATGTACAATGGCGACGTCATGCCAGGTGAGGATGGGCAGATCAACTTTCATTACCGGCTGACGATGGAAACTTTCATTGAACCGATTTCCTTTACGGGGAAAGCGACGCTTGTTAAAGAAACGCAGAAAGACTTGGAGGACTGGTACATTCATTGGAATCCTTCTTTTATTTTTCCAGAAATGAAAGAAGGGGACAAAGTAAGAGCCAATACGATGTATCCCAGACGAGGTGAGATCACGGATCGGGCAGGGCGTCCATTGGCAACAGAGCGTGTCGTGGTAGATATCGGGATAAATCCGGCAGAGTGGAGCCAGGCTTCGCAGAGCGGGAAAATGGAGGTCAGCAAGCTTTTGCAAATTCCATTGGATGACCTCACCGCGAAGGCCCAAGCTACGACAAGCAAGTCGACCAAGTTTATCCGGATCGCCACGCTGCCGCAGGACGATGCACGCATCAAACAATTAGAAAAAACAGAAGGGCTCAAATTGCATAAAAAGAAAGTCCGTTACTATCCCTATCAGGACGCAACAGCCCATCTGGTTGGCTATGTAGGAGCGATCAGTCAGGAAGAGTACGAGAAGCGAAAGGGGCAGGGCTATAAAACGTCTGATGTGATTGGCAAATCAGGACTGGAACAGATTTTTGAGGAACAGCTAAGAGGGAGTGCAGGTGGGCGTATCGTCATTACGGATGCAGATGGAACGGAAAAAAAGACCGTGGCGGAACGCTTCGCCAAGCATGGACAGCCACTGGCATTAACCATCGATGCTGAAGTACAGCAGACGATTTACCAGGAGCTGAAAAACGAAGCAGGCACGGCTGCAGCGATCTCACCAAAGACCGGGGAAATACTGGCCCTCGTCAATTCTCCGTCCTTTGATCCGAATGCGTTTGTGCTTGGGATGTCGGCTACAGAGTGGAAGCAAATGAATGAAAACCCGCAAAAGCCGCTTCTCAATCGATTCGCGCGCGGGTTTGCGCCGGGCTCTACCTTCAAGCCGATTACGGCGGCGATTGGACTTGAGTCAGGTGCCATTACCCCTGCGGATAGTATCCATGTCCGCGGACTGCATTGGCAAAAGGATGCGTCCTGGGGTGGATACGAGGTAACGCGGGTCAGCGATTACGGAGGACCTGTCAATTTGGAAAAAGCATTGGTGTACTCCGACAATATTTATTTTGCGAAAGCGGCACTCTCCATGGGGGAGGAGCAATTCGTGAAAAAGAGCGAGTTGTTTGGATTCCATGAAGCTCTCCCGATTCCATATCCACTGGACAAGTCGAAGCTGTATAACGACCGTTTCAAAAACGAGATTCAATTGGCAGACTCCGGTTACGGTCAGGGCGAGGTAACGATGACGCCGCTTCATCTCGCGTTGGTGTACAGCGCTTTTGCAAATGACGGAAATATCGTTCATC
Source organism: Brevibacillus sp. Leaf182 (assembly GCF_001423865.2). Lineage (NCBI taxonomy): Bacteria > Bacillati > Bacillota > Bacilli > Caryophanales > Paenibacillaceae > Brevibacillus > Brevibacillus sp. Leaf182. Next base: position 130,109 of record NZ_LMPN02000021.1, on the reverse strand, counting down.
CATCACTGTTGCAGGATGACAAAAAAGCAGGGTATTGGAAGGCGAATGTCATACCTGCCGATGTGGCGAGCACGGTGAAGCAGCATTTGATACAGGTCATGGAAGACCCGCGCGGCACCGGACGAGGAGCACGCGTGCCTGGTATTCACATGGCGGGCAAGACTGGAACAGCGGAGCTGAAACAAAAAAAGGGCGAGCTCGGATTAGAAAACGGATGGTACGCCGTTTTTAATGTAGATGATCCGCGTTTGCTGGTTACCATGATGATCGAAGATGTCCGTGGCCGGGGTGGCAGTCATGTACTCGATGCACGTATTAAACGGATTTTCACGAAGGTACTGAAAGAGTAGGGAGAGCAAGGATGAAGGAAGAAAAAAATGATCGTTTGAAACGACTGCAAATCGTCTATATCGTCGTATTTCTGATGTTTGTGGTAATTATTTTGAGATTGGCGCAAATCCAAATCCAGCAAGGGAGCGATTATGCAAATGAGCTGGCAGACAGATCCTATAAAAAAGATTACATTCCCGCTATGCGAGGAAACATTTATGACCGCAACGGGTATGTTATTGCCGAAAGTCGGCCTTCCCATCTCGCTGTCTTCCGTGAACAAGAGATCATGGAGAAGAAAGCGTACTTTGACCTGGTGGAAAAGCTGGAGAAAATACTGAGCCTCGACAAGGCCACGCTGCTAAAAAAGATGGATGTCGGCTATGCCTACGAGAAAGGCAAGTATGTGGAAGCGGCGCGACAATTGCCGCGCTATTTGGAAAAAGAGCTGAAGGTTGATTTGACGGAGAAAGAAATCGCAGTGCTGGGTGAGCATCGCGGCGATTTGCCGGGAATTGAAGTAGTGACAAAACCGATCAGGAAATACGATCCCAAGCAAATCGCCGTACAGGCGGTCGGGTATGTTCGGCCCTTTCATATTGCTGAAAATGTGAAGCTCGCCTCTTACAAGGATGAGAGCACGCGGTATTTGCCGAACCAGTTAGTCGGGCTCGATGGGATTGAGCTATCTTACGAAAAAGAGCTTCGCGGGAGCAACGGTTACCGGATGTATGAGGTCGCAGCCGATCAGACGGTTGTGAAGCAAGTGGAGGAAGTTCCATCCGTCCCAGGCAATCATGTGTATCTCACCATTGATCAGCGGGTACAACTGGATATCCGGGATTCGATCCGAGCATTTCTTCCGAAGATGCGTGCAACCATCCCCGAGGCGAGGGCTGCAAAGGGAGCGTACGTCGTGGCAGTCGAGGTCAAGACAGGCAAGGTTGTCGCGATGGTCAGTTATCCGGAATACGATCCAAACGTGTGGATTGAGGGGCCCGATCAAAAAACATATGACGAGATCAAGCTGGCGGTGACGAATGGGACGATTCGGGAAGCGCCATACGATACGAGGCCATTAACGGGCGAGGCGGCTATCCAGGAGGGCTACAAGCATCCGGGCTCAATTGTGCCATCAGGGTCTGTCCTTAAGCCGATTACGGTATTGCTTGGTTTGCAGGAAGGCATCATCTCTCCCTCCGATCGTTGGAATGATGGAGGGGTGTATCACTATGGACGTGGAACAGACCGGATTAAGAACGACAACTCCAAAGCACATGGCATGATTAGCCCTGCGATTTCCCTGCAAAAATCATCAAATACGTACATGGCGAGAATCGGGGAGGAGCTGTCCCGTCGAAAAGGAAAAGAGTCAGCGTCCGTGCTGCAATCGTACTATCACGCATTCGGGTTAGGAGTTCAAACTGGCGTGGATTTGCCGAATGAAAACAAAGGCAAAGAAGACTATTTGGTGATGGATGAAAACTACGGACCACTAGCAGCGATGGTGCAGGCTTCCTTTGGGCAGCAAGTACGGGCAACGACGATGCAATTGGCACAATATGCGGCCACGCTTGCGAATAAAGGTGTACGTTTGCAGCCGCAGATGGTAGATAAGATCACAGACGCAGATGGAAAACTGGTGAAAACGTACACGCCGAAAACCATGAGCACCTTCCCTCACCCTGAAAAATACTGGGACATTCTGGAGCAAGGCATGGTGATGGTGACGAAACCAGGGGGAACAGCAGTCCGCGCGTATGAGGGAATGGCGTTTCAGGTAGCTGCAAAGACAGGAACATCGGAGCAAGATATTTATGTACCGGTGACGGAGACAGATGAGAAAACAGGGCAGAAAAAGACAAGGTGGAAAATGCACGGTCGCATTACGAATGGTGTCAGCATTTCGTATGCCCCAGTCGACGATCCTGTTCTGGCAGTAGCCGTAATCGTTCCTGAGGGTGGTTATGGGGGAAGGTCGGCTGCGATCATTTCACGTTCTGTATACGATGTGTATGACAAGCATATCGGATTGAAATAGCAGGATAGATAGGGAGAGGTAAAAACAGGCTGTTCGAAGTGGTTCTGTCGAGGAGCTACTTCGGGCAGCTTCTTTCGGAGATTAGGAGGATGACTATGGCAGGGATGGAGATAAACGAATTACTAAGATTCGTTTTGATTACTTTTATCATCAGTTTACTAGTTATTTCCGTTGCTTTATTGCTTCAAAAGAAACGAGGTAATCTTGTCAATGGATTCACACTTAGTATGATTTCAGCAATTTCAGTAATCGTTTCTGGAACGAATCTTATGGTTATGGGTTACATAGCTGATGAATTTAACCTAAGTGGAGATGCTATGTCCACCTATATGTTTTTCATCATTTTAGGATTGAACATACTTAATTTCCTTATTTACTTAAAAAAAGCATGAGGATTCGGAAAAACTCGCATCGTCGATGATACGAAGTTTTTCCGTTTTTTCATGTCACGCTAAGCCAGCGAGGCCGCGGCGGTTTTATTTCGTATCTGCTTTTTGCAAAAAGCTGCGGATAACCTGCACGTATTCGTCTGTCTCTTCCAGATAGCCGACATGCGAGCTGTTTTCAAAGACATGGAACTCGGCGTTTGGCACCAGAGACTGATAATAACTTGTCGATTCAGGCGTCGCTTCATCATATCGGCCACAAACGAACAGGGAAGGGATACTGATTTGATGCAGCTTGGGTGTGTAGTCGAATGTTTTCAGATTCCCTGTCGGGCAAAACTCAGAAGGTCCCCACATCGTCATGTACACTTCTTTGTTCGCTTTTGGACGGCTTTCTGTCATGACTGTTGGCATTGGATCAAGGCGGCACACATGGCGCTTGTAGTATTCCTTCATGGCATCCTGGTATTCTTGTGAATCAGTTGTGCCCTGCTCCTCGTGTGTGGCGATGGTTTGTTGCACATCCTCTGGCAATTGCTCGATTAAACGATCTGCGTCCTGTTTCCAACGCTCTGCGCTCAGACATGGGCTGGAGAAGATGATGCTCTGAATCCCTTCCGGCTTGGCATCGACCAAATAAGCTGCTGCCAGCATCGTGCCCCACGAGTGCCCCAGAATGTGAACCTCTTTTAAGCCAAGGGCTTGTCTGATGCAAGCCAGCTCTTCCACAAAGCGCTCGGTTTTCCAAAGAGTCAGATCGGTCGGGCGATCGGAATTTCCTGACCCGAGTTGATCATAGAAAATGACGGGTCTGTCGTTGCCTAAGACATGAAGCGTTGATTTGAGCGGATCATGCGTATTGCCAGGTCCTCCGTGCAGGACGATCAGAGGCGTTTTCTCCCCTTCGCCGACACGACTGTACCATACTCTTCCGCCAGGAACATCAATATAGCCTTCTTGCATACTCATCGATAATGCCTCCACTTCAGGTTCATGCTGATCACTTCTTCTTTCAATATAGCATATGGAATTGTTTTTACACTTTTTTTAGAATTGATTTAGAGCGTGTTTAGACCCTCTATTTATCATCACTGGTATAGAAAGCGATGACAGTTGCTTTCGATGAAAATAGGAGGGACCATCATGCGAAAAAAATGGTTGGGTATCGGCTTGTCGGTTGGAATCACAGGAGCATTGATTTGGGGATACGGGGCATCAGCGAGTGCGGATAGTACGACGATGGGCGTATATGAATCAGCTCTGCATCAAACGAAGGAAGCGAAGAACATGACGGCCCACGCGCAGCTATCGCTCACAGACAACGGAGCGAAGCTGCTCACACTGGAGGGAGTCGCAAAGATCGATCATAACCAGCACATCGGAAATGTAGAGGCGACTTTTACAGACACGCTGGGCGAGAAAAGCATGCAAGCCTTTCTGGAAAAGGATCAAGTTGTGGTTAAAAAAGGGGATAGTAACGTTTATCGGGTCATGGAAAAAATGGATAGGAGACACCAACCAGAAAATGACGCCGATAACAAACGCGGGGCCATGATGCATAAGCTGTTTGCTTCGGTATTCGGCGATCTCGGAAAAAACGCGACCGTTGAGAACCTACCGGATGGAGGCAAGCGTACGTCGCTTCAGCTCTCCGAAGAGCAAATTCCGGCATTTATCCAGGCAGCCGGACCTATTCTCTATGATAAGCTCGCCGAACATAGTCAAGAAGCGTCTTCCTCCGAAAACCATCTATCTGTGAAGCTTCCTCGCTTGCAAGAGGATTTTCAAGTGGACCAAGTATTGCTTAACGCCAAGATCGACGAGAAAAATCAAATCGAACAGCAATCTGCTGTGGTAAACCTCTCGGGAACGGACGCGTCTGGGAAAGAGCACAAGCTCCAGCTTTCTTTGGATATCCGCTTGACCGATTTGGGCACGACCACACCTGATCGCATCGATCTTACTGGCAAGCAAGTTGAGAAGGTTTCCCGTGAGGACATGAAGAACAAATGGGGAAAAGGCTGGACGAAGCATTCCGATTCCGAGTAAACCATGACTGCAAGGGGGTGATGAACCATGTCAATCAAAACAAGACTGTTGCTCTCCTATATTGCCATGATTATTATCCCCCTTGTTTTGTTTGGATTGGTGGCATCGGGATTGGCGAATTACTTTTGGGAGGAACGGGAGGCAGGCAAACCATTCATTCGTGATACGCTCAATAAACGAGACGAGTTGTTTGCTGGTGTCACATTCATGGCTAAATACGCTCCCGATCAATTGACGAACGAGAACATGCTGACAGAGACGGATGAGCAGTTACAAGCAGTTGGCGGTGCATTGATACTGACAAAGGACGAAAAAGTGCTATTCCTCTCTCAGTCGATTGATAGCGCTGACGTGCCTGACTATTTGCAGGATCAACCAGATCAGGGGCGCATGCATAGCTGGAAGCAAATTAATCAGGACGGCTACACATTTGATACGTACGAGTTTACTTTTGCTGATCAAAGTAAAGGGAAGCTCTACTTCCTTGCGAATTCTTTCCTATTTATGCAGACAGGCATTTATTTTTTTATCACATTGATTCTCAGTCTTCTAACGATTGTGGCGCTGACGAACGGTGTACTCACGTTTCTTGTTTCACGCAGTATCATTCGTCCTTTATACGCCTTAAAGCAGGCAGCATACGAAATCAAAGAAGGCAATCTGGAGCGCCCTGTTCAACTCCATCGCAAGGATGAGCTGGGAGAGCTGGGAGAAGCATTTGAAGAGATGCGTGGCAGATTGTATGATTCTATCCATTTGCAGCTACAGTATGAGGAAAATCGTAAACAACTGATTTCCAGTATTTCGCACGATCTAAAAACACCCATAACAGGAATCAAAGCCTGTGTAGAAGCGGTTCAGGAAGGGATTGCGGATACGGAAGCGAAGCGGGAAAAATATATGAAGATGATTGCCATCAAATCAGAACAGATGGACCGTCTGATTGATGAGCTGTTTTTATTCTCGAGACTGGATTTGAACAAGCTTCCCTTTCACTTTGAAGAAGTCGATATGCGAGCATATTTGGCGCAGTTTGCCGAGGAGCTGCGGCTAGACCCGCGGATGCACGGTGTATCTATTCGCTATGACGAGGAAAATGAAAGTCCGATTCCAGTCATGGCTGATCAGGAAAAACTCCATCGCGTGCTCATGAATATCGTGGACAATAGCCTGAAGTACTTGAACAAGGACGAGAAGCTGCTCCGATTGGAGGTGGAGAAAGCCGACGGTGAAGTGATCGTGGCGATCTCCGACAATGGGACAGGGATTGAAAAAGAAGCCATACCTCATATTTTTGACCGTTTTTATCGGGCGGACCCTTCGCGTAATTCGGCCATGGGAGGCAGTGGTCTTGGACTCGCCATCGTCAAACAAATTGTGGAGGGGCACGGTGGTCGTGTATGGGCGGAGAGTGAGAGCGGACGCGGTACCCGCATTTGTTTTACCTTGCCAGATTTCAAGAGAGTCGGGGGTGACACGGATTGAAACATATTTTAATCATTGAAGATGACATGGTGATCGCAGAGGTGCAAAAGGATTACTTGGAGGCAAACGGCTACTCGGTCGATGTCGCGACTTCCGGCGATACGGGGTTGCAAAAGGCGCTGCAAGAGGAGTATGACCTCCTGATACTAGACCTGATGCTCCCGATCGTGGATGGCTTCGAAATCTGCAAGCAAGTCCGCAAAGCCAAAAATATTCCGATCCTGCTCGTCTCCGCGAAAAAGGAAGACATCGACAAGATCCGTGGACTGGGTCTGGGTGCCGATGATCATATTAGCAAGCCTTTTAGCTTAGGAGAACTGGTAGCGAGGGTCAAAGCTCATCTGGCGCGTTACGACCGCCTCGTCTCCGATTCCAAACCGCATACGGCAAAAGAGGAGATCAGGCTTCGGGGGATTCGCATCGACAAGCTGGCGAGGAGGGTTTACATCAACGGAAACGAAGTGGCGTTTACTTCCAAGGAATACGACCTCCTGCTCTTTTTGGTAACCCACCCCAACTGGGTATTTAGCAAAACAGAGCTGTTTGAAAAGATTTGGGGTCTCGATTCGTACGGGGATATCGCGACGGTGACGGTGCATATTAGCAAGCTGCGGGAAAAAATAGAAAGCGATCCGGCTAAGCCGCAGTACATTGAGACGGTGTGGGGTGTCGGTTATCGCTTTTTACTATAGTAGTAGAAGTAATGCGGCATACGTAAACACTTGGGTAATTAGTACCAAGTGTTTATTCTGTTTCCCATAAATCGACAAACTTATGTAAAATATAGGGCAGATGTCGAATCGTGTGTGAGTAATGCGAGCTAAGGGAGACACAGATCATGGAGAGAAAAATCAAAATCCTCGGAACAGGGAAATACTTGCCTACTCGGCGTGTGACAGCGGCAGAACTGGAAGAAAAGCTGGGACTTGCGGCTGGATGGGTAGAGAAAAAGTCCGGGGTAAGCGTCAGGCATTTTGTGACGAACGAAACGGCTGCACAGATGGGAGCCATCGCTGCTAGGCGTGCTTTGGAAGCGGCGGGCCTCTCCCTTCACGATATCGATTGTATCGTATGTGCAAGCGGGACGGCACAGCAGGAAATCCCATGCACGGCTGCCTTGATTCAGGAAGAGCTTCAACTAAGTAAATCAGGTATTCCCTGCTTTGATATAAATGCGACATGTCTAAGTTTTGTCACTGCGCTGGATGTGATGTCGTGCCAAATGGCAGTCGGTATTTACGAGCGAGTCTTGATCATTTCATCGGAGATATCCTCCGCAGGTTTGAATTGGGAGCAAAAAGAGAGCTGCGTGCTGTTCGGAGATGGAGCTGCGGCTGTTGTCATCGGCAGGACGCCAGAAACAGAAAGCTCCCGTATCTTGGGTTCAAGTATGAAAACATACAGTGAAGGAGCGCACTATTCCGAAATAAGGGGGGGCGGTACGCTGATCCACCCGAGCCAATTTGCGCAAGGAAGAGAAGCAGACTTTGCATTTGATATGGACGGACGGAAAATTTTTCGCCTGACCTCGCAGTTGATTACCGGCTTTGTGGATCGCTTGTTGTCTTCAGCCTCCGTAACCAAGGAGCAAATTCGTACAGTTATTCCTCATCAGGCCAGTGGGATGGCGATGCGGATCATGGCAGGCAAGCTTGGGTTTCGCGACCAGCAAATGGTGAACATTCTGGCAGAGCATGGCAATGTCATCGCAGCTTCGATTCCGATGGCGCTGCATGAAGCGATTGGGCAGAATCGGGTACAGCGAGGCGATCTCCTGATGCTGCTGGGCACTTCTGCTGGCTTGTCTCTCGGAGGAATTGTGCTTGAATACTAAACAATCAGTCTTGCTGACAGGAGGACGAGCTCCAGCTACGTTAGAGCTGGCGCGGTTGCTGGGTTCTGCGGGACATCGGGTCATTGTAGCGGAGAGTGCGCGGCGACATTTATGCCAGCACTCTCGTTATGTAGAGCGCTCCTACCAAGTGCCTCCTCCCCGTCAACAGCCCGATGCTTATATCGAAAAGCTGTGCGAAATCATGCAGCGTGAGCGTATCGATCTTTTGATCCCGACTTGCGAGGAGATATTCTACGTATCGCGCGGGCGTGATCGCTTGCTTGATTTCGGTGAAGTGCTTGTAGAAGGAATCGAGGTGCTGCGTTCGTTGCACGACAAATGGCTTTTTGCCGAAATGGCGCGCGAGGTGGGAGCACTGGTTCCACAGACGGTGCGGGTACAATCTCCTGCTCACTTGCGGGAGGCTATGCTGCAAGCAAGGGGACCTGTTGTGCTCAAGCCCGTCTATTCTCGCTTCGCAGCTCATGTACGAATCGTAGCAGACCCGTCCTCTGCGGCAGGGCAGTCCAAGCTACCCGAGCCGACAGTTAGGCAACCATGGCTAGTCCAACAGCTTATAAAAGGAAAACAGGTGTGCAGCTACGCTGTTGCTCAGGATGGACAGCTCACCTTGTACGCCGATTATGAAACAACACATACAGCAGGACAGGGGGCCTCGATTCACTTCGCCTATTCAGCCCACCCACAGGTAAGAGAATTTGTTAGTCGCTTCGTGCAACGACATACGTTTAGCGGACAAATCGCATTTGATTTCATTGAGAATGAGCAGGGAGAGCTATACGTAATCGAGTGCAATCCGCGACTGACAAGCGGTGTGCATTTGTTTGCGGGACAGCAAGAGGCAGCGACTGCTTATTTTTCTGATCAGGGAAAAACCGTTGTTCCTGCTGGAAAGCAAGCTTGCATGCTGGGGATGGCGATGCTGACATACGGCCTTGCTGGCATGACGAATGGCCAGAAGGCAAAGCGTTGGGTGAGCGATCTGCTTTCAGCAAGGGATGTACTGTTTAGGCGGGATGATCCGCGGCCTTTTTTTGATCAGTTCTCCATGCTGGCAGATTTGGCTTGGCAGAGCTTTCGAACGAAAAAAAGCATGATCGCTTGCAGTACGAGCGATATTGAATGGAACGGAGAAGAGGCGTAAGGACGTGAGGAAGAAATGAACAAGCGAGTTCTAGTAACAGGGGCGACGGGGTTTCTCGGACAGAAGCTGGCTACACGACTGCATGAAATGGGCTATGAGGTGACAGCACAAGGACGCGACGAGCGAATCGGCCGACAATTGCAGGATCGAGGCATTCGATTCCTTCGGGCAGACCTAAGAGACAGAGAAGCTATGTTGAACGCTTGCCGTGATCAGGATATCGTGCATCATGCGGCTGCTTTTTCCTCCCCGTGGGGAACGTACCGTGACATGTACGAGACGAATGTGACAGGAACCATTCATGTGATCGAGGGCTGCAAGCAGCACGGTATCCAGCGTCTGGTCCATGTATCTACGCCGAGTATTTATTTTACTTTTGACGACAAGCTGGGAATCCCCGAAGATGAGCCGATGCCCGTACGGTTTGCCAATACATACGCACAGACCAAATACCAGGCGGAGCTGGAGGTCGACAAGGCGTTTCTTGCCGGGCTTCCGACGATTACGATTCGTCCTCGTGCCTTGTTTGGCCCTGGGGACAATGCAATCCTTCCCAGATTGATCCGCGCCAATGAAAAGAAGTTTGTTCCGCTGATCGACGGAGGCAAGGCGATCGTTGATTTGACCTATGTGGAAAATGTCGTGGACGCGCTGATCTTGTGCATGGATTCTCCAGCGCACACATTGGGCCAGGCTTACAACATTACAAATGGCGAGCCAGTGACGATGATCGAGGTGTTGTCAGATGTGTTTCGTCGCTTGGGGGTTCCGCTGAAAACGCGCGAGCTGCCATATTGGAAGGCGTATGCGGCAGCTTGGGTGCTGGAGACACTCTCCAAGACCGTTTTGGGCTATCGCGAGCCGGTTTTGACGCGTTACTCGGTAGGTGTGCTCGCCAAATCACAAACCTTGGATATCTCAAAGGCGAAGCGCGATCTGGGCTATGAACCGCGGGTGAGCATTGCCCAGGGTATCGAGAGCTTTACCGAATGGTGGAGGACGCATGATGGACGTTAAACTGACGCTGATAGATACGGGCTACTGCCAGCAGCTCGAGATGTTTTCACGAAAAGGCGGCCGGATGAAAAACATTCCGTTTCACGCCATCGCAGGGCTTATCGAGCATCCCGTCCACGGCTTGCTGCTCTTTGATACGGGTTATTCGCAACGCTTTTTTGAAGCCACGAGCAAGCTTCCTTATTCGTTGTACGGCAAAATAACGCCTGTATTCTCGGAGGCACACGAGAGTATTTCTGAACAGCTCGCAGCACGCGGAATCAAAACGACAGACATAGCAGGTATTCTCATTTCTCATTTCCATGCGGATCATATCGGCGGTTTGCGCGATTTTCCGCATGCCCGACTATACTGCTTCGAGAGTGCCTACAACCATGTCAAGGGAAAGACGGGGTGGGCGGCGCTACGGGAGGCGTACTTGCCTGATTTAATGCCTGACGATTTCGAAGAACGGGTGACTTTCATTGATCGAGCAGGGCTGGTGGCATTGCCTGAAGCTTACGCGCCATACATCGTAGGTTACGATTTGTTTGCGGATCAGAGTCTGTACATCGTCGATCTGAACGGACATGCAATCGGGCAGTTGGGTGTGTTCCTGCGCGATCGGGATCATGGGGATGTATTTTTGTGCGCGGATGCCGCTTGGTCGAGTGAAGCTTATCGCGGCAACTTGTTGCCTCATCCACTGGCTAGGTTGATTATGGCGGATCGACAGGCGTATCGCGAGCATTTGCACAAGCTGCATATGCTATCCCGCCAACGTCCCGACATGAAAATCATGCCGACACACTGCGGGGAAGTCTGGCAGGCCAGCAGAGGAGCGTTCACATGGAGATCATGACACTCTTGAAGCAGTATGTAAAAACGAAGTGGCATGCCCGTCGGTTTTCCTCGCGTGAGCAGCTAGTAAAATGGCAAGAAGCGCAGGTCGGAGCGATGCTGTCACGCATTTTGCCAGCTTCTCCTTTTTACCGAAAGAGAGTGGGAACGCCAGAACAATGGAGACAAATGGAGCCGATTGATAAACAGCGCATGATGGACCATTTTGACGAGCTGAATACGTGCGGGATCAAGAAGGAAGAAGCGTTTGCGATTGCACTGAAAGCAGAAACGACACGGGATTTCACTCCCCAATTAAATGGCGTGACCGTTGGCTTATCTTCTGGGACATCTGGTAATCGCGGGCTTTTCCTCGTAGGGCCGCAGGAGCAGGCGAAATGGGCAGGGGTGATTTTGGCGAAAGCACTGCCTGGTCAGCTATGGTCGACACATCGGATTGCTTTTTTCTTGCGAGCGAATAGCAACCTGTATACGGCGGTCAACAGGCGTCGCATTCAATTCTCGTTCTTCGATTTGCAAATACCGCTCGATCAGCACCTTGATCACCTGAATCAGTATCAGCCGACTGTGCTGGTTGCGCCCGCCTCGATGTTAAGAATGCTCGCGACTGCCCAGCGTCAGGGGAAATTGCGGATATCTCCGATCAAGGTGCTCTCGGTGGCAGAAGTGCTGGACCCGTTGGATCAAACATACATCGCAGAAGTGTTCGGGCAGATTGTGCATCAAATTTATCAATGCACAGAAGGGCTGCTTGCGGTGAGCTGTTCACACGGAACGTTGCATGTCAATGAAGACCTCGTAGTGGTGGAAAAGGAGTATCTCGATGAGCAAAAGGAACGATTCTTTCCGATCATCACAGATTTTTCCCGGACGACACAGCCGATTATCCGTTATCGGTTGAACGACATTTTGACGGAAAGGCGTACGCCATGTCCGTGCGGCTCGGTGTTTATGGCGCTGGAATCGATTGAGGGCAGGGCAGATGATCTGTTTGTTTTTCGCCATGAAAACGAAGCGCGATGGATATCGGTATTTCCTGATTTCATCCGTCGTGCTGTCATTACCTCGTCTGATGCGATAGAAGCGTATACGGTACGACAGCAAAGCTACGAGCAAGTCGAGGTAGCACTGCTCATGAAGGGTGGGGAAGGACCATCCACGCAAGAGCAGGAGCGAGTGCGCCAAGGCCTGGAGCGAGTCATTGCCGATCAGCAAGGGCAATTGCCTGCGATTGTGTTTGCACCGTATGAGTTGAATCTCGGTACGAAAAAATTGCGGCGGGTAGAGAGGATGTTTGTTCAAGGTGAGCAGGCAATGGATTGAATGGTATGAAGGGACCTCGGCGGAGCAAATCCCTTGGGAACAGGCGCAAGATGCCGATTATGTCAAAAGCTATTTGCTGCCCATGATGACGGAACAACCATCCCGCTATGTGCAAAATGTACAGACGCAGATGCATGCACTCCGTGTAGGCGATCGGATCATGCCTGTAACGGTGAACGATACCGAGTACGACAATTCGTATGTCAGTTCGGTGTTTACCCACTACGTGACGTACGCGAAGGAAGAGCTAGGCATGCTCGATTCAGGGGTGCTGAGGCGGGTGTTGTCGACTGTACTCACAGGGCTTGGACGCTGGATGAAAAAAAGCCAATGCAACAAAATGGTCATCGTCAACAATTGGCTGTTATCAACGAATCTGTATCCTGACGTGAGTGCAGATGAAGTGAAGGACATCACGGAAAACGGCATCCAAAAGTTCCCCGGTCATATCATCGCGTTTCGATCTGTTTGTCGCAGGCTGTATCCGGATTTTTACAAGGGGCTCGTAGAGAAGGGCTATCTCATGGTTCCCAGTCGCTACGTCTACCTGTTTCACCCCGATTGGCCAGCGCAGGGCAAGTGGCGGGTCCGCAATACGCTCAACCGCGATCGGAAAATGCTTGCCAAATCCGGCTATCGCATTCTGCGTCATGAGGAGTTGGAAGAACAGCATGTCGAGCGTATCGTTACTTTATATAACGCGCTGTATCTGGATAAATACTCTCAGCATAATCCACAGTTTTCGGTGGAGTTCGTCCAACTGGCGATACAAAAGAGGACATTGACCCTCATCGGCTTGGAAAAAGACGGACGACTGGACGGCATTCTTGGCTATTTTGAGCGAAAGGGTGTGATGACGACACCGCTATTCGGCTATGATACGACGCTCCCCAAAGAGACCGGGCTGTATCGGATGTTGTCGTGCCTCTTGGTACATGAAGCACAGAGCAAAGGCATCCTGCTCCATCAAAGTGCTGGCGTTGGCGCATTCAAAGCGGACAGGGGAGCCGAGGGGGAACCGGAATATACAGCGGTGTATGTCAAGCATTTGCCGCTTTATCGTCAAGCTGTCTGGAAGGTGCTCGCTGTCTTGCTGAATCAAATCGGGATCAAGATGGTAGAGAAGTACCGACTGTAAACTATTTGCACACTTCGACCCTCATCGAACTAACCGTCAGGTACACTACATGTAAGAAGAAACAAGTAGCTTGCCTGAAACGGGGGAACAATGCCATGAATAAAATTTTGTTCGGGATACTTGTCGTCGTGACGACATCGTTGATGGGTTCGTCTTTTGCCGTAGGAAAGATTGGATTGGCCTATTTTTCACCATTGCTTTTGGTAGGGCTGCGCTTTACGTTGGCAGGACTGATCATGGGCGCGTGGGTATGGAAAAAGCCGCTCCCGAAGTCGGCGGGTGACTGGGGGAAGCTGTGTTTGATCGGATTTTTGCAGACGGCTGCCGTCATGGGATGTATCTTTTTGAGTCTGCGTACGATCACAGCGGGTGAATCCTCGATCCTGACATTTATGAATCCACTGCTCGTGGTCATATGGGGAACGTTGTTTCTAGGAATATCCTATCGGCTGACGCAATGGATGGGAGTTCTGATTGGACTGGTTGGGGTGTTCATCACGCTTGGCTTCCATTTGCAATGGGAGACGGGGACGCTGTTTGGTATCGGGTCCGCCCTTGCGTGGTCAATGGCCACGATTCTCGTGAAAAAGTGGGGAGGCCGCTTCAATGTGTGGGTGATGACAGCCTATCAGATGCTGTTCGGAGGAGTTCTTCTTCTCGTGATGGGGTTCACGTTGGAAACGCCGAAGCTGATTGTGACACCGACCGCTGTGTTCGTCGTCCTATGGCTCGCGATCATGGCTTCCATTGTGCAGTTTGCGACGTGGTTTTTCTTGCTGAATCACGGAGATCCGGGCAGGACGAGTGCTTTTTTGTTCCTCGCTCCGTTCTTCGGTGTTTTGTCAGGTTGGGTGTTGCTGGGTGAGGTAGTGCACTGGCAGGTGTATGTGGGAGGATTGTTGATTTTTGCAGGGATTTTCCTGGTGAATTGGACGTTTGCTCCGCGAAGGCGAGTAAGTGAAAAAGCACAGCTGGCAGAGTAGCTAGCTGTGCTTTTTGCATTCATCTACATGCAGTCCGAACTCGGTCATAAATCCAGAGGTGCCTAACGGCGTGACACGGACTGCTCTCCCTCCTGGCACTCGCTCGATCCAGCCAAGCTCAAAAAATCGGTTGGTGAGTGAGGCCCCGAGGCTGCCTGCCAAGTGGTGGCGACGCTCGCTCCAATCCAGACACGGACGGGCATAGCGACGCCTGCTCTTCGGCTTGGCCACAAGGTCTACGCCGAGTGATTGCAGCTTGGTTTTTCCCGCTTCACTGAGCACGTAGTCTTGACCGGATGCTTCAATCAACTGCAATTCCAGCATTTTCTGCGTCAGGGCAACGCCCACTTCGCCTGCGAGATGGTCGTAGCAGGTGCGAGCATAGCGGATGGCTCGCAATTGGTCGGACTCGCGCAAGGAACGAACAGGCTTAGGTGCAGCGATTGTCATTAACGATTCCAGGGCATGAGCGACATCAGGGCTGGCTAGGCGATAGTAGCGATGTCGGCCGTGTGATTCGCTGACCAGTAGACCTCCTTCCACCAGCTTTGCCAAATGAGCGCTTGCTGTTTGAGGGGTGACTTTTGCGGTTCGTGCGAGTTCACTGGCGGGGAGTGCCTTGCCGTTCATCAGGCTGACCAGGATGGAGACGCGGGATGGTTCTCCTATGAGGGACGCGACCTCTATAATATTCGGGCTGGTACTCATCAGACAGCGGACCTCCTCCATTATTTTTTCTTCTATCAATGACTCTAGCAGAATCTTACAGCTAAAAAAACTAGAGATGTTCGCAAACACCTGTTGTAAAATATATCCAAACATGAACTGGGGGAGATCCACATGGAGACCAAGCAATGGCGAGTAGGAATTTTTTTGTTTGACGATGTGGAGGTGTTGGATTTTGCAGGTCCGTTTGAAGTATTCTCGGTGACATCTATGGAAAATGACAGCCATATTCCTTTTCGTGTAGAAACGGTATCGGAGACAGGGAACATGATTCAGACGCTGAATGGTCTGAAGGTTCAACCTGATTACAGCTTTGCCAATGTGCCTGCTTTTGATATTCTCATCATTCCTGGCGGGATAGGTGCGAGGGAACGAGAAGTACATAATGAGCAGGTGATCCAATGGATTCGTGAACAAATGCAGCAGGTCGAGCTGATGGCCTCTGTCTGCACAGGAGCCTTTTTACTTGCAAAAGCAGGCTTATTATCAGGCAAAAAAGCAACGACCCATTGGGCCAGTCTCGATCGAATGGAAAAGGAATTTCCAGAAGTCGTTGTGCAAAAAGGAGTAAAATTCGTGGATGAAGGAAATATCGTCACCTCTGCTGGAATCTCAGCGGGTATCAATATGTCCTTTCACATTATCAAACGATTAGTAGGCGCCGAAGTAGCAGAACAGACTGCGAAGATCATGGAGTATGATATTGTTCTCTAAAAGAATGCGGCAGTCCACCTCTTTGGATACAAGACAAAGGGACGCACTGCCGCTGTTTAACAGCTATACGATTTATTGTGCAGGAATGCTGTCACCTTGACGCGGATTCAATCCGTTCTCCCACTGCACGCGAATGGATTTGCTATGGAACAAATCTTTGCCGTCAGAGACCTGATAATGCAGATGAGGCTCGCTGGAATTGCCAGAGTTGCCGCATAGCCCAAGCAAATCCCCTTTCTCCACACGATCGCCAACCTTCACCTTGGCGGAGCCTTCCTTCAAATGGGCGAAGTAGCTGAATTCTCCATGGCCATGATCGAGGATGACGACGTTGCCAGCGGGCTGCTGCGTGTTCATCGCTCCGACAGGGACATTATCCTTGATATCATGGACGACATGTACGACGGTTCCTGCCTGGGGTGCGAGTATTTCTTGCCCGAATGCGAAGTAGCTCTCATTTTTCGCAGGATCACCTTTGTAGGATAATCCGTCTTTGACCTGAATCAGATCGTATGCATAGCGTTGGCCTTCCACCTCGTAGTGATAGTTTGAAAGGACATTCTGACCTCCCCAGAACACATACCACTCACCTGTAAACGGTGCGCTATACGCCAGCTTTGTCATAGTAGTGTCGGTGTCAGGGTAGCTTTGCAGCGGCCTTAATAAAACGCCCGTAATGATCCCTTTTTCATCCGTCGTAAGGACGAGGCCCCGTTTGGCGTCCTGATCCACCCAGGTGTCATAATCACTGCCGTTTACGGACGTGCGGGAATAGTGATTCCACGACTTCAACCCCGAGCTAAAAGCAGTATACCCTTCAACAAACTGTGCTTTTGAAACCTGCTGTTTGAATGACGAGCTTGTTTGCTCATATACATCCTCTATTTTTCCGTTAAGGAGCGCTTGTACAAAAGATTCCGCTTTAACCGTCATCGTCTTTGCACCTTCCCCTTTCTTCGTGGGGGATTCAGTAGTAGAGGGGATTGCCGTTGCTTCTGATTGCGCAGCACATCCTGTCAAAAGAATTGCTCCTACACCAAGTGAAATCCAAACTTTTTTCATGTCGCCACTCCTATCTTGTTCTAAGCGCTAGCTCTATTATAGAAAGCGACTCTTATCGGACACGAAACGCTGGCTTACAGGATGCTTAATTCGAACGTACGCAAAATTATGATTCCGTTAAGGTTGTTGCGGACGCGCGCTGACACTACGCATGATAAAATGGAGGATAACGCAAAAGCGCAAAAGGAGCGAAGTGATCGTGAAAGATGCAGCTATCCTTCTCGTGGACGATGAGCAAGCCATCCTCCAATTGCTTGAGACCGTACTGAACAAAGAAGGATTCCGCTCGATCGACAAGGTGAAAACGTCTGAGGAGGCGCTTTGTGCATGCGAGCGAAAAAGCTATGACCTGATCGTCCTGGACGTAACGCTTCCGAACATGAGCGGCATAGAGGCTTGTCCATTCATCCGCCGTCTGACGGATGCACCGATTTTGTTCTTGAGTGCGAGAGACACCGATTTTGACAAGCTGACCGGATTTGCCGTTGGCGGAGATGATTACGTGACGAAGCCGTTTAATCCGATGGAAATCGTCGCACGCATCAAGGCACTGCTTCGCCGTACGCGCAGACCGAACCCGGTCATACCGACAGCACCCGTTCAAGGTGTCTATGATTTTGGTCGTTTTCAAGTCTATGAAGCAGCAGGGGAGCTCTGTGTGGAGGGGAAAGTCATTCCTTGTCCATCCCTTGTTTTCCAACTGTTGCTATTTTTGTGCAAAAATCCGAATCGGATATTTTCGAAAAGCGAGCTGTACGAACGAGTATGGGGCGTGAATAGCTTACGTGACGACAACA
The DNA here is from genome assembly GCF_001423865.2 of Brevibacillus sp. Leaf182. Classification (NCBI taxonomy): domain Bacteria; kingdom Bacillati; phylum Bacillota; class Bacilli; order Caryophanales; family Paenibacillaceae; genus Brevibacillus; species Brevibacillus sp. Leaf182. The sequence goes on along the minus strand of NZ_LMPN02000021.1, from coordinate 112,219 downwards.
CCATCATGGTACATATCCACCGGATTCGGGAGCGCATCGAGCCCGATCCAGCGCAGCCGGAGTTTTTGGTAAACGTCAGGGGACTCGGGTACAAAATGGTGAAAAAGGGCCTTCCTCATGAATATTAAGAGTAGAATCGCGCTCCATCTGATCATGTGGTTGGTGCTGGTTGGCCTCATTCTCTTTGTGTTAGCCGGGTTTACGTTATATTGGACGCTGGAAGAAATGTCAAAAGTGCAGTCCTCCCGTCAATTTGAGAGTGTCGGCTTGCAGAGGCTGATCCAGACCATTGAAGTAGAGGGAGAGGATGTCCGTTTTGACCCGACGCTGCTGGAGAAGGTGCGGGATAGCGGAGGGTGGCTTCAGCGGATTGATGAAAAGGGTTATGTCACCGACTCTTTCTTTACTCCGCCTGACGTACCCAGCTACTACGGTCCTGGTCAATTAACGGCTTATTGGCTCCGAAAAAGCCCGTTTCCGTATCAGCTATCGCTATGGATACAGGAAAAAGACGGCGTGGTACACACCTTACTGTATGGGATGACGAACCGCGATGACGACTTTTTGCAGGAGGTGATGAAGGAGGCTGATTTTAAAAATAACGAGATCATGCTTCCTCCAAGCATCCAAAATCAATTGAAGAGTAGATCGGGCTGGGTGCAGCTCCTGGACCCGAAGGGAGCGGAGCTGGCTTCCTTCAATAAGCCTGCAAAAGCGATCAAGGATTTCTCGGTGGAAGAACTGGCGCTGCGCTCGATATACCCGGATCGCTACGGAGCAACAATCGTATCGCATTATGATCAAAACAGCGGACAAACCTGGGTGCTCAGTTTTCCGTTGCCAGGAACGACCCCCGGGGAAGAACCGCTTTTGACACCGGAAAGTAAGGCCCTTTTCATCGGGATGGGCGTGTTACTCTTGTCAGCGATGTTCGTCTTCGGGATTGTGTCCTACTTGTTCGGACAGCGATTTGGCGCACCGATTGTTCACGTTTTACGATGGCTGACCTTTCTGCGTGGAGGAAAGTACGAGGAGCCTGTCAATGCGGATGGTGTTCCGCTCAGCCAAGACAAGCGAGGGAAAAGAAAGCGTAAATACCGTATCTACCAAGATGTGATTGACTCAATGGATTCCTTGTCGCAAACGCTTTCCCGCAACGAAAAGCTCCGTCAAGAAACAGAGCAATTGAGAAATGAGTGGATCGCAGGTGTTTCCCATGATCTAAAAACGCCGCTGTCCTCTGTCAAAGGGTACGCGCATCTGTTAGGAAATGCTGAGTATACGTGGACGACAGAAGAGGTACATACTTTCGCCAAAATTATTTTGGACAAGTCAGCGTATATGGAAGACTTGATCAACGATTTGGCGCTGACGTATCGATTGAGGAACGGACAGGGTGCTCCTACAGTCGAACTCGTTGAGTTGAATGGTTGCACAGCGGAAGCCATCACGGAAGCAGCAAAACATCCCTTGTACCCGGAAGGCTGCATCCGGTTTATCCCCTCTGCCGAACCTGTTTACATGCTCGTCTACAAGCCATGGTTTCAGCGAATCGTGGATAATCTGGTTGCCAATGCCTTGATTCACAACGAGAGCGGTACGATTGTGTCCATCAGTGTACAGGCAGTCGAGCCATCTTCAGTTGTGCTCATTTTTAGCGACAATGGAAGCGGGATGGATGAAGAAACAGCGGATCGACTTTTCGAGAGGTATTATCGTGGCACAGACACCGAGTCCCGCACGGAGGGCTCTGGCCTTGGGATGGTCATTACAAAAGCATTAGTGGAAGCGTTTGGTGGTTCAATCAAAGTGAAAACAGCTATCGGGCAGGGGACGACGATTGCGATTGGGTGGGAAGCGGAGCAACCGCCTCGGGCTTAAAATAGGCTGATAGGGAAAGGAAAAGGCTGCGTTTGCAATGTCAGGGATGACCAGCAAAGGCAGCCTTTTTTGTTTGAGAGATGATCGTCGTTACACCTTAAATTGCTGAATCGATTCATGCAGCTCATCCGCCATTTTTGACAGGGAAGCAGCAGAGGACGAAATTTCCTCCATAGAGGCTAATTGTTGTTCTGCGGCAGCCGAAATGTTTTGTGTTCCGAAAGCCGTTGTCTCCGCAGTGGTGGCAATCGCTTCAATGGAATGGACAGCTTGCTCTGCTCCGCTTGTCATATGATGAGTGGCTGTGGTAACTTGCTGAATCTGACGTGCTACTTCTGTCGTTCCAGACAAAATTTCCTGGAAGGCCTTGCTGGCTTCATGTACGACTTCGATTCCAGCCGAAACCTCAGATGTCGTCGTCTCCATCACGTATACGGCTTTGTTCGTATCGACCTGAATCGCGCTAATGAGATCTTTAATCTGTTGAGTAGATTTTGCTGATTGCTCGGCCAAGATACGTACTTCATTGGCGACAACAGCAAATCCACGTCCATGCTCTCCAGCACGGGCAGCTTCGATCGCAGCGTTTAGTGCCAACAGGTTCGTTTGTTCGGCAATGGATGTGATGACCTCAACAATGTTGCTGATTTCTGAAGAGCGGTGACCAAGCATTTTGATTGATTCTGCCAACTCAAGAACAGTAGTGTTGATGGAATTCATTTGAGCGATGGCACCGCCAATCGCTTCATTGCCGCTTGAGACCAGCACGTTCGCTGTATCGACTGTCAGAGAGACTTGTTCGGAACTGGATGCAATTTGTTGCAGACGCGAGGACATGTCGTTGATCGTCTTGACCGTTCCATCGATCGTTTTGGACTGATCTTCTGCTCCGATGGCGATCTCTTGCATCGTGACGGCAATTTGCTCGGTTGCCTTGCTCGTCTGTTCTGCACTCGCCGTCAGCTCCTCAGAGGTAGAAGCGACGTGCAGAGAGCTGATGCGGACACGAGAAATGAGCTGGCGCAGATTCTCTGTCATATGGGTCACGTCATGTACCAATTGTCCGATTTCATCACGGTTTTTTACGACGATGTCTTTCCCGGACAGATCACCACCGGCAATTTCTTTCACGCGCTCGGCAACCAGGGCAATCGGCTTGGAAATGAACCCGGAGGCATACCACGAGACGACGAATCCGATGATCAAGGAGATTCCCAGCACGATCAGCAAATCAGACAGTACACTTTCAGCAGCGGCATTGAAGTCTTCCATGTAGCTGCTTGCGCTTACGATCCATCCCCAGTGAGGGTCTAGCTTGGAATAGGCGATTTTCGGATAGAGAACATCTGGCTCCGTTGGCTTCGACCACTGATAGTATGTAAAGCCGCCACCTTCCTGACCACGCTTAATCATTTCTTGGGTAAAAAAGGTACCATCAGGATCTTTTGTATCCCATTGATTCTTCCCCTCAATAGAAGGAGAGGCGAGCATGACACCTTTCTCATCCAGAACGAACATGTATCCACTAGCACCGGAATCGACATTTTTGTTAATCGAGCGGGTTCCATCCGATTGCTTAGGCCCGAGGATGTGAGTTTTTACTTGCTCTTGTGCATCTTCTTTGCTGATTTTCCCAGCTTCGACCTGTTTCTGGAGAATATCAATCATTTCAATCGTCAAGTTCACGTTGTTTTTTAAGATGCGGCTGCCCAAGTCGTCCAAGCTGTAGCTCGCAGAATAATAGCCCTGAATTCCGATGTTAAGGCATGGAAGCGCCAATAGCAGGAGACATAACAGGACGAGCTTCGTACGTAGAGATCTTGAACGGGAGAACTTGGCTGTTTTCATAAAGAACACCTCGTTGATCCATAGTATTTCATCTAGAAAAGAAAACACCAAGATGATTGCCCCTAGACTTACGTCAATTATCGACAATATGAAAACGTTTTTATAGAGGATTTTCAAAAAATCTACAAAAAAATTAGAAAAGGAAACAAGGCTTCCTACATGAGCCGATTCGAAAGCAGTACAGACCAGAAGGAAATGGTATGATAGAAAGATAGAACGCTTACAGATGGAGGCTATCTAATGAAATTCATCGATAATCAAGGGATTACAGATCCGCGCATCAATTTGGCGATTGAGGAGTATGCTCTAAAGAATTTGCCCAACAGTGACGACTACTTGCTGTTTTATATCAATGAACCTTCTATTATTATCGGGAAAAACCAAAACACAATTGAAGAGATCAATGCGACCTATGTAGAGGAAAATAACATTCACGTCGTTCGCAGGCTGTCTGGCGGCGGTGCGGTTTATCACGATCTGGGCAATCTCAACTTCAGCTTTATTACGAATGATGACGGCGAGTCCTTCCACAATTTCCGCAAATTCACGGCTCCCGTTGTACAAGCCTTGAAAACATTAGGGGTAGAAGCAGAGCTGACTGGACGAAATGACATACAGGTCGGGGAACGGAAAATTTCTGGCAATGCGCAGTATTCGACCAAAGGACGTATGTTCAGCCACGGCACGCTGCTTTTTGATTCGGAGATGGAAAACGTCGTGTCTGCGTTGAAGGTAAACGCAGAGAAGATCCAGTCCAAGGGAATCAAATCCATTCGAAGCCGCGTCGCCAACATTTCGGAGTTTTTGGTGAATAAGATGACCATAGAAGAGTTCCGTCTGGCGATTCTCCATTCAATTTTTGGAGAAGGAGAGATCGAAGAATACAGGCTGACCGACGAGGATTGGGAGAAGATCCACGAGCTTTCCCGTTCCCGTTATCAGACTTGGGAGTGGAACTACGGCAAGTCACCGAAAAGCAATTACCGTCAATCCAAGCGTTTCGATATCGGCACCGTGGAGATTCAGCTTGATATTGAAAAAGGCAAGATTAAAGAAGCGAAAATATACGGGGATTTCTTCGGTGTACGCGATGTAGCAGAGCTGGAAGCAGTGCTGCGAGATACGCCGTACGATCGCTCCTCTATTAGTGAGCGACTGGCTGATATCAATCTTCAGGAGTTTTTCGGAAAGCTGGATCAAGCTTCTTTTGTCGATCTGCTACTCGTTTAAAAAAGTACGTCAAAAACCTAACTTTTGTTAGGTTTTTTTCATTTCCTCCTCTGATAGCATTAGTTTGCATTGTTTTGTCATACAGAAGAAAAAGAGGGGGTATTTACATATGGGCAAACAGCAGCCAAAAGCCAAAACAATCTTAACTGCCGTTGTTTCCACTGGTTTTTTGCTTTCTTTTGTCGGCAATGCCTATGCAGCCGTGTCCTATCCGATTAAAGAAGTCCAGACAATCGGGACAGCCAGTATGTCAGTAGCAGAAGACCAAACAGATGAGGAAGTACGAGAGGCATCAGAGGAAGTCGTAGAAGAAGAGAACCAGTCATGGGAGTCCTTGCTAGAGTCAGAGGGGCATACAGCGACTAACGGCTTTATTGCTTATCGATTGGAGACAGCTCCAGACAAGACACCTGCTGCAAAGGATTTCCGTTTGACAGCCGCTATAGATGATCAAAAGCCCACAAGGATCAAAATCAAAAGCTTTGTCTGGCTAGAGGAAGAGCAGCTTGTTTTGCTTAGTTTTTCACCGTTTCGTGCAGCAAAAAAAGAACAGACGGTTTCCCTGCGCTTGCAGTATGACGGTGAGGAAGAGGAATTAGAACCATTCGTGATCGCTGAGAAAGGGACAAAAGCAGAGCGAATCGAGCTGGTAGCGATGGCAAAAGATGCAGAGTTATCAACGGAAGATAAAACGGACAAGACAATAACACTGGTCGCGGTTGCCTGGGATGAGCATGACCGCATCGTCACAGGACGGGAGTTGGTCTGGAGCTCTAGCAATAGACGAATTGCCTTCGTCAACTTTGAGGGCAAGGTAACAGCCAAGAAAGAAGGTTTGGTAGAAATTACGGCAAAAATGGACGATGCGGAAGCCGTCTTTGAGATAGCCATAGATGGAGCCGAGCTGCCTGATTTGCCCGCGCTTTCTGTCAGCGAGGCGGTGATAGAAGAGGCAGGAGCAAATGATGGCAGCATCACGGCAAAACAAACGCTCAAGCTGTCTAACGGCAAGTTCCTTGGTGAACTGTCTGCCGATGATATCGAGGTACATCATCTGCCTGACGGGCTAGATATTGAGGTCAACCAAGAGAGTGATGACGAGCTCACCATTTTGTTTACAGGACAGGCCAGAAAGCATTCAGTCGCGGACACTGTAAAAGAGGTCAGCTTCACGATCGACAAGCGAAACATCAAGCGCGCACAGAAAGATGTCACGAGTGACAGTTTTTCGATCCGTTTCAAAGACCCTGTCATTGTGATTCCGCCCCCAATCGACCCTCCGCCGATCCCGGCTCTGTTAAAAGCGAAGAGAGCAGTCGAAGCGCTGTTTACGGATGGGAAGAAAGAAGAACTGCGGGCAGGAACGACCCAGAAACAGATCGATGATGCGAAGAAGCTGGTCGAGGGGCTGGACAATCGTGTGTCGGAAAAGCCAGGTCTGCTTGCCGATATCGGGAAAGCGCAAACACTCTTGGATAACGGAAAAAATCTGCTGGAGGAAGCGAAACGGGCTGTCGAGGGACTTTTTACGAACCCGGATATGACTGATTTGAAGCCTGATGTTACTCAAGAAACCATTGATGCTGCCAAAACGCTGGTGGAGAAGCTGGACGATCGCGTGTCAGAAAAGCCAGGTCTGCTTGCTCTTATTGGTAAGGCACAGGAGCAGTATGACGACTTGCTGCTAGTCGGAGCAAAAAGAGCCGTTCGTGATCTGTTCGCTGATGAAAGCCAGACAGCGCTAAAATCGGAAGTGACACAGAGCACAATCGATGCAGCGAAGGCGAAAGTAGTGAAACTAAAAGATGGCTCGGAGACAAAGGTATTGCTGTTAGCGGACATCCAAAAGGCACAGGAGCTATTGGATAACGGAAAAAATCTGCTGAAAGAAGCTCAGCAAGCGGTCGAGGGGCTTTATACAACGAATGATATGATCGAACTGAGGCCCAAGGTCACTCTGGAAATGATCGATGCAGCTTATTCCAAGGTCGAGCTTCTCAGTGAAAGTCCAGAAAAAACACACTGGATGTCCTATGTAGCAAAAGCTCAAATATTGTTCAACAACCCACGCATAGATCGTTTGCCTGATACCGAGATCGAGCTGCCGATTGCTCCGACTCATAACCGTCAAGTTACGATTGCCGACAAATGGGAGCCGGCAATGGACAAAAGGGCATTGAGCGAATATCTTGAGGTATCTGTAAAAAACCAGCCTCTCTCATACAAGTATGACAACCAGTTGGATCGTTTTGTAATCAATGAAAAGGAGTACATCACCGTCGAGGTCGACGAGTCTTTGCTGGAAATGACCCATGGAGATTATGGAGTGACGATCAAGGCTAAACCAACGGTAACAGAAGCTGACAACTCTTATGCAGTGTTCAAGCTGTATCGGGGTGCAGACTTGCTGGATACAGAGGAGATTGGTGTCGGCTTTGACGCTACCTACCCACAATTGTTTCCAGATGTCACCGAAGAGGGAACATCCTATACATTGTCGGCGTCAGAACCACTTCGTAATGACCCAAATCCCAATTTGCGGTTGTTATTCTCACCTTCCGGGAAATTTGACGACAAGAGAGAGGTAACGGGGTATGCCAAATTCCAGGTGTCCGGAAACACCATTCGCATAACGTTCCAGGATACGTTCTACAACACGTTCGGGTCTCTCATCACGGAACAGAGCAAGGTTTCCTTTGAACCAGGCTTCATGAGGGATAAGGCTGGGAATCTGATACAAGGGACAGCAACAGCACCTGTAAAACCCAAGCAATGAGTAAGCCAAAGTCCATCGAGGAGGTACGAACATTGCAACTAGAGGAACTGACTGCCAGCACTGCACGGGCGTATAAATCGTTGGTGCATCCCAAACATCTGGAGTTGCTGGAGCAGATCAATAGCTCATCTGTTTGGGGATTCGGGGCTTCTAACAATAATCAGCCTGCGGGCATCGTGTTGGGGCGATCCGCTGTAAACGAAGGACAGGCCAAGATCATCGAGCTTGTGGTAGCAGAGGGGCATCAACGGCGGGGAATGGGCATGAAGCTGCTGTCATACGCTGAGCAAAAAATGAGAGAGCAAGGCATCAGCGATGGGCAGTTCGCTGGCTTCATCAAAGCACAAGATTTTTCATGGCTCTCCAAAATTGCGATCAGGGAAGGCTGGCAGTTGCCAAAGGTAAAAACCTATATGTACACACTGGGCACGATGCGGTTGGGGGAATGCCAGTGGGTGGAGAGGCTGGCGCTCCCCGAAGGTTTTACCCTCTTTCCATGGAAAGACCTGACACCAGCAGAGCGACTGGACATTGAACAGGGAGAAGGGCAATGGTACACGTCACTGTTGTCTCCGTTTTTTGAAGAAGGAAAATTCGATCCCGATTACAGTACAGGCTTGCGCTATCAGGGGAAAGTCATTGGCTGGGTGATCGTACAGCGACTGGCCGGTAATCTGCTTTTGTACAAAACGATGTTTGTCCAGGAAAAGTATCAGAAGCAGGCAAGAGGAATTACGTTGTTGATGAAAACCATTGCGCAGGCCCAACCAGCGTTTCCCTTTGGTATGTGCTTTGTCGAGCATGACAACGAGCCAATGCTGCGGTTTATGGAAAGAAGATTGGGTCCGACGATTTTGCATCGGAAGCTCTGGATAGAAACGACGAAGGTACTAGTAGGACAATATTCGGATCACTTCTGTTAAAAATGTATGCTTGTCACGCAGGGGTAGCTGCGACCATGATAGAAAAAAGGATAGAGATTCAGGCTTCCTGAATTTCTATCCTTCTTTTTTTTAGACTACATGGACGGTACTTTTCTTCCGCTCGGTTGTTGCTTTGTGACGGAACGGTATTGTAGTTGCTTTCTTTGGAAGTGGTTGTTCCCGATCAGGGCAAGGATCACGAGCAAGGTGCCGCACAATTCGTAACGGCTGATCTCATAACCTTGAAACGCCATCATGGCAAAGGTCGTGATCGGAACCAGGTTGATAAACAAAATGCCGTTGAGCGGAGTGAGCAGCTTGATGCCTGCATTCCAGCTCAAAAGAGCTACAAAGCCGGGTAAAAGAACCATGAAGGCCATTTCGTACTTGATGGACATCACAGTCTCGACAGTAGGAACCGGAAGCCATTGAAAGAGTGAGGAAGTCGTGACAATGACGAAATTCACGCCTGTTCCTAAGAGACACGTCAACGTGGAGTAGCGAAGTGTAGACCACGTGTGAAAACGCCCGCCGCCGATCGAGTAGACAACCCAACCCACGACACCGATGAAAATGAAGAACAACGGAATCAAATGCTCACTTGCTGTAGTAAAGAAGGTAAGATTGCCATTGGTAATAACAAGGACAGCTCCGACCAAAGCGACCAGAATCGTCGCCAACGTATAGTACGGCGGCAGCTTTCTAGTGGTAATGGACAAAATTACAATCGAGATCATCGGCATGAGCACTTCCATAATGGAAGCTGCAATCGTACCTGGTTCCCCCATCAAATCCTGCCCGAGAAATACTCCCATATTGTAGACGGTAAACGCCATTGTTCCAAAAAACAGCAGAGACTTCCCACGCCCCTCAAAACGAAAAGCAGATAAGCCTTCTTTTGCCCAGAGCAAACCGCACAAAATGATGGTTACGAAAAAATAGCGAAGAAATGAGAAGTAAAATGGATCGATCTCTTGCAGCGCGATGTGCGCAACTGGAAACATTGCCCCCCATGACATACTGGCCACCATGCAGAAAATAGACCCCAAAAGTAGTTGCTTGTTCATTATGCGATTTCTCCCTTTCAATCTGAAGCTGACAAAGTTGACTTACCACATCATACTGGATGAAAATATGTTAGTATAATGATTGATAATAACTTTATGTATCATTTTCAGTGATAGATGAAAAGAGGGAGAGCAACGTGGAGATCAATGATTTGAAAATATTCCAGATGGTCGCCACATTGGGCAGCGTGAGCAAGACCGCAGCCGAGCTGAGCTACGTTCAGTCGAATGTGACGGCGCGGATCAAGCTACTGGAAAAAGAGCTGGGAACACCTTTGTTTTATCGCAACAAGCGAGGCATGACCTTAAATACAGAAGGGAAGCGCCTGCTCGAATATTCGCGAGAGATCATCAACAAATTCGAGGAAATGCAAAAGTACTTTCATCGGGCTTCCGAGCCGTCCGGGGTGCTAGAGGTTGGGATGGTCGAGACGATCAATGCCCTTCCGAGGTTGCTATCCTCGTATTGCAGCCAGTATCCGCATGTGGATATTTCACTAAAGGCAGGCGTGACAGAGCAACTGCTGCAAAAAGTATTGGATCTCGCGCTGGATGGAGCGTTCGTGAGTGGACCGATCAATCATCCTTTGATCGAGCAGGAGCAAGTGTTTCAAGAGGAGCTGGTGTTGGTAACGAAAAACAGTTCCTTCACTGCCAGTGATATCACAGGGAAAGCTCTTTTGCTCTACAAAAAGGGCTGCGGATATCGAGAACGGTTAGAGACCTGGATGAAGGTAGAGGGCTTGATTCCGAAAAAAGTGATGGAATTCGGAACGTTTGAGACCATTATCGGGGGCGTAGCAGCGGGGATCGGCATTACCATTTTGCCGAAGTCGGCAGTACATCACTTGGTCGAAAGCGGAACGGTTCATATACATCGCATCCCGGAGCCTTATCATGAGGTGACAACCGTTTTTATTCGCAGAAAAGATTCATTTGTAACGAACACGATGCAAGCGTTTCTGAACGAAATCCGTTTGCAGAAAACGAAAGCGTAAGTGCTCCCATTTACTCCTTCCATCGTTCAGAAAAATATGGTAAATTCTATTTTAGAACAAACGTTCTGCATTTGGTTGTGAAGAAGAGGGAGGGAGCAGCTCGATTGATGGACAAGTATACCGAAATTGACGAAGTGATCGCTTATATACATCGGCATTTAGACGAGCCTTTACCACTTTCCCGGTTGGCGAATCATGTTGCGTATAGCCAGTATCATTTTGCGCGGATTTTTAAAGAAAGAATCGGTCTCCCACCTCTTTATTACGTATCGACCATGCGACTCCAAAGGGCAAAGGATTTACTGCTGCGCACCAATATGAGTGTTCGCGACATTGGTCTGGAAATTGGCCAGCAGAGCCTCGGCACGTTCTCTACCCGTTTTACGGAGCGTGTCGGGGTATCGCCTAGCGAATTTCGAGAAACGGCCCAGCTAGCGGAAGACCGTCTCCGTTCCTTGCAGCAGTTGACAGAGTGGAGTCGGTTACATCCGTCCCCGGAGCGGCCGATGACCATTGCAGGAACAATCGAGTCCACAGAGCCATTTCAAGGCGTCATTTTGATTGGATTGTTTGCCAAGCCGATTCCGGAAGGTCTTCCTTTATACGGAACCTTGCTGCCCTCGCTAGGCAATTTTTGTTTTACCAATGTCAAACCGGGCACGTATTACTTGATGGCGACGTCTGTTGCCTGGGGTATGCAGGCGATGGATTTTCTCTTGCCGTACGAGACATTGCGCACACGTTCCAAGAAACCAATCATTGTCACATCAACTGCGATCGTCCCCCATCAGCAAGTTACTCTTCATGTGCCACATCCGGACGACCCTCCCATCTTGATTTCTCTTTCTTTGCTCATGAACAGATTCATTCAGCGGCTTCCTCAATAAGATCAATCACCTGCCCTTTTGCTATGGTTTGGTTAGAATGGAGCTTCTTAGGAAAGCCTACTATCACAATAGTCGAACTTTTTTTCGCGAGCAGGATATTGGGTGAAAAAGCGAAATGATAACTAGGCGCGAATATCATGCGCAAAAGAAAGGAAAGCAGGGAACGAGAATGTCAAAGCCTTACAAAAAAGTTTTTTGGGCAGCCGGTTTTGGCTGGATGTTCGATGCTATGGATGTTGCACTTTTATCTTTTATTATGGTGGCATTACGACAGGAATGGGGTTTGACAGGGGAAGAGGCCGGGTTGCTCGGGACGGGTAATCTCGTCGGCATGGCGATTGGAGCGATTGCAGGTGGCTATTTGGCTGACCGAATTGGCCGCAAGCCAGTGTTTTTGCTGACTTTGGTCTTGTTTGGCTTGGCGAGCTTTGCGAGCGCTTTCGCAACTGGTTTTGCGACCATGCTGCTGTTCCGCTTCCTGATGGGACTCGGCTTGGGTGCCGAGCTGCCGGTAGCCTCGACGCTGGTAAATGAGTTTGCGCCACCGGAGAAGCGAGGAAGTACGGTTGTGCTGTTGGAGAGTTTTTGGGCGGTCGGTTGGATCGCGGCAGCCGTCATCGCGTATTTTATCATTCCGGACTACGGCTGGCGCGTGGCTGTCATGATCGGGGCGTTGCCCGTCGTGTATGCCTGGTTTGCTCGAAGGAGCATTCCTGAATCTCCGCAGTTTCAAAAGCAGACGGAAAAGATTCCGGTTGGAAAGCTGTTAACGTCCCATCGCAAAGAGACGATTACGCTGTGGGTCGTCTGGTTTGCAATTGCGTTCTCGTACTACGGCATGTTTTTATGGATGCCATCTGTTTTGGTCGACAAAGGCTTTACGATGATCAAAAGCTTCCAATACGTACTGATCATGACGTTGGCCCAACTGCCAGGCTATTTCGCGGCAGCCTATCTCGTGGAAAAATGGGGACGGAAAGGGACGCTGGCGACCTTCTTGTTCATGACTGGCGTGATGGCTTTTGCTTTTGGACAAAGCAGTGGCACTATGGAGCTGTTGGTGACGGGAGCCTTCTTGTCCTTCTTCAATCTGGGGGCCTGGGGTGCTTTGTACGCGTACACGCCGGAAAATTATCCGACACCACTGCGCGCTACTGGTTCTGGTATGGCATCTGGTGTCGGAAGAATCGGCAGTATTATCGCGCCGTATCTCGTCGGTTACTACTCGTCGCATCATTACAGCTACACGTTCATTTTTAGTGTATTTACCGCAGTGCTGATCGTGGGAGCAATCGTCCTGCTCATGTGCGGACGAGAAACGAAGGTGCTTGCTAATTCTGGCCCTCGTACAGGCGAAGTATAGCTCGAGCTTGCTCTGCGACCTCACGTTTCAGTTCTTGCGGCTCCAACACTTGAATGTGCGGGCCAAAGCTGAGCACTAGCGAGCATGCTGACGCAAGTGTATGAAATTCAACCTCTGCTTCCATCCAGTCGTCTGTTGCGGCTTGGGTGGAAGCTATTTTTATATAACGCTCCTGTTTTACAGCAGGCAGCGTCTCTTTTTTGACGAGCAACCGCGCAGGATATCGCGGGAGACTGGACTTGAAGTCCAAGGTGGATTGTTCCCAATAGGAAGCGAGGTCGAAATCACTTGGACGGAGGAAGCCATCATCTAACAGACGTGCATCCAACAGTCGTGAAATCCGGTACGTCCGCATGTCCTCGTCCACTTGAGCGACCAAATACCAGATGCTGCGCTTGGCGACGAGTCCGAGCGGGCAGACAATGCGCTCTACGGCCATATCTTCGCGCATGTAACGAATGAACAGCTTGCGGGAAAGCCATACGGCATCTTGAACCGTGGACAAGAACGGAAACGTCTCCGTAGATTCATGCCAGCCAGCTCCATCGATATGAAGGAGCTGGCGTACGTGGATGGCGTCCTGCTGAACGGTTTTTGGCAGCGCGGACAGCAGCTTGAGAAAAGCAGCTTCATAGTTTTCATGCAGCCCGAGATCATTCAACAAGGCAGCAGGGGACGCTACGAGCAGTGATTGCAGCTCATCTATTTTCATTCCAGTCAAATTACTGCGATACCCTTCTGCCAAAGCCCAGCCCCCATCTGCGCCGCGCAGGGCATAGACGGGAACGCCTGACGCACTCAAAGCTTCCATATCACGATGAACGGTTCGCTCGGACACCTCCAGCCTTTCTGCTAATTGCTTGGAAGTCATGCGACCGTGGTTTTGCAAGAGCAATAAGATCGTAAGAAGTCGATCTGCCCGCATAAAAAGCCCTCCTAGAAGTAAAAAAACATTACTTTGATTGTATCGTAACGAATATGACAGCGGTTGTCATATTTGCTTCGTTATTCTTGATGCATAAATCGGTAAGGAGGCATTACAAATGAAACCATTACAAGGCAAAGTAGCGGTGGTAGCAGGCGGCACAAGAGGAGCAGGCCGGGGGATTGCCGTCAGTCTGGGAGAAGCAGGGGCGACGGTATATGTGACGGGACGTACGGTGCGTGGTCAGCACTCTGATATGGCGCGACAGGAGACGATTGAAGAGACAGCAGAGCTCGTGACGGCAAGCGGCGGAATCGGGATCGCTGTGCGAGTCGATCATACGCAGGAAGAAGAGGTAAAAGCGTTCTTTGAGCGAGTAAAAGCGGAGCAAAATGGACAGCTCGATCTTTTGGTCAATGACATCTGGGGCGGAGATCCGTTGACTCACTGGGGGATGCCGTTCTGGGAGCAGCCATTGGCAGACGGCCTTTTGATGCAAGAGCGAGCTATTCGGACGCATATGATCACCAGTCACTATGCTGTTCCACTCATGGTGGCGCAGAAAAAAGGGCTGATCATCGAGATTACAGACGGAATCGACTATCGGTACCGCGGCAATCTGTACTACAGCTTGGCAAAAATCTCGACGATTCATCTCGCTGCGTCGATGGCAGAGGACCTGCGCTCACATGGGGTTACCGCGTTGGCTTTAACACCGGGCTTCCTGCGCTCAGAAGCGATGCTCGATCTTTTTGGCGTGACAGAAGAGACGTGGAGAGAGGCAGTGAAGCAAGATAAGCACTTCATTATGTCGGAAACACCTACGTACATCGGTCGAGCAGTGGTTGCGCTGGCTTCGGACCCGGCTGTCGCAGAAAAAACAGGGAAAACGGTCAGTACATGGGGCTTGTCGGACGAGTATCCTTTTACGGATCGAGACGGCAGCCGTCCGCATTGGGGAAATTACGCCGAGGAACAAGGTTTTTACCGCTAGTTTCAGGGAACAGAGAAAACGGCTCCTCAGATTCATTCGAGGAGCCGTTTCTTAGATTGCATCCAGTACATCCTCTTCCGTAATAGAGGGAATCTCGTCTGACACAAACACGTTCTTATACTCGGTGCCGCTGTCCCCACCGGTCGCTTTAAATAACTGATTCGGAGTGTTTGGAAACCATGTCACATGACCAGCCTCTTCATCATAACCACCGTTGAGAAACAGAAGGTACTCGCCTTCTGGAATTTCAATCTGCTTATGATCCGCAATCGGAGCGATCTCTTTATCTTTAGCAGGTTGAAAACCTACGATGCGATACAGCTTGATCGTATCCCCCGCCTCAATCGGGTGCTCGGTGAGGTTTTGAAACACGTTGACCACGGCTACTTCATACACGTAGAGTACGAGAAATTCGGTTTTTTCTTCTTTGTATACTTTGGGAACGGTGCCTTTCAAAATAACCATGGCGTCTTGGGTGATTTCTTCTGTGGATGAAAAAGTTTTCGATAGCGCAAAACCACTTGAGGAGTGTGTGGACTCCTTCGTCGTGCAAGCAGAGCCAGCCACTAAAAGGAAAGCTGAAAGAGTGATAACACCAAACCATTTTTTCACGGCACTCTCTCCTCATGTTCAGGCAGCTATGCCAACGGCTGCGTATTCTTCTTTTTCACAAACCAGCTTTTCACATTGCCATTCATAATCAGATGGGTGATCACCCCCGCAATCAAGCCCCAGAAAGCAGCACCGATTCCGCCAATGGAGATGCCGGAAATCGTCACGAGAAACGTAACCAAGGCGCATTCGCGTTCCTTCGCTTCGCTCATCGCCTGTGCGAGGCTGGAACTGAGCGAGGCAAACAAAGCCAAGCCCGCAATGACGGCGATCAATTCTTTGGGCAAGGCAGCGAATACCGAAGCCATCGTAGCGCCAAACATCCCGAAGAGTAAGTAAAAGCCCCCGCAGGCAATTCCGGCAATGTAGCGCTTGGTATGATCCGGATGAGCTTCTTTTCCCGTGCAAATCGCCGCCGTAATTGCCGCCAGATTGATTCCTGGTGAACCAAAAGGAGCGAGCAATAGAGAAGTGATGCCAGTAGTCGTTACGAGTGGTCCAGCAGGTGTATCGTACCCGTCTGCTTTTAAGACGCTAATTCCTGGGGCGTTCTGAGAGGCAAGCGCGACGATGCACAATGGAATCCCCAGGCCGATGATCGCATCGAGAGAGAACGTCGGCATCGTAAAGACGGGCTGGACGAGGGACATCTGGACATTGTCCATTTGTAAACGCCCCAAAAGAAAGGCGACACCTAAGCCAACCAAAAGCGTAAGCACGACAGCATACCGTGGAGACCAGCGTTTGGCGAACAGATAGCAAAAGATCATCGGAAGAGCCAAGGCGGGCAGGTGCTGCAGGGAAACAAAGACTTCTACGCCAAAAGACAGGAGAATCCCCGCGAGCATGGCGGTCGTAATCGACTGCGGGACGTATTTCATCAAGACGGAAAACAAACCGGAAACGCCGACGAGCGTAATGACCACGGCTGAAAAAATATACGCGCCAATCGCGTCGGGAAAGGAGTATACCGTCAAGCTGGTGACTAACAGAACTGCCCCCGGCGTCGACCAAGCCGTGATGATCGGGGTGCGAAACCAGATGCTGAGCACAATGCACGTCAAGCCGCTCCCAATCGAGATGGCCCAAATCCAGGAAGCGAGGACTGCATCGCTGAGACCGGCACCTTTGGCAGCTTGAAAGACGATCAGCAATGGTCCTGCATAGGAGACCATCGTGGCGATGAGTCCAACAATAACGGCAGATAGAGAGAAGTCAGCAGGGATTTTTTTCAAGGTCGAGAAAGGTTTTTCGGGAACCACGACGTGAATGCCTCCTAGATGCGCCAATGCAGACGTTATGCTTTTTCGTTCAAAATGTAGCGAATCGTCCGTTTGGTGATGTTTAATTTTTTGCTTAAAAGCTGCCTGTTTCCATTTGTTTCAGTCAAGCCCTTTTCGATAATCGTTCGCCCGATCTCGCCTTCGAGCTGTTTAACCCGCTTGATCAAATAATCGAAGTCGATCCCGTCTACAGAGGTGACAAGGCGGCCGATCGTATCGACAAAGCGCTCGCATTCGTGGTCGATGACTTGTTCTATCCGTTTGGGGGCAGTGGATGGATGCACCTGTACTGTGCGGCTTCGCAAATTCGCTGGCAAATGCTCGGCACGCAGTCGTTCGCATTCGTGCAACGCGATGGTTTGATTCAGTACGTTGATCAGTTGGCGGACGTTGCCCGGCCAATCATAGCGCTGCAAGAGCTCGATGGCATCCTGATCGATTTCGCATGGCCCTCCACTGCGCTTTTGCAGGTAGTAGTGCGCGATTGTGGGGATATCCGAAATCCGTTCGCGAAGAGGAGGAATCGACAGCTTGATCCCCTCCAGACGATACAACAGGTCACTGCGGAAACGATTCATCCCGACTTCATGCTCCAGATCGCGGTTGGTGGCAGATATAAAGCGAATATTGCTCTGACCGATCTGTTCGCCACCGACGCGCATGAACTCTCCCGTCTCTAGCGTACGCAAGAGCTTCACTTGAATGGAAGGGGGAGCCTCCCCGATCTCGTCAAGAAACAGCGTTCCGTTATGTGCCAGCTCGAACAAGCCTTTGCGAGATTTGAGTGCTCCGGTAAAAGCGCCCTTTTCATAGCCGAACAGCTCACTTTCCAGCAAGGATTCCGGCACGGCCCCGCAGTTAAAAGCAACAAAAGGCTGCTGGGCGCGATTGCTCGCTCCGTGGAGAAAACGGGCCATCAGCTCCTTGCCGGTACCCGTTTCGCCCTCAATGAGCACATGAATCGCCTTTTTTGCTAATTTTTTGGCAATTGCGCATACATTGGCCATCGGACTGTCAGATGAATACACGATACCATATTGGGCGGCTTCTTGGGATAGGTGATCGCTTTGTTTGCTGGAAGAAGAGAGCACCGAGTCGATGACCTGTTCCAGACTGTCCAGATCATCGAACGGCTTCTCCAAGTAATCGCGCGCGCCCCATTGCATCGCTGTCACAGCCGATTTAATCGTACTGTAGCCTGTCATGATTAAGACTTCGCAGGCGGGAAATACTGCCTTGATCTGTTTGAGCAGCGTCAATCCGTCGGCATCTGGCAGCTTCAGGTCCACGAGTGCAGCGTGAAAGCCGGTAGAATCGGAGTGAAGCAGCCGTTCCACATCCTTGCCAGAATTGGCGACGACGATATCGCAGTCTTTTTTCTTGAGGAAATAGGTAAAAAAGGTAGTTACTTCTGTTTCATCATCCACGATCAAAATCCGTTTTTTCTCCATCGTTGTCCTCCTCGTCAGCTAACAGTGGCAAAAGCATCGTAAACTTGCTGTACTCTCCCTCCACGCTTTCGGCATACAGCTTCCCGCCGTGCGCTTCTGCAATTCCAAGACTGACGGAAAGTCCGAGACCTGTCCCTTTCGTCCGTTCCTTCGTCGAGAAGAAGGGCTGAAAAATTTGCGAAAGCTGTTCTTCACAAATGCCTGTGCCGTTATCGTAGACGGATAAGCCTACGTAAGAGCTGTCCTCCTCTTGTACGAGGAAGGAACGGATGACAATGTGTGGAGATTCCCCGCCTGCCACAGCGTCTCGTGCATTTAACAGGAGATTGATCACAATTTGCTCGATCTGATGACGACTTCCATGAAACAGCAGAGGAGGCTCGGACATTTCCCGGGTTATGGTCAAGCCGGAAACAGACAACTGGTAGCCAATCAGCCCCAGTACGTCCTCTACGACCTCGTCAATAGAGGTGGTGGAAAACAAGTATTCTTCCTGCCGCGAGAAGGTGAGCAGGTTTTGAATGATCTTTTTGCAGCGCACCCCACATTGATAGATGTCTTTCATCAAGGGAGCCTCTGGGGCATCTGTCATCTCGCGCATGAGCAATTGAGAGTTTCCGAGGATGGCCGTGAGCGGACTGTTCAGCTCATGGGCAATGCCGGCAGCCATCTCGCCAATCGCCGCCATTTTTGCGGATTGAATTAGTTGGGCTTCGATTTTGATCTTTTCATTCACGTCTTGAAAAAGCAGGCTGTTTTCTACGACGACGCCGACATGGCTGGCGACGAGCTGGATCAATTCGGCTTCGTCCCGATCTGCTAGCTGCTTTGTTTGGCGTAAGAGCGTCAAAAAACCAAAGCTCTGATTCAACTGACTGCGCAACGGAACAGAGGTGGCGTGATGCTCAGGCAGTACTTCGGCAAGGGTAAGATGAACCTGTCCGGTGAGCACAGGGGTTTCCACAGAAACGGTTTGTGTCAGCGTATGGCACTGCCAATCTCCGTCAGTCCACTTGGCGAGATAGGAGGAGAGCATGCCTCCCTTCACGATGGTCAGGGCAAAGTGCTCGAACACGAGAATTTGCGAGAGCTGTGCGGCGATATAACTGGTGGTTTGTTGCCAGGTGGCGTTGATTTGGATTTGTGTGAGCTGGTTAATGACGGCGAGCTGCTTGTTTTTCTTTTTCATCTCCTCGATCAGATAGACGAGTTCACTGTAATAGCTTTTTCGCGAGGATTGAATCCCGGTCAATTTTTCCAAAATCTCTTGTTTGGTATGCATGGAGAACCTCCTACAAGGCTTGGCGAAACAACGTCGCGACATCGTGGACGGTCATGTCGCGGGGATTGGTCGTCATGCACACGTCCCGTACGGCGAGAGAACTGAGCAGGTCGATTTGCTCTGGATGCAGTCCAATGGCCGACAACGATTGAGGCACCTCCAGATCGCTTACCAGCTCCTTGACTGCTTTGAGTGTGAGACGAGAGGCGGCATGTGTGCTCAAGCCCGCTGTGTTTTCACCGAGACATTCTGCGATTTGCCTGTATTTTTCCGGTGCAGCGATGTAGTTGTACTCAAGTACGTGGGGGAGCAGAATGGCATTCACCTCACCATGCGGAGCGTCGAGAAATCCCCCGAGCTGATGGGACATGGCATGCACAGCACCGAGTATGGCGTTGGAAAAAGCGATCCCGGCTTGAAGACTCGCCATGGCCATCGCTTGCTTGGCCTCGGTATTGTATTGACTGGCGACAGAGGGGCGCAAATGCTTGGCGATGAGACGCATGGCTTGCAGCGAATGCACTTCGGTAAGCGGTGTTGCGGCGAGTGAAATATACGATTCAATGGCATGTGTCAACACATCTATGCCTGTATTGGCAGTGAGCAGCTTGTCCTTGGTCATCAAGGTTTGCGGATCGATGATGGCGATATCGGGTATGAGCGACTTGGAGATGATCGCCATCTTCACCTTGCGTGCACTGTCTACAATGATGGAAAATTGCGAAACCTCCGAACCGGAGCCGGCTGTCGTCGGTACCATCACCATAGGAGGAAGAGGATGCTGGATATTATCGACGCCTTCGTATTGGACGATGCTGCCCTCGTTGGTAGCCAACAGAGCGATGGCCTTGGCTGCATCGATGGCACTGCCTCCGCCAACACCGAGAATGGCATTACACTCCTTGGCCCGATATTCGGCAATCCCGGCATGAATCTCGTAATCTTTCGGATTGGCAGTCACGTTCGTCCATAGATGGTAGTCGAGCCTTTGCTGCTGCAAGTAAGAGATGATCCGCTCGATCCAGCCTGCGCTGGCGACTCCAGGATCACTGACAAGAAAGACGCGAGAAGCTCCCAATCGGCGCAAGCTTTCCCCTACCTGGCCGAGAGACTGGTTCCCGAAAATGATTTCCGGCGTCATGAACTTGGATATTTGCATGTGTTCGCCCCCTTTTTCCACTACGTAGTAATACCGCAGGCAAGGATGAATACCCTTTATCGGCCAAAAGGTTGGCAAGTGGGCCGTTTTTTCGGCTCATGTGCCGCCATATCGGCTGCTTCGAAGAAAGGAAACGGCTAGATGATTGGATTTTTAAGCGCTTTCATGTTGGCATACTGCTTGCAATTAGTAGAAGGCGGGAAGAACACCTGCCCTTTGTGCACATGCCTGAAGGGGTAAAAAGAGGAGGAAGGTCAAGATGAAAGCAGCAGTAGTCAACGAGTTCCATCAAAAGCTGGAAGTAAAGGAAGTCGCGATTCCACATGTCGGATACGGTGAGGTTCTGGTAAAAATCAAGACGTGCGGTGTCTGCCATACGGACCTGCATGCGGCACATGGGGATTGGCCTGTGAAGCCAAAGCTGCCTTTGATTCCTGGGCATGAGGGCGTAGGTGTTGTCGAAAAGCTGGGGGAAGGCGTTACCTCGCTGAAAATGGGTGATCGGGTAGGAATTCCGTGGCTCTTCTCCGCTTGCGGCGAATGCGACTACTGCCTGACTGGGTGGGAGACACTGTGCATGCAGCAGTTAAATGGGGGTTATTCGGCTGACGGTGCCTATGCTGAATATTGCGTAGCACCTGCTGCTTACGTGGCACGTATTCCTGACGAGCTGGGCGATGTGGAAGCAGCGCCGATTCTGTGCGCAGGGGTAACCACGTATAAAGCATTGAAGGTAGCAAACGTGAAGCCGGGTGAATGGGTAGCGATCTACGGCATCGGCGGCTTGGGGCATGTGGCTCTCCAATATGCCAAGGCGATGGGGTACAACGTCGTAGCGGTCGATATTCACAAGGAAAAGCTGGACTTGGCAAAAGAACTAGGGGCAGATGTGACGGTAAACGGCAGTGAAGTTGATCCGGTACAAGCCATTCAGGAGCAGGTGGGTGGTGTCCACGGGGCGATCAGCGTGGCAGTCACCAAGAAGGCGTTTGAACAAGCCTACAAATCCGTTCGACGCGGTGGTTCTCTTGTCGTAGTTGGCTTGCCGAACGCAGAGCTGCCGATCCCGATTTTTGACACGGTGCTGAATGGCGTGACGGTGAGAGGCTCCATCGTGGGGACGCGCAAGGATATGCAAGAAGCACTTGATTTTGCAGCACGCGGCAAGGTTCGCGCGATCATCGAGACGCAGCCGCTGGATCAGATCAATGAAGTGTTGGAGCGTTTGGAAAAAGGTCAAATCAATGGGCGGGTTGTTTTGACGATGGAGTAATGGAAGGATAGGTGAAGCTGTTGTCGGGCTATGCTTTTCGTAAGCATGGGCTGGGCGACAGCTTTTTATTTGTATGAATGGAAGTGGCTTGGTAGTGGTTTTCACCTGATGGGGAAGTAGCCAATCGAATATTCATCCACCGACCCAATATAGGTGACTACTATGTGCTATTCCCACACTGATGTTCAAAATTTGATAAAACTAAATAAACGACCCTTTTTAATAAAATTTGACAAATGGGAAATATTGTGAAATTATATTTTTACAATATTTGGAGGTTGATGTAATTTGAGTAAGATGAGCAGAGTTGTTTTTTCTATAACAACTATCCTCGGACTAGTTGTTGGTGGAGGCACTATTCTCGCTAGACCGGATTATGTTTGGGACTTTGAAGACTTTTATTCGTATGCTGTTGACTCAAAAGCAGATCCTGGGAATGTTTTTCTTAGTGGTTACACGAAAGGTACTGGTCCAGATTTAAGAAAAGTAACGACTTCCTCTAAGTTTTATAAAAATGGGACTTATATCACATCTGAAACTGAAAGTGACACTGGTAGAGACGCTTGGACTAAGACATCATACTATACTAGACCGGGTACAACGGAAGCAGAAGTAAAAACGGTTCACAAAGTTTATACTCTTGATGGCTCTTACTTATCTGAGACTAGTGCAGCTAGTTGGAAAAAGAAGAAATAGGAGGGAAAATTAAATGATGAAGAAAATGATACCTTTGTGCATTGGACTTGTTTTTGTAGTTATGATTGGTCCTAATGTATTGGCGGATAAAGGAATTCCTCAATTAACAGATTCCTCACAAAAATATCAGAGTGAAACTTTAGATAAACTGGGAATACGATCTGCTAATTCTTCATTCATGAAGAACGATACTTCTAGTTTTTCTGCTTTTGATACCGTAGTGGATGACGAGGGAAAAGAGTGGATCTATGTTTCGTATTTACATAGCAACTTAATAGAAGAGCAATTAAAAGAGAAATACTCTAGAGAAGTGTCTACTTCATTTATAGATGTTCAAGAGCAGATCTTAGATCCGATTATACAGGAAGGAGATACTATACCTGTCTTGTTAGTCAATGAGGACCTTACTTTTGGAAAAATGGCTTACTTACAAGAAGAAGGGAATGGGGATCTTATCCTTGCTGAGTTTGAATTAGACGAGGATAGCAAACAATGGGTAATCACTAAAGAAGCAAAATAATAAATGAATAAGTGAAGTGAAGCAACGTAGTACGGCTATCTTATAAGGCTAATTATGGCCAAGGGATAGCCTTTCATTTTTTCTCAGTACCCTGCAATAATTTGTAAAAAACCAGAAAAAAGACCTATGTAAAAACACGGATATATAATCTGAAATTTACGCGTTATGTAAAAAACAGGGATAATGGAGGCGTTTTTTTGAAGAAGTACCTAAGAATATTTTTAGCTTTCGTTCTATTATTAACAGTTTCAGTCCCAACAAGCTATCTTCCAAATGCGGTGCAAAGAGTGTCTGCGTCTAGTTTACAAGAGGTGAATCTCCCAAGTTCTGAAGAAGAGAAAGTTGATCAAAAAGTAAAATCATTATTCGCATCTCATGAAAAAGTGGAATTACGAGTCGGGGAATCGACAAACGTTCGTATCTTCAGTGACTCTCATAGTAACAGTAGCGATGTAACTCAAGAGGTCTCTTGGACCTCAGAAAAGAAAGGCATTGTATCGATTAAAGACGGGCAGTTTTCAGCAACAGCTATTGGTTCAACTTTGGTAACTGTTCAGTATGGAGAACAAGAATTAATAATTCCAGTTCAAGTATCACCTAACCCAGAGAATCTAGAGATTAAGGCAAGTGAAAATGAAGGAAGCGCCATTTTAAGTTGGGGAGATATGGATGCTGCTAGTTATACAGTGAAACGAGGAGAAAATAAGAGAAAATACGAAGTTCTTGCGGCTAATCTGAAGAAGCACACTTTTTCTGATGATACAGTCAAATCCGGTGCAACCTATTATTATATGGTTGAAGCACACTTATCTAATGGAGATACCGTTGTTTCAAAGCCAGTAAAAATCAAAATGAAAAAAAGGCAGAATGACTTTACATTAGAAACTGATTCTACTAGCCTTGACTTTCAAGTCGGTGAATCTAAATCAATAGAAATAATTGCGAAGTTTACAGATGGTACGACTAGAGATGTAAGCACCAAGATAAAATGGAAAGTCGAAGATGAGAGTATTGTTTCGATAACCAACGAAAAGATAGAAGCAATGAATGCAGGGAAAACGAGGATCATCGGCTTTTACAATCAAAAAGAAATCCAGCTAGAAGTATCGGTTGGTACCGATGAATCTATTCACCTCAGTGCGCAACAAGAAAACGAAGAAATCCGGTTGACTTGGAGTGAATGGTCAGAAGACTCAAAGTATATCGTGCAACGTCGAGTTGGTAATGAAGAATTCGAACAAATAACGGATGAATGGTGGGCAACAAATTATAAGGATACCTCATTACAAAAAGGAGCCACTCATGAGTATAGAATTATTGGGCTTGGCACCGACGGATCACAAACTTTATCAAATGTAACTACTGTACAGATACATCAGGATGAACCTACATTAATTCCTTCTCTTCATAAAGTAGCTTTACATGTAGGTGGTGAAAAACAAGTAACCGTTGAGCTTCAAAATCCAGATGGCACAATGAAAGACGTTACAAACGAGGTTCTTTGGAAGGTAAAAGACGAAACGATAATTAGTGTTAGTAATGGCAAGATAACTGCACATGCTGAAGGAACAACACTGATTAGTGCTTACTATGAAGACAAGATGACAGATATTGAGATTTCTGTATCAGATCCTCAAGAACGTATTCAACTTGATGTAACTCCTACTGAGACTGGGAATATTCTTAGTTGGAATACGGAAGACAAAATTACGAGTTATAGCGTAAAAATGCGAAGCAGTAATTCTCAAAGTTATGAAGAGGTAATTTCAAAACTAACGGAAACCTCCTATGTAGATCATTCCATTGATCAAAATTCTGATGAATCTAGATACTATGTAGTAACTGGTATGACTGAAACCGGTGAAATGCTTCTCTCGAATGAGGTAGAAATTACCTCACAAAAGAATGCATTGAATTCCGTTCTTCCAGAGGAGATCAAACCATTAAGAACACCTGGTCCTGTTGAAGATACGATTGGAGCTTCAGGATATAACTGGTATTCTATTACACTACAAGAGAATCATACGCTTAGCTTATTTACACCAGATCTTCAGGGGAGTGGGACCTCTAAAGACATTTACAGTGATCCAACTCAACTATCATTAGCTTACACAACAAAGAATACCTTAACATATACACCCAAAACCAGTGGTACTTACTATATTAAAATAAAGGGCAACAGTAGACAAAAAATTACTATCTCTACTGGTGATGGATCTAGCTTTGAGCGAGCATATGCAATCGTTTTTGATAAAGATGACAAGAAGGATATAGGGAAAATCTCGGGTCCTGGAAACGATAGTATATACTTTACTGCGGAGTTGACAGAGGGATTTAACTATCACATTTGGGGAGACCTGTCAGCCAAAGGCTGGGTCTTGTACGATAACACACACCGAGAGATTTTATCTGGTACTACTGCACGTGCTGATATCAAGGTTGATACAAGTGGAACATACTACATTAAATTGTTAACCGGCGAGAATGCTGGGGAGCACCAATACTATATTCTTAAATCTATCCCACTTTCCGTATCTACGCCTCAAAGCTATACAATTGGGCCTGAAAAGAAAATATGGTATCAAGTGAAAACTAAAGCGAATCATACCTTAAGAGTTTATACGCCAGGTTTTAGTGGTTTTGGTACTGGTAAGTACTTATACGATGATCCGAACAAACCTGCTATAAAAACGGTTTCTGCAGACACTCTTACTTTTACCCCTATGGAAACGAGTACCTATTTTATAGTAATTTCGGGGAGTAGCGGAAAGACATTTTCTATCACAGCTGGTGATGGATCTGATCTTAACCAAGCGCATTCCGTTTCTTTGGAGTGGGCAAAAGGAACGATTGCTACTTTTTCCACTCCGAGTAATGATAGCATCTTCTTTCGGACGGAATTAAAAGCAGGATTCAATTATCATCTTTGGGGGAAAGGTTCTTCTCCGATTGAAGGCTGGGTCTTGTATGATAGTGCAAAAAAAGAAATCCTATCCGATACTACTTCACGTATGGATATAAGAATCGAGACAAGTGGAACGTACTATATCAAAATGCTAACTGGAGGAAGTGGTGGAGAAAATAAGTATGAATGGCTCGTATCCATACCAGTATCATTACCAGGCCCTCAAACAGATAGTTTTGGCTCATCTAAAGACATTTGGTACATTGTAAAGGCACAAGCAAATCAAACTATCAAAATAGTGCAAAAAGGAATCAGTTGGACAGGATCAATAACTCTTTTAGATGACCCAAATGGTTCAAAAATTGTATCTTCTTCGGGTGATACTCTTACTTATACTCCTTTGAGTTCAGGGATATATTTTATTCGGATAACCGATCAATATAAAGCTCCTGGTGATGTGGTTACGATCAATATAGAAGGGGTAGAACCATGGCAGCCCCCCTCAACATCGCCATCTCCTAACCCAGACCCTGTAAATATTGAAATTTTGAAAGAAAATGAGTCTATAGATGTAACAGCAAACTCTGGTAAGAGCTTGTACTACAAGTTTACTCCTTCAGTTTCTGGGAACTATCGTTTTTTTACCAGCCCATATAAGAACGAAGGACCGGAAAACGATACGTACCTTCAATTATATTCAGATGATTCATTCACAACATTATTGGCAGAAAACGATAACGTTCCGGATGGTCCATATGGAGAACTCTTCTCAAAGCTCGAATATAATGTGAGAGCAGGTACTAGTTACTATTTGAAACTAAGCTCTCATAATGACAGCTTGAATACGCGCATTACGGTTGAAGCTGTGGATGCTGATAGCACAAGAGAAGGAGCCATTCCTGCTGAGTGGGACGAAATATACACTGATCTATTATCATCCCGCTATGACGTTGATTACTTCGTTCTCAAAGCAGAAGAAATGGCTTACATGAACCTTTATGTGACAAATAACATGTTAATCCTGGAAGACTCCCACGGTAATATGCTCCAAACATTCCATGCGGATGAGCAAAATACGTTATTTGTAACTGAGACATCTGGAACCTATTATGCAAAAGTTGTTTGGAATAAAGACCAAAAAATACTTACTAAATCGGGTATATCCACACTATCGACGGAGATAGGTGGCAGCTATCAGGCAGGCTTTCATGATCCAAAACGAATTTCCAGTAATTTCGCCCTGGATACGACGCCAGGCTTCGAAAAATCGGTAACAGTACAATGGAAATTTTCTGATCCCCATCCAAGTGTCAAAATTCAAGTTCTAAGGCAGAATACGGTCGTATATGAAGAGACTAGAACTAACTTAGAGGCTACGTATCAAACGTTTACTTGGAATGGCCGCTATACAAAAGTGAACCCCGGCCAATGGGCTCCAACCGGTGTATACTTTATTAAGATCGTAGCTTCTGATGCACCAGAGTATCCAATTACTTTACCGATAAGTGTAGTCAATACAATTCCAACTGAAGAATATGATGTCCAGTACCTAATCTCTCACTACAACAGCAGCATATCTAGTGAAACCATCCGTAAGGCACAAGAGAAATTAAAGGAAATGATGTTCTACGATGGTCCTATTACGGGTAGGTATGATGAAGAATTCTTGATGTCTGTAATTGCCTTTGAAGCAGTTCTCAACAGAAGTACGCACGTTTCACTCAATGTTAACGTTGGAGGAGGAGAGATACTTAAAGAGCAAGGGGAATTAACGAACCAGTTAGTTCATTACATTAACAGCGGAAGAGCAACCGGAAAAGATAAGTACGGACTCTATGCCCAGTTCCTATTTTCTGGAGATATTGTCATATATGAAACCGGTGCCGTACTCGTTCCAGCGTTCCGTTTAACAAAGATTGGCGGAAAGCTAGTCAAAAAAGCAGCAAAGACTATGGACGAACTATTCGAATGCAATTGCTTTACAGCAGGAACAAAGGTTTTGACGGAAGACGGAGAGAAGAATATTGAAGACATTGTAGTCGGAGATAAAGTTCTTTCAAAAGATGAGAAGACAGGTGAGATTGCTTACAAGAAAGTTACACATCTACATCGAAACAAAAAAGAGTACACCTACGAATTGAGTGTTGGAAACCAGATCATTGAAACAACCGCTAATCATCCGTTCTGGGTCGAAGGAAGACAATGGGTTCTTGCTGTAGATCTACAGGTTGGTGATCTGTTAAAACAAAGTAACGGGAATACCTTAAAAATAGAAAAAATCAATGTAGTCAAACATGATGAAAAAGTCAAGGTATACAATTTTACAGTTGAGGATTTCAACACGTACTTTGTGACTGACTTAGGAATATGGGTTCATAATATCGGTAATTGCGAATGGGATGATATTGAAAAGTACTTTGCCCCAAATGCTAGAAGACATATCCTTGAAGGAGAAATTAACGAAAAAGGAAAAGCTGTAGGTTGGCATCATGAGCCGAGTTCGAGAACTAATCGAATTGTCGGAAGCCAAACAAATCCTGATTCACACGGTGTATACGATGGAGTAGTAGATATTTTTAATGGCACATCTTATGTCAGGAAAGAGCAAACATCGTCCTTCTTTCCAAAACATTGGTCTGCTGATGATGTAATGACTGCCATTTATGAAGTGTATGTTGACGCAATCCCCTCCATAAAGCCTAGTGGAACGGAATTTATACGCAAATGGGAAGGTAGGCATTCCTCTGGCATTAAAATTGAAATGTGGCTAGACAAGGATGGAAGGATTACTACAGCTTACCCAATTTATGAACCATAATCTAGGAGGAACCCTATGATACCTTACGAAATTGTTTTCGATGATAAGGCAGATAAACTACGAATTTGCTTACCAGAACATTTATCGATTGTAGAAGAATTTTTAGAAGTCGAGGTTCGGTCGGAACTCTCGAAAAACTTAATTTTAGACCGGATACAAAGAGTGGTATCAGGTGAAGAGGAAGTATCAGATGGTACTGGAAATTTATACAGTTCCGAAATACGGAGGGATTATACTCGAATTTATAACTCATACGTTGAGGAAGAACTAGAAGCGGGTATAGACACTGGCGAGGACTTGGAGTCAATCATTGAAACAAGATATTTTGCAGAGCTAGTTACGATTTGGATGGATGCTCTAAATGAGCATCGACAACAACAACGTGATTCCACGAAATGATTGAAAGAACGGATAGTATTAAAGAAGACAGAAGTAGATAGCCACAAAAAGCCGCTTGTTTAGTTAAGCGGCTTTTTCGTAAATACCTTCATGTACGCATAATATGATTGCTGTTGATCTATACCCATACCAATACTGGGTGTTATGACAGTAAATTATTGATGAGTGTAGTAGTTTCATATCAAGTTATTCTTATCAAAATTATGTTTGACATGATCAACTCGATAGCACAACCTTAAGTCACATTCAATAAACCAATTGCTCGGCTTGCATAAAAACTTTATCGACTCGATTTTGATGAAGCTATGGAAGCTTTCCAGATCACTTTATGGTTTAAATCTTCTCCACTCAATTGGAAATAAATAAGTGATAATTGCCTTATGGATTCCTAGTAATAGTATTGCCCACTCTAAAGAGTTTGTTTTCCATCTCTTCCCCACTCTAGTAAAAAAGTGTAATCTATTTAAAAATGATTCAAATCGATTATATCATCCGTGGTTTATTGTGCTATCATATCCATAAAAAGGAATCATCAGGAGGGTGTATTTGCTGTGATTTCAGAGGGAAAAACCTTTGGGGGTATATTACGAGTATATCGAAATAGAGCAAACTTAACACTGACTGAGTTATCAGAAAGAACAGGTGTAGCTTCTGGAACCATTAGTAAGCTAGAATCCGATGCCTTTACTTTACCAAATATGCAGCATGTAATGAAACTGGCAAAAGTACTGGATATTCCACTTTATACAGCGATCGTACCTTATTTAGATAAAATGAAGCGCGAAGCGACACTGCGGTCTCTATTAGAGGCAGTGATGCAAGAGAAGAATGTGGTTCTTACCAACAAAGTGGCTTTGCAATTGCTAAATTGTCCCAAAAGCAATACATTTCTTTCTTTAGACTATTTGTATCAAACCGCAGGAACGGAAGGGAATGAAGAACTGCGTTTGGCTCTTTATGACGTGATCTGTGACTACTCACGTGAGCATGGAATTCCTTTGTATCTGGCAAGGTCGCTTTTCCAACGATACATGATTCGACGTGAAAATCTTAGCCAATTAGATCAAACCTATGTAGAGGGTAAGGAGCTATTACACTACACGTCCTATCTGCATATCAATGAGCGAATTTTGACCTACTATAAATTTTCCTTCCATGCCCTGCGTCTTGGATTCTATTCAGATTGTATCCATCTGTGTAAACAAGGTCTTGAAATCGACCATAGTCAGAGTGAGCAAAAAGCGGCAGCGATCCTTGCGATCATCATTTCTTATTTTGAGCTGGAAGACTACACATTGGGACATTTTTATCTGGAGAGATACGAAATGTTCGATTATCCCGAAGTACATAAACATGCCAGACATATTCGGGGGAAGCTATACGGAAAGACAGGGAAATTTGATAAGGCCATTCCGGTATTACAGGAATGTCTTGCGCAACAAGCACAAGATGACAAGATAGTGATCGCGAATGATTTGTTGGAGATTTATATTCAGGTAGGAGAAGAAAAGAAAATCCGTGAACTATTTTTAACAGAGGCATCGATCTTGCCAGAGAATTTAACTACTCCGAATCAATACAATCAAATGGGACTGTATTTCCGAACGAAGGGCATCTTTTACATTCAAAAAGACGAAGCAGACTTGGGGATCGAGAGTCTTGTGGAGAGCGTGAATTACTATCGTGCAATCAATGAGATAAAACAGGCAGATAAGAGTCTTAGCGTTCTTTTTGAATTCTATGTGTCGCAGAAAAAAAATCTTCCTTTTGATATACTCCATAAATTGGTAAACGTGTATAATGGAAGTAATCATAGATCCAAACAGGAGGTATAGGTCATGAAGAAATGGATATTGTCTTTATGTATGTTAACCGCCTTCATTACAATGCCAGTTTTAGTAGAACAACCAGCCAAGCAATCCAATCTGATTATACAATATGGCTGGCCGGAGCCTTGGTAATCATCTGAACAATACGATCAATGCCCTCCAATTGGGAGGGCATTTGTTATACGTAAGACAACTTTTTCACTTGAGTATTTAGTTATAATTAATTATAACTAGTTATATATAGTTATAATTGGTATGGAGGTAGCGGATGCAGATGGTGACGACGACGATGGTCAATTCGCAAAAATTATGGATGGTGGTTAAGCGGATGGAGCCGCATTTGATCCGCAATCAGGCCAATATGGAGAAGCTTTTGAAAATGCTGATGATCCACGACGTCGCCTCCGTGTCTGCAAAACGAGAAACGACCCCGCAGCAGGAAGGCTCCTCCTTTCACGGGCTGCGAATAGACGATGTTTCAAACGGCGATATCAAAGAGCTTTGGAGCGAGTTCGAAAGCAATGAGACGTATGAAGCGAAGGTTGCCCATGCCATTATTCGTCTGATCGACCAAATCGAAATCTAGCTGACTACCATATGCTATGTCCCGTGTGGACTGGCTATGGTAGTTTTTTTCTGCTTTCGCACACAATGGGCGCATGAGCCATAGGCTGTTGGTAGCTTTTTTGCTGAGGTGATACACATGAGACGCCCGGATAATCAGCCAGATTTTATTGGCGCCCTTTTAAGTATGATCCTTGGAGTCTTCATATCGTTCGAGGCCTATCGTCTGGAGGCATTTTCGACGTCGTTGTACGTAGGAGATCACACGCTGCCTGCGATTCTTGGCTTATTGTTTTTCATGCTCGGGGGTGTGCTGCTTATCCAATCATTCCGTGAGACCGAGGAAGCCTCTTCGCCCAATCCCGAACCGCTTCTTCCTGGAAAAAGGCTCCGCCTGCTGCTTTGCTTTTTATTCCTGTTGCTGTATGTCTGGCTGCTCGGGGCGATCGGTTACACAATGGCTACGTTCTTTGTCTCGTTTGCATTTTTTATACTGATCGGCAGCTACCGGTGGCGAACGTCCATTGTGTACTCTGTCCTTTTGACAGGGGGGCTGTATGTGGTATTCATTTACTCGCTGCATATCACATTGCCTGGAGGAGATTTGTTTTAGAGCAAGCATGATAAGGAGGTGCTGATCATCGAGACGTTCCAATTACTACTGGCTGGTTTTGCTTCAGCCCTCACGCCGGAGCATTTGCTCATGGCAGCACTCGGCGCTCTTATTGGCACCTTTGTAGGTGTATTGCCCGGTCTCGGTCCCACTTCTGCTATCGCGATTCTGCTTCCGGTGACAGCCGTACTGGAGCCGACACAAGGCATGATCATGCTGGCAGGTATTTATTACGGGGCTATGTACGGTGGCTCGACGACAGCGATTCTGCTCAATATCCCGGGGGAGCTATCGTCAGTCCCCACATGTCTGGATGGCTATCCGCTCGCGAAAAAAGGGAGAGGTGGGCCAGCATTGGGGATATCCGCACTGGCTTCGTTTGGTGCAGGGGTACTCGGGGTAATCGGACTCGTCTTTTTTGCTCCCATTTTGGCAGATCAAGCGTTAAAATTCGGACCGCCTGAATATTTTGCGCTGATGATTTTGGCTCTCACGCTGATGGTCAGTCTATCAGGAGGATCATTGGTCAAATCATTTTTGATGGGAGCATTCGGCTATACGCTCGCTTTAGTTGGGCTGGGACCATCCTCTGGCATGCCACGCTTTGATTACGGCGTCCCCGCATTGGTCGGCGGTTTTGACATGATTAGTATCATCATCGGGTTGTTTGCAATTACGGAAGTCCTCAAAGGGATTGATGAAAAACGCACAGCTACCCTGATTGGCAAGCCAGGCAGTGTCTACCCGAAAAAGGAAGACTTGAGAGTAAGTGCCGGGCCTATGCTGAGAGGCGGGATTGTCGGCTTCTTTCTTGGATTGCTGCCGGGCTGTTCGGCTGCGATCACGTCGTTTTTGGCCTACGATATGGAGAAAAAGCTATCGAAGCATCCCGAGAAGTTCGGTCAGGGAACAATCGAAGGGGTAGCGGCACCAGAAGCAGCGAATAATGCGACGAGCAGCGCTGGCTTCATCCCGCTGTTTTCGCTCGGGATTCCCTCCTCACCGCCACTGGCGATTTTGTTGGCAGGCTTGATGATCTACGGATTGACGCCTGGTCCTGTTTTGTTTGAACAAAATGCGGGCTTTGTCTGGACGGTCATCGCCTCGATGTTCGTGGGGAATGCGATGCTTCTCGTACTGAACCTCCCGATGGTCTGGGTGTGGGTCAAATTGACAAGGGTACCATATGGCATCATGGCTCCGATCATCCTGATGTTCTGCACGATTGGGGCATACAGTGTGCGGAACAGCATGTTTGATGTGTGGGTGGCCTTTCTTTTTGGCGGACTTGGGTATGTCTTTTCCAAATATAAATGGCCAGTTGTTCCGCTGGTTTTGTGCTTCATTCTGGGCCCTCTTCTGGAAGAATCCTTCATTCAAACGATGGCGATGGGCTCGGGGGATCTCAGCATTGTTTTGTTTCGACCTTTATCGTTGACCATCTTGCTGGCAGCAGGAGCACTCTTGATTATCTCGATGATGTTGAACCGCCGAACACAGCAACGGTTGAAAGAAGAGCGAGACCGGGGAGTAGATGTCGCGTAGGGAGGTAGAGTCATTGAAAGGGTATAAACAATGGCTGGCTGTCATCATGTCGTTGCTTTTGGCGGCAGCCGTTAGCGCATGTGGAAATCAAGGTACAGCCGAGTCGGCCTATCCATCGAAGCAGGTGGAGTACATCGTACCGTATTCGGCCGGGGGCGGAGTCGACCTCGTGGCCAGAGCCGCAGCCGATTATTTGAGCAAGGAATGGGGGCAGCCGATCGTCGTCGTCAACAAGGCGGGAGGTGGTGGGGCAGTAGGAGCGGAGTATGCATTAAAGCAAGCCAAAAACGATGGTTACACAGCGCTTGCTGTCAATGTATCGAATACGACGATGCTCGCTGCTGGGATGAAAACACCGCCGATTACGAACGAGGATCAAGTCTATACGGCCAGGATTGGCAAAGGGACACTTGCGTTTGCAGTAAAAGCCGACGCGCCTTGGAAAGATTTCGCTGAATTTTCCGCGTGGGTGCGCGCGAATCCGGAGCAGTTAACATGGACTTCCGTCGGGCCAGCGGGCTTTTCCGCTTTTGGGGTAGCAGAGTGGTTGGATGTGATTGGAGCTGACTTCGCCAAGACAAGAATGATTGTGACAAAAGGCGCTTCCGATTCCGTCCC
The DNA here is from genome assembly GCF_001423865.2 of Brevibacillus sp. Leaf182. NCBI lineage: Bacteria > Bacillati > Bacillota > Bacilli > Caryophanales > Paenibacillaceae > Brevibacillus > Brevibacillus sp. Leaf182. The sequence goes on along the minus strand of NZ_LMPN02000021.1, from coordinate 77,760 downwards.
GAAAGTGGCTGGAGGGCACGCAATTTTGGCGGTGCATACTGTGGGGGAGATCATGCCGATGCTGCAAGCGGGCAAGGTCAAAATCCTCGCCGTATCAGGTGAGACGCGAAGTCCGTTCCTGCCGGACGTTCCGACTGCGGGGGAACAAGGGATACAAGGCTTGTCGGTTTTCTGGTGGACGGGAGTATCTTTTGCCAAAGGAACGCCAGAGTCGGTTATTCGCAAATGGGAAGAAGCGATTGCCAAGATGGAAAAGGACCCAGCCTTTTTGCAAAAGCTGAGTGAAATCCAGGTGGAGCCGGCATATGCGGCCAGTGAAGCATTTACGAAGGAAACACAGGCGGAAACGACGTACTACTTGGAATTGGCGACCAAGAAGGGCATTCGAAAATAAAGGCGACGAAAGAAAAAAGGGAGAATGGCTTCATAGCTGTTCTCCCTTTTCCATCTATCTATTTAGGTATCCGTTTTTCGTACCTGAATTTATAAAAACCATTCACTGCGTTCGGTTCAGTCTCGCCGACTTTTTTGTAACCGCATTTCTCATAAAAGTGCTGGTTCCGAACGGCTTCATAGCCGGTATCAAGCGTCCACTTTTTGATGTGTGGATACGCAGCCTCCATGAACTGCATGGTTTGGCTTCCGATACGCAAGTTTTGCTTATCAGGATCGACATAGATGATCCCCAGCTCCAAATGCTCATGATCGACGGGAAGGAGGCAAAAACCGCCAACGATCTGGTCATCCAGCAAGATCGTATAGTAATGGGCCTTTTGCATGAACAAAATATGCTGGTCAGGCTGGTCATGTCCGGCAGGGCCCTCTCCGTACTTTTGGACGTCTTCTGCGAAGCAGCGGGTGGCAATTTGGGTGAGTTGCTCCGCGTTCGCGGGGACAGCCTTCTTGAAAAAAACCATAGGACTCATGAGATCATCTCCAGTTCGTCTGACTACTTCGAAATTGGTGTATGAATGATTAGCAAAATTCTCCTATATAGCAGACGGATGAACCCACAGAATGGTTACCGACTTATTTTTCTCATTATGCTTTCCAACGGTCCCCTTTCGAACCAACGTCTCCATAAGAGCGAGAGTTTAATGGAAAAAAGGAAGAATCCTGCGGCGTAGAGCATCGCAAAAGCAAGCGATTGATTTTCGAGTCTGCCAATCAAGGCGAGGAAGCCAGCCAACATTTTTTTGCGTACAGCTCGATCGAGCAGGTTGAGTCGACCAAGCCACAATCCGAGAAGGAAAAAGCACAACTGTCCTTTGCCCGGACACAGATGTCTCATATCTGTCTGGTTTTGAGAAGGTCGAGACTGCTTGTCACTTGTGAAAAACCACGTGCGACAAGGAGGGACTCGGTTGGTATCCAACTTGCAAAGCTTTTTTCTGAATGCGGATGCAATTGTAGAGGAAGGGAGAGAATGGCTTGGATATGCGGGAAGTGGTTGCCATTGTAACGGGTGGTGCTTCCGGTTTGGGAGAAGCCGCTGTGAGGAATGTAGTTCAACACGGAGGAAGAGTAGCCATTCTTGATTTGACGGTAGAGAAGGGGCAAGCGCTGGCGAATGAGCTGGGGCGCGAAAATGCTTTGTTCGTGCATACGGATGTCATGAGTGAGGTGAGTGTGCGGGAGGCAATCGATCAGGCTGCTGGCACATTCGGTACGATTCACGCCGTGGTCAACTGTGCGGGGATAGGTTTGGCTCAAAAAACACTGTCTCGAAGCGGTCCACATCCACTGGAATCCTTCAGCAAAGTTATTTCAGTCAATCTGATCGGTACTTTTAATGTCATTCGGTTGGCGGTGGAGCAAATGGCAGGAAACGAGCCGAACCAACAGGGGGAGCGGGGTGTCATCATCAATACTGCATCGGTGGCGGCTTTTGAAGGGCAGGTGGGGCAGGTTGCCTATAGCGCCTCCAAAGGAGGAATCGTAAGCATGACCTTGCCACTAGCAAGAGATCTGGCTTCGTATGGCATACGCGTGATGGCGATTGCTCCAGGGCTATTTGACACGCCGATGTTCGATCAGCTCCCGCGCTCTGAAAAAGCTGCGTTGGGTGCGACTGTTCCTTTTCCTCCTCGCATGGGTGATCCGCTAGAATACGCGATGCTCGTGAACAGCATCATCACCAATCCGATGTTGAATGGAGAAACGATCCGGCTGGATGGGGCAATCAGGATGGCACCGAAATAGAGAAGACGTGTTGACAGAAAAATAGTTAGGTGCCATACTATATCCATGACAAACCATTCAAACGGAAGAAAACAAGAAGACGCGATCCCATCGCTTGTTCAATCGCAGCGCCAGATTGATCGGTATGGACTCGATGTTGATGCGCAAGCTGTACTCGTCGCTGCCAGGCTGATGGAGGCAGGAGCAAAGCTTGGGCATGCGGCCGAAATACATTTTGCCAGATTCGGCTTATCTACGGGACGATATCGGTTATTGGCAGACCTTGAAGATAACGGTGGGGAGGTGCTGCCGTCACAACTGGCAGAGCATCTGGGGGTAACACGTGCTACTGTTACTGGTCTGATTGACATCCTGGAGCGCGATGGCCTAGTTTCACGACGAGCGAGTTCAAAAGATGGCAGGCAAAAATCGGTCATTTTAACGGAGCTCGGGGCTAGCAAGCTACGTGAAATGGCGCCTGAGCACTTTACGAGATTGGAAGCGATGGTCGGATTGCTCAATACCCAGGAGCGCAGCGTGTTTCTCGACCTGCTGGGCCGCGTGACACAAGGCATCTCGGCATTGACAGATGAATAGTAAGCAGGAAAGCGGGCTAGGCAGCTAGCCCATTTTCATTCTCGTATAGTTAGGTTCCTAATTATCTTTGAGAAAGGGGAAAGGAGGTGAAAAACATGCATGACCCTGCAAAATCGGAAGGTGTTTCTCCGATCAAGAGGGCACGTTCTGAACGAAAATCGTTTGTTTTACGGCGAGAAGTAATCATGGCTTATTTGTCTCCTGCGATCATGGCGAGCATAGGAAGATGGATCACCGCTGACAAAGGGCTGCAAATAGGGGCATTGACCACGATTGGCGGAACATCCGCATTGATTGCCGCACTCCTTGGGCGATGGTTACAGAGTCACGGTATACATAAACGCTGGGTCACCCGTACGCCTCATTTGGCACTGGTAGCGCTTATGGGGATGACAATGGCAGTGATCGGTCTATTCGCAGCCTGGATAACAACGGAGTTACTCGTCATCTTTGCTCCCGGTGAGTCGTTGGCTTGGCTAAGTCGTGTCTGGATCGACCTCCCGCTGTCAGCGATAATCGCCAGCACGTTAATCACATGGCGGTGGCGTAGTGCCATCAACCATGATTATCAAAATAGGAATGACGGAGGAGATAGAAAATGATCGTAGTCATGGGAGCAACAGGAACCATAGGTAGTGCACTTTTGAAACGATTGATAGAGCTTGGTGTCCCAACCCGTGCATTGAGCAGAACGCCAGAAAAACTTCAGATGCTAATGGGAGAGCGGGTAGCATCTACGGTGGAAGTCACAGCAGCGGAAGCGTCTGACCCTGAATCGTTGCGTCTGGCGTTTGCAGGGGCGAATCAGCTCTTCCTTTCCCTTTCAAACAGTCCCAATCAGGTCGAGCTGGAAACATCGATGATTCGCATAGCAGCTGAGGCTGGGATCCAACACACCGTGAAAATATCCAGTCCAGCCTACGACGAAAAGGCGCCAGTCGCCGTAGCGGGATGGCACCAGGAAATCGAGAGCGCTTTATCAGAATCGGGTATGAAAAGTACCGTGTTGCGACCGTACGCCTTTATGCAAAATCTGCTCCGCTTCGCACCGACGATCCAGTCGCAACATGTTTTCTTCGGCACGATGGGCGAAACAGCATGCAACTTTATCGATTGCCGGGATATCGCCGATGTTGCCGCAGAGGCATTGACCCATCCCGAAAAGGCAGGTCGTGTATACACACTGACTGGTTCTGAGGTTTTCAGCTATCCACAAATTGCGAGCAAGCTGTCCGAGCTGCTCAACCGCCCGATTACGTACATCAACAAGGATAGCGAAGCACTCCGACATGATCTGATGGAGTACGGAAATATGCCGGAGTGGCTCGCCAGTCATGTCGTTGAAATTCAAGCTATGTCAGTAGCGATCCCGGAAAAACCGACAGACGATGTATTGCGTGTCCTCGACAGAGAGCCTCGCATGCTGGATGCTTTTCTGCATGAACATATTGAAAAGTTCCGTTAATCAACAGGGCTATTTTCTAACAGCGAAATTTCCTGGGCTTTCAGAAGAGCTTGTGTGCGATTGGTGACACCGAGCTTGCCATATATCCGATGTAGGTACACCTTGACCGTCCCGAGCGTATTCCCTAGCTCATCGGCAATCATCTTGTTGGATGCTCCTTTGGCCAGCATGGAAAGGATGATCATTTCTTTTCCAGTTAGCGGCTCGATCAAGGGAGCTTTCCTTTTCTCCATTTTCTTAGGGAAAAGGGATAGCAGTTGATTGACATACGCAGCCGAGACGGACGGACCAGGTGGTTGGGATCGTTTTTTCAAGCGTAGCTGGTAATCGTGCAAGAGGTGAGACATCGCCGTACCTTCGTCCAGAAAGCTACGGACGTAGCAGTTGTTTCCGCCAATCAAGAGTGCTTCGTGGAGGAAAGTCAGCGCTTCCTTTTTATTGCCGCACTGCTGGTGGGCGAGCGCTTGCAGAATGGCGATGTCTACCTGACTGATCAATAGCTCCTCGCGAATACTGGATGGCTTTAGGATCGTTAAAATTCGCAAGGCTTCCTGTTCCTGTTGCTGGGCGAGCAGCAAACGGACATAGGTCAAAACCTCTAATTCTCTCTGAATGCTAGGCTGATTCAATATGGAAGGGGGAAGCTTGGACAACTCCGTTTTCGCTAAAGCGATGTCCCCTTCCTGGATCGCAATGTGTGCGAGAAATGCTTGTAATGGGCTGAACCAGTAAGAAGCACCCCAGCTCGCGAGCATTTCTACTGTCTCTGAAACGATTTTGCGGGCCGCGACAAAATTCCCCTCTACCAGCTTGAGTTTGGCGGATGTCAGTACATAGGGGACGAGGAGGCCAGGTATTTGCTTGTGCAGGGCAACAAAACGAACGCGCTGTAGATAATCAAGGCTTTCTTCCAGCCTGTTTTCCTCATAGAAACCCTCCGCTAATGCCTGAACGACGTACATGTTGATCAAGGAATCCTTCCAGCCATTTGCTTCGAGTATGGCAGAGAACTGATTGCCTACAACCTCTGTCTGCTCGGAAAGTATGCCTTTTAACCCGAATCTCGTACGCCGAATAAATGGTTCTGTCGTGTTGTAATTAAAATGGTAAAACAACGGACTCTCAGGCAACCCTCCGCTAAGCTGTGATGAACTGGCGATCCAGCGATCAAAATCCATCGTGGCGAACACCAAATTCGCTCGGACAAAAAACAGACCGCTCAAAAACTGCCGATGCTCTGTGGAGTCTTCTATGAACGGGATATTTTGCTCCAATTCAGTGAGGGCCACCTCCGCCCTATCTATTTGAACGCACGTAATTAAGAGGAACGTATAGATCAGGCGAAAAAGTGGTGAAAAGTAGTTCACGTGATCTGGGATGCTGTCCAGCGTTCTGAGAAAGCTGGAAAACTCGCCGCGTTGGAGGAGCACCTGAGTATGTTGCTCCAGTAATCTTACAGCCAACGGGTAATCGGCAGCGGCAATCGCATGATCGATCGCTTCGTCTATCAATCCGCGTTCCGCATAGCTCTCACTGGCTAGCCGGTGCAGCTCACGTGCTTCTCCGGGAGCTGTCTGCTCCAGTTGACTGCGCAAAAAATCGGCAAACAAGTGATGGTACCGATACCACGTCCCGTAATCATCCAGTGGGATTAAGAAAATGTTTTGGCGGTGCAAGCGGGTCAGCATTTGTTGGCACTGGGGCAGGCCGGTCAGAGCGTGGCACACGTGAGCGTCCATTCTCGCCAGCACAGAGGTTTTGAGCAAGAAGCTGCGCTCTTCTTCCGGAAGTCGCATGATCACTTCATGAAACAAATACTCCGAAATATTGCGATGAGAGCCAGTAAATCCAGCAAAAAATTGATCGTAGTTCTCCATATTCACGAGTGAAATGGCAGCGAGCTGCAAGCCGGCGATCCATCCCTCTGTACTTTTCACCAGTTGCTCGATTTGCATTTGGGTCAGAGGTAAATCGTGAACCTGCCGGTAAAAGCTGTCCGTCTCTTGATGACTGAAAAGAAATTGTCCCGACTCAATATGACATACTTCATGACGTACGTTCCATTTGACTGTAGAAAAAGGCAACGTGTTGCGACTGGCGATGTACAGATGGACGTGACTCGGAACATATTCCACAAAATAAGCGAGACTGTTGTGGATCGTCTCATCCGAGATCACGTGGTAGTCATCGAGAATGATAGCAAGGGGCTGCGTCGTAGAAGCGAGTTCATTGAGCAGGGAATCGATGAAGGTAAAGATCGAGGTATGACTGGTTGCCTTCATGGCTGGTTCCATTCGTTCGGAGAGTTCTGTGAAGTCAGATTCAGACAGCGTAAATACGATGTATCGCCAAAAGCGAATCAGGTCATTATCCATCTCATCGAGTGAGAGCCATACGGTGGTACCGCCGTACTGATGAGCCCATTGACTGAGCAAGGTCGTTTTTCCATACCCTGCTGGGGCGTATAACGTGGTCAGTCGGCATTGCAGGCCAGCGTCCATTTTTTGCAGCAGTCGGCTCCTATGAACGCTATTCGACCGAACGGCGGGCATTGCTGTTTTGGTTTTCAGCATAATGGAATGATGGAGCATGTTTGTACCGTCCTATGTATTAGAATCTTATGAGTCCATTATACTAGTTATCGGCAAGAATCGACATTTGAAAAAAGAAAGAATCTTTTATCCCAAGAAGCAGGCCCTAAACCGCCATCTTTTGCGTGCCCGTCACTTTTCGGCGAGAAATTTCCATGGAAGCCAGACATGCTTCAACAGGCTTCACATCCCACGCCTTCTAGAATGAAAGCAAAAAAGAGGGATGGGCGATAGAGGCATGAAGATTGGACGATGGAAGCACGCCGTAATTGTGGTGGCTGTTGCGATGCTCTGTGTTGCGATGGGAACGGAATCTGTCGCCGTCCAGGCGAGCAGCGAAGGGGATTTGCCGGAACAGGATTCCATCCAGGTAGCGTTTGTCGGGGATATAATTTTGGATAAGAGCGTCGGGAATCAGATCGGGCGGTACGGCGTAGATTATCCGTTTCAAAAAACAGCGGATTTTCTCAAGCAGGCAGACTTGATGATTGGCAATCTGGAGACACCAGTCAGTACGCGGGGACGTCCAGAGAAAAAGGAATATACCTATCGTGCGAAGCCAGAGTCGTTGCAGGGGCTCGTAAATGCGGGCTTTGACGTGGTCAACCTGGCGAATAATCATTCGCTGGATTACGGAATGGACGCGCTCTATGACACGATGGAGCACCTGAAAAAGGCGAAAATTGGTTACGTGGGGGCCGGGAAAAACGAAGGAGAAGCATTTGCACCCTACATCCAAACGATCAAGGGGAAACGCGTGGCAGTCATCGGGATCAGCCGTGTCCTTCCGAATGAGCGTTGGTATGCACGAAAAAACAAGCCAGGTCTAGCCCATGCCTACTCTTATGAGCCGATGCTGTCCTATGTAAAAAAGGCAGTGGCGGAGTCAGACATTACGATTGCGGTCATGCACTGGAATCGGGAATATAAGGACTACCCAGAAGAATATGCGCGTGAGATGGCGAAAAAGCTGATCGACAGCGGGGTGGATGCCATTGTCGGGTCGCACAGCCATTCGATCATGGGTGTCGAGTTTTATAAAAAGGCGCCGATCTACTACAGCGTAGGGAATTTTGTGTTTACTACCTCGCGCAATCCCAAAGGTCGCGAAGCCATGATGGTTCACCTGACTTTTACAAAAGACGGGAGCAAGAGCCGTGTGATCCCGGTGAAGCTCACGAACGGTCAGCCTGCTCCGATGGACGAGAAAAACAAAAAGAGGATCATCGACAAGCTCAACCGCATTTCCTATGGGGCGAGCATATCCGAAAAAGGGGAGGTAAGCGAGTCTAAGCCTCAATAACGGGTCGCCGCATCATTTCTCTTCGTGTGAAACCATACTGTTCGTATAAGCCGTGAGCATCCCGAGTAGCGAGTATCATGCTCGTATGACGGATGTCTGGATGCTCCACCATCACTTCCATGAGCCATTTGCTCAATCCCTTGCCTCGATGCCCTGGATCGACGAAGACATCACACACCCAGGAAATTGTCGCGTAATCACTCACGACCCGGACGAACCCAGCCTGTCCATCCTCACTATACAAGCCAAAGCAGAGTGAATTTTCGATACTTTTGATGATCATTTCCTTGGTGCGTTCAGACGCCCAGTACGTTGTCGACAGCCAATCGCTGATGGGCTCGATATCGAGTAATGCTTTCTCATCACTGATTTTGTAAGGCAGTGTCGCGTGTCTTGCTTCCATCTGTATCCCTCCGGATTTGTATTTACTCCATTGCTTACGATTCACTATACTCAAGGGACTAGGGCGCATAAAGGAGAGAAAGGTGAATCTGTACCCACACAGATGACGGGGGAGTGAATGGGATGAAGAATAAATACGAAGTGGTGAAAGACAGCATCAAAGAACAGCTTCGCAACCATACAATCAAGCCAGGGGAAAAGCTGCCGTCGATTCGTACTGCATCCGAGCGTTGGTCGTGCAGTTTGAATACCGCGATACGGGCGTATCAAGAGCTGGAGAAGGAGCACTTGATTTATTCCATACCCAAAAGCGGTTATTACGCGGTCCTTCGCCCACTTCAAAATGCGAGTTTTCCAGAGGAGCGAATCGACTTTACCGCAGCCAGCCCCGACTCAGAAGTCATGCCATTCAAAGATTTCCAGCATTGTCTAAACCGCGCGATTGAATTGTATGAGGACCAGTTGTTCTCCTATTCGGACCCCCAGGGCTTTTTCTCCTTGCGACGGGCATTGGAGAGCCATCTCGCCCAATCACAAGTGTTTGCATCCCCTTCGCAAATTTGCGTCGTTTCGGGAGCTCAGCAAGCGCTGCATCTGCTCGCCTCCATGCCGTTTCCAAATGGAAAGAGTGTAGTACTGGTCGAGCAGCCCACCTTTCACGGCATGCTGCGTTCACTCGAGCTGTTGGGAGTTACCGTTCTGGGCATCCAGCGAACTGCGGCAGGCATCGATATGGATGAGCTGGAGCGGCATTTCCGCAACAACCAAATCAAGTTTTTTTACACGGTTCCCCGGTTTCACAATCCGTTGGGGACAAGCTATACAACAGAACAAAAGAAACAAATCGCCAAGCTGGCTCAGCGCTACGATGTATACATCGTCGAGGATGACTTTCTGGCGGACATGGAAACGAGTCTGAAGGCAGACCCGATCTACAGCTACGATCAATCAGGTCGAGTCCTGTACGTCAAAAGCTTTTCTAAGATCATGCTGCCCGGACTTCGATTGGCGACAGTCGTTCTGCCCCCTTCCGTGATGGAAACGTTCCGGTTGTTTAAAGCATCGTGCGATTCCAGTACGGCCGTCTTGTCTCAGGCGGCTTTGGAGCTCTATTTGAATTGCGGGATGTACGACCATCATGCTGCTCTTGTGCGGGAACGTTATCGCTTGCGCATGGAGACACTGGCAGAGTGCTGTCGGCGTTATCTTCCACCACAGCTTCACGCGCAAATCGGAACAGGCGGGATTTTTTCGAGAGTGCTGCTTCCCGATGAACTGGACGCCCATGATATCATCGCCGCGCTACACCAGCAAAACGTGCGGCTTATGTCTACGAATCAGAGCTATTTACCTACCTTCCCGCGTGAAAACGGGTTGCGGATTAGTATTATCCAAACAGATGCTGATAAGATAGAGAGAGGGATCGCCCTGTTAGCAGAGACGGCTACTGGACTTTTGCAGAAGCAAAGAAAAGAGGGGCAGTGGCGGATCATTGATTGGATCTAGTGGTTATGCATATTTGAGGAATGGGCAGAATGAAGACGTATGTCATCACGAAAAGGAGTGATTGTCAGTGCAAGCTATCACTACGTTTTTCATGTTCCACGGACAAGCGGAAGAAGCGATGAAGTTTTACACTTCTATTTTTGATCGCTCAGAAATCAAGCAGGTCATGCATCACGAGAATGGACAAGTCCTGCACGCTACCTTTACATTAAAAGACCAGACCTTCATGTGTATCGATAATACAAACGGTGACTATCATGCCTTTACTCCGGCGATTTCGTTGTTTGTGGACTGCGATACAGAGGAAGAGGTCGACCGGGTTTTTGGACAGCTTTCCTCGGATGGACAAGTACTCATGCCACTTGGACAATATCCGTTCAGTGAAAAGTTCGGATGGGTTCAAGATCGTTACGGATTATCATGGCAAATTAATTTACCGAAAAGATGATTGAGGCAGAAAAGCTGGTATACCTTTTGGTACCAGCTTTTTTTATTCTAATAAACGCTGCTGTAGTGGAGGGAAAAAGCGAATTTCCAGTCTACGCTTCGGCCTACGCCCCGCAAGGGGTATCACTGTCCGCTTCGGAAAAAATGGCGGGAGCGCTTCAAACGCAGAAGTTTCGAGGAGGTCATTCATAAGTGAAGCTGAAATTCCCCGCCATTTTTTCCGAAGCTGGGGCGGGCTCCAGAGGCGCTTGGACTGGAAATTCGCTTCTTCCTACGTAGCTTTAATTAATTCGTTGAAAGTGGTTCTAAGATGATTTTTTCTAACTGAATGGACCTTTCTGAAGCTTTCCTGCGTTAACTTGCAAAACGTTTTAAACCCACGAAAGAATCCACATCTGTCCGGAAGCACTGTCACATGTTTGGAAGGAGACCGCCCGAACGTAGAGAGGATACAGGCGACTGGAAAACATGTGGCAGGGCTTCTCCCGACCACAACCGATGGAATAAAGTTTTTTTGTCTACATCGTCATCAACTGACGAAAACTACGACGATAGCTCCACAACAAATACACTTCCAAAATCGCGACAATCAGTCCTATAGCAAGCATATCGGGATCGACAAACAGGTGGAACGTCAAGATGTTGACAGCAAGCGGAGCAGTGGCAGTTAGGGCCAGTGGGACGAAGCGGTTGGTCAGGAACAGCAATCCACAGATGATTTCGACGGTTTTGACCAGAACCAGCAAATACCCTTGCAAAAGCTCCATGGCAGCAGGACTGGTTGGAAAGATAGGTTTGAATCCAAACAGGACAATGTAACCATTCACACCTGCTCCAAGCAAAATCAATCCAAGGATGATACGGGCGAATACGGGTAAAGTCCGTGTCATCAGGCATCACTTCCTTGTGCTGGAATATGGATGATGAAGTCTTCGAGGAAAGTATAACTCTGCTTTGACCACCTGGTCAATGTGCGATATGATAGGAAAAAGAAGAACGGATAGAAGGTGACGGACATAAAAGGAATCTGGCAAGACGAAACGCTGGAGCCGAACAAGCGAAAGCTGTTGGATGCGGCCCTTATTGAATTTTCCGCGAAAGGCTACGAACGAGGCTCCACCAATCAAATCGTCCAAAACGCAGGTGTATCAAAGGGGATGCTGTTCCACTTTTTCGGGAATAAAAAGGGTCTGTTTTTGGCGATTGTCGATGCTTGTATCGAGCGTTTTTTTGCCTCTATACAGGCGCGAATGGAAACGGCGCCGCAAGACTTTTTTGAACGATTTCTCCATGTCCATCAAGCAAAAATGGCCCTTTTTGCCGAGGAACCAGCTATTTATCAAATGGCAGTTGCGACCTTTTTCGATTATCCCGAGGAATGTCGGGCTGAGATCGAAGACAGAGAGGCCCAGTTCCATGCGCGATATCTTCCCTTATTTCTAGATCAAGTCGATACGTCATTGATCAAAGCGCAGTTCGATCCACAGAAGGCGCTGCATTTTTTGCTGTCGGCTGTAGAGGCATTGACGCAAAAGTACGTCCGCGAAAACTACGAAGCCAGCGATAAAGGCTTTGCACATGTCCAATCCTTTTTTGCGGAATTAGAATCGTTCATGGACATGATGAAGGTAGGGCTGTACAAACAATCAGACAGTGGAGCACAAAGGGGAAAAAATAATGGATAAGAAATGGACGCGCCTGGTACAAAACATGAATCCGTCAGCCAAGCTCCTTCGTGCATGGGAGCTAAAAGGCGGGATTTCTGCACAGGTCACCGCACTAGAAATGGAGACCCCTGACGGAATGAAGAAAAAAGTAGTCGTCCGCGAGCACGGTCAGGCTGACCTCAAGCGAAATCCGCAGATCGCATCGGATGAATTCAAACTTTTGCAAATACTGAAGTCCGCTGGCTTGCCTACTCCAACGCCCTATCATCTCGAAGTATCCAGCGATCTGTTTCCCACGCCGTGCCTTGTCATCGAATTCATAGAAGGACAGACAGTCACTGCTCCAGCCGACTTGTCCAGCTTTTTACAGCAAGTAGCTACGGTGCTGACTCGCATCCATTCGGTAGACGCTTCTGGGCTGGCGCAAACTTATTTGCCGAAACAAGAAGAAGCGATAACGGAAAAGCTCCACAAAAGACCTGCGATTCTGGACAAATCATTGGATGAGGGATTCATTCGTGAAGTGCTGGAGTCCGTTTGGCCGCTGCCCCAAGCGAATGCAGTATCCCTTTTGCATGGCGATTTCTGGCCGGGAAATACGATGTGGAAGGAAGAAAAACTGGCTGCTGTCATCGATTGGGAGGACGCTGCCATCGGCGACCCCTTGTCTGATCTCGGCAATGCCAGACTGGAGATTTTGTGGGCATTTGGAGTGGAGGCCATGCATGTTTTTACCCTTCACTATCAATCTGCCAGTAAGGCACTCGATTATACCCAGCTTCCGTACTGGGATTTGTGTGCGGCACTACGACCAGCTTCGAGCCTATCTGATTGGGGATTGGAAAAAAGGGTAGAGGAAACCATGCGTGAGCGACATTCTCTATTCGTGATGCAGGCGTGTGAAAAACTAGGCATCCCGTATAAAAGACATGCCACTTATGAAAGCCTCGAATAATCGGGGCTTTTTTTGTTTGGAAAAAACTGTTGACCGATCTGGTATAGATACCTATAATCTAATTCATAGTAAACAGGTAAGAATTATAAGTTATTGTCTTTTGATCCGACCGGACCACCGGAGGAGCGGTTTCACTGAGTGAGTGGATATGAAGGAGGATCATCATGAAAAAAAGGCTTTCGCAAATCATTTCAACTTTGCTGCTAGGGACGCTACTGGTCACAGGGTGCAGCTCCGAAGGCAGTGCGCCGGCTACCTCGACACAAACGGCGACTCCGTCGAACGAAGCATCAGCACCTGTTGCTAGCAAGGTGCAAGACATAAAGGACGGCATCAATTTGGCTACGGATTTATCCAAGCTGCCGGAAGCAGCCGCCAAAAGGACCGATACATTCATTGCGGGGCTGACGGAGCCAGGCGGCGTGTTTAACCCGTTTTTTTACCACAACGGCTATGATGGCAACGTCTCCTCCGCGATCTTCGAATCACTGGTGGATGTTGATGCGACAGGGAAGCCAGTACCCAAGCTCGCGGAAAAATGGGACGTATCTCCTGACCAGCTCACGTATACATTCCACCTGAGACCGAATCTGAAATTCAGTGATGGGTCACCGCTGACGGCAGAGGATGTAGCCTTTACACTGACGATTCTGCACGACAAAACGTACGATGGCGAGACGGACATTTTTGTAGCAAGTATCAAAGGCGGTCGTGAATACAAGGAAGGCAAAGCGAACACGATCGAAGGAATCAAGGTGATTGATCCACAGACAATCCAGATTACGACGGAGAAAGTGAACGCCAAATCTCTCGTCCTGTTAGGCGGGCAGGTACTTTCCAAAGCATACTACGGCAAGGAGTACAAACCAGGCAATCTGGAGTATCTCCGCACCTTGCATGGCAAGCCATTGGGAGCTGGACCTTACAAATTCGAGGCGTACATTCCTGGTCAAGAAGTCCGCTATCTCGCAAACGAGCACTATTACGCGGGCAAGCCGCAAGTCGAGCACTTTATTTACAAGACGACAGAGGGAGACGCTTTGCAGTTTATCCAGACAGGGGAAATGGATTACAACTCCTTTACCGTCAACTCGGATAATATCGAGCAGTTGCAAGAGCTGGGATATGTCAATATCAATCTGTACACATCCAGTGCCTATTCGTACATCAAGTTCAATCATTCCAAGCCATTTTTCAAAGACAAGCGCGTCCGCCAAGCCTTCATCTACGGACTGGATCGCCAAAAGATTCTGGACTTGACCTACCAAGGATACGCGCAAGTCGCCAATGTACCGATCAGTCCTGTTTCGTGGGCCTATACGGAGGATGTCAATCCGTACGCCTACAATCCGGAAAAGGCGAAGCAGCTCCTGGATGAAGCGGGTTGGAAGCCGGGCGCGGACGGCATCCGCGAAAAAGACGGACAAAAGCTGATCGTGCATTACTACACGACAAAAGGAAAACTGGGAGAGGTTCTGATCCCGATTGCCAAAGAAAACTACAAAGAGCTGGGCATCCAGTTTGAAGCAGAAATGATGGACTACAACGCCGTTTTGGCACGGACGGAAAAAGGCGATCATGACCTCGCTTCGTTCTCGACCACGATGCTGATCGATCCAGATGACGGTGTAGACGCCTTCTCCACGAAAAAGGGCAAGAGCGGATTTACCGGAACGAATGGTTACTCCAATGCCAAAGTAGACGAATTGCTGGAAGCAGGTCTATCTACGCTGGACATCGAGAAGCGCAAAGCGATCTACAAAGACCTGTACAAAGAGCTGAGCGATGACCCACCGTACATCTTCCTCGGCTACCGCAAAATTTTGTCTGCGCACAACGGCAAGATCAAGGGCTTGGAGCCGAATCCGTTCACGGGCATTTCGACCAGCCTGCCTGGTATCAAAATTGAGTAACAAGCTCGAGTAACTGACTACTCATGAATGTTGTGCCCGGCCCTGGGGCTGGGCTTTCTTTTTTTCTCAAGCATGAAAGGAGGCCAACGATGACGTCCTACTTCCTGAAAAGGGTTTTTTACATGGCGTTGACGCTCTTCGGCGCATCCATTTTGATTTTTTTCCTGTATGCCCTAACACCCGGTGATTTCGTCGATACGAGTCCCAAGCTGACAGCCGAACGAAAGCTGGAGCTAAAAGCGATGTACGGGCTGGATAAGCCTGTCGTCGAACGGTATTTCATCTGGATGAAAAACGCCCTCCAAGGCGATTTTGGTTATTCCCTGCAATACCAACAGCCGGTGATGTCTCTGTTGAACGATTACATCTGGAATTCGTTTTTGCTCGCGATTACCTCCACCTTTTTTACGTGGCTGATCGCGATCTCTATCGGAGTTCTCTCTGCTGCAAGGCAACATTCCTGGTTCGATGCGCTCGTGACGATCGGTGTTTTTGCTGCGATGTCGCTGCCTGTCTTTTTCGTTGGACTACTGTTTATCAAATTGTTTGCCGTTGATGCCAAGCTGTTTCCCGCAGGGGGCATGATGACGATCGGCAGCAAGGAAACGGGGCTCGCCTATGCGTGGGACGTGGTTCAGCACATGTTTTTGCCTGTGACAGTGCTGACTTTGCTGAGTGTGGGGACACTGACTCGCTATTTCCGCACGAACATGCTGGAGGTCATTCAACAAGACTTCGTGCGCACGGCCCGGGCAAAAGGACTAAAGGAAAAAGTCGTCCTGCACAAGCACGCGCTGCGCAACGCACTCCTGCCCGCCATTACACTACTAGGCTTTGAGCTGCCGGCATTGTTCGGTGGGGCGATCATCACGGAAAAAATTTTTAACTGGCCCGGTGTCGGACAGTTGTACATGCAGGCGTTTTCTGTACGGGACTACCCGCTCTTGATGGGCTTTACGATGTTCCTGGCGATTCTCACCGTCATCGGAAACTTATCTGCTGATTTGCTGTACAGAGTGGCTGACCCGCGTGTTCGGTTGAAATAGGAGGGAAAACGATGGCATCAACGGTAAGGGAAGTAGCGGAGGTGACGAGACCGGAGCAGGTAGCGTTGCGTTCTTCCTTGTGGCACGAGGCGTTTTTGCGACTGAAAAGGAAACGTCTGGCCATGGTTGGACTTGTGTTTTTACTCGTCATGGCAGTGGTATGTTTCATCGGTCCGTTTTTTTCTCCGTACGCATCCGGCAAAATTAATACGGCCATGATCAACAAGCCGCCAAGCTTCTCCCATTGGCTCGGGACGGACAGCTTGGGCAGAGACATTTTGACGCGGTTGATGCAGGCGGGCCGAATCTCATTGACAGTCGGCATCGCTTCCATGGTGCTCTCTGTATCCATTGGTGCCCTTCTCGGTGCACTGGCTGGCTTTTACCGCGGGTGGGTCGATCAAGTGATCATGCGCGTAGCAGATGTGCTCATGACCATTCCTGGTCTGCCGCTCTTGTTTATTATGGGCGCAGTCCTCTCCGAGTGGAAAATCCCGACCGACTACCGCATTTACATCGTTATGGTCATGCTGAGTCTGATCGGCTGGCCCGGCTTGGCGCGAATGGTCCGCAGCCAGATGCTCACCCTTCGTGAAAGTGAATTCATGCAAGCAGCAGAAGTACTCGGTCTGCGCGACAGACGCAAGCTATTCTTCCATTTACTGCCCAATCTGACACCACTCTTGATAGTCGTTGCCACCTTGAACGTCGGTGGTGCGATTCTAAGTGAATCGGTCTTATCGTACTTCGGCCTCGGAGTCGTCCCGCCAACGCCGACATGGGGCAATATGATGGATGCAGCGAACACGTTGATCGATTTTCAGAAAAGACCGTGGCTGTGGGTTCCTCCGGGGATTGCTATTTTTGCTACCGTGATCTCAATTAATTTGTTGGGAGATGGACTGCGGGATGCTTTGGACCCGAAGCAGAAGCGTTAAGGGGTGTTCTTGAATGATTTATAACTTCTTGAACCTTCTTTCAAGATAAAACTGAAGCAGCGCAGGGAGAAGTGATTTCCAGTCCAAGCGCCTCTGGAGCCCGCCCCAGCGTAGGAAAAAATGGCGGGGAATTTCAGCTTCACTTATGGACTACTTCCCCTTAACTTCTACGTTTGAAGCGCTCCCGCCATTTTTTCCGTAGCGGACAGTGATCCCCCTTGCGGGGCGTAGGCCGAAGCGTAGACTGGAAATCACTTCTCCCCTCCCACTACAGCTACTTTTATAAAAAAGGCAGGTGAGCCAAGCATGAATGCTCTAGTCGACATCAAAAATGTAAGTACCTACTTCAAGTCCGAACAAGGCGTGGTCAAAGCAGTCGATGCCCTCGATCTGCGCGTCAATGAAGGAGAGACCGTATGCATCGTAGGCGAGTCAGGCTGCGGCAAAAGCGCGGCAGCCATGTCATTGATGGGACTAATCCCAGAGGCAATAGGCAGTATCGTTTCGGGTGAGATATGGTTTGCAGGTCGTGATCTGAGAAAAGTCAGCAAAGAAGAAATGCGCAAGCTCCGCGGCAATGAGCTGGCAATGATTTTTCAGGAGCCGATGTCGTCACTCAATCCTGTATTGACCATCGGTGAGCAGATCATGGAGCCTATCATGGAGCACCAGGGCACAAGCAAAAAAGCAGCTCAAGCGCGAGCTGTTGAGCTGATCGAGCTAGTCGGAATCCCGCGGGCAAAAGAAATCGCCAAATCGTACCCCCATGAATTGAGTGGGGGCATGCTGCAACGCATTATGATTGCCATCGCAATATCCTGCAATCCCCGCCTGCTGATCGCTGATGAGCCGACGACAGCTTTGGATGTGACCATTCAGGCGCAAATTCTCGATCTGCTGCGCAAAATCAAGGAGGAAGCCCAAACTGCGATTCTTTTTATCACACATGATCTGGGTGTCGTTGCAGAAATGGCCGATCATGTCGTCGTGATGTACGCAGGAAAAGTGGTAGAGGTGTCTCCTGTCGTCGAGCTATTCGAGGAGCCGAAGCACCCGTACACACAAGGCTTGCTTCGCTCCAAGCCTGTGTTGAACCAACGCAGAGCCAAGCTGTATTCCATCCCTGGTCAAGTACCGAATCCGACGACACTCGGCGATTCCTGCTATTTTCTTGACCGCTGTGACCAGTGCTTGGACATTTGCCGGGTGAAGCAGCCACCTTTGCGAGATGGGGGAGACGGCAGAAAGGTCGCGTGCTGGCTGTATGAGGAGGAGATCGCCCGTGGACAATAATTTGCTGGAAGTGCGCCGATTGAAAAAATATTACCCGATTACCGGCGGGCTTTTAGGCAGGACGATCGGCCATGTAAAAGCGGTGGATGACGTCAGCTTTTCCATTCAAAAAGGGGAGACGTTCGGGCTGGTCGGTGAATCCGGCAGCGGGAAAAGCACGACAGGTCGCACTATCCTGCGCCTATTGGAAAAGACAGAGGGAGAAGTCCGCTTTCAGGGTATCGATGTGCACGCCTTGAATCGCCAAGAGCTCCGAGCTTTGCGCCCGCGGATGCAATATATTTTTCAAGACCCGTACAGCTCGCTGAATCCACGGGTCCGAATCGGTGAGGCACTGGGGGAAGCACTGCTTGATCACGGGTTGCTCCCACAAGCAGAGGTCAGAGAAAGAGTTTTAGAGGTCATGGCTTTATGTGGATTGGCGCCGTATCATGTCGATCGGTATCCGCATGAGTTCTCGGGAGGTCAGCGCCAACGGATCGGTATCGCACGGGCCATTATGTTGAACCCTGATTTTATCGTCGCGGATGAGCCAGTATCTGCTCTGGATGTGTCGATCCAAGCCCAAATCATCAATTTGTTTGCAGATCTTCAGGAGCAAAAGAAGCTGACGTACTTATTTATTTCGCATGATTTGAGCGTCGTCGAGCATCTGTGCTCGAGGATCGGCGTCATGTATTTGGGGTCATTGCTGGAACTCGCACCTCGGGATGAATTGTTTTTGGAGCCGCTCCACCCGTATACCAAAGCATTGCTCTCCTCTGTGCCGCTTCCGATCCCGAAGAAAAAGCGCGAACGCATCGTCCTGCAAGGAGACATGCCAAGTCCTGCAAATCCTCCGGCAGGGTGCAAATTCCACACGCGCTGCCCGTATGTGAAAGACATTTGCCGACAGGAAGTGCCTGCTTTTCGCGAGGTTAGCGCCGACAGATTTGTCGCCTGTCACTTAGTGTAAACGGAATCAATGGGGGAACGAAGAACTGAACGGGGCATTGACCGATAGCAGGAGCATATGGTAATATTTTCATATCATAGTAAATGCATCGGTTTTTAAATAATTAGCTGATCGGTCTACCGAAAGCTCCCGCGAGGACAAAGACAACCAAGCTGTCTAGTTGCGCAGGGAGCTTTCCGTCAATCGAAAAAAAATGAGGTGAGAAAAGCCTCTTGCTGCCCAAACTGTTTGACATTGACGGTTATGGGGATCAAGAGGTATTATCAGATCATAAAACAAAGTAAATAGGTAGGAATAATGTATATTGATTTTGACGAAACAGGAGGGTGCTTCCCATGGCAAAAAATGGGATTCCCCTAGACGATCTCTTATTAGAGAAAATCGCGCGCGCACTGGATGGTCTGGAATACGGCTCCATACATATTGTGGTTCACGATTCACAGATCGTTCAAATTGAGCGAACGGAAAAATACAGAATCCCGGCGGAAAAGCCTGAGGCAAAGATTTCGCAAGTGCGCACCGGAAAATAGAAGAAAAGGCGTGGAAAAAAGAGAGGAGGAAGGACTATGGCAGGCGTTCTTGTGGTAGGAGGAGATCGAGTAGCAGAAATCGAGAGCTTGTTGCAGAACAAAGGATTCCAGAATGTCTATCACGTATCAGGTCGCAAAAAATCCGATGTGAAGGCGACGATTCCTTCTGATACGGAGCTTGTTCTTGTCTTTATTAACTTTGTGAGTCACAGCTTGAGTAAAAATATAAAGAAGCTGGCGAAGCAAAAGCACGTCCCGATCGTTTTTTGCCGACGGTCATGTGATGCCGTAGCCATGTATGAACCAGCCATAAGCTAGAGAGGACTGCCCCCATATGCGCGAATGAATAGAAGTATTCAAGGATGAATACTTCTTTTTTGCGTGACAGAGACTACTGGTAGAAACTTGTTGGACCGACTCGGGTAAAAGTATTCAGCAGGGAATAAAATCAACAAAAGAACAACCGAAAACACGAATGGTATAAAATTTGCAGAATATTTATTCAATAATCGGTTATCCGACTCAAACAGGGGGGTACAGCATGAAAAGACCAGTTGTCATGACAAGTCTCTTCGTTTTGCTTACGGGACTATTTGCAGGCTGTAGCAGCGGCAATACGCCGACTCAAACCGCACCAGACAACCAGCAGCAACCAGCGCCAGCACAGCAGGCAACTGTGCAGCCTGCGACAGAGCAGACGTTGCACATGAATGCCGCGGAGCCTGAAACACTTGATTCAGGCATGTCCAACGATGTGATTTCCGGTGCCTTTATCCGTTCGCTGTACGACGGGCTTGTTCGATTGGACAAGGATGGCAAGCCAGTCAATTCCGTTGCATCCGACATTCAAGTATCGGAGGACAAAAAGGTGTACACCTTTACATTGCGCGACAGCAAATGGAGCAATGGCGACCCGGTTAAGGCCCAAGACTTCGCCTTCGGCTGGATGCGCGTGCTCAATCCGAAGACAGCCAGCGGCTCCGCCTACAAGTACTATCCGATCAAAAATGCCCGTGCTTTTTTCGAAGGGAAGGCGAAAGCGGAGGATGTCGGCATCAAGGTCGTCAATGACAAGACGCTACAAGTCACCTTGGAAAACCCTACCCCTTACTTCCTGACACTTGCGACCTTCTACTATCCGGTCAACCAAAAGGTGGTGGAGTCCAATCCCGATTGGGCGAAAAAGCCCGAGTCCATCGTAACCAATGGACCGTTCAAGCTGGTGAATTGGGAGCATAAAAACAAGATTGAGCTGGCCAAAAACGAGCACTATTGGGACAAAGACGTCGTGAAGTTTAACGAAATCGAGTTTTCCATGATTGAAGATACCAATACCGAGCTGGAACTGTTCAATAGCGGCGAGCTGGATTGGGCTGGCGGCCCGATTAGCGGACTGCCTGCGGATGCCATTGGACCGTTGCGCGAAGAAGGCAAGCTGCAAACCATGCAACGTGCCACCAACTACTATCTCTTGTTCCAGACACAGAAGCCACCATTTACGAATAGCAAAATCCGCAAAGCGTTTGCCTACGCGATCAACCGAAGTGACATCGCAGAAAACATCGGTCAGGCCGGACAGACGCCCTTGATGGGCTTCGTTCCACTTTCCGCCTCCCTGAAGCCAGAAGGATATTTCAAGGATAACGATGTGGAGACGGCGAAACAGTTATTGGCAGAAGGAATGAAGGAGATGGGCATCACCAAGCTGCCCGAAATCACCTATCTTTACAATACCTCCGATCTCAACAAGAAGATTGCCGAAGCGTTGCAGGCTCAATGGAAGCAATCACTCGGTGTGGATGTCAAGCTGATCAACAAAGAATTGAAGGTCATGTTTGACGATCAGGAGCAAGGGAAGTATATGATTTCCCGAACAGGCTGGACGGGAGATTACAACGACTCCGTCAACTTCCTGGAGCTGATGATGGAGAAGTACAGCTCCAATAACTCTACCTTCTGGTTTAGCGAGAAGTACGTAGAGCTGGTGAAAAAGGCGTACGCCGAGCCAGATGAGGCTAAACGCAATCAGTATCTGGTCGAAGCGGAGAGCATCCTGATGGAAGAAATGCCTGTCACAGGTGTGTACTCCAGCGTCAATTCATGGGTACAAAATGAAAAGGTAAAAGGCATCACAGTCGATCCGTTGGGCTACATCGACTTCAAGTGGGGATACAAAGAACAATAGCGCTGAAAAGAAATGGCCGACACAAAATCCATGTGTGGGCCGTTTCGCGAGCGATGGGGAGGAATATTCATGACATGGCAGCAAGTAGTAGAAAACGTGCTGAAGGAAGCACCCGGTATTTTTGGAATCGCAGCTATGCATCTGGAAACAGGAGAGACAGCAGGGCATCTGGATGAAGAGTTGTTTCAACTGGCGAGTGCATTCAAAATTCCGATCATGGTCACCTTGATGCGCGAGGTGGAAGCAGGACGAATCCGCCTCGACCAGCGCGTGACATTAAAATGGGAGGATCGCGTGCCGGGGTCAGGCATTTTGCAAGAGCTGGATGCCGGAGCGGCCTTAACGGTCAAAGACTTGGCGACACTGATGACGATTGTGAGCGATAACTATGCGACGGACCAAATCATCGAGCTGATCGGTGGCATCGACAAGGTGAATGAGCACATGCATGAGCTGGGGCTTTCGCAGATTCATTTGCGGCATAATTGCTGGGAGCTCCTCAACCACTGTGTAGGTATGAATGAGCCTACCCCTTCACAGGCAGGGTTCGATGAGTTCATGCGACGGGAAGAGTCAGGCAATTACGAATTGATCCACGATGTATCAATGCCTACCCGTGAGAATAACGTAGCGACACCAGCAGAGCTAAACCGCCTGCTTATCATGATTGCACGAAAAGAAATTCTCACGGAAGCCTCCTGCGAGCTGATGCTGGACATCATGCGACGTCAGCATTACAACAGCCGTCTGCCGTACTTGTTGCCAGAAGGTACAAAGGTCGCGCATAAGACAGGGACCGTCAATGCTGTCGTCAATGATGCTGGTATCATTTATTTGCCCGAAGGAAAAGGGATGATTGCGATCACGGCACTATCACGTGGTGTGACTGACAAAGAAGCCGCAGAGCTTACCATCGCCCGTGTTGCAAAAGCGATTTATGAGCAAGCGATGGGGAGTTGATGAAAATGACGGCATGGAAGGAACAGTTCCAAAGGTATGCACAGCAACTGCTGGACGAGGCAAAGGCTCCGGGCGCCGCTATTGCTGTTGCACGTGACGGTGAGCTTTTGTACGAGGGAACGTTCGGTTTTCGTGACAGAGAACAGCAACTGCCACTTTCCCTCGACACCGTTTTTGGCATCGCATCCATCACCAAATCGTTTACCTGCGTTGCGATTATGCAGTTGCAAGAGGCAGGCAAGCTGTCTGTCCACGACCCGGTCGTAAAATATTTGCCAGAGTTTCGGGCGGGCGACCACGAGCTGACAGCGCGCATGACGATTCATCACTTCATGACACATACGCCTGGAATAGCGCCTATGCCTTACTTAGACGGTGCAATGAGGCGGAGTATGGAAAATGATCCTGCTGTCATTGGAACCAAGGCGGAGGAAGAACTGAAGACAGTGCCTTACCTGCATACGTACGAAGAAGTCATGGAAGCCATTGCTGGATTCGAAGGGGAGCCGCTCTCAGAGCCAGGGGGTGCCTTTAGCTACAATAACGATGCGTACGGGCTTTTGGGGGCGATCATTGAACGGGTCAGCAACCAGACGTATGAAAACTACGTTGCGACGCATATTTTGCAGCCACTGGGTATGGATAGAACCGTTTTTTTCGTGGATGAACTGGCTGACAAGGATGACGTCACTATTTTGTATACTAACAAAAAAATCGATGACGAAAACCAAATCATTGCAGCACCCATCTGGCACGATGCCCCGGCGATGCGAGCAGCCGGTTTCCTCAAATCGACTGTGAATGATTTACTCGCTTATTTGGAAGTCTTTCGCTTGGGGGCAACGGGAAACCCGACATCGATTCTGTCTGCCGATAGCGTCTGGCAGATGCTCACTCCCTTTGCTCGTGTGGACGGACACCGCTCCTACGGCTATGGTCTGATGGTCTCGTCTGCCTTTCCGGATGGCTCGCTGGTAGAGCATGGCGGATCGCTGAAGGGAATCAGCTCGCACATTTTTTCGGTTCCGGATCAAGGGATTACGGGTGTGATTTTGGTCAATCTCGATGGAGTGAGCGTCCGAGAGTTGGTCATCGGCTTTTTGAACAGTTATTTTGCAAGACCGGCTGGAGCTCCGGTCTATGCTTATGATCCATACGAGGTCACAGATGAGCAGTTGTCACTGTACGAGGGTCGCTACTCTTCGCAGGAATGGGTAAGCGCATCGATAGCCAAAAACGAAGGCAAGCTATTCCTGGAGGTGGATGGACTCTCGTATCCACTGATACCAGTACAAAAAGACAGCTTCGTTTTCCAAAAAAGAGATTCCATCCCTTGGATTGAGTTTTTCCGGGATGAAGACGGGCAAATAGCGAGGATGAGCTACGGATTGCGTCAGTTGACGAGGGAATCCACAAACTCGCCAAGCTAAAAGGGCGACAAGGGTAGGAATCCTGAGGGTTCTTATCCTTATTTTTCTTCCCCAAATAGGATGGATTGGGCAGCGGCGAAAGACAGATGGCTATCGTCGTTGCTCTTGTCGATGGAAGATGTCTTGGAAGGGCATATGACGGACATGCTTTCGTTTGGCGGACCGATTTGCGAAAAACGATTGCACGATGGTCGCAGCCGAGGCTGGGAGATGTTTGAACAGTACATTCAAATTTGCCAGCACGAGATGCAGTCCTTGAATAATCTGGTGACGAGCTTTTTGATCCTTGCCCGCCAAAACGAAACGGGGAACAGTCAAAATGAAATCGTCGAGCTTCGTCCCTTGATGGAGCGTGTGTACGAGCTTTCGAAGCATTACGTGATGGAGAAAGATGCGCGGTTGTCCTTTTCTTATGCAGAACCGCATGTTCAGGTGTGGGCGATTCCTTCCTATGTGGAGCAAATTTGCCTGCATCTGATTAAGAATGCAATAGATGCGGTAGCCCATAATGGATCAGTCACGATTTATACGGAGACATCTCCGCAGCGATCATTTGTAAGCGTAACGATTGAGGATAATGGGTGTGGGATTTCCGAGCAACGCCAAAAGCACTTATTCGAACCTTTTTATATAACGAAGGTAGAAATCCTGTTTGCAATCCCTCCAGGATAGGAGTTAGTAAAAAAGTGGTTGCCAATCAGGCAGCCGCTTTTGTCTTTGTTTTGCTTTCTATGCCCAATCCAAGCCATAATAGAGACAATACATACAGGATGTGATTACGCTTGCAGATCATTGTTTTTGACCTTGAAACGACACTGACTTATCAGAGAGACAAGATCCCGGAAATTATTGAGATCGGAGCGGCAAAAGTCGTACCCGGAAAAAATGGCGTGGAGGTCGACACATTTCAGCGCTACACCTTTCCAGCGATTGAACGTAGGATCACGGAGAGAACGCGCAAATTCATCGGTCTCGATAAAGAGAACATGCCAACCTTTATTCCGTTTCGCCGGGCATTCGCAGAATTTATGAAGTGGATTGGCAGCGATCCTGAATACTACCTGTGCACATGGGGGCAAGACGACAAGCGGCTGATGATCGAGCATTGTGCGCGGTTTGGTTTGGACTTCAACTGGATGCGCAATTACAACGACATCCAGCCGCCAATTAGCATGCTTTTGGCTAATCGCAAACAGATGAGTCTGAAAGAAGCGATCGACACGGCAGGAATCATCCAGGAGGGCAGGCTGCACTCCGCCTTGGTCGATGCCATCCACACAGCTCATTTGCTCATCAAATACAACAAGACGGTACACCTGAAAGAAAATACGCCAGAAGAGAACTACAATTTGTCGAGCTCGTTGTACATTACATGCCGATCCTGCAAAAAAAGCAAATACTACACGGCTTTCGGGCGAAAAAGCAGAAGATGCGAGGCTTGCTTGCAGCATCGCAAAAAGTTGGAAAAAGCCGCAGAAGCAGCAACCGTTCAACAGAGCTAACGGGAGAGAACAGAGATGATACGACAAGCACAATCAACTGACAAAGAGACAGTCGTGACGATGATTGGCGAAGGCATGCTTTGGAGGACCGATGAGATTGTTGATATCGTGGAAAAAGCTACGGTTTACATCTGGGAGGAAGGTGATCAAATCATCGGATGTGGCACTTATGATTTGAACTCCTCTGGAGAAGAAGGGACAGCAGAAATATACGTCTATATACGGCCAGACCATCGAAAGCGAGGAGTCGGCTCCCGGCTGTTCGATAAGCTTTGGCTGGAACTGCAACAGCACGAGGAGAAGCCGACGGCAGTCATGGCTACCTATCGGGTAGACCACGGGCAGGGTGCTGATTTTTTTGCCAAGAGAGGCTTTGTTTCTATCTGGGGCCATCATCTGATGAAATACACAGGAGAGATCGGGCCTGCGCCGACACTCGACGTTCGCAAATTCACCGAACCCGATATGGATATGTATATCCAATCGCAGAGTGACGCTTACTATGAGGTGCGCAAAGGCATCGACCTTCAGCCATACCGTTTGGCGGATTATCCTGAGAAAACGATGAACGCATGGAAGAAATGGCTCCTGAACGATATGAGAGAGGACATTTATTTGTTCGAGCATGAGGGAGTATTCGTAGGGTCCCTGATCATCACAGGACATGGCGAGGTTTACGATGTGTTCGTAGATCCCGTGCATCAAGGCAAAGGCTACGGCAAAGAGCTTGTCCGCTTTTTTGTGAACCAGACGCTGGAAAAGGGCTTGCAGCCGTATCTCGTCACAGGTACTCACAATGAACCTGCGATTGCATTGTACGAACGGACAGGCTTCCAGACGTTTCAGACGACCACGACAGCGAAAAGAGACTTTGCGTAATCCGCTCAAAAAAATGCCGCAGGGATTAGACCCGAGCGGCATTTTTCATTGTGATCGATAATCTATACTCCGAGCAGGAGCAGGATAATGGACGTCAGACTAAAGCAAACACTGATCAAGCACAGGAAGGTGACGACCTGTTTTGGATTGAGTCCAGAACGCAGCAGGCGATAATGAACCTGGCTGGCATCTGCTTGGTAGATCGGCTTTCCTTGCAGGAAGCGTTTGGTCACCACAAACAGATTATCAAAAATCGGCACACCGAGTGCTAAAATCGGAATGAACAAGGAGAGAACGGTTGCTTGCTTAAAGGCACCATCCAACGCGATGACCGCCAAGATAAAGCCGAGGAAGGTCGCGCCTGCATCTCCCATGAAAATTTTGGCCGGCGGCTTGTTGTACCGCAGATAAGCCAAGGCAACGCCGATCAGACTGATCGCCATAATCGCAGATGTGCTTTGTCCTTTAACCAAAGCGACTACGAAGAGCGTGCCTGCGGAGATTGCAGAAAGCCCTCCAGCCAAACCGTCCATGCCATCCGAAAAATTGATGACCGTCGTTACTCCGAAAATCCACAGGATGGTCAGGATGAA
This sequence comes from Brevibacillus sp. Leaf182, assembly GCF_001423865.2. Classification (NCBI taxonomy): domain Bacteria; kingdom Bacillati; phylum Bacillota; class Bacilli; order Caryophanales; family Paenibacillaceae; genus Brevibacillus; species Brevibacillus sp. Leaf182. Next base: position 50,422 of record NZ_LMPN02000021.1, on the reverse strand, counting down.
CTGCAACCATTCCGGGAGCAATATGTATTCGCCACTCAAAGGATTGTAAAAGCCGGAAAAAGTAATACCCGACAAGTAGACAATCACGGCGGCCGATACTTGGACGATCAGTTTGGGCAGGGCGGAAAAATCCTTGCCTTGCGTCTTGTACCAGTCATCAATGGTACCAATAATAAGCAGCAGTAGTGAGCCTGACAGAACAGCGATCGTTTGCCCGGTCGATTCTTTCGAGAAGAGCAGAAACGATGCAGCAAAGCCGACGAAAATAGCATAGCTGGCTGTCAATGGGATAGGCTCCCGGTGAATTTTTCTTTCCACGTCTTTACGTGGCTTGTCCACAAAATCAAGGCGAAATGCCAATTTAGCCAGAGGCGGAATCAGCACCATAACGATACAAAACGACAGTAAAAACGAAAGAGCGTACGTTATCGTGACCATCTCCTACAGGTAGTGAGCTTTCTATATGCAAAGATACTCGCATACCGTGTTGTTTGACAAGTCTATTATAGGAAGGATTCCAAATTTTGTCGACTCTTGTAATCACGCGAGGGTGAGGTACCAAAAAAAGTTGGTACTTATCTCCAACAGAACGGATCCCTATAATCCTTCGTAGGAGGGATCCAGATGGAATACTTGTCATTATGGTTTATCGTAGGGATCATCTTTTCTATAACACTCGCGGCGAAACAGATCAAGCCTTGGCTGAAATTCGTTATATTCGGTTACTATCTCGTGCTATCCTACCTATTTATCTCTCGTAAAGAACAGATATATAGTGAATATCATCGGGTTCCCGTGCCGGAGCAGTTCTGGGAAACCAACTCGGATTGGGTGGGGTTCATGCTGGGCTTTTATTTTGTCCCGTTTCTTCTCATCCTGCTGTTCATCTACTTTTGGCTGTTTCGAAATGCCAACAGTGTGAAGAAACGGTTTTTTATTGCTCTTACCATTGTGCCCGCAGCGATTATTTATTTATGCTTGCTGTTTGTTTTCAGTATGTACGGATATCGACCTTGATAAGACGATGTTAGATTATCTTACATGATTTTGATTTCTCCGTTATAGTGTAAGAAGGGAAAAAATCTTCTTCAAATACGGAGGGGCTCTTATGAAGTCAGCGCTTTGTTATCGGGAAGGAATCGAGTTTTCAGAGGAAGAACTGCGTCAACTGTCCCAATTGCTGATCGATGTCGTGGAGGATGGGGCTTCCCTTGGCTTTTTACCGCCGATGAAGCTGGAAGAAGCACGCACCTATTGGACTTCGGTGCCCCATAAACATGTGAAAATTTGGGTAGCAGTACAGGAAGATATCATCGTCGGAACCATCCAGCTCCATCTGGTGAGTCGGCCAAATGGATTGCATCGAGCAGAGATCGCCAAGCTGATGGTTCATCCCAGAGCGCAGCGTCAAGGAATTGGTCGTGGACTGATGCTGCTGGCGGAGGCAAGGGCCCTTGCTGATAACCGAAGCCTCCTCGTTTTGGATACACGAGCGGGCGATCCGTCCAACCAGTTGTATCAGTCGATGGGCTATCAAGAAGCAGGGCGCATTCCGGGGTTTGCCCGATCGGCTGATGGCAGCCTGCATGATACCGTCCTTTACTTTAAAACAATGGAATAGTCGAAAAAGCTACAAGCGGACGGTTAACAGGCGTCCGTTTTTCTGTTTAAATAGTATGAAAAGTTTCCGATGCGAGGAGGTTCTTATGAAGGTATCCAAACTGAAGTCTGGTCAAAATGTCATCATCCGATTAGCGGAGTTGACTGATGCTGAAGCCTTAGTTGCGTTCATACATCAGGTATCAGGAGAGACGGACAATTTGTCATTTGGCCCACAAGAATGGACAGTAACCCCTGAGGAGGAAAAAGAAAACATCAAAAGATTTCAAGAAGCTCCTAATCAACTGTGTTTGATTGCAGAGGTGGACGGGAGAATTGTGGGGAACCTGACTTTTCGAGGGGGTATCCGATCGCGGACGCAGCATGTAGGTGAATTTGGGATTAGTGTCTTGAAAGAGTTCTGGGGGTCAGGGGTTGGAAGACTTCTACTGGAATCCCTGCTGGAATGGGCCAAGCAATCAAAGGTGATACGAAAAATCAACCTGAAAGTCCGTTCAGACAACGATGCTGCTATTTATTTGTACAAAAAGCTAGGCTTCAAGGAAATGGGTACGTTGACGAGAGAATTTTTGATTGAGGATACATTCTACGATTGTCTTTGCATGGGCATCGAAATAGACTGAGGAACAGACCGTCAGGATTTTGACCTGACGGATTTTTTGATGAATAAAATACTGATTATTCAAACAGATAGAAAGGGGCCATCATGAAAAGGAAAGTCTCGACGTTTTTTTGGCAAGGGACACTGCGGACGAAGATTCTCACGCTTTTTCTTTGTTTGATCGCAATCCCGTTAAGCTTGCAGGGAATCATCACGTACAACAAGTTTTCGGCTTCAACGGAATCGAGAACGGCTGCATACACAGGACAGATTGTGGGTCAGATCAATCGCAACCTGGAGCGCAATATACGGGAGATGAAGCGTTTATCACTCATGCCGCTCTACGATCCAGAAGTCCTGTCCATTTTAAAAGAAATTCAGACAAATACGTCGGCTACTTCTTTTCTCTCCATGGAAAAAAGGGAGAAGATGACACTGTATATATCCAGTCTTTCCTATAGTCGACCGGAAGTAAAGGGCATTCAAATCATTGCGGGGAATGGTATGATTTTTTCCAATCTGGACCCTTCTGTCATGAAGAGCAAGGGAGATTTGGCTGAAGAGAGATGGTATTCTCGCGTGATCACGGGACAGGGGGCAGCGGTCATAATTCCACAGCATCGGCCCTCCTATTACTTGGATACCTCTGGTGAGCGCTATGTGTCAGTGGCTCGGTTATTGCGAGAGCCGTATACGAAAGTACCACTCGGAATCATGAAAATCGATATGAAAATGGACATGTTTGACCAGATTTTGTCCGATATGCCTTTTACCAAGGACGGGAGCTTGATCATCGTAAATGAGGGAAACGAGCTGTTTTATGAAAAGCGGGAGAGCGGAGGCTCGCCGGGCTATCGTACTTTGCTGCAAGAAACTGACGGGATCAATCGTGGGGATGCGAACCAGAGGATGATTCAGGGACAGCGATATCTCTTCGTGGATCATCAATCGAGAGAGACGGGGCTTGTGGTGATCAGTTTGATTCCGCTCGATATCCTGCTCGCAGAATCCAATAGCTTGCGTAGTTTTACGATGCTGATTGCGGCGATGTTTTTACTCGTTGCTGGCGGGCTCGCGATTTATTTTTCCTATTCGCTCAGCAAGCCGCTCGTTCAATTGAAAGAAAAAATGCTGCAAGTAAAGCGAGGGAACTTCCATGAACGAGTTCCTGTCGATTCCCAAGACGAGATCGGGAAGCTGAGTGAGCAATTTAATCAGATGGTCGAGGAAATCAACCGCCTAGTCAATGAGGTGTATCTCAGCAGCTTACGTGAAAGGGAGGCGGAGCTGGCGGCCTTGCAGAGCCAGATCAATCCACATTTTATTTACAACACACTTGAATCGATCAATATGATGGCGATCCGCTCGGGTAACTACGATGTGTCAGACATGGTTTCTTCGCTCGGAAAACTGATGCGCTATACGGTCGCTCGAGAGGATGGGCACGTTACGCTGAAACAAGAAATGGTATCGTTAGAATCCTACATTCGTATCCAAAAGATTCGTCTGGGAGAGCGCCTTCAGGTGTATATGGACGTGGAAGAGAGCCTGTCGGATCAGCGTATCCCGAAGCTGCTGCTACAGCCATTGCTTGAAAATGCAATGGCACATGGGATTGAACATCAGGAACAGGGAGGGACGATATGGCTCACGGCGCTTTGTCAGGAGGGTGTCATGCATATCAGTGTGAGGGACAATGGCAAGGGAATGTCTGAGCAATCACTAACTCGTCTGCTCGCAAGTCTGCGTACGCCTATGCAACAGCATGAGATGACAGGAAACGCACACAATGGGACAGCATTGCGAAACATTTCACAGAGGCTGACCTTATTGTTCGGGGAAGAGTACGGGCTAACCATTGTGAGCAGACCGGATCAAGGCACGGAAATTACGATGAAGATTCCGCTCGATTTCCAGAAGGGAGAAACACGCGATGTACAAAGTATTGCTGGTGGAAGATGAACGAATGATTCGGGAAGGCTTGAGAGCGTTAATTGAAAAAGGAACGTCTGGTTTTGCCGTCATGGCAGAAGCGGAAAATGGAAAGGATGCCCTGCATTATCTACGCACGGAAATGCCTGATTTGATTGTGACAGATATCCGCATGCGGGAAGTCGACGGCTTGACGCTGATTGGGAAAATCCGGGAGATGTACGAGGAGCTGCCCATCGTGATTATTAGTGGCTATGGTGATTTTCACTACGCACAGAAAGCGTTGAAGTACAAAGTCTCTGATTATCTTTTGAAGCCCATTGATCGATTAGAGCTGGTGAGCACGCTCACAAAAATCAGGCAAGTGCTGGATCGCAAAAAGAAAGTCCGGGAAGAAGAAAACAACGTCGACGGTAGCCCTAGAGAAGAAAGACAAATCATTCGCAAGGTAAAAGCATTCATTCACGATCATTTGGACGGCGATCTGAGACTCCAGACGCTGGCGGAGTCTGTTCATTTGAATCCGATCTATTTGAGTCAATTGTTCAAGACCGAGACGGGGGAAAATGTCTCCGACTACATCACGCAGGTGAGGATGAACCGCGCCAAGCAGCTTTTACACGAGACGAGCCTAAAGGTGTATGATATCGCCCGCTTAGTAGGGTATCAGAGCGCGAAGCATTTCATGCTGGTATTTAAAAAGGAAGTCGGGATGACACCCGGGAGTTACCGAGACCTCGTAGGCAGTGAAGATCTTTAAATCTCATACCAAATCTAAACTTCGCGTGATTTATCTCACTATTCAATCAATTTTATACTGGTGACAGGGAAAACAGATAAGGAGGTACGCCATGAAAAAGGCAATCCTGTTGGCATTGTCTACTGCTTTGACAGCGTTTACATTTGGGTGCAGCAACACCGCGACGACTCCCGGTGACTCCGCGACGGGCCAGAAAGAAGCGGTCGAGCTTACGTTTTTAACATGGGGCAACCAAGCCCACCTAGACCTGTATACGAAGCTCTCTGAAAAATTTACGCAACAAAACCCGACCATCAAGGTGAAGCTGGAATCTGTTCCATTCCCCGATTATCAGCAAAAGGTGACGGTGCTCGCTGCTGGTCAGGAGCTGCCTGACATCGGTTGGGTGTCTGAACGAATGGTACCGCAGTTTATGGAAAATGGGATTTTGGAAGATGTCTCGGATGTAAAGAACGACACTGCTTTTAAGCTGGACGACTTTATTCCGTCGACGCTTGAGCTGTTCCAAAAAGACGACAAACTTTACGGACTGCCGTTTTCTACCCCGCCTACCGTGATGTTTTACAACAAAGACTTGTTTGACAAGGCAGGCTTGAAATCCCCGAACGATCTAGCGAAAGAAGGAAAATGGACGTGGGAGGAATTCGAAAAGTCGGCGCAAGCGATCTCGAGCGGAACAGGAGCAAGCAAAATCTACGGGGCCAACTTCTTCCGCGATTGGAAAACATGGATCATCCTGTCTTCCTATTCATGGTCAAATGGCAGCGGCCCGTTCAACAAAGAAATGAATCAGTTTACGTGGAATGACCAATACGGGGTGGAGACACTCAGCATGCTCCAACGGATGATGTTTACAGATGGGTCGCATCCGAAGGCGGGAGAGCAAGTCAGCTTTGAATCAGGCAAAATTGGCATGTTCTTTGATGTGTACAGCTACGTTTCGAAGGCGCGGACAATCAAGGACTTCAAGTGGGACATTGCTCCGATGCCAGCGGGTTCAAAAGGCTCGGCACCGATGCTCGGTCAGGCAGGGTATTCGATTTTCAAAGGAACCAAGCATTTGGAGGAGACTAAGCTATTCCTCAAATTCCTCGCGAGTGAGCAGGGTGTTCAGGAGACCTCGACTTACTTTGTACCGCCGCGCTTGTCTGTGCTGAATTCTGATCCGTTTTTGAATGTTCCAGGCAATCCTGATCCTGCACACATCAAGCAGGCGGTTATCGACGAAATGCCTAAGGCACACCTGCAACCAGGCCATGTGGACTGGCAAAAAATCGACACAACGATACTGGCTGGTTTTGATCAATTATTCGGTCAAACGGCACAGCCTGCGGATATCGTGAAGTCGCTGGAAGAGAAAGTCAATCCGATCCTGAAAAAGTAAGCTCGTCACAACGGTCTGGGATACAGGCCGTTGTGACTTGAGAGGGAGGTTACGATGAATCGTTTTCGACAAGCACTGGAAGAGAAGCCGTTTCTGCTCATGGTCAGTCTCCCGCAAAACGATGAGACCTTGGCCAGAGCAGCGATGGAGGAAGGTGCAGATGGCTTGAAGATGCACATCAATGTGTACCATCGTGCCAGTGGCAACCGGTTCGGTCCTCTGGCTGAATATACGGACTTTCTCCAAACGATACGCAGCCAGTTCGCAGGGCCGATTGGCATTGTTCCGGGCGGATCAATGGAAGAGCTGAATCCCGAGGAAATCAAGCAGTTCGATTCGCTGGGAATCGACTTCCTCTCCATCTATGGTCATCATTTGCCAGCGTCCCTTATGAAAATCGAAGGGGTGGCGAGTACGTTTGCCATCGATGATCAGTTTGATTTGTCCCGATTGGAAGCCGTAAAGCATTTTCCTATGACCGCATTGGAGGCATCGGTTATTCCGGGGAATGAGTATGGCACGAGGCTTACGTTTGCCGACCTGCTCGCCTATCGGTACATCGTAGAGAAGGCAGGCATCCCGATCATCGTCCCGACACAGCGAAAAATTATGGCGGAGGATATAGGAGCTCTGAGAGAAACGGGGGTTCGTGTCCTGTTAGCTGGAGCGATGGCGATCGGGAGGACCGAGGATGAAATGCGCCGTTCCATCCATGCATTGCGGAATGCGATTGACAACTAAGGAGGGATCGTATGGAGAGCAAGTTGAATGTCCCGCTCTCTCCTGACAAGAGAACAAGTGGCACAAGGAAAAAATCGTTCAACCGGGAAGCGAATCTGACGGGATGGCTGTTTGTCAGCCCGATGGCCATCGGGTTTGTCGTGCTGTTGCTAGGCCCGCTTTTGCTCGCGCTGTACATGAGCTTTACGGATTGGCCGTTACTGGGGGAAGCCGAATTTATTGGTTTGGAAAATTACAGAGCGATCTTTCAGGATGCCGAATTTTGGAGGGTTGTGGGCAATACATTTACGTTCTCGGCCGGTCTCGTCCCCCTGAACATCGTGTTGGCGTTGGGGTTGGCTTTACTGCTCGTGCGCAAGCTGCCGGGGATCGGGATTTTCCGCACAGCCATTTTCGTGCCGGTCATGACATCGCTAATCGTCTGGGCGATTGTGTGGAAGTATTTGTTTGCGACAGACACAGGGTTTATCAATCAAATTTTGCAGATGTTCGGGATTACAGGCCCCTCATGGCTGTACAATCCAAAGCTGGCGATGCCAGTGGTGATCGTGACAAGTGTTCTGAAAAATGTGGGCTTGAACATGGTTCTGTTCATCGCTGCCTTACAGCAGGTGCCCGTTCACCTGTACGAGGCGGCGCGTATTGATGGAGCCAGTCGGACGCGTCAATTGTTTCAGATTACGATCCCGATGATCAGTCCGACCGTTTTCTTAACCACGTTGTTGACGATCATCGGCTCGCTCAAGGTGTTTGGGCAGATTTACGTCATGACCCAGGGTGGGCCAGATAACAGTACAAAGGTGCTCGTCTATTACATATGGGAGCGCGCCTTCAAAAACTTTGAATTCGGCTATGCGTCTGCACTTGCCTTTGTGCTGTTCTTTATCATTTTAGTATTTACGCTCTTGCAGTGGCAGTTTAGAAAAAGGTGGGTGTTCCATGAAGAGTAATCGCCACGGATTACAAGTGGGCAAGTTATTGGGGATTGGCGGTCACTATGTCGCGTTAGGAGCGATCTCCCTACTGATGCTGGTGCCTTTTTTGTGGATGCTTTCTACATCATTAAAAGAGCCAGCCAAAATATTCGTCTTTCCGCCAGAGTTTATCCCTTCGTCGATCCGCTTGGAGAACTACACGGAGGTTTTGGCGAATACGCCGTTTCATTTGTTCTATTGGAACAGCCTGTACATTGCGATTTTGGTCACGGTTGGAACGGTATTATTTGCTTCGATTGCGGGCTATGCGTTTGCCCGAATCCCGTTTCGCGGACGGAATATCGTCTTTCTGGTGCTGTTGTCGACGATGATGATCCCGCATGAAGTGACGTCGATTCCGATGTTTTTGTTCATGCGCATGCTTGGATTTATCAACACACATGTGCCGCTGATTGTGCTTCCCATATTCGGGGCAGGCGGAATTTTTGGAGTGTTCGTCATGCGCCAGTTTTTCCTCGGGATTCCAAAAGAATTGGAGGAGGCGGCGATGATCGATGGCTGCTCGCGTTGGCGGATTTACTGGAGCATCATGCTGCCGTTGGCGAAGCCAGCTATCGCCACGCTGACGATTTTTACGTTTTTGACGAGCTGGAACGAGTTTTACGATCCGCTCATTTTCATCAACGACAGAGAGCTGATGACACTGCCGCTTGCTTTGTCCTTGTTTACCGATGAAGTAGGGACAGCGTGGCATCATCTGATGAGTGCGTCCGTCATGGCGACCTTGCCGCTTTTGATCGTGTTCTTTTTCGCCCAAAAGCAGTTTATCGAGGGTGTATCGATGACGGGCCTCAAAGACTAGAGGAAGCATGGATGGAAAGGAAGCTCAACAAGGAGTGAGTGCAGATGAATCGAGTAGTGGAAGCAGATGTAGTCGTGGTAGGCGGGGGACCGGCAGGAATCAGTGCCGCTCTTGCCAGCGGACGATTGGGAGCCAAAACGATCCTGATCGAGCGTTACGGCTTTCTCGGAGGGATGTCGACGATTGCGCTTGTTTATCCGTGGATGACGTTTCATACGGAGAGTGGCGAGCAAGTCATTAAAGGAGTTGCACAGGAAATCGTCGATCGCTTGCAAGCAAAGGGGGGATCGCCTGGACATTTGCAGGATACGGTGGGATTCGTCAGCACAGTCACGCCGTATCATCCGGAAATTTACAAGCTGGTCGCTGTGGAAATGCTCAAGGAAGCGGGTGTCAAGCTGTTTGTCCACAGCTTTGTCGATCAGGTGAAGGTAGAGGGGACAGAGATTACTTCTGTTACCCTCACCAGTAAATCGGGCAAGTATGAGATCAAGGCCAAGGTGTTCGTCGATGCGACAGGAGATGCAGATATCGCTTATTTATCGGGAGCGCCGACGAGTAAAGGGCGAGATGCAGATGGACTGACCCAGCCGATGACGATGAAGTTTCGCATGCGGGGCGTCGATCTGGAGCAGGTGAAGCAGTACATGCTTGATCATCCGGATGAGTTTTATCACAAGACGCCGTTTGCACAGTTGCCGTCCATTCCGCTGACAGGTGTTCAAGGCTTTTATACGCATTGGAAAATGTCAGGCGTTCCGATTAATCGGGATCAAATTCTGTTTTTCACAGGGCCCGAGAGTGATGAGGTTTTGATCAATTGCACGCGGGTGCAGGGATTGGATGGAACAGATGTCGAGGATTTGACGGAAGCGGAGGAAGAAGGGAGACGTCAAGTGATGTTGATGTCTGAATTTTTGAAAAATAAAGTTCCCGGGTTCGCGAAAGCATCCGTCTCCGCAGTCGGAACGCAAATTGGCATCCGTGAGACACGCAGAATCGTCGGGGAGTACAGCTTGACGATCGGAGACGTGGTCGCGGGCAGACGTTTTCCGGATGTCATCGCACGAAGCGGCTATCCGGTTGACATTCACGATCCTTCTGGCAAAGGCGTAGTGGCAGCAGATATTGAAGGGGAGGGCGCTTATGACATTCCGTATCGATGCCTGATCCCTCAGTCCATCGATAACCTACTTGCGGCGGGGCGTTGTATCTCTACGACACATGAGGCGCTGGCTACGACCAGACTTACCCCGAGCTGTATGGCTACTGGTCAAGCAGCAGGTACAGCAGCGGCCATCGCATTTCATGACAAGACCATCCCGCGTTTGCTTCACGTGGCGAAATTACAGGATCAATTGCGTCTAGCGAATGCCGTCCTCGATTAAACCTTTTCATTTTGAAAGGAGATTGGGTCTATGAAAAAGTTGCGCGTTGTCATTTCAACACTGGCTATGGCAGCACTAGTAACGGGCATGGTTCCATTTACGCAGACGAGTACAGTTGCGGCGAAAAAAGCGTCACCAAAGCCAATTGCCAAAGTCGCCCTTGTCCCCCTCGATGATCGTCCGGTCAACACGTATTTTCCGCAAATGTCAGCAAGGGCAGGCGGGGTGGAGGCGATTATGCCCGATGAAGACATGCTCGGTCACTTTATGACGCCGGGCGATGGGGAAGAAATTGGCGATTGGCTGATCAAACAAGCAAGCAAAGTGGACGGCTCGGTCATCTCTGTCAGCATGCTGGCATACGGCGGACTGGTTGCGTCCCGTACCGACCAACAATCCTATGAAGAGGCCCTGTCGAATATCGAAGCCATTAAGAGACTGAGAGATAAACATTCCAAAAAGCCGATCTACGTCTTCGATACGATTCAACGTTTGGCGGTGACGGCGACTGATCCTGAAACATTGAAGTACTATGAGCAAATCAGAGAATGGGCTATTTTATACGATGAGGTGCACAACCTCGGCATGACAGAAAAAAAGGATCGGCTCGATCAGTTGGAAAGGGAGATTCCCGAGTCTGTGCTGGAAGATTACTTGAATGCCCGCGAGCGCAACCACAAGATTAACTCACTGTTGATCGACTGGGTAGAGGATGGGACCATTGATTATTTAGTGCTGGCTCAGGATGACGCTGCGCCCCATGGTCTTCACCGGGCAGAGCGGGAGACTTTGGTCAAAAAAGCAAAGAAGCTGGATGTAGAGGATCGTGTAGCGATTTTCCCTGGAGCGGACGAAGTAGGAACCGTCTTGTTGAGCAGATTCGCCTTGAACGAAATGCGCATCCATCCAAAAGTAGCAGTCGAGTATTCGGGTATAGACGGCAGCGAGTGGACGGCGCCGTTTGAAGACACGACCTTTGATGTAAACGTCGAGAAGCACATTATCGCAGCAGGCGGCAAGCCCGTTCGGGATGAAGACGATGCAGATATCGTGTTAATGATCCATTCACCGAAGAAAAAAGGACAAAGCAACGCACAGAGACGCGAAGACCTGGATGAGTTCGTCGAAGAAATCAATGATTTTCTGGAGGAAGGAAAGCAGGTCGCGGTTACAGACGTTACGATTACAAACAAAGCTGACTCTGAACTGATCGAACGACTACAAGAAGAAGTAAAGCTGCCGGAGCTTTTCGCCTACACGGCATGGGGAACGGCGGGAAATAACATGGGAAGCGCGTTGGGACAGGCGTTGCAACGATCAGCCTTTTTGGAAAAAGGAAATCAGTTCGGTGTGCCCTTAACGGTGGATGCGGCAGAAACCCATATTAATCTGCTCTTGTCATCGTTTGTAAATGACCATCATTACCGAAATGAAGTGATGGCAGAAGCACGTGACCTCGTAAAAGAGTTAAAGGGAAATGAGTGGAATCTCGGAGATGACTACGACGAAGTCAATGACTTTGTAAGAGATGCACTGACACCACATGCGGAAGATTGGTACGAAAACTATTTTGCCAATCAATCACTGGTTATCGGAAAGCGAGGCAAGAATACGTTTGAAGGCGAAATCGTCGAACTAACGGATCTGGAGATCAAGCTTCCGTGGGAGCGGTTGTTTGAAGTCTTTGTCGGGCCAGAAGTGAAGATTGAAAGGGAGTAAGATATAGAAAAAGCCGTTCTATTTTTCTAATCTGCACATATCATGTCTCTATCGCTATAAGAAGGTGACGAGGATGGAGACTCTACAATGGTTGTATGTGCAGTATGAATTGGAAATGTATATGCGGGTTGTGGTGAGCGCGATTCTCGGTTTGTTCATCGGGTGGGATCGCTCACACAGAAACAAGCCTGCCGGGCTGAAAACGTACATGTATGTGTCCGTAGCCTGCACGCTCATCACACTCGTTTCTATTTACAGCACAAAGCTATACAGCGCGCCTGGAAACGGAACAATGATGGACCCGATGCGCTTGGCTGCACAGATTGTCACAGGTCTTGGCTTTTTGGGAGCAGGCGTCATCTTGAAGGACGGCTTGAAAGTAAAAGGACTGACCTCCGCAGCCATGATCTTTTTCGCTGGAGGGATTGGCATAGGGATCGGCGCCGGATTTTACGGCATTGTGATATTCTCGGTCATCATCGCCTTTGTACTCGCCAGGATCAGTCAGCGTGTGGAGGATGTCCAGCACAGGCGGTTAGGAAAGTGAATCATGGAGAAGCGGTGCAGGGCAAGTTCCTTAGCATCGCTTTTTTGTATGAAATGGGGCTGTAGTGGGGGAAGAAGCGAATTTCCAGTCTACGCTTCGGCCTCCGCCCCCAAAGGGTATGACTGTCCGCTTCGGAATAAATGGCGGGAGCGCTTCAAACGTAGAAGTTTCGATGAAGGGTTCCATAAGTGAAGCTGAAATTCCCCGCCATTTTTTCCTACGCTAGGGTGGGCTCCAGAGGCGCTTGGACTGGAAATTCGCTTCTTCTACGCAGCTTCTCAAATCTTAGAAGGTGAATGCAGTACAATGATCTCAAGAACTTCTTTGTACAAACTTGCAAGACGCCTAAAAAGCACGAAATCATCCACAACTGTCCGGAAGCACTGTCACATGTTTGGAAGGAGACCGCCCGAACGAAGAGAGGATATAGGCGACTGGAAAACATGCGGCAGGGCTTCTCCCGACCACAACAGTGGGATCAAGTTTTTTTCGATGATATTCCTCTGACAAACGCGCGTTATGCTGGAAGAGCATCAAAATCCGGAAAGGACGCGAGCGCGATGAGAGATGAAAGATTAGGAAAAATAGCAGATAACTTAATTTCGTACAGCCTGGATGTTCAAGCCAAGCAGCATATTATGATCATGGTCGTAGATGAAGGAGAGCCGCTGGCAATGGAATTGGTGAAGCGGCTGTATGCGAAGGGGGCGTATCCCCATGTGCGCTTTGTACGGCCGAAGGTCCAGCGGGAATGGTTGAAAGGGGTAACGGAAGAGCAGCTTGCCCAGACAGTTCAGTTGGAAAAGGACATGTGGTTTGGCATGCAAGGCTATATCGGAATTCATGGCGAGACAAATGACAGTGAGATGAAGGATGTTCCGCAGGAGAAGTACCGACTGTACGCAGAAGCGTATGATTCCATTTTCCATTATGTCGACAATCAGATTACGGGACTGCGCATTAACTACCCGACCTCGGCTATTGCCCAAAAGGCCAACATGACGACAGAAGCGTTTGAAGACTTTTATTTCAACGTATGTTCGCTCGATTATCAGAAAATGGCCGAAGCGTGCCAGCCGTTGTACGACCTCATGGACAAAACGGACAAGGTGCGCATCGTCGGACCAGGGACAGACCTGACGTTTTCGATCAAAGGGATTGGGACGCGGACAGCGGTAGGCAAACGCAACATTCCCGATGGTGAAGTGTATACCTCTCCCGTGCGCGACTCGATTCACGGGACGATCAGCTACAATACCCCCAGCAATTTCAAAGGCACGACGTTTGAAAACATTCGGTTTACTTTTCGGGAAGGAAAGATTGTCGAGGCGTACGCGAACCAAACGGACAAGCTAACGGAAATATTGGACACGGATGAAGGTGCACGCTACATCGGTGAATTCGCCATTGCGTTTAACCCGTACATTTTGCACCCGATGGGCGATACTTTGTTTGATGAAAAAATAGCCGGCAGCTTCCATCTCACACCCGGTCGTGCCTATGATCAAGCGGATAACGGCAACCGCAGCGCGATTCACTGGGACCTGATCTGCATTCAGCGCCCGGAATACGGTGGCGGCGAAATCTGGTTTGACGATGTACTGATTCGAAAAGACGGAAGGTTTGTGCATGAGGCTCTGTTGGGGCTGAATCCGGAGCAATTGATTCTGTAGGGGAGGGCGATAATGCCCTCCTCCTTTATTTGAGTTTGAAAACCACTACGCCTGCGATCATGATGCCGATTCCAATGATTTTGTTCAAGGTGATCGGAACCTTTTGCACACCGAACAGGCCGAGAGAATCAATGAGGAGAGCGACAAGCAATTGTGAGATGAGCAGAATCGATACGGCGTAGGCAGGGCCGATAGTCGTAATGCCTTTCATCACACTAAAAACGATCAGCGCCCCGAAAACGCCTCCTAGCAAATACACTTTGTTCACTTCCCCGATGCTTTTCCAATCGCCATCGCGAACGTAGAGAAAGATCGCGAACGATACAAGAAAACCTACCGCATGAACAATCGCATTGGTTTGCCACAGTCCGAGCTTTGTACTCGCTTGCGCATTGAACACGCTTTGCAGACAAATAAAAACGCCAGCGAGTAACGAAAAGAGAATGCCTTGCACAAGATGACCTCCTATATGGTTGATTACTCATAGATGTTTCCGCTCGCAAGTGCACTGATTTTTTCTCGATCCTTGATAATCAGTGCGCTTTTTTTGCGTTCGATCACGGATGCTGCGCAAAGATTGCGGATCACCCGATTCAAATGTCGGTAGCTCGTACCCAACAGCTCGGCAACCTCTGTCAGCTTCGCTGTCTTTAGCTCCTCGGAAGCGGTCGACCCCGTATCGCTGGACAGCGTGGAGAGCAAATAGCTGGCAAAGCGATTTTCAACAGGATACAGCAGGTTCAGGCTGGTGGAGTTCGATGATGTATACAGCTTGTGACTGATTTTATGAAGAATGAATTGCAAAAAAGGCGGGTGGTTCTGGTAGTTTTCCTGCAAAACTTTGAACGGGAGACTGACCACGAGACTGCGATGGACAAACTCAACCGTATTGCGGACCTCGCATTGTGTGACGTACTCGACGTCTCCGATAATCGCCAGTGGATTGTTAAAGCGCAGCAACAAAGATTTTCCGTTAGGAAGCGTCGTGAAAATTTTGATTTTTCCCTCCAGAATGAAGTACATGTGGTGAAGCTGATCGCCCTTCGAGCAGAGGATGTCACCCTTCTCAGCCTGATACAGGCGCATTTCATGGAGAGTAACGGCATCAAAAATATCGGGCAAGGGACTGTTTTGCACCAGCGTATGCAAAAGGGTGCGGTCGTGAAGTTCTTTCATGGATCAAGCCTCCTGCTCGTTTGCTTGCAGGTTATACCCTCTTTAGTAAAAGGCATTTGCGCACGAAAAAAAAGGACATATGTCCTTTTTCCCAGTTAAACACAAAAGACGCATAGCAGGAATATTCGGATAGATTCGAGAAGTACAATTGTCGAGATAGCATGAAAGAGAGAAACGAAGGAGTGGTTCACATGACTTTGCCTGTAAGTGAAAGAATCATTGGATTTGTAGGAACGGGTGTCATGGGGAAAAGCATGGCAAACCATTTTCTGCAAGCAGGATATACAGTGCTGGTGTACACGCGTACAAAGGAAAAAGCGGCAGATTTGCTGGCAGCCGGTGCGATCTGGAAGGAGCATGTCAGTGAGCTGGCAAAAGAGGCAAACGTGATCATCACAATGGTCGGTTACCCATCTGATGTCGAGGAAGTGTATCTCGGCGCGGACGGAATTGTGGCAAATGCGAAGCCAGACACTTATTTGATCGATATGACGACATCGAAGCCGTCGTTGGCAAAACATATTTATGAGGAAGCTAAAAAGCACGAGCTGCATTCCCTTGATGCGCCTGTCTCCGGTGGAGATGTGGGGGCTCGTGAAGCGCGTTTGACCATCATGGTAGGTGGCGATCAGGAAGTATTTGATGCGATGGAGCCAGTGTTTACAATCATGGGGACAAACGTCGTGTTGCAGGGTGGACCAGGTGCTGGGCAGCATACCAAAATGTGCAACCAAATTTGTATTGCCACGAACATGATCGGTGTGTGTGAAGCGATTGCGTATGCGAAAAAAGCAGGTCTGGACCCGGAGAAAGTGCTGACGAGCATTGGAGCGGGTGCCGCAGGTAGCTGGTCGCTGTCGAATCTGGCGCCGCGCATGATCGCGGGCAACTTCGCACCTGGCTTTTACGTCAAACATTTTATCAAGGACATGGGAATCGCATTGGAAGCAGCGGAGGAAATGGGGCTGATGACACCAGGACTCGCGCTATCCAAATCGCTCTATGAAGAACTGGCAGCAAACGGAGAGGCAGATAGTGGCACGCAAGCTTTGATCAAATGGTTTGAAGGAAAGTAAAGACAAAAAAGGAGCCCTTTTCACGAGGGGCTCCTTCCTTATGTCTATCTGTCACGTATTGACTTGTATATCGCGTACATCTTTTGGAACGGATCTATTTTTGGCAGGGGGTTGTTCCATTTTCTTCACTTCTAAGATGTCCAGCAAGAAAACAAAGGACGGAATCCCGACAATTAGTCCCCATACCCCAAAGAAATGCTCGGAAAAGATCAGAACGACAAATGTGTAGAAAATCGGCAAGTGAGTCTTTGTTGCCATCAAGCGAGGATTCAACACATAGGCCTCAAGTGCGTGAATCACCATGATAAAAATGAGTAAATAGACGACGGTTGCGATACCACCGACACTATAGGCGATGGCACTGAGCGGAATCAATGAAATGGCGACACCTGCAACCGGAATGAGCCCCAGTATGAAGACCATGATCGCGAGTCCCAATAGATTTGGAAAGCCCATGATCCATAGACCGATGACAGTGAAGGTCGTATTGAATAAGGCGATCAATAGCTGTGTTTCAATTACTTTGCCAAAGGTCAGGATGAATTTTTGGCTGAAGTAGGCGATTTCGTTGTACAGCCAGGATAATTTACTCGTGCGAAATTGAGCGGTAAATGTAACGACATTGTCTTTGCCGAGCAGGAAAAACAGACTCAGAATAATCGCCAGAAAGACATTGAACCCAACGTTTCTGACCACCGCGAGAAAATCAAGGCTGCCTTGTACGATACCCTTCATATCTAGCTTCCCAACAACAGACATCAGATAGGGGGCAAACTCATTGTGCTGATTTTGGTGGTACACTTGCTCGATGACATGGAACAATTGTCCGGTTTGGTGAATCAGCGCCGGAATGGCTTTCATCCCACCCACAATGAGAAAGAACGTCAGCAACATATAGAGAAAAATGAGAATCAGCTTGGGATGGATCGGCACGACTTTGTGTGTGAGACGCGTGAGGTATTGATGCAGCCGATTCATTAAATAGGTAACTAAAAAGGTTAGCAAAACCATGTTCAGCATACTTCCCAAGGAGTAAAGCAACAAACAAAACAACGCCAAAATCCCAAATCGTCTTACATCCGGCTTTTGCAAGGCGGCAGCAAAGAAATTCATGGGAACATCCTTTCCAAGTGCTCTTTTCAGCACTCCCATCCGTATACGATGATTATACTGCGTCGGTGTGAACAATTATAGCACGCTTAAAAGCGAGTGAACGGAAGAAAAGGTTCCAGTTGTTTGAAAAAGTGCAGCGAAACTATTTCACCCTACGAAGCGTCAAAGGAAGGGAATGTTTGACAAGGGAGGCTAATCACCAATGAACATAAAAACAAAAACCGTGAGTCTGGTTACCGCGGTCATACTCGGGGCAAGTGCGTGGACTTCTTCTGTCCATGCGGCTACGTTTTCCCAGATTCAGCCGTATATAACTGACTACAAGATCGGTTTTACGGACGGTAACAAGCTGGTCACACAGGCCATTTATGATGATTTTGAGCTATCTTCCCAAAACATGATCGTAACAAAGAACGGTAAAAAAGGAATTCTCGACGTGCGGACAGGGAAGGAAATAACTCCTGCGATTTGGGATTATATCGACATTCCGGATTCCAAAAATATCGCGATTGTTCAAAAAGGCGGCTGGTTCCAATATATCGATTTGAAGACGCATAAGCTGTCGACCATGAAGTTTGCTGGGGCGCATCCGTATTATTTATCCAATGAGCAGGGGACAGCGATTATGTTCTTGGGGAAATCATCCATGGTGCTCCATGTAGATGGAAAGGTGCTGATTCCGCCAGTTGCAGGTAAGCTGTCGATGGTACAACTCGTTGCTCCTGATCAGACGGAGAATAAAGAGGCGGAGAAAAAGCGGTATTTCGTCGCGACTACTTCCAAAGAGCTCAGCATGTACGATCCTGCTTCCGGCAAAAAGCTGTTTGCGCTGCCAAAAGCAGAACTGATTCCAAACGAAGGCGGTCCTGACACTGCATATCTCAAGGTGCGATCCGGTGGAAAAGAAGGCTTGATTGATCGCAATGGTAAGTACGTACTAGAGCCCAAATACACCGCGATTTATGCTTGGAATAATGGGTACTTTCAGGTAATTGGGCCAAAAGGACAAGGGCTTTGGAAGGACGGACGAATGTTAGCAGAGCCCATTTATAAAGAAGTCGGGTTCGAGCATAACAATCCGGATGTGTACTACACGGTTTCTGGAGATGTCATCTCGTATCATTCCAAGTCCAAAGGTACGTCGCATCCATTGAAAAAAGGAGCCCAGTATTTGCATGGCAGCTACGTGTTGGGACAGGACCCGAAAACGAATCTGTACGGTGTCCTCCAAGTCGGAGGAGAGACGGTCATCCCCTTTGCGTATCCGCAGACAGAAGGTCCGCCAGCGGCGCGCTTGCTCGTCCGCAGCGATGGAAAAAAAGCGATCCTCCCGGGCTGGGGAAAAGAAGTCAAGGAGCCAGATTTTTGGTTCGACTCGTATGTGACGTTGGGCAGCTACAGCATGCTTAGCATTAAGGACGGAAACAAAGTCGGACTTTATTCTGAAGATGAAGGCTTGGTCCTGTCTCCTGTTGAGAATCGAATCATTCGCCACGAGGCAGTAACGGGGGAGGTGCTGGTAACAGAGCCGGATGGAAAGGTGCTGCGATACAGCATCGGAGGGAAACAAAGAGAAGCTGGCAATCTCAATCCGTTGTCCGATGATTTGACGAAAAAGTATGAGCCGGGAAAAGGCGAGATGATTGTGGACCGCAAGACGAACCAACCAATCAGCAAGCACTACCAATCTGTCTATTTGGATTCCGATACCAATCTCATCGTTGCAATGGATCACGATTGGGCCGATCTTTATACCCCTGAGGGCAAGCTGTTGACTACGGAGATGAAAGTCGCGGTGTGGAAGTCAGGCAACGACAGACCGCCTCTCACCTTGATCAAAGTTGCTGATTCCGTATACACCATGGGTGTGAAAGCGGGGAATGTCGGAATGGCGATGATCAAGGCCGATGGCGGGCACCTCCAGGTCTTGAGCGATTTTGTGTATCGGGATGCAAACGAAATGATGGTACAAAATCAAAAGATCGCGATGACAGCACGGTTGGACGGTACGCTGGATGTATGGACGCAAGAAGGGAACCAGCTCTCTAATAAGCTCACTAGCGTGAAAGGTTTTCACACGGAATCTTATTTTGATCGGGTATTGATTCAGTCAACTACAGGATGGGATGTCTATTCACCACAGTTGCTCCGCTTAAGCACTGGCGATTATCAGTCCATGAAGTATATGCACTTATATGATCTCAAGACGGGTGCCATTGCCTACCAGGACAAGAAGACGGGATTGTACGGCCTTATGTCGCTGGAAGGAAAGGAGCTGACAGCGGCCAAATATGAGGCGATTATGCCAACAAGCAAAGTATTCCCACAGGTGTGGAGCAAGGCAGACCATCAGACGCCTTATGTATTCACAACCAAAGACCAGTTCGGTTATCTCAGTCAAAGTGGGCAAGAGCTGTTTGTGACAAGATTCCTGACGAAAAAACCAGTGGTCTCGTATAATCCGATCACATTCCAATCGTTTTCGGCCTACTCGGATACGATGCGACAACGCCCGCTTGAGCTGATCGATTTCGGCAAACCGTATAGCTGGCCAACTGGTGGCAACAGCGAGAGCCATTTTTTTGCCAATCTGGCGCTTTATTTGAATCTGTCGAAGGATGCAGGCAAGCAAGCGGTACTTTCAGAACTGGTGTCCAAGGGTGTCATCAAAGCCGATGAAAATCGTTCTGGCATGAGCGACGAAGATATGTTCCGAGTGGCCTATTTCATGGCGACGGGCAAAACAAGTCAAGGGATGACGCCACCACAGGTGATGGAGTGGGCACAAAAGCGGGGAATTGTGCCGGTACGAGAGGGAATGAGCTACCACATGACGATGGATTTGTACGCGGAGTATCAGCACATCTTGAGGACAGAGCTCATGCGTTCCCTGAAAGGAAAGAAAGTGCTCAAGCCGAAGGTGCTAACGACGGCTTCACTCAGTGACGCACAACAGCAAATGCTCACATCAGCCCTGATCGTGAACGGCAAGCCGGCCAATCAACTGCCAGTGCCGCTCCCACAAGCTGAGTGGCAGAAAGCCATTCAAGGCTTGGTCAATCAGTACAACAAGCAAGCGGCTCAATTGCTTGCGGCCTATGAAGCGAAGCTGTGACCAGATAAATGTACAGGCGCGGGTGTTCATCCTGCGCCTTTTTCGTGCTATTAAAAAAACGGCCAATATTTTACAATTAACCAATAGAAGGCAGCGTGAACGCAAGCCGAGACGGCCAAGGACATAATGAACGAAACAAACGAAATCTGATCGAGCTTGTAAGCGACAAAGAAAAATATCGTAAAGGCAATAAAGGCGATAAACGTGCCTTCTTCCAAATAAGCAACTGTCATATTCATTCCACCTCAATTCAAGAAAGGATACTTCCCCATGATGATTACGATCGAAAAATTAAGCATACAAGATGCAGCCAGCTTGTTTCAATTTGAAGTGCGCAATCGCGCCTTTTTTGAAAAATCGGTTCCCAGTCGAGGAGACGCCTACTACCAATATGACCATTTTTTAAGTGGCCTGCAAGCATTACTCGAGGAGCAGGCGCAAGGAATCTCGTTTTTTGGCCTCATCAAAAACAGCCAAGGTGACATCTTGGGCAGAATGAATTTGGTAGACATTGAGAAAGACGAAGGAATCGGACATCTCGGCTATCGAGTCGGGGAAGATACCGCTGGAAAAGGAGTGGCTTCACAGGCACTGAAGGTCTTTTTAGAGGGGCATGTTCCCCACTTGAATGTCAGAATGATCTGCGCAAAAACAACAACGGATAACATCTCCTCGCAAAAAGTGTTGTTGAAAAATGGATTCGAGTCCTATGACATGGAGCCAGAAAGCGCGGATGATTTTCTTCACTATCGCTTGTTCGTTGTCTAATAAGTGATAATTTGGTATTGTATGGAAAGTTTGTTAATAGAGTGAAGTGGGGGATAGAGATGAAACGTCAAGGTAAGATCATTGCAAAGATTCTGGTGTCGACAGGAGTGTTGGTTTCCTCCGCAGGATATGCTTCAGCGAACGAAGTAAAATCTCAGGAAACAAGTGCTACCTCTTTACATAAGGTTTTGCGGTTGAACCTGATTGATCAGCCAGGCCAATTAGACCCTGCAATGGCTGAGGATGAAGCGATGTTTTCTGTGATGCATACGATGTTTGATGGGTTGGTCCGCTTAGGTCCAGATGGAAAAGTTCAGCCATCAATCGCCCAGAAAATAGACGTATCAGATGATAGGAAAACATATACGTTTCATTTACGTGAGGCGAAGTGGAGCAATGGTGATCCAGTCACTGCCAATGATTTCGAATATGCTTGGAAGCGTGTGCTAGACCCGGAAACAGATAGTACGTATTCTTACTTGCTCTATTCCATCAAAAATGCGGAGCAAGCCAACACAGGCAAGTTGAAGCTAGACGAGGTAGGAGTAAAAGCAATCGATGCCAAGACATTGCGCGTGGAGTTGGAGCAGCCTACACCATATTTTACAGAGTTAACGGCCACACCGATTTTTTATCCGGTGAACAAAAAGGTCGATGAGAAAAACCCGGGTTGGTTCCGAGAAGCTGCGACACATGTCGGGAACGGACCTTTCAAATTAGTTTCCGCAGATAAAGAAAAAATCACGGTGGTCAAAAACGACCTGTATTGGGATAAAGCGGCTGTGAAGCTGGACAAGCTGGAATTTGACGTGATTCAGGATGAGAATACACAGCTCTATATGTTCGATAATTACAAGTCTGACTGGGCAGGCGCTCCGTTTGGATCTCTACCCGTCGAGGCGTTGCCAGCACTGAATTACAAAGAAATATTGCAAACAAAGCCGATTGCAGGTGTTTACTGGTACAAGTTCAACACCGAGCAGGCACCGTTTACCAACGCAAAGATTCGCAAGGCGTTTGCCTATGCAATGAATCGTCAGGCGATTGATGATGTGCTGCTCGATGGAGTGCAAATACCTGCTACAGGTGCTCTGCCGCTTACGATGAATTTGAAGAAGGATGGCTACTTCAAGGACAACGATCAGGAGACAGCGAAAAAGCTGCTGGCCGAGGGTATGAAGGAGCTGGGAATGACGAAACTCCCGCCAATTACCTTGTCCTATAACAAGTCCGAGCATCATGGCTTGATTGCAGAAACGATTCAAAAGCAGTGGAAGCAAACACTGGGTGTGGATGTCACACTGAATGATGAAGAATGGAAAGTGTTTTTGGAAGATGTAAAGAATGGTAAGTATCAGATCGCACGGACGGGCTGGCATGCAGATTACAATGATCCGAGCAACTATTTGGAGCTATTCAAGGAGAAGGATGGTAGCAGCAACGATACCGGATGGGAAAACAAAAAGTATCAAGAGCTTTTGAATCAATCCGTGACGGAGAAAGATCCTGAGAAACGAAAGCAACTGCTGGCCCAGGCAGAAGCGATCCTGATGGAGGAAATGCCCGTCGCTCCGGTTTACTTTTATACCAGACATTGGGTTCAAGATGAGAAGCTAAAAGATGTTGTCATGGATCATCAAGGCGTGGTCGATTACAAGTGGGCTTCCAAAGAATAAGGCGTAAAAAACACAAGAGAGTCCCCTTCCTGCTAAAAGGAAAGGGACTTTTTTTCGTTTATGGGTGTCCAATCACGGCTCCCAAGGACGTCTGGTCCCAAGCATATCCGCGAGATGCTTGTTATCCTTGCGCCTGATTTTACGTGCCGCAGCTCGCTCGTCCGCACCATTGTGCAGGAATACTTCCTCTTCCGTCTCCGGCACAATCTTGGGTACGGGGGTAGGTCGCCCATCCTCGCCAATCGCGACAAACGTCAGAAAAGACGTTGCACAGACGCATCGAATACCCGTTAGCAAATCCTCCGCAACAATTTTGACAAAGATCTCCATCGAGGTGTTATGTGTCCATGTGACGAAGGCTTCGAGTGCAACCTCATTGTCCACTCGGATGGGCTGCAAAAAGTCGACTGAATCAGTAGAAGCGGTAACGACTGGTCCACGGGCATGCTTCATGGCAGAGATCGCAGCAACATCGTCGATATGCGCCATCAGCCTGCCGCCGAACAGCGTATTGTGATTGTTCGTATCCGGGGGCAGCACATGGCTTGCTTTGAACGTGCGCGACTCCCGAACAAAACGTTGAATCGTCATAAAGGTAGCTCCCTTCTTTCTTGCAATCGGATTATGAATGATGACAATCTTCTCTCCTTTCCATTGTTCCACAAAAAAATGGATCTATTCCTCTTCGTTGGAGTAAGACGGCGAATTTTATCAAAGGCTATGGACGGGATAAGGTATGCGAGAGGAGGTTTTTCGGTTTGGGGGACTATGTGCAATATTTCAATAATCTTATTGCCTCGATCAATGATATTCCGAACAAGCTGATGAGCGTTCTATCTGTTATTCATGCACCCATTCAGCATTTGACGAACACATTGATTGTCACAAACATCCTGTTGGGTCTACTTGTACTGACCTCCATTGCGAATGTGTTTATGCTTTGGCGAAACGGCAAAAAGAGACACTAATGCTGTTGCCACGTATGTCATTTGCCGCTATACTTGTGGAGTAGTTTATGGATAATAATGTAACGGTTGTTGCTAAGACCGTCTCTATATCGAAATGGTATGCACGTAAAAATAGCGGAAAGGAGGGTATCCACATGAAAAAAAGATCATTACTGTCTTTGCCAAAAGGAATCGGATACTCCACCGCTGTTTTCTTTGATCTGGCTAAATCACGGGAGAAGTATGTCCAAAAACGGATATAGCGACCATCCTTTGATGTAGTGGGATTCATCAGGATACAGTGGAAAAACGCCACAGGTCGCTTCCTGTGGTTTTCTTTTTAGGGCACCGCAGGATTTCCTGTGGTGTTTTTTTATTTCGAAAAAAGGGAGATGGATTGTATGCAAGGAAACGGAGAGAACATTTACGTAAGACTGGTACAGGAATCAGATGCACAGAGCCTCTTGGCGCTTGAAGTGAGAAACAGAGACTTCTTTCAAAACTTCACTGGGAAGAGAGAAGAGGCATTTTATACGCTGGAAGGACAAATCGACAGGATCAAGAGCGTGATGGCTTTAAAAGAAGAAGACAGAGGGTACGTCTTTGTCATTGCGGAAAAAGGAAAGGATGAAATCATTGGGGAAGTCATCCTTTCAGAGGTCGTAAGAGAGAATCTGCAAAGCTGCTGGATCGGCTACTTCCTGGACAAAGAGCATAATGGAAAAGGCTACATGACCGAAGCGGTAAAGCTCGTCGTGGCATATGCCTTCGAGACTTTAGGTCTTCATCGTTTGGAAGCAGGCGTGATGCCGCATAATATAGGCTCGATCAAGGTACTGCTAAAGGCTGGTTTTCACAAGGAAGGGCTTGCCAAGAAAAACGTGAAAATCAATGGTCGCTGGGAAGATCATCAAACACTGGCAATCGTGAAAGAAGAGCAAACCGATCAGGTGAAGCCCAAGGTTCAGCGCAAAA
This sequence comes from Brevibacillus sp. Leaf182, assembly GCF_001423865.2. Lineage (NCBI taxonomy): Bacteria > Bacillati > Bacillota > Bacilli > Caryophanales > Paenibacillaceae > Brevibacillus > Brevibacillus sp. Leaf182. The sequence continues at coordinate 25,414 of NZ_LMPN02000021.1, read as the reverse complement.
ATCCTAGTACAGTTGCTTCGCCTATGGGAGCCTATACACATCTAACGGTCGTTCCAAAAGGAGCCGATTTGCTCGTGCTTTCTGGGCAAGTAGGAATGGACCTTCACGGAGAGTTACCGACAGATATGAAAGAACAAGTAGAAAACACGCTACAGAACATACTGCGCAATTTTAAAAGTGAGTCAGTAACTGCGGACCATATCATCAAAATCAATATTTGGGCAACCGAGGAAATGGATTGGAAGCATTTTAATCAGGTGTGGGAGAAGTTCCACGGAGGGACACCGCCAGCGATGACCATGTCTTACGTCCCGGCATTGGCTGTCCCTTCGCTCAAAGTGGAGATAGAAGCTTGGGCAGCGAAATGGTAGGAAGGAGATAGCGTCGAAAGAAAAAGGGTGAAGCTTTTTGCTTCATCCTTTTTTCTGTAACTTTTTTCTAGCAAAAACGTCACTATTTTCAGGAGATAGATTGATCGTGACGATATTGCTGTTTTGAGAGCAAAAGATGTCAAAACATGAAGGAATATGCGGACGAATCGAGAAGTTCTTTCTATTAGCTGGATTTTCCAAAAATACGAAAAAAACAGAGGGGAACGAGGAACTTGCTTTTACGAGTAAATGTCAGCTTGCTAGCTGTTTTCTTCTTGATTTTGCTGATGCCTCTGTCCATTGCGCGAGCGGCCACCCATGTAGAAGTGGCGGTCGATCAGTTAAATATTCGAAGTGAGCCAGGTACGGCTACCCAGATTGTCGCAACACTCAAAAAAGCCACGCGGTTGCCAATCACCAAACAGCAAAAAGATTGGACGCAGGTAAAGCTGCCGAACGGCAATACCGGATGGGTCAATAATAAGTATGTGAAGTTGATAGAAGTTCCACAGATCAAATATGTCAAAAGCAATGTGGACATGCTGAATGTTCGGGCAGAACCAAATGCCACTGCACAAATTTTGCAGATCATCGACAAAAACGGTGTGTTTTTGCAAATGAGAAAGCAAGGGGAATGGGCACAAATTAAGCTGTCTGATCAAAAGAACGGCTGGGTGAAAGCCAGTTATTTGACGGAGACAACGGCACCAGCACCAAAACCACCCCAGGTACCGGCACAAATCCCAGATCCGACAACAATTCCAGCACCGCCCCCTCCTGTACTCCCATCCAATACAGGGAGTGGATTCGGACAAGGGACAGTCGTATTAACGGAAGGTTATGAAGTTTATGCGCAGCCAGATATTCTTGGTACCGTCATTGGTCAAATCCATGGCGGGATGACGATCAACCATTACGGATATGCAAATGGTTGGTATACCATCAACTTCAACGGTACCTATGCCTATATTTTCAAACCAATGGAACAGACTGGGACAGCTCCACCACTGCCGAGTTCAACACCGGGGGTACCAGCGACTTTGCCAACAACAACGCCTCCCTCTGTACAAGAACTACAGATTCGTGTCAAAAATCCTGATTCCAACATCCGCAACGGTCCCTCAACCGATCATGCTGTAATCGGAAACGTTCAACCCGGCCAAGTATTCCCGGTTGTGCAAACAGTAGGAGACTGGTACCTTATCAGGCTGGCAGACAATTCGACCGCCTATATCGCAGGTTGGATCGTAGAGAAGATTCAACCTGCTGGTACTCTGCCACCGACAGGAGCAACGTACGAGTACAACAGTGGGATGATTGGAAACGAGAAAGTGTATATCTATCACACCCATAACCGTGAGTCTTGGCGAAATGTAGCACGGAACCAACAAGGAAGCTCGGTAGATGATCCTGAGATCAACATCACGCTTGTTGGGAAAAGGCTGGGCGAGCTGTTGCAAGGAAGAGGCATTTCAGCAATGGCGAGCCAGGACGATTTCGCTCAAAGATTGAGGGAACAAAATAAAAGCTACTCGATGTCTTATTCCGAGTCGTACAAGGCGGTAGCGGCAGCGGCAGCAACCAGTCCGCACTTGCAGTACATTTTCGATATTCATCGGGACAGTGATGAGCCACGCAGTAAGGTAGCGATCACGATCAATGGCAAAACCTATTCCCGGATGCTGTTTGTAATCGGAACAGCGAATCCGAACCATCTGGCGAACAAAAAGCTGGCGGAAGAGCTGCACGCCCGTCTGGAAGCCTCTTATCCAGGTTTGTCGCGGGGGATTATCCTGAAAGGTTCAAATCAAGGGAACGGCGTGTACAATCAGTCTATTTCCGAGGGAGCTCTGCTTTTGGAATTCGGTGGTACGAACAACACCTTAGAAGAAGGCTATAATACCGCAGAAGCCTTTGCCGAAGTCTTTGGAAATTACCTGATCGAATCTCAAATCGCATTCCAATAAACGGTCAATAAAAGTAGCACGATTCTTTTCGCCACATGCGAGAGAATCGTGTTTTTTTCCAGGAGGATCATTTATGGCTACGCATCAAGAACACATACAATCGACTAACGATAAAAGTCGCCGTCATCTTCAGGGGGACTGTGAAAGCTGCTTTGGCTTGTGCTGTGTGGCATTGCCTTTTGCTGCTTCCTCTGACTTTGCCATCAACAAAGACGCAGGCAAGCCCTGTAGTAACTTACAGGCAGACTTCCGTTGTGGTGTACACACAAAGCTGAGGGACATCGGCTTTCGCGGATGTACTGTCTACGATTGCTTTGGAGCTGGTCAAAAGGTGTCTCAAGTCACTTATGGCGGCCAAGATTGGCGTAAAGAACCCGGATCAGCAAAGCAAATGTACGAAGTATTTCCGATCATGTGGCAGCTTCACGAGCTTCTTTGGTATTTAACGGAGGCGTTGACCAAGCAAGCTGCCCAGTCCCTCCATCCTGCATTGAAGGAAGCATTGGAGGAGACACAGCGTCTGACGGATCACAGTCCTGAGGATATCCTGAAGCTGGACATCGCTTTTCATCGAGCAAAAGTTAACGAACTATTGTTGCAGACAAGTGAATGGGTACGTAAGGACGCGGTTGCCAAGTACAAAGGGGGCAAGCAAGGAAAAACCTATGGCCGAGGCGCTGATCTCATCGGTGCCAAGCTCAAAGGCGCTGATTTGCGAGGAGCTCAATTGCGCGGCGCTTATTTGATTGCTGCTGATCTGAGAGGAGCAGATTTGCGGGGAGCTGACCTCATTGGTGCAGATTTTCGCGATACAGATGTGAGCGGAGCGAACTTGACGGAGACGTTGTTTCTCACGCAGGTTCAGCTCAACGCGGCGAAGGGCGATGCAAGCACCAAGCTGCCACCTTCGTTCACGCGCCCATCGCACTGGGCCCATTCCCAAGCATAAAGCTAGCAAAAAGCAGACTGTCCGATGTGGATGGTCTGCTTGTTTTATTGATTCAACACTACTTTCGCCAGACAAATGATTCCCTTCAAGACAAGACGCACTTTTTACGAGGTTGGATTTGAATGCAACCCAACTATTTCTATCACTTCGACTACCGCTACTTTTCTTGCACCTTCCATAAAATATCCGAGCACACCCAGCCCTTGAAACGGCGTCACCTTTCTTCCGCCTTCATTTTCAGAGTAAAATCGATACTTCACCCGAAAATCAGCGGGGTGCCTCCTTATTTCTTGATAGCGTATCCACATGTTAATTACTCCGATCTTTGAAAAACGTTGTTAATACATTTCTACTTTTGCCGTATTAACTATCGTGAGGCTCACAACCAAACAAATTGCGCAATTTGTTTATTCCATCCAGAAGGGAGGGGAAGTAGTTGGAGATTGCCCAAGTGAACACAGGCATCTGCCAAAACGAAGAAAACGCTAGACACGCAGAAAGCATGTCGACCGAAACATTTGCCCAAATTTATGGTGCTTATTATAAGCGCGTCTACAAATATATCTGTTATCGAATCAACAATCACTACGCAGCAGAAGAAATATGCAGTCATGTGTTTGAAATGGTGATAGCAAAATACAGTAGCTTCTCGCCGGATAAATCAAACTTTGAAGTCTGGTTGTTTGCGATCGCCAGAAACGCAGTGACAGATTACTTCCGCTCGCAGAAGAAAAGAATCAGCTTTTCATTGGATTCGATTCTGAATCTGGTCTTGCCGAAGTCGTCACCGGAGGACATCGTGATCCGCGACGATAATCATCAAGCCTTATTTCAGGCACTGGCGAAGCTGAGTGACAAGGAGCGCAATATCATCGCCATGAAATATGCGGCTGGACTTAAAAATGCAGAAATTGCAGAACTTCTGGGTGTCAGTGGTTCAAATATTGGCGTCGTGCTCTACAGATGCTTGAAAAAGCTGCAAATGGAATTGCAAAAAGGAGGCTTCCGTTATGAAGAGTAAGCATGATCTAGACGATTTTCGTGAACTCACCGACTTGCTTACTGATCTGGAACTAGATGACGCCACTCCAAAAGCCAGCATATACAATCGGCTGAAATTCAAATTGGAATCAGGAAACATACAATTACATGATAGGAAAAAGGACGGGATCTATATGAAAACGAATAAATGGAAAGCTGCCACAATTAGTGCTGTTGCTGTTGTTTGCCTTTTAGGGGCATTCTCGACTACATCGTTTGCCCAAGAAATGCTCCAGACGATCTTGGCACGCTTTCAAGTTGGGAACATGGAAATTACCCAATATGATAAAGAGCTGCCTGCTACACAGTCCAATACCCAGGGAATCGAGATACCTGTAGAACACAAGGCCCCCCCACAGATGACATTAGAAGAAGCACGCGCAGCCAGCGAAATGGACTTTCCGGCACCGACATGGTTGTCAGAGCATTATTCCTATAAAAACACGGTTGTTCATGGCAAGGGTATGGTAGAAATTCAGTATAAAAAAGAGAACGAGTTTATTTCCTTGTTGATTTCAAACGGTGGCGAAAACGGCATCAACGCGACAGAGGGTGTCAAGATCGAAACCATTGGCGAGAAAAAGGTATATTTCGCCAACGGGATCGTGATTTGGGAGCATGAAGGATTCACGTACGAGCTGTACCAGATGGCAGAGAAGAGCTTTGATGCTGCTACTATCGGCAACATCATCGATTCCTTGTCAACGAAATCCGCCAAAAAATAAGCGGTTGTTAACTGTTCCACTCAAGATGGGCCTTGTAACAGGGCCCATTTTTCTATGTGCCGTCACAGAGTGTTAAAAATCATGTAACGAATCGGACACCCTCTAGGGCCAAAAGTCCTGCTACAATTATACATGACCGGAAATATACAGGGTAAAACAAAACAAAAAACTCTCTCACGAAGATGAATGCGAAAAAGGGGGTTACAAGAGAGAGAATCAATTGTGAATTTTTTCACATAAATTTGTGATTTTTTTCACAAAGTCGTAATAAATGCTGGTTTCCCCACTGGTATAATTCCGGTACATAAAGGCCAAAACGCGAATAGAAAGGGATCTTGTACATGGATATAGTGGATTTGGGACGACTTCAATTTGCGATAACAACTATCTTCCATTTTGTTTTTGTGCCGATTTCCATCGGGCTTTCATTATTAGTAGCCATTATGGAAACGATGTATGTCGTAAAAAAGAATGACTTGTACAAAAAAATGGCCAAGTTTTGGGGAACCTTTTTGCTCATAAATTTTGCTGTCGGGATTGTGACAGGGATCATGCAGGAGTTCCAATTTGGGATGAACTGGTCTGATTTCTCACGATTCGTCGGCGACGTATTTGGAACACCGCTAGCGATTGAAGCCCTCTTAGCATTTTTCCTCGAATCGACTTTTATTGGGCTTTGGGTGTTTGGTTGGGACCGTTTGTCCAAAGGTGTGCATCTCGCATGTATTTGGCTCGTATCCATCGGAACGATTCTTTCGGCTCTTTGGATTTTGGCAGCCAACTCGTTCATGCAGCAGCCAGTCGGCTTCGCTATCAATAACGGACGTGCAGAGATGGTCGATTTCTTCGCTCTCCTTACCAATGGACAATTACTATATGAATTCCCGCATACCGTATTTGCGGCATTTGCGACAGGCGCCTTCCTGGTAGCAGGTATCAGTGCTTGGAAGCTGTTGAAAAAACAAGACGTTACATTCTTTGTGCAATCTTTCAAAATTGCGATCGTGGTAGCATTGATTTCCTCACTTGCTATTGCTCAATTCGGTCATGGTCAGGCACAGTATTTGGTTGCTACCCAACCGATGAAAATGGCAGCGAGTGAAGGGCTCTGGGAAACAAGCTCAGACCCAGCTCCTTGGACTGTTTTTGCAACGATTGATCCAGAAAAACAAGAAAACGGTTTTGAAATAAAGATTCCTTATCTGCTTAGCGTCCTGACGTACAATTCACTTTCAGGTTCTGTACCGGGCATGTTGGAATTGCAAGCAGAGTATGAGAAAACCTACGGTCCAGGAAACTACATTCCACCCGTTCGGACGACCTTCTGGAGCTTCCGCATCATGGTAGCGGGCGGTAGTGCAATGATTTTGCTGGCTTTGTACGGGGCATATCTCGCTTTACGCAAAAAGCTGGAACAGCCAAACAAGCGGTTCATGCAGTTGATGGTTGCGGGTATCTCGTTGCCATTCATCGCAAACTCGGCAGGGTGGATCATGACGGAGGTAGGGCGTCAGCCATGGACGGTATTCGGGCTACTGCGTGTTGAAGATTCGGTTTCGCCAAGCATTAGCACAGGAGAGGTATGGTTTTCTCTCATCGCCTTCACGACGATTTATCTCATCCTGCTGTGCCTCTTGGCTTATCTGTTTGCTCGTGTGGCCAAAAAAGGACCGGATATGGATAGTCATGGGGATGTAGAGGATTTACAGCTTCAGGACCCATTTGATCGTGTAAGGAGTGAACGTTATGGAGCTTAATGAACTGTGGTTCCTGCTCATTGCCGTTCTGTTTACCGGATTTTTCTTTCTCGAAGGCTTCGACTTTGGTGTCGGAATGGCGACACGTCTGCTATCACGAAATGATTTGCAAACCCGGGTTTTGATCAATACGATTGGCCCGTTCTGGGATGCCAATGAAGTTTGGCTGATTACAGCCGCTGGTGCGATGTTTGCAGCGTTTCCGGAGTGGTACTCGACGATGTTTAGCGGGTATTATCTCGTGCTTACGCTGATTCTGCTTGCGTTGATTGGACGCGGGGTAGCATTTGAATTTAGAGGCAAAGGGAAAGGCGAGGCTTGGAAAAAGACGTGGGACGCAGCGATTCTGATTGGAAGCTTTGTACCGCCAATGTTGTTCGGAATGGTCTTTGCCAGCCTGGTGAAGGGTGTGCCGATTGATCAGAATATGGAAATGACTGCTGGCTTCTCTGACATAGTGAATGGTTACTCGCTGTGGGCAGGTGTGACAGTTACAGGACTATGCTTGTTGCATGGTCTGAACTTCATCTCGCTGCGCACCGTGGGCGAGCTGCGTGAGAAATCACGTGTACTGGCAGCAAAGCTGTTGCCGATACAAGCGGTTCTCATGGCGGTGCTTGTAGGGTGGACATTCATGGTAACCGATCTGTTTGAGCGCCAGGGTATTTTGTTGACAGCAGCCGTACTCTTAGGTGTTGTGGCTTTTGTACTGGCTCGTCACTTCTTGAGACAAGGCCGGGAAGGATGGGCTTTCGGGATGACAGGTGCGATGATCCTTTTGACGTTTGTCTCGATGTTTATCGGTTTGTTCCCACGAGTGATGGTCAGCACGATTGATAGCGCGTTTGATTTGACCCTCTATAATGCAGCTTCGAGTCCTTACACGTTAAAAGCAATGACCATTGTTGCAGCAGTGCTTTTACCGTTTGTGCTTGCCTATCAGGCGTGGAGCTACTTCGTTTTCCACAAACGAGTCACTGAAAAGGATCATTTGGAGTACTAATGGACAAGGAATTGTTCCGCTTACAAGGAATTCGACCGGTTATGCTGCTGCTAGCCGGTCTTTCCCTCCTGCAAAGTGCGGCGATTATCGGTCAGGCACTGCTCTTGGCGAAGTCGATCGCGATCTTGTTTGAAGGTCAAGCAGTTCAGATGGCGTATCAGCCACTTGCACTGTTTTTGGTCATGATAGCCGCTCGTCATACCATCGTTTGGCTGCAACAGAAAGTCGCTGGCCGTTTTGCTGAAGCTTCCAGTGAGTCTTTGCAAGAGCGAGTTCTATCTCGTTTGTTCGAGCGTGGTCCACGTTTTGCCGCCAGTGAAGGAAGCGGAAAGCTTGTTACGCTTGTCATGGAAGGTGTAGATCGTGTACGTACCTACCTGGAGTTGTCTGTTCCGCGGACGCTGGATATGGTTTTTGTTACGTTTCCGCTACTGGCATTTGTCTACATGCAAGATGTGATTTCTGGATTGATCCTGACGGTAACGATGCCTGTTCTCATTGGATTTTTTATCGTACTCGGTCTGGCGGCACGTAAACAGGCAGACAAACAATGGCGTTCGTATCGAATGCTATCCCATCACTTCACCGATTCGCTTCGCGGGCTTGCGACGCTCCGGTTTTTGGGGCGCAGCAAAGACCACGGGGAGACTGTCGGGCGAGTGAGCGATCAATATCGATCTGCTACGATGCGCACGTTGCGCGTGGCCTTTTTGTCTTCATTGGCACTTGACTTCTTCAGCATGCTGTCAGTTGCGTTTGTGGCGGTTGGTCTTGGGTTGCGGCTGATTGAAGGAAACTTTGGATTTGAAACGGCATTGGTCATCCTGATTGTGGCACCGGAATACTTTTTGCCAGTACGGATGCTGGGATCGGACTACCACGCCTCATTGGATGGCAAGGAAGCGTTGGGGACTATTCGCACCATTATCGATAGTGCCGCCACGGATGAACATAAGGCGGAGCCACAAGCAGCGGGTAGCCAGACGTCTCTGACAGGTGTATTGGATGGAACGATTACCTTGTCCGATATTCGTGTCGTCGGTGAGGATGGAAGACAGGTACTGAGTCAGGTATCTGCGGAATTGGGCAGCAATAGGAGAAGAGTGGGCATTGTAGGGGCGAGCGGGGCTGGAAAATCAACCCTCCTTGGAGTGCTAGGCGGCTTTTCTGATCCCGAAGCTGGCGTAGTACAAGTAGATGGGCAACCCATTACAGGGGATGCGAAGCAGGAGTGGCAGCGGCAAATCGCTTACATTCCGCAGCATCCGTATTTATTCAATCAATCGTTGGCGGATAACATTCGCTTCTATGAGCCGGGAGCTACGCAGGAACAGGTGGAGCAGGTGATTCGTGATGTCGGTCTGGGAGAGCTGGTGGACAGCTTGCCAAATGGCTGTGACGAAATCATTGGCGAAGGGGGCCGCACGTTAAGCGGCGGACAGGCACAGCGGGTTGCATTGGGACGTGCACTGCTTGGCAACCGACCAGTGATTTTGCTCGACGAACCGACTGCTCACTTAGATATTGAAACGGAATGGGAGCTCAAACAGACCATGTTGTCGGTGTTGGGGGACAGGCGCGTGTTTTTGGCCACGCATCGCTTGCATTGGATGCGAGACATGGATTGGATTTGGGTAATCGACCAGGGACGACTGGTAGAAGCGGGGACCTATGAACAGCTCGTTGCACAAAAAAGCGTATTTTATCGGTTGTTGACAGCTAGTGCCAAGGGGGAGAAAGGATGAAGGAAGCGCGAGAAGGCAATCAGGGGTGGTTTCTTCCATACTTTCGCCAGTTTTTCTGGCAGTTTGCCGCAGCGGCTTTGCTGGGAACCTTGGCAGTGGCATGCGCGGGTGCTTTGCTGTATACGTCCGGGTATCTGATTTCTCGCTCAGCACTCAAGCCCGAAAACGTCTTAATGGTCTATGTTCCCATCGTACTTGTCCGGGCTTTTGGTTTTAGCAAAGCAGTCATTCAGTACCTGGAGCGTTTGGTTGGGCACGATGCAGCTTTGCGTGTGTTATCGCGTATGCGTGTACGTTTGTACCAGGCCATCGAGCCGCAAGATCAGCTCCTTGGCACTCGTTTTCGTACGGGAGATTTGCTTGGTGTACTAGCGGATGACATTGAGCAACTACAGAATGTCTATCTGCGCTTTGTGCTGCCAGCCGTCTCGGCGGTCCTCCTCTATGGGGCAGGTATTGTAGCACTGGAAAGAATGGACGGGATGTTCGCATTGCTAATGGCGTTGTACTGTGGTTTTCTTCTGTTTGTTGCACCCGCGGTAGTCTTGTGGTCATCCATTGCCAAGAGTCGACGGTTCAAGCAGGAGAGACAGGCAGCATACCGGGAGCTGACCGATGCTGTTTTTGGCATGAGTGACTGGATTCTCAGTGGTCGTACGCAGCAGTTTCTCCAGTTGTTTACAAGACGGCAAAAGACAGCTACCCAAATCGAAAACGCCATTCGACGCGGAGAATGGCGCGTCCAGTGGATGTCACAGTGTGCAATCGGTGGTGCCATTGTCTTACTGGTTATCTGGGCGGGCGGACTTGCCGCTGCGGATCAGATCCCTGCTACGTTGATTGCTGCGATTGGACTGGTCGCCTTTCCGTTGATGGATGCGTTTGCCCGTATTTCTGACGCTGTTGTGCGAATGCCAGAATACAAGGAGTCTCTGGAGCGACTTCAGGAGATCGAGGGCAGTCGTCCATCCATTGCGAAAGCACAGAAGGAAAAGCTGGCTGATCAAGCCGGAGGCAGTTTGAAGCTCGATCATGTTCATTTTCGCTACCCACGACTCAGCAATTGGAGTGTGCAGGATGTGTCTTTTGAGGTGCCTCAAGGTGGGAAAGTGGCGTTGCTCGGTCGCAGCGGAGCGGGGAAATCGACGATACTAAACTTGATTCGAGGTGCCATACAGCCACAAGCAGGTCAGGTGACAGTAAATGGGCAGCCTGTCCAGTCAGAGGAGGCTTCTGCTTGTTTGTTTTCCGTGTTGAATCAGCAGCCGTATTTGTTTGACACAACCGTAGCCAACAACATCAGGCTGGGTCGACCCGATGCCTCCGATGAAGAAGTGCGTGCTGTGACAGCTCAAGTCGGTCTGGATCAACTGATTGAATCCCTACCGGACGGTTATCAAACACGGATGCAGGAGACCGGTCTGCGCTTCTCTGGCGGAGAAAGGCAGCGTATAGCCCTTGCCCGGATTTTGCTGCAAAATAAGCCAATTGTTCTCCTTGACGAGCCCACGGTGGGATTAGATCCGTTGACTGAAAGCGATCTGATGGCAACGATTTTCCGTGTCTTGCAAGGGAAAACATTGATTTGGGTGACTCACCACTTGAGCGGAGTAGAGCAAATGGACGAGATCATTTTTATGGAGCAGGGATTCATCTCGATGCGAGGGACACATGAGCAGTTGTATCAGGACAATCCAAGGTATCGCAACCTGTATACATTGGACTGTCCATTGGCGTCAGTGTTGGAAAAATAGGAAGGGGAAGAGAGGCTGATCCAAAGAGGGACAGCCTTTTTCGCTTAAGATAGGGCCTCGCTGGTTACACCGCGGTAGTAATGAGTGTGCCCGTCATCATAAGTGGTTTGCCCTGAAAACTCGTGGTAATGACTTCCGTCTGGCAACGGAATAGGCGGACTCGTCCATCCCCTGTAGTGATGCACATGTCCATCATCAAACGTGGTGGTACCTTCGTAGTAATGGACGTGCCGATCTCTCATTCCTTCTGGGGGAGACGTTCTGCCACGTATTCGATGACGATGACGATCCGAAATGCTTGTTAGTGTGTCATACCCATGAAAATGCCCAGGCCGATCAGCAAATCGTATAAAGCGTAATGAATGAGAGTGCTGAGAGCTCATCAAGAAACGCCCCTTTACAATCATTTATCACTAATAAATGCGTTTGTCAGGCGTTTCGAAACGGACATTCGTCTATGCCGTTCAATCTTGCAAATACAGAACACGAAAAGCAAAAGAGCCTTCCTCATTGGAAAAGGCTCTCGTCTGTTTAAAACAGTTTTTTCCCCATGATATGATCGAGTGGAATCACGCCAATGACTCTACTATCATCGCTATTGTTACGATTATCTCCCATCACAAACACATGGTTTTCCGGTATGACAATTTTGGAATCAGGTACGTCGACCATCTTTTCTTTTATGTACGGCTCGTTTAACGGCTGCCCATTCCGATACAGGTTCTCGTTCTTAAACTCCAAAGTATCGCCGGGTTTGCCAATGACTCGTTTTACCCAGAATGTTTTGGCATCGCTATTCCCCATGGCGAGCATGAGCAGAGGATTTTCAAGGATGTCATCTTTTAACGAACGATCCCGGTCTACACGGCTGTCGATCACGACAATATCGTTGTACTCAGGGAGATAAGAGAATGTGTGGGACAATTTCGACACATAGATGCGTTCGGCGTTTTGCAATGTGGGCTCCATCGATTGTCCATTTACTTTAAAAGGTTGGAGAACAAATATGTTAACCAGCAACGCGAGTGAAAGGGAGATGCCCAACGTTTTGGTCCAGCCCCATATTTCTTTTACACTTTTCAATTCAGACCGCATCCTTCCACGTGAAAAATTACTTGGTGTGGCTATTGATTAGTACGTGAAATGGTGCTTCTTGGTTACGGAAATGAGAAGAGAAGCTTGTGAAGCAAACGAAATTAAGCAAAAAAGCTGAAAAAGATGACAGCAAAAATGCTACTGGGGACAGAGGCGAGCAGGAAATAAAAGGTCCATTTCCATCTGCTTTTATAATCTTGCACTTCATGTTCTTGGTAATAAGCTGAGGGAGTGCTAAGGGCGTTATAGACCATTAATCCAGCTAGTGTAAGGAGACCAAACACAAGATACTCAGCATAATTGCCAGCTTGATCGATGTTCCCTGTCGTTATCGCTATGATCATACAGAGAATCTGCAAGACAGCGCCAAAACCAAGTGCTTTCAGCATGTGAACGACCTACTTTTTTGGATAGTGTAAACGATAATGACGAGTGGCCATAAGATTAGATCTTTTTTATAAAAGTAACCCGGTCGTTCCCTTTTCCATCATAATTAGAAGTCACATCGATTCCATCCACCATTTGATCTCCTTTTTCAACCGCAAAACCTAGCTTCGTGTGGAAGGAGATTGAGCCTTTATTAACAGGAGAGGTAATGCATCGAATCGTATCGCATCCTTTTTGTTTTACGGTTTGAAAGAAATGATGGTATAATTCGCGGCCCCATCCATCTTTTCGCTTGTCTGGATGTACCCCAACGAAGTGAATGTAAGCTTCTCCGGGGAACGTCTGGGACAAGAATCCGATGAGAAAAGCCATAACTTCACCATTCTCTTCAACAATAAAGCTCGTTGACTGGAAATGGACAAAAAACAGCTTGGGTAACATATCAGACATTTGTCGCCCACCCCACCAATCGTTGAGTACCGTAATTACTTTGAGGTAGTCTTGCTCTTGTACATTTCGGATTTGCATTATGCGTGTCTCCTTATTCAATATGTTCACTGTGACAAGTCTTTCTGCTCCGGCAGTTTTTCCCAGACTACAATGATTAGCGTTGCGATAGGACCGAGGATTAAAGAGAGAAAAAACCAATTAAGACCGCTACGATTTTTTCCTTGAGCTAGTCCAGCGTTGATGAGGGCCAATGTACCCCAACCAACAAAATACTGATCTTCCATTTTCGAATCTGCCTCCATTGTTGATATGTTGCTCCTATCATATACGTAATGAAGAGAATAGAGTTGCTAAGAGTTTTACAAAATGTGTATGAACAAACTAAAAATGGCCAATCGAAAACGAAGGGCCACTGAGAGGAGCATAATTCACTTGGTCGAGGTGTCAGTCTGTTTGTCGGCTATGGATCGGGAACGGAAGAGGGTCCCTGAACCATTGCATCAGGCGTTTTGATGCTCGGTTATTTATACAAAATATCATCCCGTAGTGATCCTACTTTGCCGAGAGCATTGGCAATATCTTCTTCGCTGACACCAAAGTGAGTCAAGGCATCACGCAGATGCTTAACGATAGCATCAAAATGAATGGGTTGCAGATTCATTCCTTCGTGAGCTTTTGCCATGGACTGGCCAGAATATTGATTCGGACCACCAAGGGCATAGCTGATGAACTTTGTTTGGTGTTTACGCTGTTTTTCCATATCGGTGTTTTTGAAAAAGTGGTTCACGGTGTCATCAGCTAAAACTAAATCATAAAAGTAGTCCACTACTTTTGCGACCGTATCTTCGCCACCATATTTCTCGTAAAACGTGCTCATTATTGGCCTCCTTAGGACATTTGCTTCCCTTATATATTCCACCATTGTTGGAAACCTATTAAAGAAAAGCCCGCAAGCTGATGCCGATTGCTTTCGACGTCAGCCTGCGGACTAGATGCATGCCATGTGCGCTTTGCTTTAGCCAATTTTCCTGATCACTTTCGAATTTCCACCTGAACTGAGAATGATCCATCCTTCAGGAACAGGCGAGGCTTGCAGTACCTCAATCTGTGTTCCGTAAGGAGCCCCATTGACATTTCTGATCACATTCGATCCTCCATAGGTTCGAACCATGATCCATCCTTTTGGGATAGGCGAAGCGAGCATCACTTCTACCTCCGTGCCGTACGAAGCACCGTTCACATTCCTGATTACATTCGATCCTCCAAAGGCTCGCACCATGACCCATCCTTCAGGAATAGGGGAGGCGAGCATCACCTCTATCTCCGTACCATAAGAAGCACCGTTCATATTTTTGATTACATTCGATCCTCTAAAGGCTCGAATCATGACCCATCCGATTGGGATAGGCGAAGCGAGCAGCACCTCTACCTCCGTGCCATAAGAAGCACCGTTCACATTCCTGATCAGGTTTTGCGTTCCTAAAGTTCTAACGATAACCCATCCGGCTGGAATAGGTGAGGTAAGTGACACCCAGATTTCTTCACCATACGTGGCGTTTCTGATGTTTTTATTGGAAGCGTAGGTGGTTGCTTTTTCCTGTGTAGGGAGCGCTGCCCCTTGGACTTGTGTGGCTAGAGAGGGTACTACGACGACTGAACTTAATGACAGGATAATAAGTGCTTTTTTAAACATGAGCATCAACCTTTCTGAAATGGTGAATGTTGTTTAGAAAACGATCATCGAGTCGCAGTTAAAAGTTTTATATTTCTAAAAATACTAATTTATTGCATTTTATACGATTATCGTTCTGATTACTTTAGGAGATATTGTCGAATGGTAGTCAAAGTTGACGATAGGTTGAACAGCCGCGAGAAAAGCAAAGGACCCTCTCATCGGTTGAGAGGGTTGAGGTAAGGTTAGATTGTTCGCGCTCGGAGCGTAGTTGAGAGTTTTCTATTTCATAAAGCTTAAAGCGACGCCAATGGAATAAGGTACAAGCCATAAAATCCATACGATTAGGCTAAATTTATGGAATTGTTTGATCTGATTTTCTTTCTTTTTCCACAGTACGACACACGCCCACACTGTATGGAAAAACATCAAGATCAGAGCGATCAACCCAGTAATGCCATGCAAATTTAAGCTGGAGCTCTCAGCGAGCAATTTCATAAAGGTTGTTCCAATGGTATCGAATACTAAACCGAAACCAAAAAAGATAAGATGGGTCAGCTTTAGTTCTCCAGAACGTCTTTCGCTCCATACGCCAATCGTATAGGCAAGTAGAGCGAGATTTATAAAAATGACGGCTGCTGTTAACATGTTAGATCATCTCCTGTATCATTTCTTTTGACTACGCTTGTAAGTGTAATCGTTGAATATGAACGAGAGATGAACACAATCGTTAAGTGTCTGGAGTAAGTATTCATTAGCAACTAGTTGCGTAGAGAAAAGAGGCTTTCGTATGCGAAAGCCTCCATGAATAATCCAAACATTTAAGGAATTGTCACCGACACGGTTCCAATTGCTCTCCCGATTCCAGTGTTCCTTACCAATATATAGTATTTTCCTGCGGGTAATTCTTCGGGGCTTGTAAAAGTAAAGGAGCCGCTACCCTCAAAGCGTCCAGTACCCAATGATTTACCAGAACCATCAGGACCAAAACTAAAGATTCGATAAGTCAAGTTGGCTTTAATGGAGGAAAGCCTGCTTTTCTGCGTTACATGAACAGTAAGCTTTCCAGGTGACTGAATATCGAACAATTTAGAGTCAACAGAGCTTCTACTTTCTAATTTAGTGTAACGCAAAACTTCTGTGGTTTTCGACGCAGGAGCAACCGCGTCTGTAGACTGTGTTTGGGGACTACTAGCTAGTGCGCTCGTCGGAATAACAAGCATGGCAGAAAATGCAAGAAGTGTGGTTTGAATAAATTTTTTCAATATTACCACCTCCAATTTATTGGTATTTAATAATACATTACCTTTGCATCCAAAAATTAGCAATATTTTCAGGTGAGAAATATACATAATAAAGGCCCATTTTAAAGGAATACAAGGAATAGGAACTGATGCCCCTTTCGAGGAGCACCAGCCCTGCAGAGTTAGTTTTCTAGGTGTGACAGATCATCTGCATCGAACAAGTGTTTCAAGATGGCGTGGCTCACCTCGGTCACAGGCTCGAAAACAAAAGCGACCAGGTGTTCGTGCGGCTCCAAATAGTAATTCCTGTAGCCTAGCTGAATCAACTCCCGATTGAGTCGCGCTGCATCTTCGAAACTTGCGTAAAAATACAGATGCTTGGTCATAATATCACCTCCTTCCGCAGTAAACCGTAGCAGAAGGAGTAGAATCACACCAACGATCACGACCGTGATTTCCAATTGGAAAAGGAAAAAACCCTTATTGTAAATAAGGGTTTTTCGGGCCCAGAATGACTCTCCGAGGAAATCCACTTAACCATGATTCCGCAACAACGTGGGTCAGACCGACATTTACCTGTATGGATTATGTATATTTGCGGCTATGAAAATAACCACACAGAAAACTCATGGACAATACCGTAAATAAAATCAAAACCGTTTTATATACCAATACTTCCTTGATATGAAAACTCATGATCATACCGATAATGGATATTCCAAAGCTATCCAGGTTGTACCGAGTGAGTCTGTATGTGTAGATTCTATTCGCAAGTTGAGCCAGAGCGAAGGCAACAAATATGTAAAGGGAAATATCCACAAGAGCATCCCTCCTAAAGTGTATGGGATTATATGTAAATCATATCACGGAGGGACCATTCTTGAGAGGAAGTAATTACGTTGAATCCGAAGAAAAATAAGAAAAACCCTTAAAAAATATTAAGGGTTTTCCTTTTCTCATAACCTGCTCGCTCTACCGATTATCCACTTTTTCCGGATACATATCATGATTCATCATCCGATGGCTCGCCATCTCCTCGTACTTCGTCCCCGCCTTCCCGTAGTTGCAATACGGATCGATCGAGATGCCGCCGCGCGGAGTGAACTTGCCCCATACCTCGATGTAGCGTGGGTCCATCAGCTTGATTAAATCGTTCATGATGACGTTCACGCAATCCTCGTGGAAATCGCCGTGATTGCGGAAGCTGAACAAGTACAGCTTGAGCGATTTGCTCTCTACCATTTTGATGTCAGGAATGTAGCTGATATAGATCGTCGCAAAGTCTGGTTGGCCGGTAATCGGGCACAGGCTGGTGAATTCAGGGCAGTTGAATTTTACGAAATAATCGCGGTACGGATGCTTGTTGTCAAAAGACTCCAGTACGCTAGGGTCATAGGAGTAGTTGTACGTTGTGCCTTGATTCCCCAAAAGAGTGAGGGAGGATAAATCGCGTTCTTGTTGATGTGCCATATGAGTACAGTCCTCTTTTCTTCCATGAGAGTAAAATATCGTTTAAACGCCTCGTTTATTGCCCCAAACAAGCGCATGTAGTTGGGGAAGAACCTTCGCGTCATTCATGTCAGGTGTCGCCATCGCCTGATCGATCAGCCATTCAAAGCTCTCCAAAAGCTTTTCCCGAAGCCGAGGAGTATCAGCGTCCGTCAGATCACTGTTTCCTGGCTGCAAGTAGAAAGGAACATCCGGATAGCGCTGATGAATCGTCTGTGCATAGGCAAAGTCGGCGTCGTCGAAAACAACGACTTTCAGGCTAAGTCCTGGATGTTTTTGTTCCAACAGCTCGTGCACAATTCGATCAAGCGCTAGAAAATCTGTTTCCATCCCAGAACTAGGCGGCTTTGGTGAAATCGTAATGTCGTCAATGAGTGGAAGCCACGCTTGCCACTTGCTGCCTTGTGTTTCGACTGCTGTGCGAATGCCATGTTCCTTTAAAAGGGCGATTAAGTCACCGATGCCAGCCAAAAGCGCAGGATTTCCCCCGGAGATTGTGACATGGGAAAAACGGTCCCCGCCTAAGCGAGTGAGCTCCTCCCAGATCGCCTCGGCCGACATTTGCCGGATTTCATCACGGGCAGATCCATCCCATGTAAAAGCGGAGTCACACCAACTGCAACGATAGTCACAGCCAGCTGTTCGAACAAACATCGTTTTTTGTCCGATAACCATTCCTTCGCCTTGAATCGTAGGACCGAATATTTCCAAGACCGGGATCATTCCATCATCCACTCCCGTCTTGCCTCTGCATAGCTGGTCGGTGTCTCGAACAGGCGAACGAACTCCACCCGAGCGCCGTCGTAGCGGTCACGGTAGGCATCTGACTGCAATTGTTTTTCCATCTCTTCGAAAATCCACACGACCATGTTTTCGGCGGTGGTATTCATCGGAGGGAGCATTTCATTCAGATAGCGATGATCCAAATAAATTTCGATGTGCTCTTTCCAGATTTGCTTGATGTCACCGAAATCGATCACGAGTCCGATCTCGTCTGGAAAGCCACTGATGCCAAATACGACCGTATACGTATGGCCGTGCAGGTTTTTGCACTTTCCTTCATAGGCGTGCAGATGATGTGCAGCGTCAAAAGTAAATTCCTTGCTTACCAAAACGCGTTTGTTATGGTAGCGAAGCTGTGATTTTTGAATATGGGTACCCAGTGCCTGCATGCGATCGACGATACGAAAATCAAAGTTCGCACTCATCAGGCATTTTCTCCAGGTTGATTTTTCTCGGAAAGATAAGTGTCCAGTCCGGCTTTTCGCAGGTGGCAGGCAGGGCATTCGCCACAGCCGTCCCCTTTGATGCCGTTATAGCAGGTGAGGGTATTTTCGCGAATATAGGTGAAGGCACCCAGATCGTCCGCCAGCTTCCACGTTTGTGCTTTGTTCAGCCACATGAGCGGCGTGTGAATCACAAACGGGTAGTCCATCGACAAATTCAATGTCACATTGAGTGATTTGATAAAGGCGTCACGGCAGTCGGGATAACCGCTAAAATCCGTTTCGCATACACCGGTAACCAAGTGACGTGCTCCTCGTTGCTTGGCGAAAACGCCCGCAAAGGAAAGGAACAACAAGTTGCGTCCGTCGACGAACGTGGATGGCAATTGGCCTTCTTCCTGGGTAATATCAATATCTGTGCGGGTGAGTGCATTGGGCGCGAGCTGGTTTAACAGGCTCATGTCCAATACGGAGTTTTTGACGCCGAGTTCTGTGGCAATTTGCTGGGCGCACTCGATCTCCAGCTTGTGTCGCTGCCCGTAATCAAACGTGAGGGTTTCTACTTCGCCGAATTGCTCTTTCGCCCAAAACAGGCAGGTAGTGCTGTCCTGACCTCCGCTAAAGACGACAACGGCTTTTTCCTTTTTCATTGCTCTCCATCTCCTTTTGAAGTATCGAAGAAAGAGAGTTCTTGAACTTTCCATCAAAAAAACAAAAACAATACCAAAGAAAGGTACTGTTATCCAGCTTAGTTTTTTATAGAGGGAGTTCGCGAACCTCTCCCGTGCAGATGCACGGATTTCTTATTTGTGGAACCCAAATGGGCACCTTGAGACATTATACAACAATCAGCGCCAAAGTGGGGGGATTATCGTTTGGAAAAAGATTGACGGATGGAGGTGCTACTGCTAGTGTTTTTTTCATAATCGATCAACATGGAGTGGAGCGGGTGATTTTGATGAGAGATGTCCCTTTAGTAGAAGAATATCGCGGCGGCATTCTGGAGAACGTACATAACGGCATCGTGTGCGGCGTGAATGAAAAAGGAAAGGTGGTTTATCAGGCAGGCGATGAGAACCATATCACCTTATTGCGCTCCGCAGCTAAGCCCTTTCAAGCCATTCCCATCGCCAAACGTAAAATTAATGAAAAATTCGGACTGAATAGCAGCGAAGCAGCACTCTTTGCGGCCTCACATCGTGGTGAAGTCTATCATATGGAAGGCTTGGAGTCGATTTTACGAAAGACCGGCATTCAGGAGGACGAATTGCTTACTTGCCCGACTTATCCGCTCAACGAGGAGCCGAAGTTCGCTTGCTTGTCCCAAGGCATAGAAAAACGCAGACTCTTTCATAACTGTGCGGGAAAGCATTTGGGGTACTTGGCGCTGTCGAAGGATCAAGGATATTCCACTCATGATTACTACAAGGCAGAGCATCCAGCGCAACAGGAGGCATTGGAGTTGTTTGCCAACCTGGCTGACTATCCAAAAGAGCAGGTTCAGCTAAGTGTCGACGGCTGCGGCTTCCCGGTTTTTGCGTTGCCGCTCAAGAACCTGGCGATCGCCTATCTAAAGCTCGCTTGCCCGGACCTGATCGGGGATCGCACGACACGTGAGGCAGTAGAGAGTGTGACAGGGTGGATGACGAGTAGTCCCGAGATCATTGCCAGTCACAACTTCATCTGCACAGCACTTTTAATGGATGAAAATATAATTGCTAAAGGCGGGGCGATGGGCGTATACGGCTTTGCTTTGAAAAAAGAGAGACTCAGCTTCTCGCTTAAGGTACTGAATGGTTCTGAATTAGCATGGCCGCTTATTATCGCATCGATCTTGGAGCAGATTCAGTATGATAATCAGGAAACCATCGACCGACTGCATGCGCTGGCGCCAAAAGCTATTAAAAACGACAATCAGTTGGTGGTAGGGGAGAAACGACCAGTTTTTGTTTTAAACAAATGCTAAAAACGGAGGGGAAGTATCATGCTAGTGGAAGTGATTGCGACTTCAGTTGAGGATGCAAAACGTGCGGAGCAGGGCGGAGCTGACAGGCTGGAGCTCATCTCGGGAATTTTGGAGGGAGGCATTACTCCAAGCTGGGGATTGATTGAGGCAGTGGTCAAGGCGGTTTCCATCCCGGTAAACGTCATGGTGCGACCGCATAGCCAATCATTTTGCTATACAGCAGAAGAACTGGCGGTCATGCAGCAGGATGTACGTGTCATACGTGAGCTTGGGGCAGCAGGTGTCGTTTTTGGCATGCTGACTCCAGAAAATACGCTCGATCAGCGGGGATTGGAGCTATTGCTTGGTGAGTCAGGTGCTTTGAATGTGACATTCCATCGTGCTTTTGATGATGCTGTGGATCAAATCGAAGCAGCGCGTATTCTCCTGGAATATCCCCAAGTTCGCACCATTCTTACTTCTGGGGGTCAAAAAACCGCCATCGAGGGAGCTGATTGCATCGAGCAGCTCGTCAAGCTGACAGAGAACACGCAGCTCACGATTTTGGCAGGAAGCGGATTGTCACTGGCTAACGTGGGAGACCTCGTGAAACGTACGGGTGTCAAAGAGGTTCATTTTGGATCGGCAGTACGCGAAGAAGGACAGGCTCTTCGATACGTCGATGCAGAGCGAGTGGCAGCCATCAAACAACTACTATAAGCATAGAACAAGCCGATACCTCACTTTGTAAGGGTAGCCGGCTTGTTGTTCATTCGCTTCCGTATCCAGTAACCAACGATGAGAATCAACGGATACAAGAACCCTTTTGTTAAATCAAAAAATGGCCAGTACGTATACGTTTCGTATAAGAAAGCTCCGTTTGGAACGATGATAATCGCAATGGCGACATATAAGACGCAAATGGGTAAGGTGAGTGACTGATGCTCCTGTAAATGGAAAAGCTGCTTGATCCCCACGCAGAAACCATACATATACAGTACAACTTTGAAATAAATGGAGACAAACCACATGAGAGCCATCATCGCTTCCTGCCTTTGAAAGAACTCTCCTACATGGATTCGTTTGGCGAGGGAGTAGCTCGGAAAGGTCTCACGGGAAACCAATTCCGGGCCGAGCACCAAAAGCGATAAGAAAATGACGGCAAGCAGACAGACACTACCGTAAATGGCTCCACGCAAAAAAGCAGACGTGAGCTTTTGTTTGGCATCGAGGAGTGGAGTAATCATGAGAAAAATAACCAGCTCCGAAAAGGGAAAAGCCGTGACTGCAAATACTCCTCTTATGACGGGCTTTATGCCAT
Source organism: Brevibacillus sp. Leaf182 (assembly GCF_001423865.2). Taxonomy (NCBI): domain Bacteria; kingdom Bacillati; phylum Bacillota; class Bacilli; order Caryophanales; family Paenibacillaceae; genus Brevibacillus; species Brevibacillus sp. Leaf182. The sequence continues at coordinate 3,253 of NZ_LMPN02000021.1, read as the reverse complement.
TTTCCAAGAAGGGGAAAAGGTTCTTGAATTCGAACTGAGGGCTTAACAAAAGAAAAAACATAACGAATGTAAAGACAAACCAGAGGAAAAAAATTTCGCTAGTCCGTGCAAAAGCTTCAAGTCCTAATCGAACAGCGTATATTGCACAGGCAACGAATAAAAACATGACAGCATGGATGGGTGTTTGCTTCATAATGTGTGTGGTCATGAAATCCCCAATCGTCCGTATATAGACAGCGCCGTTGAGTAAGATAGCTCCCAAAAAGAAGAGAGAAAAGAACGTGCCGAGCCAACGTCCAAATATGAGCTTGTTCTTTTCAATCAGCGTTTGTTCGGGGTAGATACGACCGACTACACAAAACAAGTATACGATGGCTAGTCCCAGTGCCATGCCGATCAATCCTGATAGCCACCCATCGTGACTTGCTTCAGTCGCAGGTACGGTAGGTAAGATCAGGATGGAATCTCCTATGGTGATGAATGTTACGAGGATGACAAATTGACGGCTGCCAATCTTATCGGAGTTCTGCATGATGCCTCACCTTGCCCGTAGGTTTATCTTACGTATTATTTCCAAGTTCAGGATGGATAAACGAAAAGTAAGAAGGTGCCGTCTCTTGTCTGATGTGTTTTCGGAATAGTATGATAAATGGAAAGCGACAAGAAACGATGAGTCAACAGGAGAAGGGAAGAAAAGCTGTGGAGCTGGAGAAAAGGTTGTCGACCATTATCGGACAAGCGGAGGGGACTTGGGGCGTCGTTGTAGAGGAACAAGGCGCAGCTAAAGGAATCCGTTTTGAACATGTACCGGACGAGCTGTTTATTGCGGAGAGTGTAATCAAAGTGCCGATCATGGCAGCCGTTTTCGCGGCAAGTGAGCAGGGGCATTTTCGATTGGATGATCAGCTTGTTCTACGCCAAGAGGATCTGGTGGGGGGATCTGGGATTTTGCACGCGCTATCTCCAGGCTTGAAGCTAACGATTCGCGACTTGGTGACCCTCATGATTATTCAGAGCGACAATACGGCGACAAATATGCTGATTGATTTGGTAGGAAAAGCGCAGATTGATCAGACCATGATTGATTTGGGAATGCGCCAAAGCTGTTATTCACGCAAACTCATGATTTATCCACTCGATGTCACAGAAAACAATACGATAACCGCTGGGAATGTTGCGAGTATGCTGGGTCATTTGGCAACGGGCAGTTATCTGTCTGAGCGTGCCTGCAAAGAGATGATCGCTATTATGAAAAAGCAGCAAGTCCGTAATGGTCTGCCGTCCCAATTGCCAATTCAGGAAGAATCCTATTATCCTGCATGGGAGCTGCCGTGTAAATCGGGCTGGGATACCGGCAGACAGCATGATGTAGGCTTGCTGTATACGAACAATCGCTGCTTTTCCATTACGGCTTTATCCAAAGAGGTAACCGCTCAATCCGCTCTGAACACACTAGGATTACTAGGAAGAGCTGTGTATGACTACGCCATTCTGGCTGTCGATTAGATCGGCAGCTTTTTCATTTGATTATGGCTAAAACTCGCTTGGAATTCTTTTGCCGTATTCGCCTACTACCGTTCTAATTATTGATTTAAGATACTTTCTTCCAATACAGCATACTTGTCACCGTATTCCTTAATGATATGCTTTTCGCCCCATAAGCAGAGCGAATCGAGAATACTTTTCAAGCTCCAGCCGTACTCGCTGAGCTCATACTCTACTTTTGGCGGAACCTGATTGTAAATAATCCGGTTGATGATGCCATCGTCTTCAAGCTCTCTAAGCTGCTGTGTCAGCATTTTCTGTGTAATGCCGGGCATAAGTCGTTTCAACTCACTTGTACGTTTTTTTCCGTGAGTCAGGTGACACAAAATAACGCATTTCCACTTACCGCCGATGACCTCGAGTGTAGCTTCCACTGAAATGTTATACTTCTTCTTCATTATTGATTTCCTCCTGAATGATAGGTACTTTTTGGTGCCTATCACACAAAAAAGTGCGTACTTTTACTTTTCGTTAGTCTATCTCATAATAACACTTGTCAAACGACATGAAGCACATTAGGTGGCTGGAAACAGTCATACTAACATAGAGAACAAGGATGGAGGAGACAAGTTATGCCAAAACATTTGCAAGATACGACTACGCTGTACAACGGGGTAAAAATGCCTTGGGTGGGTCTGGGTGTTTTTAAAGTAGAGGAAGGTCAGGAGCTCGAGCTAGCTGTAAAAACAGCAATCAAGCACGGCTACCGCAGTATCGACACAGCCGCTATTTATAACAACGAGGAAGGGGTCGGCCGTGGAATCCGTGCAGGTTTGCAGGAAGCGGGTATCACGCGAGAAGATCTTTTTGTTACCTCGAAAGTATGGAATGCTGATTTGGGATATGAGTCCACATTGAATGCATATGAGACGAGCCTGAAAAAACTTGGGCTGGAATACCTGGACTTGTACCTCATTCACTGGCCGGTAGAAGGAAAGTTCAAAGAAGCATGGAGAGCATTGGAGACGCTTTACAAAAAAGGGTTGGTAAAAGCCATCGGGGTAAGCAATTTCCACGTTCATCATTTAGAGGAACTGCTTAAAGACGCTGAGATTAAGCCCATGGTAAACCAAGTGGAATTCCATCCGCGCCTGTCCCAGGATGAACTGCGTGCCTATTGCCAGGAGCAAGGGATTCAATTTGAAGCATGGTCTCCGCTTATGCAAGGACAGCTATTGGACAATCCAGAACTAAAAGGAATTGCAGAAAAATACGGGAAGTCCATTGCCCAAGTCATTATACGCTGGGATTTGCAAAATGGCGTTGTGACCATTCCAAAGTCGACAAAAGAGCATCGAATCGTTGAGAATGCATCCGTATTTGATTTCGAACTGTCGAAAGAAGACATGGAAACGATTCATGCGTTGAACCAAAATCACCGAGTTGGTCCAGACCCGGATAACTTTGATTTTTAATAGCTGACCGCATACAAAAAAACTCCTGAAATCATCAGGAGTCAGGCTGTCGAGAAAGTCGACAGCCATTTTTATTTTACTTAATTTTAAAGCGACACCGCGTTAATTTGTTATAATTCTTATAATTATATTTTATAGTAGGTGATAATTGTGCTTACCTCCAATGATAATAATCCGCAAATGCATTACGAATTTGTGTGCCTTGATGAATTGGTCCCAGAGGACCATTTATTAAGGGTCATCCAGAAACATATAGATTTCTCCTTCATCCGAGAAAAAGTACGTCAATATTA